>CAVWDC010000011.1:0-244994 GCA_963753665.1 uncultured Alphaproteobacteria bacterium
TCAAGCCCCATAAGCTGCGCCGCCGCCGCGGGCGTCAGCCGATGCTGATCCAAATCCCGCAACACCTCAAACCGTGCCAGCTCCCCATCGCTCATCAGACGAACCATCACCCCAGACACCCCCAGGAAATCCCTCGAGCAGTGTCATCTCTAATTGGCAGAGGGGTGACATTCTGATCCGGCGCCTACAACACCGGAGCAGATCGCCGACTTTATGGAGAAGTGGGTCGACGAGGGTGCGGCCGACGGCTTCAACATGTTTATGGACGTTTATCCCGAGGGGCTTAGACTTTCGCGGGCCAGGTGGTTCCGCTTCTCCAGAAGCGCGGGCGGTTCCGTCGAAGCTACGAAACAAAAACTCTCCGGGAACGGTTTGGTTTTCCACGCCCGGAAAGAGTGCTGTCCGCCGGTGCGCGGTCCGTTGCCTCCCTTTTGCAGAAACAGCCGGGCTGACGGTAAAAAATTCGCCCGCCGACTACTTCCACCGACCCGGCTGCGGCAGGCCAAGGCCGAGGTTTTTGCGCAAGGTGAGACCCCCATAATCGCGGTGATACAAGCCGCGGCGCTGCTGCTCGAGGATCACCAGGTGGACGAAATCCTCAAATGCACCGGGAAGGTCGGTCGCCGCGACGACGAAGCCGTCGCAAGCGCGCTCAACGAACCATTATTCGAGTTGGTCGGCGAGGTCTTTGACGCTGCCCACCACTGCCCCGCCCGCCTTCGCGCTGCGCATCGATGTTGAATGGTGCTGGCTGCCGGAGCAGACTGCGCCAGCTTAGGATCTCGGAGAACATGGTTGAGTGAGCAGGGTGGAGCGCCGGCTCGCGGCCATTACCGCCGCCGATGTCGCCGGCTGCTCACGGCTTATGGGTGAGGGTGAGGCGCTGGCGCGGCTCGCAGGCGTCGCGTATGCGATGTGCGAAGTCTCGGACAGGCTCGACGCCCATCTCGGCCATATTTGTGTCGGCAGCGTAATCGAGGTGACGGCCGTGCCGTTGTCGCTGCCGGCGCACCACAGCATCACTGAAGATCCCGACCTCGTTCCTCGGCTCGCCGGCGCAGGCGACAATTACGAGTTGATTTTCACGTCGCCGCCGGACACGAGCCCGGCTATTGAATGTCTTTCGCCCGAGTTGGCGCTGCCGATCACCGCAACCGGGGCAATCGAGAGGAAGGCAGGCCTGCGGCTGGTCGATGCCGCCCGCAAACGGGTGCCGATAACCGCCTCCGGCTGGCAGCACTTCTGATGCTGACCGGCACCCGGCGCACCGTGTTGATGCTCGCCGGCTGCCAGGCGCTGTCGATGACCGGCGGCAGCATTGTCGGGCTGACCGGCGCGATCGTCGGTAACATGCTGACGCCGGACAAGGCGTTGTCGACCCTGCCGATCGCGGTGCAGCAGGCCGGGGTAATGGCGGCGACGATCCCGGCGGCGCTGCTGATGGCGCGGACTCGGCCGCCGACCCGGCTTCTGGCTCGGCACCGCGATCGGCGGCGTTGGTGCCGTGATTGCGACCTGGGCAATCTTTCGCAGCAGTTTCGAATGGTTCTGCTTCGGCACCTTTCTGCTTGGAGCCAATCGCGGCGCGACGCAGCAATACCGCTTTGCCGCCGCCGAGATCGCCGACGAGGCGTTTCGCTCGAAAGCGATCTCGCTGGTGCTGGCGGGTGGCGTCGTCTCGGCGGTGTTCGGCGCCGAGGTCGCCAAATGGTCGCGCGACCTGTTCGAGCCGGTGCTGTTCGCCGGCTGCTATGCCCTGATCCTCGTGCTGTTTCTCGCGTCGGCTGTCCTGCTGTATTTCGTCGAGCTGCCGCGGCCGGCGACACCGGTGTTGGCCGGCGGTGGCCGGCCGTTGCGCGAGATCGCGATGGAGCCGTCGTTCATCGCGGCGGCGGTGGCAGGGATGATCGCCTATGGCGTCATGTCACTGGTAATGACTGCGACGCCGATCGCGATGCTCGATTGCGGGCACGAATTTGCCGCCGCCGCTTTTGTCATCCAGTGGCACTCGCTCGGCATGTTCGCTCCGAGCTTTGTCACCGGCCACCTGATCAGCCGCCTCGGGTTGACGCGGATCATGCTCACCGGCGCCGTGCTACTGCTGCTGTGCAGCCTCATCAACCTATCCGGTCTCGCTACCCTCAATTTCTGGGCCGCCAATGTGGCGCTCGGGGTCGGCTGGAATTTTCTGTTTGTCGGCGCCACGACGCTGCTGACCCGAACTTACGCCGGCGCGGAAAAGGGCAAGGTTCAAGCACTCAACGATTTTCTCGTGTTCGGCACGGTAACACTGTCGTCGTTCGCCTCGGGCGCGATGCTGTCGGGCGCTGGCTGGATCATGGTGCAGATCGCCGTCATGCCGTTCGTCGTGGTCGCCGGGGTGGCGGTGCTGTGGTGGCGCCACCGCGACGCGAGCGGCACGGCGATGCTACGCCCTGCTGAGCCCGTGTAAACAAGTCGGCCACTTGATTTTGGGTTCGATCAGCTCGCGCAGGAGGGCTTTCGATGTCCGAAAGTGCCCTCCTCAGTCGGCGCCCATCAGGTCGCGAATACCCAGCCACATCCAGTCGAGCACGGAAACCGAGCAGGCCGACATCGAGCGCACCCTGCTGCGCCGTTATCGAAGCGCTGGACCAGACCAAGGTGATCTGCTTTCTCGCCCCGACGCCGATTTTGTGAAGAGCGTAACCGTTGACGGAAGCGGAGGAGATGACCATGGCGACATACGTATTGGTGCACGGCTCCAATCAGGGCGGTTGGATCTGGCAGCCGGTAACGAACCGGCTGCGCGTCGCGGGGCATCAGGTCTATGCGCCGAGCCTCGACGGTTGCGGCGAGCGCAAAGGCCAGATGCGTCCGGGTATCACAGCCGAAACGCAGGCCGAGGAAGTGGCGCAGCTGATGTTCTACGAGGACTTGAAAGATGTCGTGCTGGTCGGCACCAGCTATGGCGGCATGGTGGCGTGTCGGACCGCCGAATTGATGCGTGAGCGGATAAGCCGCCTCGTTTTTGTCGATGCGCTGACCCTGTTCGACGGCGAAAAGGTCGCCGACATCCTGCCCCACTCGACCACGGTGGCGGACGGGGTCACGCTCCGGCCGAGCCCTGAGGATGTCGCAAACCGCCTGTTCGCCGACCTCGACCCCGAGACGCGCACCTGGGCACTCGAACGCTACACGCCGCATCCAATTGCGTTTCGCTTCCAACCGGTCAAGCTCGATTCGTTCTGGTCGCAGCAATGGAAGGCAAGCGTGATCCGGTGCCGCCGGGCTCCGAATCCGGGCGAGGCACACCAGCGACGCGCTGCCGAGCGGCTCGGCGCCAAGTGGTCCGAGCTCGACACCGGCCACTACCCGATGCTGAGCACGCCGACCGAACTCAGCCGCGCTATTAACGGCGGGATGATGCGCCGTCGCACGATAAACACCCTTCTGATCGGCGTGCGGATTTCGGCGTCCCCGAAACCGGATATGGGCCGCGACACGTTGACTCAGTGGTCCGCTTCGGGGCACGGGCTGCCAACCCTCCGGCCGCTGGGAGCATCCGCAGCGGTGCGGTAAGCGACCTCGCCCTTCCTCGCGGCGGTGACGCGGATGCGCCGAAAGCAGGCTTTGGGGCAAGCAGCACAGCGTCGGACCTCTAACCTCGGTCGTACCGCATTCTGCTACTGCGCAGGTGCCGGTATCGGGAGGATGCTGGACACTTCCAACCAGTTGCCGTCTTCACCAGGACTTGGTTCATCAGGAAGCGGGTGGGCTGGGCGGATTGGCCGGACGGCCCGATCGTAAACGTGATGGGAACATAGAGCTGAGCCACGCCATCTCCGAGCATCATGACCTTCAGGCTGGCCGCCTCCGGATCAAGGCGCCATGTCCCTTGATAGAGCGTGGCGAAGCGCTTCATGGCCGCCTCGGTGCCCCACACCGGGGTGCCGCGGGTGATCCAGAGGAAGTTCGGCGAGTTCGAGCAGCAATGTTTCCACCGCCTTGGCATCGTGATCGTTTTGGGCGGCGACGAATTGGTCAAACGTCGCGCGCACCTCGTCCTCGGGGGCCGCGGCAAGCGGGTGGATTAAGACGCTGAAGGCAACAAATGCGGCACCTGCGCATAACAGAGAGCGCCCGATGCAGTGTTGTGACGACTTACCCATTCCGGCTCTCCTGGGGTTGGCCTGGTGGGTAGGTAAAATCCTTCGAATCACTGATGTAGTCTTTGGAAAGGTCCGAAAGTTTTCCTGGAAATTTCCTAAGCCGACGCAGTGATCGAGCTATACGCGGAAGTTGGTGACGGGCTGAGGGGATGAAGGCGGCGTATCGTGGGGGTGTTCGCGCCTCCACTTCTCCAGCGAAGGAGTGATACGCCGTGTCCGATGGTACCGTCGTCAAGCTGCTTCAACCAGGATCGTTCGCCGACCCGCTGACCGAGGTGCTGCGCAACGGTGCGCGTGCCCTGCTGGCCCAAGCGGTCGAGGCCGAAGTGGCCGAATTCCTCGCCCAGCATGCCGATCTGAAGACCGCTGCTGGCTTGCGCCGCGTGGTTCGTCACGGGCACCTGCCGGAACGCGAGGTGATGACCGGCATCGGCCCGGTCGGGGTGCGCCAACCCCGCGTGCGCGACCGTGGCGCTGGCGATGGTGCCGGGCGCGTCCGCTTCACGCCCGCGATCCTGCCGCCGTATGCACGGCGCTCGCGCAGCCTGGAGGTGCTGATCCCGATCCTTTACCTGAGGGGCCTCTCGAGCGGTGATTTCGTGGAGGCGCTTGCCGCCTTGCTCGGCAAGGATGCACCGGGCCTGTCGGCCTCGACCATCGCGCGGCTGAAGGAGGTCTGGCGCGACGAGCACAAGCACTGGCGCAAGCGCGATCTGTCGGCCAAGCGCTACGTCTACGTGTGGGCCGACGGCATCTACCTGCAGGCCCGTCTTGAAGACGCCAAGCAATGCATCCTGGTCATCATCGGCGCGACCCCGGAGGGCAAGAAGGAGCTGCTCGGCTTTACTGACGGGGCCCGCGAAAGCGCCCAGGATTGGCGCGAGATGCTGCTCGATTTGCGGAACCGAGGTCTGGCGGTCGCGCCCGAACTCGCCGTCGCCGACGGGGCGCTCGGCTTCTGGAAGGCGCTCGGCGAGCTGTGGCCGACCACACGCGAGCAGCGCTGCTGGGTGCACAAGACCGCCAATGTCCTCAACAAACTGCCGAAGAGCCAGCAGCCGAAGGCCAAGCGGTCATTACAGGAAATCTGGATGGCCGAGACCCGCCCGGCCGCCGAGGCCGCATTCGATGCCTTCATTGCCGCCTACGAGCTGAAATACGATAAGGCCGCCGCGTGCCTGGCGAAGGATCGCCAAGCCCTGCTCGCCTTCTACGATTTCCCTGCCGAGCACTGGAAACACCTGCGGACCTCGAACCCGATCGAGAGCACTTTCGCCACGGTGCGGCACCGCACAATCCGCTCGAAGGGGTGCCTGTCGAATAAGACGGCCCTCGCCATGGTGTTCAAGCTGGTCGAGGCCGCCCAGAAAAGCTGGCGCAGGCTCGATGGCCACAACCAGTTGCCCAAGCTCATTCAAGGTGTCAGGTTCACCGATGGGATCGAAGTCGCCGCCAAATCTGCGCCCTCGAAATCCCAAACCGCCGCCGCCTGATCCGTCAGGCCATCACCAAAATTCGGCGATAGCTCCAGTGATCATGACGGAACAGGCAAGTTTCCAGTTTGGTGATTTCCTGTTGATACCGCACGAACGGTTGCTGCTGCGCGAGGACGCGCGCGTGCCGCTGACCGGGAAGGCTTTCGATCTCCTCCTCGTTCTGGTGCGCCGTAGCGGGCACCTCGTCAGTAAGGACGAATTGTTCCAGGAGGTCTGGCCCAACCGCTTCGTCGAGGAAGTCAATCTCAGCGTCAACATCTCGGCTGTGCGTAAGGCCCTCCGGCCCGATGGTGCTGCTTTTATCCAGACCGTGTCGAAGCGTGGCTACCGGTTCGTCGCGCCGGTCCTTGTTTTCAATTCAGCTATCCCGGCAACATCCATGAGCGCCGTCAGCGCACCTCGACATGGACCTCGCCCTCGCAAACTCGCAGGCTGGCGCTTGGCCCTGGCGCGGCACACGCGTTCAGCGCCAACCCTGATGCTTACCGCGCCTATCTCGAGGGACGTTACGCCTGGAGTCAGCGCTCGGAAGCGAGCTTGAGGAAGGCGATCGACAGTTTCCTGCACGCCGTGTCCCTTGATCCGGGCTTTTCCGCAGCCTACGCCGGCCTAGCAGATTGCCATGCAACGCTCGGTTATCTGAGCTTCGTCTCACCGGCCGTGCATTCCCGCTGGCGCGGCGCCATGCATTGCTGGCAATCGAACCGGATGCCGCGCTCGCCGAGCCGCACGCCTCTCTCGGCTACGTCAAATTCTATTTCGATTGGGATTGGCCCGGAGCTGAGGCAGAATTCCGGAGGGCTATTACGCTCGACCCGAGCTGGGCCGCCGCACACCAGTGGTACAGTATCTTTCTACTAGCCGCGGGTCGTGCGGGAGAAGCAGCGCACGAAATTGAATTCGCGCGCGAGCGCGATCCTCTGTCGCTGGCGATCAACACCGACCTCGGTTTCCACCACTATTACACCCGCCAGTACGACGAAGCGGTCAAGCAACTGCAATCCGTGCTGGCGATGAACCACGATTTCGCACCGGCACATTTGTGGCTCGGCCGCTCTTACCAGCAGATCGGCCGGTTCGGTGATGCGATCACCGAGTTCCGCCGCGTCGAACAGAGTGTTCCCGAATGGCCGGTTGCGATTGCGGCTCGCGGGTCTGTCGAGGGCGCCGCGGGCCGCCCCGAAAAGGCCAAAGCAGTGCTTGCCGAGTTGCAGGAACTCGCCAAGCACCGGTTCGTTACCGCCTATGGCGTGGTCCTCGTTTATGCCGGAATCGGCGACGCCGAGGCCGCCTTTACCTGGCTCGACAAGGCCTTCGCCGAGCGCTCGCACTGGCTGGTATGGCTGCGCCTTGATCCGCGTTTTGAAGGTCTATGAACCGATCCGCGGTTCTCCGAATTGCTCGATCGGATCAAACTTCCTGAACGCGAACGCTGATGGTATTCGGTTAGGGCATTCCCCGGAAGGAATCATCTGCCGGACACGGCAGCTTCTGGTTTTCCAGCAGATCACCCTGTAGCCATGGACGCTTCCGCGACGACAAGGGTCAGAACGCGCGTCTACCCAATCATGCCGGTCCGCTATGGGGCAGATCCAGCCCGCTGGAACGGGACTGGTTTGGGCCGGACTGCGCCGGTTTCCGGACATTCCCGAATTTGGATTACTGAAACCCGTCGGCGAACTGTCGCTCCGATCGCGTGCCGGCCGACTGGAATGCGAAGGTATTCGGCAGCATCGATCACTCGCTCGCTCAGCAATTCCGAAAGCCCTCCTCTGGCTACGCTCGCACCTGCTCAACAGCCAGGGACCGGGCGGGAAAAATGGAATCGTTTTGAAATGAGAAGGACCCGCCAAGCGGAGCCCGAGGTCCCAGCTCGCGCGCCCCGGCTGTCTTGGCGTTTTCGTCGACGACTCGACGCTCTTGCGCGTTAGCCGAACCAATCAAGTCTCAACCTTTCTGGCATGCATTTTCCCACTGAGCAGGTAATAATTCAGACAAGACTCGACGATTTGGCAGTTGGCCAGGATCTGGACTGTCGGCAGACTGGGAGACGCGGCGATGGCTAGCTCGTCGAAACTCAGCGGCTTCTCTCGATCAGTGATTATTGCAGCCGGTTTCATCTGGAGCTTGGCGGCGAGCGTCAGTTGTTTGGCCTATACCGCGGCTGGAGACCGGGTGTTCGCACCCACTGGGATCCTTCCTCAGATCGCGCCGACCAATCAGATATACGGCTGGGCATGGACGCTGCCGCAATCCGGTGAGGCGGTCGGGGACACGCAGCCGCATGACGAATGTTGGCGCCTTCTTCGACAAGACAGTCTTCACCGATCGACTGAGCCTGTATACCCAAGGGAGCTGGTTGACGATCGACCGTGTCGCCACCAATCCGCGCTATGGCTGGGCAAATTTTGAGAACGGCTTAAAGTATTTGGCGATCGACGACGCCGACCGCGAGTTGCTGCTGACGCTCGGGGTCAATCGCGAATGGGGTGGCACCGGGGCGAACGGTATCGCGCCGCGCAAGGGCGCCACCGAGCCGCGGGTCTATTTCGGGAAGGGTTTGGGCGATCTCGACATCGGCTACCTGCGGCCGCTCGCCGTGACCGGATTTCTCGGCTATTCGGCTGCCGATGCGCAGCCGCGTCCCGATCTGGTCAGGGGCGGTGTCGCCGTCCAGTATTCGATCCCGTACCTGCAATCGAAAGTGCATAGTTTTGACCTCCCGGATCTCGTCCGTGGGTTGACGCCGCTGACCGAAGTGCTGATCACGACACCGGCGGGCCGCAGCTACGGCGCCCGCACCACCACGCTGGTTGCGCCGGGCATTTCCTATGTCGGCGAGGGATGGGAGTTTGTCATCGAAGCGCTGGTGCCGGCGACCCGAGCGACCGGTGAGGGCGCCGGGGTCAGGGCGCAGCTGCATCTGGTATTGGATTACCTGTTCCCGCATATCTTCGGCCGTCCGCTGTTCGCGTTGCGCTGACGAGGAGCCGCGATGCCGCGCATAACAGTGTCGGCTTGGTTGCAGGGTTGCGGCCTCGCGTTGATAGTGGCCTTGCTGGTATTGCTGTCAGGTCGGACGGCTCTGGCGCAAACGGCCGGAACCGTGATCGGCATCAGCGGCGACTGTTTCGTGGTGAGCGGCGGCGGCCGTGCTGCGCTCAGGCTGGGCGGGCCCGTTCAGGTCGGGGACATACTGGACATTGCCGCATCGGCGAAGCTGAAGCTGCGCATGGCCGACGGTTCGATCATCTCGGTAGCCTCCGGCACGCAAGTGACCATTCGCGCTTACGCGGTCGACGCAACCGGCCAGCGACAGGACGCGACCCTGTCACTCGGGCAGGGGTTGCTGCGCGCCGTCGTCGCTCCGATTACCGGACCGGCAAGGTTCGAAGTCGACACCGCCGTGGGCACAGCCGCGGTGCGCTCGACAGACTGGTTTGTCGAGGCGTTTCCCGCCGCTATGCAAGTCGGTGTTCTGATCGGCACAATCGTGATGACCAGCGATGCCACCGGGCGGAGTGTCATGATACCGGCACGCTGGGGAGGGCGATTGGAGGGCGGGCTTGACCCGGTGCCGCCACGCGTATGGAGCCAGGCGGAGTTCGATGCGGTTATTGCCCGCACCGAGGTGCCCTGAAGCGGGCCGTATTGGGTAGCGGCCTCGCATCACCGCGCGGCTTCCGCGAAGCCGGGCTTGGTCTATTTATCGCTCTCGGGGTGATGCTCGGCTTCACCTACGGGGCCCCGGGCGCGTTCCGCGACCTTGAAACCGCCTCGCTCGACCTGCGCTTTCGCGTTCGCGGCGCGCTCCTGCCCGGGCCGGAAATCGCCGTCATCCTGGTCGACGAGGCCGATTTTTCCCGGCTCGGCCGTTGGCCCTTGAGCCGCCGGCTGTATGCCGATGCGGTAGCGCTCCTCGACCGCGCCGGCGCTCGCGTCATCGCCTTCGACCTGCTGTTCGCCGAGCCGGAGGAGTCGGTCCCGCAATCATTTCGCGACGCGGCGCGAGCAGCCGCCGGTCGGCTTCACGAACCGGGGGACGCGGCACTTCGCTCGACGCTCGTGCGCATCGCCGACGATGAACCGGATGTCGAGTTCGCCAGAACGTTGCGCGCCAGCGGCAAGGTGTTGCTGCCCGTAGCGTTTCCGTCATTCGAGGGCAAGGCGGAGGCTCCGCTTCTGGCGGGACAGGTCTACCAACGCCTGGAGCCGAGCGCGACCGTGCCGCTGTTTCCGCTGCAGCCCACGAGAGCCCTGCTGCCGATACCGGCGCTGGCCAAGCCAGCTGCCGGGCTCGGCCATGTCATGGTGGCCTTCGACCGTGATGGCGCGCCGCGCTACGACTATACCGCCCTGCCGTTTGACGCAGACTTCGTGCCCTCGCTGGCGATCCGCGCCGCCGCTGCGTATCTCGGAATTCGATGGAGCGACGTAGGCTTGACGCTCGGCGACGGCGTAAAGCTCGGGGCCATTTTTATCCCGACCGACCCCGCGATGCGGCTCGTCGTCAACTATCGTGGCCCAGCGCGCACGGTTCCGACCTATTCGTTTGCACCGTTGGTGCAAGGCACGCTCGATCCGGCTCTGTTCAGAAACCGAATCGTGCTAATCGGCGCTTCATTTACCGGCATTTCGGATGCCTACCCCGGGCCGTTCGACAGTACGCCAATCCCCGGCACCGAGCGTCTCGCCAATATCGTCGATATGATCCTTGCGCGCGATTTTATTCGCGAGAACCCGCCGCCCTGGCCGTGGATTGTGGTCGGCTCGGTCGCGCTGCTGGCGATGGCTGTAGGCATTGCCACGGCATACCTGCCGAGCGGGTGCGCGGCCCTTAGCGGCGCCGTGCCGCTGTTGGGCTGGGCCGTCGGCGTGCAGCTGGCGTTCGTGAACGGGCTATGGCTCCCGGCGGTGACGCCGATAGCGGCGCTGACGACGGCGACCGTCGGCATATTGCTGTTCCGCTACGGATTTGTCGATCGACAGCGCCGCCGCGTGCAGACCGCGTTCCGCCAGTATCTCGCGCCCGCTCTGGTGGACGAGCTGGCGGCGCACCCCGAACGACTGCGGCTCAGGGGCGAGACGCGGATGTTGACCATCATGTTTGCCGATATTCGTGGGTTCACCGCCATCTCCGAGGCGTCCAAGAGCAACCCTCAGAGCCTTAGTCAACTGCTCAACCGGGGCTTCCTGTCGCCGATGACACGCCAGATTCTGGCCCGCCGGGGCACCATCGACAAATATGTCGGCGACTGCATCATGGCATTTTGGAACGCGCCGCTCGACGACCCCGGTCACGCCGATCACGCCTGCGAGAGCGCGCTTGCGATGGTCGTCGAGCTAGATCGCGTCAACCGTGAGCTGGCGGCGGCAGCCGTGCTCGAGGGCCGCGAGTTCCAGCCGATAGCAATCGGGATCGGCCTCAATACCGGCGAGTGCGTCGTCGGCAATATGGGTTCGGACGAGCGCTTCTCGTACACGGCAATAGGCGACGCCGTGAACCTCGCCGCGCGCCTTGAAGGTCAGAACAAAACCTATGGGGTTCCGATTATTCTCGGCGAGGCGACGCGAGACGCCGCCGGATCCTGGGCAATGCTCGAACTCGACTTGATTATCCTAAAGGGGAGAGCGGAGGCGGTGCGCGTTTATGCCCTGCTCGGCGATGCCGCTTACGCGCGCTCCGTCGAATTCAGGAAGATCGAGGAATGGCACGCGATGATGCTGACCCGATACCGGGCACGCGATTGGTCCGGCGCGCGTGAGGCGCTCGATCAATGCCGAGGCCGTGACACACGGCTTGAAGAACTCTATGACCTTTACGCGGAGCGCTTGGCGTACTTGGCAACAAATGCCCCGGCATCGGATTGGGACGGCGTTTTCATTGCGACGGTGCAATAAAACGATCGAGAAGCTTCGGAGCTTATGATTACGCAAACTCCACCGAAAGCTGCTTACGCACGGCGAAAGATGACCATTTTTTTTCAGTGAACTCAGGGACGCGACTGCACCGCCCAGCGCTCAATCGTGGGGCGATTATCCCCGTGACAAAGCAGAAATTGGGTGGTATAGGTGCCGGGCGAACGCGACGCTCTCGAAACTGAGACTGAAATCCGACTCCCAACCTTGGCCGAGATGGAGCGTATAACGCCTCAAATGCGAAGGATAGGCGCCGCACTAATCGAGGACTTTATTTCGGCTCTGAGCGCGGAGGAGTTGGCTGCGGCTGTGTATATCGCCATGGAGAAGCAATCTGGGCTTGCAAAAGCGCCTCTACATCAGGGTCTCCTTGAACAATGTTAAATTCAAGCATCAAACCGCTAATTGCTCGACCGACGTCGTCCGTCATATTATCTAATAGCGTAGGACTCACTTCATATTCACGCAGTTTATTTGGAATATGCGCGATTTGAGTGTTAGATACTGTGAGAACTCCAGTTGTGAAGTCACATGTTGCTCCATAATGCAAAATATCATCTCGCATTGAATTGATTAACCCTATTTGGTCAAAATAGGGTTTTAACCGTGCCTTTAACGCTTGATTATTCTGCGCATCAAGTATCCGATTTATGAAATCCTTGGCTGCCGACACGCGTGTTCCAGAATAAATTGATTGTCCAACTTCGTGCGAAACGCCAGATGCTTTAATGAGCGCGCGCAGCATGATGCTTTCAAGCATCGCGTAATTATGCAAGAAGCGTCCGAGGGATATATAAAACGGAACGGTCGCTTTTTCGTAATTCAGTCCGCGGCGGCGCGCTTCATCGTCAAACGGCTCCATGGTGAATTTCGCTCCCTAGATCGTGTGGCAACGTCTAGGATAGCGGATGTCGGGGCCGGGTGCGAATCCGGTCCCGACGTGCTAGGCTTGTGGCATGAAAGAGAAGCCGAAGCTGAAGCCTGAGGAAACTGAGGAGCTTCCCGATGCGTGGGAGCGATTCGAAAAAGCCTTCGATACGGTCATGAAAGCCAGACCGAAGCCAGCCCCGGCTAAGAAGGCTCGCGAGCCTTCGCCAGCGCCGAGCGGAAAGCGCGGCGGCTAAAAGCCGGCTTAGACGTTCGGCCGCTCACTAGGCCGCCGATAGGTGAGCCGCTTGCCGTAGATGCCAGCGGCGGCAATCTCGGCGCGCTGCATGTCGGAGTAGCCGAGCGCGACGCGATGGTTGTAGCGGAAATCGAACTCTGCTGCATAGCGGTGCAGGTGGGTTTCGCTGACACGGTGGTAGGTGCCAATGATCCCGCGCTTGAAAATCGAAAAGTAGTTCTCGACCGTGTTTGTATGCCAGAACGTGGCGCGGACATATTCTTCGGCGGAGTGGTTGACAGAGCCGTGACCGCTGAACTCGCGACCGATCGCGGTATAGACTGGCGCATCGTCCGTCATGATGTACGACGCGCGATTAACGTTCGTCACAATGATTGGGCGAAGGGTTTTAGCGCTAACATTGGCGACGCGAAACGAGCGAACTTTCCCATCTCGTTCGACCAACGACAGAACAGCGGATTTCTTGGGAATGTGGTTCTTGCGGTTCCTGGCTTTCCCTCCGATGAAAGTTTCGTCAATCTCAACAACCTTGTTCTGTCCACCCATACCGCCGAGCAATTTGCCTTCGTTCATAGCCTCACGGATGCGATGGCACATGAACCAAGCCGTCTTGTAGCTGCCGCCCATCATGCGGTGCATCTGCAATGCGCTCATTCCTTTCTTACTGGAATTGAGCAGGTAGATCGCGAGACACCATTTGCTCAACGGTATCTTGCTGCGTTCGCACACGGTGTTGACCGTGACCGTGAACTGTTCGCGGCATGAATTGCACTGGAATGTGCCGGGACGGTGCGCTTTCCCTTGCAAGCGCGTTACGCGCTCAACCTCGCCGCAGTGCGGGCAGAATGGGCCATTTGGCCAAATCCGTGCCTCAAACCATGCGCGGGCCGCTTTTTCGTCATGAAAGATCGGGTTGTTGAGATGGCTTGGCATGGTGGCCGCTCCGAATGATGAGCGATCCTAGCGAAGTCATCGGTGCTTTGTCAACGGGATAATTGATAATCGTGGCGACGATCCCTGAAACCGTTTCGGTGACCGCCGGCAGTGGTCAGCTCCCGCCAGTGCGGCCAAACCAGACGCCGAGCAGGACAGCGAGCGCAACTATCGCGATCAACGCTAACAGCAGCACCCGTGTCAGGCAGCATCTGTCTGCCAATTATTAGTGACCGCAATGGGGCAGATTCGGCCCTTGACACTCGGCCAGTCGGCGGCAGGAGTGCGCCGAAACCAGCCGTTCGCCTGTTATGCGTCGAACGAACCACGGAACCGAGATTTTCGGTTCCAATGTGCACCGCGAGAGCGTCGCGGCGATCGTGTCGTTTCCTGACCCGCCGCTGGGTCGGCCGGCTGCTGCTGCGATCGGCGGGCACGGCCACCTGGTTTAGCGCGCAAGGATCGCATCGGGGCATTAAGTCGGGCTGACCGAAGACGCGGCCGCCGCTGAGCGCCACCCCGCTTTCAAAATCGGGCTGCGGTTCGGAAAGGGGTGTTGGAATTTTTGATGCCCGCCTGAGACGGCCCAATTCTCCCCGAGTTAGCGCTCAACCCAATTAGTTGGGCGCAACATCCACCCCGATCCGAGCGTTTCCAGCAGCGTCTTTGCCGTATATTTGCCGTATGCAGCCGATTTCGGACAGCGAATTATCAGTAAGCCTTTGATATAGTTTGCGTCCCCAACCGGATTCGAACCGGTGTTGCCGCCGTGAAAGGGCGGTGTCCTGGGCCTCTAGACGATGGGGACGTGGTCAGGCCGTCGCGTTATGAATTAGCCTGACCTGCCGCAGGAATCAATCGCCTGCGCCTCCAGGCGCTTTGGCCGGCTCGAATTGGCCGCGGATCAGCATCCTCTACCGCCGCAACGGCCAAGCAAAGCTCAGTTCGTGCCCGTCCGGATCGGCAATATGGAAATACCGCTCGCCCCAAGCAGCGTCGCGCGGCGCGAAATCCGGGCGCCAGCCGGAGGCGATGAGTCGGGCATGCAGCCCGTCAAGATCGGAATGGTAGAAGATCAGCCGGCCCCACCAGCTCCAATGGCGCTCGGCGGGCTGCGCGATCAGATTGAGGAAATTATCGCCCGCCGCGAAGCTCGTGAAGGCGGCATCCTCGCCGCCATGGAGCAGGCGCATGTCGAGCAGGCGGTAGAATTTCACCGCGCGCCGCATGTTATGCGTCGCCAACGTTACCGCGCTGATGCCGGTGATCATCGCCCCGCTCCCGCCGACCGCTGCACCATAGCATTCCTCGAAAACGACCGCAGCGCGGGATCGGCCGCCCGCAGTGTTCGAGTTCGGGACTGACCAATGCAGCGCGCTCGCCTCCACGTCCGCTCGATCGCGGCGGACCGAACACCCGCGGCCAGGCAGGAGCGTTCACGACGCTTTGATAAGGCCATTCAACCCGCAGCGCAAAAATCTCAAATCCAGTTCATTCTCCTTCGACGCGAAAACCTTCAGATACTGATTGCCATTTTTAACGGGACCATAGGGGAAACGCGGAGTTGATCATTCCCAGCCACCAATCTAGTTCTGCAACATAGCAAGCATTTTCGGCTATTTGCCTTTTTCCTGCCATCCTTGATAAGTACCCGACGGCTGTTGTTACACAGCGCTTACCATCATCAACAATCAGGGGATGTTTTCGCATGCTGAAAGCCGCGTCGCTGTTGCTGCCGCTTGCCTTGGCCACCACCGAAGAACCCCAAGCATCGCCACGTTTCGAAGAAATCCAGGCGTATGTGACCGGCTACAACACGGTTTCCAAGCAGACCGACGGCAATCCGTGCACGGCCGCCTCCGGCGCAAACATTTGCGGTCGCCGAGACGCTGTCGCATGCCCGCGCCACATCGATCTCGGCACCGTCGTGGAAATCAGGGGGACGACCTACGTGTGCGAGGATCGCCTCGCGAAAAAGTACAGTACCCGGTTCGATATTAGCTGCGACAAGGACAAGACCTGTCCGGCCGAGGTCACCGGCTGGACGACGATCAAGGTCTTCAAGGAAGATCTGTAACAGAACCGCGCCCCGCGGGCCAATGCCGGTGCGCGGAGAACGCCGGGGGCGCGGCCAAGCCGTGCTCCCTTTCTCAATGCGCGGCCCCTGTCGAACCGACAGCTACGTTGTGCCCGGGCAACGTGGGCGCTTCAGGCCGCGAGAAACCCGCCGTCGACGTAAAGCTCGACCCCAGTAATGTAGGAGGCCTCATCGGAAGCCAGGAACAGCACCGCGTTCGCGACTTCCTCGACCCGCCCGGCGCGGCCCAACGGCACCGAAGTCTCGATCCATCTCGCGCGCAGCGCCGGGTCGGCGGTGCGGCCCGAGGTCCGCATCGGTGGCATCAGCCCGGGATGCACCGAATTGACGCGAATATTGTCGCGCCCGTGCTGCACCGCCGCCGCCTTGGTCAGCGTGCGCACCGCTCCTTTCGAGGCGTTGTACCCGACATGCAGCCCGCGCTGGCCGGTCACGCCGGAGATCGACGAGATGTTGACGATCGATCCACCGCCCGCCTTTGTCATGATTGGGATCGCAAGTTTCATCCCGAGAAACGTGCCGGTGGCGTTGACCGCCATCAGCCGCTCCCAGGCCGCCGTGTCGTACAGATCCTCGACCGCGCTGCCGCTGATCCCGGCGTCGTTGACAAGGATGTCGAGCTTGCCGAACGCGGCCAAGGTCGCGTCGATCGCCGCGCGCCATTCCTCTTCGCTGGACACGTCGAGCTTGTGAAAGATCGCGGCACCGTTGGCCTGCGTGATCTCGGCCGCAAGCTGCCTTCCCTCCGTTTCGAGCATGTCGGCGATCGCGACGAACGCGCCCTCGCGCGCAAAGAGACGCGCCATGCTGGCCCCCATCCCCGAGGCGGCTCCGGTGATCAGCGCGACCTTGTTCTCCAGCCTCATCTTCTACGCCTCCCACTGTCATTGCGAGGAGCGAAGCGACGAAGCAATCTGGCTGGCGGCGAGCATACCTGTCACGAGATTGCTTCGCTTCGCTCGGAATGGCCACGCTTCCTAATTCACCCCGACCGCGCCGCCCATGACGTCGCCAATGCCGGCGTGGATGACGAGATCGGCGACGCGGTCGAGCGGCGTCGGCTCGCGGTTGACGATCGTAAGGCGCGCGCCGTTGCGTTTCGCCAGCTCGGGGAACCCCGCCGCCGGATAGACCACCAGCGACGAGCCGAGCACCAGAAACAGATCGGCGGCCAGCGTCTCTTCCTCGGCGCGCGCCATTGCGACGGGCGGCATCGACTGGCCAAACGACACGGTCGCGGTCTTGACGTGGCCAAGGCAGTCCTCGCAGGGCGGCACCGCGCCGTCGCGCTCGAACGCCGCGCGCAAATCGGCGATCTCGTATCTGTTGCCGCAATCGAGGCAGGTCGCGTAGGTCGTGTTGCCGTGCAGCTCGATGACCCTCTCGGGCGGCACGCCGGACGCCTGGTGCAGCCCGTCGATGTTCTGCGTGATCACGGAATTAACCTTGCCGCGCCGCACCAGCGCATCGACGGCGCGGTGGCCGCGATTGGGCAGCGCGCCGCCGAAGTGATCCTCCATCGCGAAACGGCGCCGCCACGTCTCGCGCCTTGCTTCCTCGGAGGCGAGAAACTCGTCGAAATAGATCGGCGCCATCTGCGTCCAGATGCCGCCGGGGCTGCGGAAATCTGGAATGCCGGACTCGGTGCTGATGCCGGCCCCGGTGAAGACAACCGCACGGCGCGCCTCGGTGATCAGACGGGCGAGCGCGGCAATATCGCTATCGGAAGTCATGCGGCTACTTTCGCAAACCATGACCCCGGCGCCAAGTCCAGCCGTAAGGCGCTACGCCGACCGCGCCAGCGACCGCGCGAAACGCACGATCCGCTCGCCGGCTTCGGCGAGCCGCGCTTCGGCGGCGCACAGCGCGATCCGCAGATGCCCCGCGGCGCTTGGGCCGAAGCCGTCGCACGGCAGCACGGCGACCTCCTCAGCCGCCAACAGTCGGAGCGCGAATTCGCCGGCTCCGAGGCCGGTGCCGCGCACGTCGAGCAGCACGAACATGCCACCCTCGGGCGGCACGACGCGGCACCCTGGCGCCTGCTGCAGCCGCGCCGACATTAGCGCCGCGCGCACCCGATAGTCGTCGCGCAATGAAGCGACCTCCGGCAAGTCACGGGTCAGCGCCGCCAGAGCGCCGTCCTGAATGAAAGCGGGTCCGCCATAAGTCATCGACAGCAGCAGGTTGAAGAGATGCCGCGACAGCGCCGGCGGCCCGACCACCCAGCCCAGGCGAAATCCGGGCAGCGCATGCGATTTCGACAGGCTGGAGACGACGACCGTTCGCTCCGCCATGTCCGGCAGCGACCACGCGCCGACATGCGGCCGGGCGAAGGCGAGGTCCTCGTACACCTCGTCGGACAGCAGCCACAGATCGTGACGGCGGCACAACGCGGCGAACGCCGCGATCTCGTCGGCGGTGAACACCGCGCCGGTCGGGTTGTGCGGGGTGTTGATCCAGATCACGCGGGTGCGCGGCGTCACCGCCGCGGCCAGCGCGTCGAGATCCGGGCGGAAGCCGGTCTCGGGGCGCAACGGCACCGTGACCAGGGTCGCGCCGCTGGCTCCGACCACCCCCTCGTAGGTCGCGTAGATCGGCTCGGGCACGATGATTTCGTCGCCCGGCCCGGCGAGGCACTGCACAGCACAATAGAGGCCGCCCTGGGCTCCCGGCACGACCGCGACGTTTTCGGGCGCGCAGGGCCGTCCAGTGCGTCGCGCCACCCGGGCCGCGATCGCGTCGCGCAATGCCGGGTAGCCGATTATGGCGGAATATCCGGTGCGGCCGGCACGCAACGCCGCGGTCGTGGCCTCAATCACCGAGGCGGGCGGGTCCTGGTCGGGATCGCCGACCGTCAGGAAAATGATGTCGTCGCCTGCCGCCTGCCGCCGGCGCGCCTCAATGTGCGTGTCCCACGCGGCGGCGCCGCGCCCGGCGATCCGTTCAACGAGCGGCGCGTAGCGCATGTCGCGGCCGCGGACTCAATAACCGACCGCGGCGCCGGCGGGTCGGCGCGGATCATTGACCCCCAGCAGGATGTCGTCCGGCCCGATCGCGATCAGTTCGACCGCGCCCCACGGCGCCTGTTCCTTCGGATGGTGCCCGCGCTCGGCCAGCGCCGCCAGTGTCTCAGGCGGCAAACCGTCGCGCTCGTAATACAGCACGTCCGGCAGCCATTGCTGGTGAAAGCGCGGCGCCGCGACCGCGTCGACTGGTGACAGGCCGAAATCGACGATGTTCGTGATCGCTTCCAGCACCGAAGTGATGATGCGCGGTCCGCCCGGGCTCCCGAGCACAAGCACCGGCTTGTCGTCGTGTTCGACGATCGTCGGCGTCATCGACGATAGCGGCCGCTTTCCGGGAGCGATCGCATTGGCGCCGCCCTGCACGAGGCCGAACAGGTTCGGCACGCCCGGCTTGACGGTGAAATCGTCCATCTCGTTGTTGAGAAGAAACCCGGTTCCGGGCGCGACGACTGCGGCCCCGAAATTGCCGTTCAGCGTATACGTCACCGCAACGGCATTTCCATCGATATCGATAACCGAATAATGCGTCGTCTCGGCCGCTTCATGCGGCGGGATGCCAGGACCCAGCGCGGCCGACGGCGTCGCCTTGTCGAGATCGATCGCGGTGCGAATCGCGGCCACGTGCTCCGGCGAAAGCAGCCTCGTTCGTAGGTCGCGAACAAAGTCCGGGTCGCCGAACGCGGTATTCCGGTCGACATAGGCGTGGCGCATCGTCTCGGCCATCAGGTGGATCGTCTGTGGTGCGCGATAGCCGAGTTTCCCGAGATCCCACCTGGCGAGAACCTGCAACATCTCGCATAACACCGTGCCGCCGGCGCTCGGGGGCGGCACCGAATAGACGAGATAGCCGCGATAGGCGCAGGAAACCGGCGCCGCTTCGGCGATATCGTAATCGGCGAAATCCTCCTTTGTCAGCACTCCGCCATGTGCGGCCGAGGCGGACGCCACCGCGGCGGCGATCGGACCGCGATAAAACGCATCCGGCCCCTGCTCGGCGATCAGCGCCAGCGTCGCGGCCAGATCGGGCTGTATTAGGCGGTCGCCGGCCTGATAGGGCGCGCCGTCCGGGCGCAGGAAGATGCGCGCCGCCTGGGGGTCGCGCGCGAGGCGATCGGCGCGCGACGCGATGATCGCGGCGTCCGCCTCGCCGAGCACGAAGCCGTCGCGCGCCAGCGCGGCCGCTGGCGCCATGACCCGGGCGCGGTCCAGCCTTCCGTATGCAGCGAGCGCGCGGTCGAGACCCATGACCGTGCCGGGCACGCCCGCGGCCAGATAGCCGTGCAGGCTGGCGTCGCGCCGGACCGCGCCGGTTTTGTCGAGATACATGTCGCGGGAAGCGGCGCGCGGCGCCTTCTCCCGGAAATTGATGACCGTGCGGCGGCCGTCGGCGAAGCGGATCAGCATGAACCCGCCGCCGCCGATGTTGCCGCAGCACGGATCGACGACGGCCAAGGCGTAGCCCATCGCGACCGCGGCATCGACCGCGTTGCCGCCGGCTTCGAGAACATCGCGGCCGACCTCGCTTGCGAGACGGTGCGCGCTGACCGCCATGCCGTGCCGGCTTTCGGCATTGTTTTCGGCTGCGGAGGCAGCCGATAAGAAGACGAGCCACAGCAAAAGAACTACCGCGACAAACACCCGCACGCTTCCCTCCCCCGCTTGCGGGAGAAGGTTAGGGAGGGGGCTGGCGGGGCAGCCACGTGTTGACCCGGGTAACATTTCCGTGGAGTAAAAGGAGCTTCTGGATCAATCCGCGGCGACGACCTCGTTGGCGAGCCGGTTGTCCGCGCATTCGGCGAACGGCAGCGGGCGCGCAAGGAAACCGCCGAGCAGCGCCCGTTGCAGCCGCAGGAATCCTTCCTCGGACAGCCGCGGATCGGAAGCCCAGACACCCTGCTCCTTGTAGCGCGCCAGCGAGCGCGTCAGCACGCCGCGGTCGAGATCGGGAAAATAATCGGCGACCGCGGCGGCGAGCGCCCGCGGCGGCTCCGCGGCGACCCATTGCTGCGTGCGGCGCATCGCGCGCGCCATGCGGCGGAACGGCTCGGGGTCGTTCGCCAGCCGCTCGCGTGTCGCGACAAACACGGTGTAGCTGGTTGGCCCGCGCCGGCTCGCCGGATACCAAACCGCGGCGCCGCCGGCCACCGCTTGCTCGACAAACGGCTCGAACAGTTGCGCGACGTGGATGCCGCCGGCATGCAGCGCGACGACGCTGTCCGCCATGCTGTTGCCGGTGACGCGCGGAAGTTGCGCCGGGTCGATCCCGGCCTCGCGGATGTCCTGTTCGAGACACAGCCACGGGGTCGGCACTTCGCTGGTGCTGGCGAAGCGCATCTGCGCCAGCTCGGCAAGGCGAAACGATGGGTGCGGCTCGCGTCCGACCAGCGAAAACGGGTCGCGGCAGACCACCTCGGCAAATTCGACGAGCGGCAAATCCGGGTTCTCGTCATGGTGCTTCATGACCCGGATCGGCCCCATCCAGATGACGTCGATCTCGCCGGCGGCGAGCGCCGCCTCGGCCTTGCCGGGTCCGGGCGACGGCAGCAGCTCGACCTCCAGCCCCTCGGCTTCATAGGCGCCGGTCGCGTGCGCCGCGTAAAACGGCGCGTACAGCACGAAGCGGTAATTCTCGAACAGGCGCAGGCAGAGCGGTTCGGGCATTCGGGGCAATCTCCTCAAACCGTAATCCCGTGGCCCCGTCGTCCCGGCAAACGCCGATACGCCGATCGGGTTGGGTCTGCCGTGTCGGCTCCTGTATCCTGGCTCAAGACTATCGGAAACGGGAGTGAAATATGACAGAAGCCGCCGCCGCGCCGAACTGCCTCGCCGGGGTCCGCGTGCTCGACCTGACGCAATTCGAGGCCGGCCCGACCTGCACCGAGGTCATGGCGCAGCTCGGCGCCGAGGTCGTCAAGGTCGAGAACCCGAGAGGCGGCGAACCCGGCCGCATCCTCGGCACCGGACCGCAACCCGGCGCCGACGCCTACTATTTCATGATCTACAACGCCAACAAGAAATCGGTCACCGTCAATCTGAAATCGCCGCGCGGCCTGGCGCTGGTCAAGGACATGGCGAAGCAGGCCGACGTGTTCATCGAGAACATGGCGCCGGGCACGATCGAGAAGCTGGGTTTGGGCTGGGACGAACTGCACAAGCTGAACCCGCGTCTGATCTATGCCCAGGTCAAGGGGTTCGGCGAGGGCAGCCCCTACGAGCACAATCTCGCCTTTGACATGATCGCACAGGCCTGCGGCGGCAACATGGCTATCACCGGCGAGGCCGGACGCAAGCCGATCCGTCCGGGACCGACCCTTGGCGACACCGGCACCGGCATGCTGATGGCGATCTCGATCCTGGCCGCGCTCTACGAGCGCAACACGACCGGCACAGGGCGGCGTTTGCAGGTCGCGATGCAGGACGCGCAGCTTAATTACATTCGCGGCGCCTTCATCAACCACGCGAGGCTCGGCAAGCCGCCGATGCGCGGGCAGGCGGGGTTCGGCGCCCCGGTGCCGCCGAACGACATCTTTCCGTGCAAGGGCGGTGGGCCGAACGACTGGATCTACGTCTTTAATAGCCACAACAACCCGGAGCATTGGCGGCGGCTGTGCGGCGTGATCGGCCGCGAGGACCTCGCCAATGATCCAGAATACCTCGACCGCGAGAAGCGGCTCCAGCATGCCGACGAGGTCAACGAGATGGTCGGCGCCTGGACCCGTCAGCACGACAAGCAGGAGGCGATGTGCATCCTCGGCGCCGCCGGCATCCCGGCCGGGGCGGTGCTCGACACCGGCGACCTTCTGGCCGAGCCGACCTTCCGGAGCCGCGGCATCATCCAGACGCAGGCTCACCCAAACGGCGAATTACCGATGCCGACCTTCCCGGTGCGCTTCGACGGCAAGCCGCCCAAGATCGCGCCGGCCCCGCTGCTCGGTGAGCACACCAGCAACGTTTTCGCCGACTGGCTGGGGATGAGCGAGGCCGATGTCGAGGATCTGAAGAACGACTGTGTAATCTGAGGGGGCTTGAGAGGCGGTCCCGCCATCAAAGCGGGACGCGCACCCAATCGCCCTCCTCGGTCAGGCGCGCATCAAGGCGGGCGCTGCATTCGGACAGTCTGTCGAACGTGGCGCCTTCCGCCGCGAGGGCGCAGGGCACGGTCTCGTTGGCCGCGTTGTGCCGCACGAAGCGAAAGCGCGCCGCTTCAATCCCAGCCGGCCTAGTCTCGACCTGCGCCATCATGCCGATCCAGTCGCCGTGCTGGCGCCCGCCGTGCCCGGTGTGGAACGAGAAGCTGCCGAGCCCGTAGAAGATCGCCTTGCCGCGATAGACCTCCACGGGGAGCGAATAATGCGGCCCGTGCCCGACGACGATGTCGGCGCCGGCCTCGACCGCTGCGTGCGCAATCTCGGTCATGTAATCGAGCACCTCCTCGCCGAGCCCCCAATGGCACGACGCGACGACGAGGTCGGTTTTCCGACGCAGCGCCGCGATCTGCTCGGTAAAGCTTTGCAGGTAAGCGCGATCGGCCCAGGTCACGACTTCCGGCGGCACGCCGGGCCGGTTCATCGGCGGGATTTCGGGCCGGGTCTTATGCGCCGGGACCTGATAGGCCGTGTGGCCGCGAAGCACCGCGATGCCGGCGCCGCGTTGGGTCGCCTCGTGGTTGGTCGGCCAGTAGACCGAACTGCGCTGCACGAACCCGACCTTGCAGCCGCCGCGCGCGACTACCGCTGGCGCCGAGGCAGCTTCGAGGTTCGCGCCGGCGCCGGTATGGGCGATCCCGAGCCGGTCGAGTTCGGCGATCGAGCCGAGGATCGCCGCCGCGCCGTAATTGACGTTGTTGGCGATGCCGACCACCGCGATTCCGGCGAGCCGCAGCGCCTCGCCGGCGATCCGCGGATCGGCGAAAAACCCCTCATTCTCGACGACATGCCCCTCGGGTAGCCGGTACAGACAGCATTCGAGATTAGCGAATACGAGATTGGCGTCGCGCAATTCCGGCCCGACCAGCCGAAACGGCACGGCGGGGTCCTCGACATTCATCAGGTTCACGTCACCGAGCAGGATCAGCGAGGGCATCCGGCATTCCTCCAAGTGGCATTGCGCATGGGCAGCCCGTATCTTGCTCCGATACGCCGATGGAATTCGAGTGGAACGAGGCGAAGCGGCTGGCGAACATCGAGAAGCACGGCATCGATTTCGTCGATGTCGAACCAGTGTTCGCCGGCGATTTGGCGAGAGCGAGGATCTGCGGCGCGACTACCGGGAAGATCGTCCTGAAAGCGCAAGGAGACGAGCAGTGGCCGAGCACACGGAGGGCGCGGCGGACCGGCCGATGGTTGAGATGCGTAACGTCCACAAATGGTACGGCACGTTTCACGTGCTCAAGGACATCAACCTGGCGGTCGGGCGCGGCGAGCGGGTTGTCGTGTGCGGTCCGTCGGGCTCCGGCAAATCGACGATGATCCGCTGCATCAACCGGCTCGAAGAGCACCAGCAGGGCGAGATCATTGTCGCCGGCATCGAGCTGACCCGCGACCTGAAGAATATCGAGGCGATCCGCCGCGAGGTCGGCATGGTGTTCCAGCAGTTCAACCTGTTCCCGCATCTGACCGTGCTCGAGAACCTTATCCTGGCGCCGGTGTGGGTGCGCAAGATGCCGAAACGCGATGCCGAGGACCTCGCGCGCACCTATCTCGAACAAGTCCGCATCCCGGAACAGGCCGACAAATATCCGGGGCAGCTCTCGGGCGGGCAGCAGCAGCGCGTCGCGATTGCCCGCGCCTTGTGCATGAAACCTGAGATCATGCTGTTCGACGAGCCGACCTCGGCGCTCGACCCGGAGATGATCAAGGAGGTGCTTGACGTAATGATCGAACTGGCCGGAGAGGGCATGACGATGGTGTGCGTCACGCACGAAATGGGTTTCGCGCGCACCGTCGCCGACATGATGGTGTTCATGGACAATGGCGAGATCGTCGAGCGCGCTCCACCGGCCGATTTCTTCGCGCACCCGAAAAGCGAGCGGACACAGCTGTTCCTGAGCCAAATCCTGGCGCATTGAACCGGCGCCTGACGCCGGTGCGTGCGCAAGGCTCGTCTGGGTGGTGCGGAAGTGGCACAGTCGGGAATGAACGCTACGGTCACGATTCGGGAACGGGGATGACTAGCGCCTTCGACAGCGTCAGGGTCGTTGATTTCACGACGACAATCGCCGGACCGCATTGCACGCGGCTGTTATCCGATCTCGGAGTGGAAATCATCAAGGTTGAGCCACCCGAGGGCGACATGATGCGGGCGCGCCCGCCGTTGCGGAACGGCGCCAGCACGTCGTTCGGGCAGCTCAACACCGGCAAGAAGAGCGTCGTCCTCGACCTGAAGCGGCAGGAGGCAATTGAGATCGTGCGCCGGCTGATCCGCACCGCCGACGTTCTGGTCGAGAATTTCCGGCCCGGCGTGATGCGCCGCTTCGGCCTCGATTACCCGGTTCTGAAGGATTTGAAGCCCGATCTAATCTATTGCGCGATTTCCGGCTATGGGCAGACCGGGCCGTCGGCGGCGCTGCCGGCCTATGCGCCGGTTATTCATGCGTCGTCCGGCTATGACATGGCGCATCTCGCCTATCAGGGCGTCGATCGTCGCCCCGATTATTGCGGCATCTATATCGCCGACGTGCTGACCGGCACCTATGCGTTCGGCGCGATCATGGCGGCGCTATACCAAAGGCGCGAGACCGGCGGCGGCCAGATGATCGATATTTCGATGCTTGAAAGTATGCTGAGCCTGACCTTGAGCGAGATCCAAGCGGCGCAGTTCCCGGTGACGCCGCCGGGACGGCCGTTCTTCGGCCCGATCGAAACCGCCGATGGCTATGTCAATTTGTCGATTGCCAGCGAGCGCACATTCCAAAATCTGGCCGCCGCTTGTGGTCGCCCCGAGTGGGTTACGGACCCGCGCTTTGCGAATTACCCGGACCGGCGGGCGAATTGGGGCACGCTAATCGATGAGCTTGAGGTCTGGTCGCGCCAACGCACTAGCACCGAGTTGCAGGTGATTTTCGACCGTCAGGGGGTGCCGGCCTCGCCCTATCGCACGGTGCGCGACGCGCTGTCCGACCCGCAACTCGAACACCGCGGCGCACTGACGGAAGTGCACGACGCGGGCGGCAGCTTCCGCGCGATGAACCCGCCGTTCCGCTTCTCGGCGGCGCGCGTCGCAGCGCGGCCATACGTCCGCACCCTGGGTGCGGACAGCGCAGCGGTCCTGGCCGAACTTGGCTACGATCCAGCCGAAATCGCCGCGCTGGCCGACGCCGGGATTACCATCTTGGCTCCCGGTGCCTAGACCGGATCACTTCGCTTCCGGCGCGGACTCAAACGTTTTCAGCACCTTGTCGGTGGCCGCCTCGATTTCGAACAGCTTGACCGAATAGCCCCATAAATGGGCGGTGTAACGCAGTACCGAGCGGCAGGTCTTCTCGTCGAGCAGCACGCCGTCGTGTACGTAATGCGCCAGCACCAGCGTGCGGTCGCCGGTCAGATCGACATCGACGACCTGCACGTCGGGCTCGCGGCGCGACAGATCGTATTGCCGCGACAGCGCGCTGCGGACCTTCCGATAACCGAGTTCGTCGTGGATCGCATCGACCCGGAGCGCGGGTTTGGCGCTGTCGTCGGCAATCTGGAACAGGCGGAACTTGCGAATAACCTCCGGGCTCATGTACTGCAGGATGAAGCTTTCGTCCCGGTAATTGGCCCAGGCATCGCGCAGTACCCGGTACGCGTCGCGGCAGCCGGCGATTTCAGGAAACCACGCCTGGTCTTCCTCGGTCGGATCGTCGCAGATGCGCTGAATATCGCTCATCATCGTGAAGCCGAGCGCATAGGGGTTAAGACCGCTGAAGCGCGGATCGTCGAACCCCGGCTGGAACACAACACTCGAATGCGAATGCAGAAATTCCAGCATCGAGCCGTCGGTAATAAGCCCCTTGTCGTGCATACGGTTCATGATCTCGTAATGCACGAATGTCGCGCAGCCTTCGTTCATCATCTGCAGCTGCTTCTGCGGATAGAAATACTGCGACACGTTGCGCACGATGCGGAGCAGTTCGCGCTGCCATTCAGCGAGCCGCGGCGCCCGTTTCTCCATGAAATAGAGAATATTTTCCTCGGGGAGGCCAAGCTTGCCGCGCGCCGCGTCGTTTTCGGCGGTCTCATCCTCGTCGGGTTCGTCTTCCTTTCTCGGGTTCGGGACGGTGCGCCACAAATCGTTGTAGGTCTGTTCCTCATAGGCTCGGCGATCTTCGGCGCGCTGCCGTTCCTCGGCGAGGTTCGGCTTTGACCGATGGGCGTAGCGGTTGACGCCATGCTCCTTGAGCGCGTGCGCCGCGTCGAGAACGCGCTCGACCGCTTCCATTCCGTATTTTTCCTCGCACTTCGTCACGTAGTCGCGGGCAAACGCGAGATAGTCAAGAATGCCGCCGGCATCGGTCCATTGCCGGAACAGGTAATTGTTCTTGAAGAAATGATTGTGGCCGAAGGCGGCATGCGCGAGGACCAGCGTCTGCATCGTCATGGAGTTTTCCTCCATGATGTAGCAGATGCATGGGTTCGAGTTGATGACGATCTCGTAGGCGAGGCCCTGCAGGCCTCTGCGATACAACGTTTCGTGATACGCGAACCGCTTGCCGAAGCTCCAATGACGATACATCAGCGGCAAGCCGACCGAGGCATAGGCGTCGAGCATCTGCTCCGATGTGATCACCTCGACCTGCACCGGATAAACGTCGAGCCCGAGATCATCGACCGCGATGCGCTCGATCGCCTCGTAAACCCGCCGCAACGAACCAAAGTCCCAATTCGGACCAGTGAACAGCGGTGCGTTCGCCTTCAGCGGCGCGGTGTCCACGTTGCTAAGCACGCACGCCCCCTTTTGCAAACAATTCGTGGAACACGGAAAAGATCTGGGCCGGGTCGCCGACCCGCCGCATCGCGAAATGCGGATGCGCCGGCGCGACTTCGTTGTAGGCGCGCCACAAATCGCTGTCGCGCGACAACCCGGTCAGGCTGCCGCCGAGCCCGTCTCCAACTTCAATATAGGCGAAATACTGGCACAGCGGCAGAACGTCGTTGCCGAGCAGCGAGACGCAGCGGCCGCTGTCGGCGCCGTAATTGTCGCCGTCCGAGGCTTGCGCGCCGTAAATGTTCCAGCGGTCGGTCGGATAACGCGCCCGTGCGATTTCGAGCATTTTTTCGAGCGCTGTCGAGACGACGGTGCCGCCGGTTTCGCGGCTGTAGAAAAACGTCTCCTCGTCGACCTCCTCCGCCGTGCTGGTGTGCCGGATGAATACGATATCGACATGGCGGTAGCGGCGGACGAGGAAGACGTGCAGCAGCATGAAGAACCGTTTCGCGAGGTCCTTCATCGCCTCGGTCATCGAACCCGACACGTCCATCAGGCAGAACATGACGGCTTCGGTGTTCGGCTTGGGCACGCGGTCGAACCGCCGGTAGCGCACGTCGATCGGGTCGATGTAGGGAATAATCTTGCTGCGCCGCTCGATCCGTTCGAGTTCTTTGGCGAGCCGGTCGGCTTCCTCATCGTCGCCGCGGCCGCGCGCCTCCTCGACCTTGACGCGCAGCGCCTCGAGTTCGGACAGTTTCGGCCGCCTGAGCGCGATGCGCCGTCCCATGCTGTTGCGCATCGTGCGCGGCACGCTGAGATTGGACGGCGTGCCGGTCACCGTGTAGCCGGCGCGCTGCAGATCGACCGCAGTCGTGTCCTTCAGGCTCTTCTTGACCAGATCGGGCAGTTCGAGATCCTCGAAGAACATGTCAAGGAATTCTTCCCGCGTAAGCGTGAACTCGAACGCGTCCTCGCCGCTGCCGTCTGGGCTGCCCTCGCGTCCACCCTGGCCCTCGCCGCCGTTCGGCCGCGGGATCTCGTCGCCGCGCAGATACTCCTTGTTACCCGGCACCACGTGATCGGTACGGCCGGTGCGGCGGTTGTGATGAAACAGCGGTTCCGAAATGCCGCGGGTCGGGATGGCGACTTTCTCGCCATGCCCGACATCAGCGACCTTGCGTTTGCGCAACGCCTCCTGCACCGCGGACTTAACCTCGACACGGGCGCGCGCAAGGAACCGCTGGCGATTGCTGAGGCTCTTTCCTTTCGGATTGGCCCGGCGATCGACAATGTTCATGTTCATCGTGACTTGCCCTCCGACCGGCGAGGCTATGCCTAGCCGGCCTTGTTCACGCGCATGTACCATTCGACGAGCCGGCGCACCTGACGCTCGGTATAGCCGCGCTCAACCATACGGTCCACGAAGTCGGCGTGCTTCTTCTCGGTGTCGGAGTCCTTCTTGCTTCCGAAGCTGATAACCGGCAGTAGATCCTCGACCTGGCTGAACATGCGCCGCTCGATCACCTCGCGCAGCTTTTCGTACGAGGTCCACGAGGGATTGTGCCCGTTATTGGCGGCTCGCGCGCGCAATGCGAATTTGACGACCTCGTTGCGGAAGTCCTTCGGGTTGGCGATGCCGGCCGGCTTCTCGATCTTCGAGAGCTCTTGGTTCAGCAGCTCGCGGTTCATCAGCTGCCCGGTATCCGGGTCCTTGTAGTCTTGGTCCTCGATCCACGCATCGGCATAGGCGACATAACGATCGAACAGGTTCTGCCCGTAATCCGAGTAGGATTCGAGATAGGCTTTCTGGATCTCGTGGCCGATGAACTCGGCGTAGCGCGGCGCCAGTTCGGCCTTGATGAAGTTGAGGTATCGCTTCTCGATCTCCTCCGGGAACTGCTCGCGCCAGATCTGCTGCTCGAGCACGTACATCAGGTGCACCGGATCGGCCGCGACTTCCTGCGTGTCGAAGTTGAATGTGCTGGACAAAACCTTGAACGCGAACCGGGTCGAAATCCCGTCCATGCCCTCGTCGACTCCGGCGGCGTCGCGGTATTCCTGCACCGACTTGGCGCGCGGATCGGTGTCCTTCAGGCTTTCGCCGTCATAGACCCGCATCTTGGAATACAAGTTCGAGTTCTCGTGCGCCTTCAGACGCGACAGCACGCAGAATCGCGACAGGATGTCCAAGGTCGACGGGGCGCACGACGCGGCCGCAAGCTCGCTGCTCTGCAACAGCTTTTCATAGATCTTGCGTTCCTCGGTGGCGCGCAGGCAGTATGGCACCTTGATGACCGAGATGCGGTCGATGAAGGCTTCGTTGTTCTTGTTGTTCTTGAAGGTCTGCCACTCGGCCTCGTTTGAGTGCGCCAGGATGATTCCCTGATACGGGATGCCGCCGATATTCTCGGTGCCGGCGTAGTTGCCCTCCTGCGTCGCGGTCAAGAGCGGATGCAGCATCTTGATCGGCGCCTTGAACATCTCGACGAATTCCATCAAGCCCTGCGTCGTGCGGTTGAGCCCGCCCGAGAAGGAATAAGCGTCGGGATCGTTCTGGCTGTACATTTCGAGCTTGCGGATATCGACCTTGCCGACAAGGCTCGCGACATCCTGGTTGTTCTCGTCGCCCGGCTCGGTCTTGGCAACGCAGATCTGCTTCAGGCGCGACGGCGTCAGCCGAACCACGGTGAACTTCGTGATGTCGCCGCCGAATTCTTCGAGGCGCTTGACGGCCCAGGGCGAAATCGTCCCGGTCAGCCGCCGCCGCGGGATCCCGTAGCGCTCCTCGAGTGCCGGCCCCAGCGTAACCGGGTCGAACAGACCGAGCGGGCTCTCGAAAATCGGGCTGATCTCGTCGCCCGCTTTCAGGGCATAGATCGGCTCTTTTTCCATCAGCAGCTTCAGCCGTTCGGCCAGCGACGACTTGCCGCCGCCGACCGGGCCGAGCAGATAGAGGACCTGCTTGCGCTCTTCGAGACCCTGGGCGGCGTGGCGGAAGAAGCCGACGATCCGCTCGATCGTCTCCTCCATGCCGTAAAAATCCTCGAACGCCGGATAGATCTTGATCGTCCGGTTCATGAAGATCCGTCCGAGGCGCGGGTCCTGGCTGGTATCGACCATGACCGGCTCGCCGATCGCCTTCAGCAGCCGCTCGGCCGCACCGGCAAAGAACGAGGGGTCGTCGGAGCAGGCGCGCAGATAGTCCTCCAGCGAGTATTCCACCTCGCGCCGGTTTTCGTACAGTCGGGAGTAGAGCCCGAAAATTCCATCATCAAAGCGCATTTGCTTCACCTCAATCGACAGGTCCGTCGACCGCAACAGTTTCGACCTCAGTCGGTAAACGACCGCGCGCCGAGAAAATTCGAAACTCTACCGTGCGGCGCATCCGCCGCCCCGAGCTCCCGGTCAGGACCGCCGCCGCATCGCGGACCGACCGCTTCCCGAGTCGAAAGTTCTCGACACCTGTAGGACGCAATCAGTGTGCCAAAGGTTCATGGCATTTCTGCGGTCGGCGTTGCACCGCAGCCGACCGGCGCCTCGGCCTCGTTCCCCGCCGGCTCCCTGCGGCATCTCTTCTCAACGCACGGGGAACATTCAGCATCCTGTGCCCCCGATAGTGCTTGTCCCTAGGCTATATGAGGGCCGCGCGATTCCCAATCCAGATTTTGTTCGTTAACCGCGAATTAAGCAGCCGGGCGGCTCACGGCGCCTCGGCATCGGCTTTTCGCGCCGTCTGCCTGCCGAAGTGCTCTCGGCCGAGGGGCGCGCTGCGCTCGGCGCTCTCCCGGCACGCGGTGCCTGCCGGAGGCTCGTGCGCCTCATGGCCCCTCGCCCGCGTCCGAATCGGCAGTGCCGACCAGCCCGGCGAAGCGCGCGGCCGGCGAGTGTTCCACCTGATATTGTCGCCAGTTGCGCACGATGGCCTCGGCCAGCCCGGCCGCCAGGCAGGCATAGCTGCGATCCGTCATGTGCAGCCCGTCCGTCGAGATCGCCGGCTTAGCCTCGCTCGGCGACGCGGCGCCCGACACGTCGGCCGGTTCGGCGGAAAGCCAGTGCCGCATGATCTCGAACCGGCGGAACAGACCGACCCGGTTCCGTTCGGCGACCTCGGCGATCAGCTTTACCATCGTCGCATGCGCCGGCGAGGCGAGGACCCCCGGCGCATATTGCAGGTCCATCAGAACGACATCGGCCGCGCTTTGCTTGATCACGCCGATACCGCGCCGCAGCACATCGCGTTCTATGCCCGGATCCAGGCTGCGCAGCGCCGCGTTCGTGCCGATCTGCCAAATCACCAGGTCGGGATCGTCGACGACGACATCGCGCTCGAGGCGGACGAGTTCCTCCGGCGCGTCTTCGCCCGCCTTCCCCGGTTGATGACGCGGATGTCGACACCCGGGAAGGCGCTTCCGCAATTCGCTTTCGAGCCGGCTCGGATAGCTCGCCGCCGGATGGCTGGCGCCAATCCCCTCGGTCGAGGACGAGCCCATTGCGAGGATCGTCAGCCTTCCCGCGTTTCGCGAGCTTCGCGGCGACATAGTTCAGAGTGGGCACGATCGACAACAGAGCGGGCGGCGTCGGACACGCGGGTTCCGCCGCCCGACCGCTGGCGCTTGCAGCAGAAACTGCAGGGCAATGGCGGCGCCGAACGCGCATGCCGCGCGGCGCGTCATCGCACCCCCTTCGCAATCGCCTCGGCGAGCGCCCGACCGAGACAGTCGTATACCTCGGCCGCCAGCCGGGCGCGCTCGCTCTCCGGAACATCCTCGTAGTCGAACACGTTTTCATCGCTCCAGTACCGCATCACCGCGAAGCGCGGGAAGACGGAGACGTCGTTCATCTCGCCGACGCGGTGGATCGTGTCGAGATAGCGGTCGAAATCGATCATGGTGGTCGCCCTGCGCGAGAACTGCATGTCGACCAGCATGATGTCAATTGCCCGATTTTTCGCCAAATCGATGCCCGCCTGCAAGGCCGACGCGAATTCGTCGAGATCGATCCCGCGCACTGCGTCGCTGATCCCGACCTCCCAGATGATCAGGGTCGGCTCGTCCTCGGACACCTCGGTCGGAAAGCGCCGAACCATCTGGCGCGCGGTCTGGCGCGGCATGCCCTGATTGATGACCGTGATCGGCACGTCGGGAAACCGCTTCTGCAGCGCCACCTGCAAACGCTGTGGATAGGCGTTTTCAGGCGAGCCGGCCGCGGTGCCCTTTGTCGAGCCGCCGCCGATCACGACGATGCGGACCGGCTTGTTGCGGCGGATCGCGGCCGCCAGATGCGGCAGGCTGGGGGCCGCTTCGATCATGTCCGGCGGCACGGTGCACGCTGGACGCTCGACGCTGTCCTGACCGGGCGGCGCGGCCCTGGACGTCACCGTCGCGGCGAACACCACAACAACCGCCGCCCCAAGCGCCACCCGGGCGAACCGGCGCGGCAAGCGCCGCCTCATTGCGCTGCTCGCTCGACCGGGGCCGCCGTTGGCCGCTGTGCCGGACTGCGATCCAGCGCCTTGTACCACTCCAACCCCTGGGCGGCGGCGAGCATAATCGCGATTCCGACCGCGTTGACCGCCAGCCGCAGGCCCAGCGAATAGCCCAATTCGTTGATCAGCACGTGAGCCAGGGCGGAGAGCAGGATTCCGAGGCAAAAGATTTCCAGCGACTGCTGACCGGCCGTCACCAGCGGGCGCGCCGCCCGGCTCGTCAGAAAGCGGGCGTGCGGCGGGACCAGCACGGCGACCAGCACGACCAGCGAGAAAAACGGGATCAGCCGGATCGGCGACAGATCGTCCTTCGGCGCGGGCCACAGCTGTTTCAGCAGCAGCGGCGGCACCGGCTCCCACAGCGTATGCCAGGTCCAGCTGACCCGCACGACGAGTGCGGCGAGAAAGACCAGCGCGGCGATCGGGAAGATGACACGCAGCAGGCGCGTGAAGTCGCGACCCTCCGCATTCAGATGGGCCAGCACCGCTCCCGACACAAACAGGAACTGCCAGGCGAGCGGGTTGAAATACCAATGCCCCTCCGGGTAGGCGGTAACCGAGATATCGAAAACCTGAACCACCACATAGAGGGCCGCCGACGGCGCCAGCACCAGCATCCAGTGCCGCCGCAGCCCGAGCAGCACCACCGGAAATATCAGCAGCAGGACGATGTACATCGGCAGGATGTCGAGGAATGCCGGCTGAAAGCGCAGCATCAGGGCCTGCACGACAGCCACGTGCGGCTCGTCGAGAAAATCCGCGACACGCATCTCGTCGTTGTACATCGGGTTTTTGAACGTCGCCGCCGTATATGATACTTCGGCAATGAAAAGCACGAACAGGAAAATATGTGCGACGTACAGCGTCCAGGCGCGCCGCCATACCTGCGCGGTGGCGTAGATCGCGCCCTTGGTGGCGAGCCGGCGCCCATAGACCAGCGCCGCGGTATAGCCCGAAATGAAAATGAACACTTCTGCCGCATCGAAAAACGTATTCGACTGTAGCGTAAAATAGCTTAAGATATTATACGGGATATGATCGATGAAGATGAAGATGAGCGACAACCCGCGAAAGAAATCGAGACGCAGGTCGCGTTGCGTGGACGGTTCGGGCAATGACCGCTAAGCTCCCGACATTGTGCGCCGGGCGGCGCCGCCCGAGAATAGCAGGCCCGAGCCTTGCGGTCGATCCGCGCGGTCCCGGGGATTACAGGCAGAGGCAATGCCGCAGCATCAAAAACTCTGGCGGGCCGCTGAAACGCATCACCGCCGAGGCAAGAGACCGTAGCACCGCCGGTTTGGCTATGCCGTGTGGCAGCTTTCCCACTGGGGCCAAAAAAAATTGCATTTGTCGAAAAATGCCGCTTGCCCTTGCGGCCGCTTCGTGACATTGTGTAACACATCGTAACGCTCGGTGGCTGACAAGCATCATCGCGGTACCTGACGCACCTTCGCTGAGCGTTCGAACACCCACCTTCATAAGCACGTTGCGTGAGCTGCCGAGCCGGCGTTCGCCGGCTCGCTGCTTCGCCGGATGGTGGCATGTTGGCAGTCTGCGATCTGCCGATTGAACCGGAGGTCCGTTCCCAAAGCGGATGCTCGCGGTTATGTGAAAGCCAAAGGGATTATGTAACGCTTCGTAACGTACGGTCCGTTCCGTACCTTTCTCGCAGGAACCGTTCCGCGAGCGGTTATGCACCTAGGCGAACGTTATTGTCAGCGTTATTGGGGGAGGCAAACGAGCCGGCTTTCGCCGGCTCGTTGTGGTTTTGACCGCCCGTTCGAGGAACTGTCATCGGCCGGGCCGCTAGGCGATGTCGATCAGTTCGGTAAGAGGGCCATAAAGACGTCTCGCGATTGCCAACACGGCGGGAAATTCGGCTTCTGGACCGCCAGCTGAGGAACCTTATCGGCGCTCCGTGCGCTCGACATAGCGGTCGTTCTCGCCGCGATCGGCGGGCCGCGACTTGCGCTCGGTGTTGACGCTGTTCATCGGCTCGCGCGAGAAGGATCGAGCAGGTGCTGTTCGGGCTGGCGGTGGTTTCCGCCTTGGGCGGGGTGCTCGCCTTCACCATCGAGATGATGATTGCCGGGATCGGCATCCGGGAAGAGGTCGTCGACAGCCAGCGCTCCGCCAGGCAGCGGCTGCGCCACGCGGTTTCCGATACGGATGCGGCGTCTGGGAGTGAGGGGCAGTCTCGGGTGTAGGGCGGATACGGATGACAATTGTTTTCAGCCGATGTGATGTTGGCGAGCGGCGCCCCAGGTTTGTGCCCCAGGTTTGTATTGACAAATGGCCGCGCAGACATATCCGGGCCGGTATGAGAGGCGAGTCGGCGGCTTCGGGGAAGACGCCAACCGCGAGGAATGCCGGCGACATGGCGTGCCGATCGCCGAATGAGAGCATCTTCGCCAACCCGCTTGCCGTAATCCCCGATCCGGCCCACTCGCGCATTGAGGAGCGCTTCAAGGGGATCGGGAGGACGATCGAGGGACGGCGTTTATTCGTGGTCTTTACGCTAGGCGGTCGGAACGGCGCGATGCTGATACGGCCTACAGCGCGCGCTACATGCACCGCAAAGAGGTAGAATATCATGAGGAAACCGCTTCCCGAATTCAAAACCGATGAAGAGGCCGAGCGGTTCGTCGCCGAAGCGGACTGACCAACTACGACCGCTCGGGGATGCGCATGGTGCGCTTCGAATTCGAGCCGAAAAGCGAGCGCGTCAACATGCGCTTGCCGAGATCGCTGCTCGACGCGGTAAAGGCGGCTGCCGCGAAGGCCGGCATTCCCTACCAGCGCTTCATCCGCCAAGCATTAGAAGCCGCCGTGCAGCAGCCGAAATGATCATATCCAGCCCAGTCGATCTGTAGGGCGGGTGGCGCGCAGCGCAACCCACCATTCACCGGGTCCGCTTGGATATGGAGCCGGCGGGTTACGCTTCGCTCACCCGCCCTACGCCTGCTGTCTTACCTTCCTCACGACCTGATCGGGATACCTGAAAACACTACACGCTTTTCGGGGTCGGGCATGCCTGCCCACGAAGTGCCTCAACGAATGCACTATAGATAGGCATCGGAAATACAGTAGGCCCGATGATGATGCGGTCAACGAGTGCAGGAATGCCGGCGCCGACCACATCCTTTTCGGGGTTCTCCTCCAATGGTATTTTGTAAATGATCTGAGGAACACCATCAACTGCTTCGACAGTAGATGTAATTAAGGGCGACGGGTTTGCTTGCGGAAAGTATATAACGCGCCATTCTTTTTCCTCATTAAATCCCACATGTTTAAGACTGACGGCTGCGCTCGCCAACATAAAAAAGAGTAGCATTTGAAGCCAATTCCTTCCCAATGTCTTCAAAAATTCCAAGTTCTCATTGACGTTGTTGATTACGGTTAGAAGTTGTTGTTCGACTTCTTTGTCATTGAAATAAGCGACCGGGCTTACCATTACATTCAGGCCTTTAGCAGCCCCCATTTCGGGCGGCCGCATAACCATCGCTGCTCGCGGTCGCGCCTGCTGACCGAATGCTCGCCACATGGATAGCCGTCCATGCTCGTCTTCGTAATCTTCATGCTCAGATACGCAACAAATATAGGGGTTGAGTAGGCTATTTTTGGCCACCACTGATCAAAATATGCCACCGAACTCCTTGCCAAGGTCAGAATAACACGAATCGAAGGCGCCGAGGAAAGCGTTGCGATTTGCTTCGTTGGAAAAGAACGGATTAATAGATCATGGCCATGCTCGACTTCTCTAAAATCGGCCATGCACCTCGTATTTCTCATCCATATTGATTTGGAGGATATGATACAAAGCACATTTTCTGCTGAAGTATAATGAACCATTCTTTTCTTATTTTCGATCAAGTTTTGATGACGCCGGGCCGAACGCGGTGTGAAGATCCGCATTAGCCGCCACATCTGCTCAGCTTCGGAGATCATATCCTCATTTTCCGAACCAACCGACGGTAAATTAGACGAAATAATCAATTCCTAGTTTTAGCACTATCGCCGCCCGACCGCTCGCGCCTTCACAAGTTCCGGCATCGGGGTGGGCGGGGCTCCTTTCGGTGGCGGTGCGGGCGAGTTTTACCAGGGCTTGCAGCAGGCCGGAGACGCCTTTGAGGCGGGTGGGTTCGTCGTCCCAGTTGCGCAGGTAGACGAGTTTCTGGTCAGGACGCAAACGTAACGTGCCGGCGTGTTTCTGGATCAGTTCGACGAGGCCGGCCGGGTTCGCGAAGCGGTTGTTGCGCAACGTGACGACGGCGCCTTTCGGGCCGGCTTCGACGCGTTCGACGCCGGCCTCGCGGCAGTCGCGCTTGATGGCGATGATCTGCAACAGGTTTTCGACTTCGCGCGGCAGCGGGCCGAAGCGGTCGATCAGCTCGGCGGCGAAGGCGTCGCGCTCGCGCCGGCTGTCGAGCTGCGCGATGCGGCGATAGAGGCCGAGCCGGACGCCGAGATCGGCGACGTATCCCTCCGGGATCAGCACCGGCATGCCGAGCGTGATCTGCGGGCTCCATTCCTCCTCGGACGCGGCTTGGCCCTCGACGCCGCCCGAGGTCCTTGGCCGCCGCGACCGCCTCCTCGAGCATGTGCTGATAGAGTTCGATGCCGACCTCGCGGATATGGCCGGACTGCTCGTCGCCCAACAGATTGCCGGCGCCGCGGATGTCGAGATCGTGGCTCGCGAGCTGAAACCCGGCGCCCAAGCGTGTCCAAGCGTCTGCATCACGTCGAGCCGCCGCGTCGCGGTCGGCGCCAGTTTCTTCTTTTCGGGCAGGGTCAGATAGCAATAGGCGCGCAGCTTGCCGCGACCGACGCGGCCGCGCAGCTGATAGAGCTGCGCGAGGCCGAACATGTCGGCGCGGTGCACGATCAGCGTGTTCGCGGTCGGGATGTCGAGACCGGATTCGATGATGTTGGTCGAGAGCAACAGGTCGTAGGCGCGCTCGTCGAACGCGGTCATCACGTTTTCGAGTTCGGTCGGCGCCAGGCGGCCATGCGCGACGGCGACGCGGATCTCGGGCACGATGGCGCGCAATTCCTCGCGCACCTCGTCGAGGTCGGAAATGTACGGCGCGACATAGAAGATCTGCCCGCCGCGGTCGCGCTCGCGCAGGATCGCCTCGCGCACGACAACCGGGTCGAAGGGCGTGACAAAGGTGCGCACCGCCAGGCGATCGACCGGCGGGGTCGCGATGATGCTCATCTCGCGCACGCCCGGACAGCGCCAGCTGCAAGCGTGCGCGGGATCGGCGTCGCGGTCAGCGTCAAGACATGCACATCGGCCTTGAGCTGCTTCAGCTTCTCCTTTTGCGAGACGCCGAAATGCTGCTCCTCGTCGACGATCACGAGGCCGAGATGCGAGAAGCGCACGTCCTTCGCGAGCAGCGCGTGCGTGCCGACGACGATCTCGATCTTGCCATCGGCGAGATCGGCCTTGACCTGTTTCGCCTCCTTGGCGTCGACCATGCGCGACAGTTGCGCGACGCGCAGCGGCAGCCCGGCGAAACGCTGGGTGAAATTGCGGTAATGCTGGCGCGCGAGCAGGGTGGTCGGGAACGATCACCGCGACCTGGCCGCCGCCGAACGCCGCGACAAAGGCGGCGCGCAACGCCACCTCGGTCTTGCCGAACCCGACATCGCCGCAGATGAGACGGTCCATCGGCTTGCCCGAGGCCATGTCGGTCAGCGTGTCCTCGATCGCGCGCAGCTGGTCGTCGGTCTCGGGATACGGGAAACGGGCGGCGAATTCCTCGTAGATCCCCTCGGGCGGGGCCATCGTCTCGCCGGGACGCAGCTGGCGCTCGGCGGCGATGCGGATCAGTTCGCCGGCGATCTCGCGGATGCGCTGCTTGACGCGGGCCTTGCGCGATTGCCAGCCGACCCCGCCGAGCCTGTCGAGCTGGGCCGGCGTGTCCTCCGAGCCGTAGCGCGACAGGACCTCGATATTCTCGACCGGCACGAACAGCCGGTCGTCGCCGGCGTAGAGGACCTTCAGGCAATCGTGCGGCGCGCCGGCGATGTCGAGCGTCTCCAGCCCCTCGTAGCGGCCGATGCCGTGCTCGGCGTGGACGACGAGGTCGCCGGGCGACAGGCTGGCCGCCTCGGTGATGAATTCGTCGACGTTGCGGCGGCGCCGCGGCGTGCGCGCGAGGCGGTCGCCGAGAATGTCCTGCTCGCCGAGAAACAGCAGGTCGGCGGTCGCGAAACCCTGTTCGAGCGGCAGCAGCGCAAGGCCGACCGCGCGCTGTTGCGGGCAGTTTCGCGAGCGCGGCGGCGTCGGCGACGCGGCGCAGTTCGGCGACGCCGTGCTCGCGCAGTACCGTGGCGAGCCGGTCGGCCGAGCCTTCGCTGTAGGCGGCGATCACGGCGCGCTTGCCGGATTTCTGCTCGGCGGCGAGGTAGTCGCGCACCGCGTCGAACAGGTTGAGGTTGGGGCTGGCGCGCTCGGCGGCGAAATTTTTCGCGGGGCGGGCGCCGGCGTCGAACGCGTCGGCTAGACCCCCACCCCGACCCTCCCCCGCTTGCGGGGGAGGGGGAGGATAGCGGATTCGGGTTCTCGTCTCCCTCCCCCGCAGGCGGGGGAGGGTCGGGGTGGGGGTCGTCCGCCGGCATCGCAAACGGCGACAACTGCACCAGCGGCGCGGCCGGCGAGCGCCTTCGTCCAGTCCGCTTCGCCGAGAAACATGCGGTCGGGCTTGACCGGGCGGTACAAGCGGCGCGGTGCCGCGAGAAGCTGCGCTGATCGTCTCGCGGGCGGCGTAGAAATCGGCGATCGAGTTCGAGCCGGTGGGCGCGCGCCTCCTCGGCCTGGTGGTCGAGCGAGACCGACGCGCCGGGGACGTAGTCGAACAGCGTTTCGAGCGTCTCGTAATAGAACGGCAGCCAGTGCTCCATGCCGGCGTGCCGCCGCCCCGCGCTGATCGATTCGTAAAGCGGGTCGTCGGTCCCGACCGCGCCGAACGCCTCGCGGTAGCGCGACCGGAAGCGCTGGATCGCGGCATCGTCGAGCAGGACCTCGCTGACCGGGCGCAGGACGAAATCGTCGATCGGCTCCGGTCGAACGCTGCGTCAGCGGGTCGAAGCCGCGCAGGCTTTCGAGCGTGTCGCCGAAGAAATCGAGCCGGATCGGCTGTTGCGCGCCGGACGGCCAGAGATCGACGATGCCGCCGCGCACCGCGTATTCGCCGGGCTCGCGCACCGTATCGGTGCGGATATAGCCGTTGTTGCGGAAGAAACCCTGCAGGCGGTCGAGCGGGATGCGCCCGCCGGGACCGAGCTTGAGGACGCGGCCGTCGAACAGCCGGCGCGGCGGCACGCGCTGCACGATGGCGTTGACGGTCGTAAGCAGCACGAATGGCCGCTTCTCGCTGCCGGCCGCGAGCCGTGTCAGCACGTCGATGCGGCGGCTGACAATGTCAGCGTTCGGCGATACCCGGTCATAGGGCAGGCAATCCCAGGCCGGGAAATTCAGCACGTCGAGCTGCGGGTGAAAGAACGCGAGCGCCGCGGCGAACCGCGCCATGCGCGCCGTCATCGCGGCAGACATGCAGCCAGGTATCGGCGCCGGTCTCTGTCAGCAGGGTGCCGATCGACGGCGGCATCATATCCTTCGGGCGCCCCGAACAGCCGGACGGCGCGCGGGCGTTCGGCGATAGAGCGAGCGAGATCGGTGAGCGGTTTCATATCGCTACTCGAGCACTTTGTCGGCACGGGCGAGGATTATTTGCGGAACAATATGACTTCGCGGCGTCTCACGTCACGCGCGGGGTGTAGCGGAAGGCGAGCAAGAGACGCGTCACCTCGGTGTCGTATTCGGGGGGCGGTGCGCGGCGGCCGGCGATCCAGTCGAACAATTCGGCGTCGGGGCAGGCGAGCAGCGATTCGTACTGATCGAGCCGATCCTCGTCGAACCGGGCGAGATGCGCCTCGGCGAACGATCCGAGGATCAGGTCGGCCTCGCGCGTGCCGCGGTGCCACGAGCGGAACAAGAGCCGCTTGCGGCGGATGTCGCCGGGCGTTTCGGTGTTGCCGGTTTTGTAGCGGGGGGCTGGCATGGCCACACCGATATAGCCATGCTGAGCGGCAACGTCAGCCCGGCATTCGGCACCCATATAGCGAGCGATGCGCCCCGCCCTTCTCGACAGGCTGTTCGCGCCGGTGACGGTGCTGCCCGGCATCGGGGCGACGCTCGCGAGGCTGATCGAGCGCGCCGCCGGTCCCGATGTCATCGATCTGCTGTGGCATCTGCCGACCGGGATCATCGACCGCACCGCCGCGCCCAGCATCGGGGCGCTGCATCCGCGCGACTGGCCCGGCGGGTCGGTCATCACCGTCAAGGCCAAGGTCGAGCGACATCAGCCGGGCATCGGGCGCCGGCCCTACCGGGTGTTCGTCAGCGATGCGACCGGCGCCCTGGTGCTCGTCTATTTCAATGTGAAAGGCGATTATTTGCAGCGACTTCTGCCGGTCGGCGCGGAGCGGATCGTCAGCGGTCAGATCGAGTACTACGACGGGATGCCGCAGATGGCCCATCCGGATCACGTCGTAACGCCGGAGCAGGCCGAGCGGCTGGTGGCGGTCGAGCCGGTCTATCCGCTGACCGCGGGGCTGTCGTCGCGAGTCGTGGCGAAGGCCATTGCCGCCGGGTGCGAGCGCGCTCCCGACCTGCCGGAATGGCTCGATCCGGCGCTCAGGGAGCGGCGCGGTTGGCCGGAATGGCGCGAGGCGCTCGTCGCCGCGCACGCGCCGCAAAGCGCCGCCGATCTCGATCCCGAGACCCCGGCGCGCGAGCGTCTGGCGTATGACGAGATCCTGGCGAGCCAGCTCGCCGTCGCGCTGGTGCGGGCGCGGCGCCGCCGGCGCAAGGGCCGCGTGCTGGCCGGCACCGGCGAATTGCAGGCGCGCGCCGAGGCCCGGTTCGGCTTCGCGCTGACCGGCAGCCAGCGTCAGGCGCTGGCCGAGATCGCCGGCGACATGAAGTCGCCGCACCGCATGATGCGACTGTTACAGGGCGATGTCGGCAGCGGGAAAACCGTCGTCGCACTGCTGGCGATGCTGATCGCGGTCGAAACCGGCGCGCAGGCGGCGCTGCTGGCGCCGACCGAGGTGCTCGCGCGCCAGCATCATCAGGTGTTGACGCCGGCTCGCGGCCCCGGCCGGGGTCGAAATCGGCCTCTTGACCGGGCGCGAAAAGGGGCGGGCGCGCGAGTCGATGCTGGCGAGCCTCGCGTCGGGGCTGACGCCGGTCGTCGTCGGGACGCACGCGCTGCTGCAAGCCGATGTCGCGTTCCGCGATCTCGCGCTGGTGGTGATCGACGAGCAGCACCGGTTCGGCGTCGAGCAGCGCCTCGCGCTGGCCGCCAAGGGACGCGACGCCGACACGCTGCTTGATGAGCGCGACGCCGATCCCGCGCACGCTGATGATGACCGTCTACGGCGATCTCGACACGTCGCGCCTGACCGACAAGCCGCCGGGCCGGCGACCCGTCGATACCCGCGCCGTGCCGCTCGACCGCGCCGAGGAGGTGACCGGGGCGATCGCGCGGGCGCTCACACGCGGCGCCAAGGTGTTCTGGGTGTGCCCGATCGTCGAGGAATCGGAAAACGCCGACATCGCCGCCGCCGAGGAACGCCACCGAGCGCTGTCGCAATTGCTGCCGGGGCGGGTCGGGCTGGTGCACGGGCGCATGAAGAGCGCCGACAAGGACCGCGCGATGGCGGCGTTCGCGGAAGGCGGGGTCGATCTGCTGGTCGCGACGACGGTCATCGAGGTCGGCATCGACGTGCCGGCGGCCACGGTGATGGTCATCGAGCACGCCGAGCGATTCGGCCTCGCGCAATTGCATCAGCTGCGCGGCCGGGTCGGACGCGGCGACCAGCCCTCGACGTGTCTCTTGCTGTACCAGGCGCCGCTCGGCGAAGTCGCGCGGCGGCGGCTCGCGGTGCTGCGCGAGACCGAGGACGGGTTCCGCATCGCCGAGGAGGATTTGCGGCTGCGCGGCGGCGGCGAGGTCTTGGGCACGAAGCAGAGCGGGCTGCCGCAGCTGCGCCTCGCCGATCTCGCGCGGCACGAGGGGCTGATCGCGATCGCGCATGACGATGCCCGCCTCGTGCTCGAACGCGACCCCGCCCTGTCGAGCCCGCGCGGCGAGGCGCTGCGCCTGTTGCTTTACCTGTTCCGCCGCGACGAGGCGGTGCAGTATCTGCGAGCTGGCTGATACGCTCGCAGATACTGCAGCTGTGAGTTCGGGATTACGATTTGCGGCATCGGCGCAGAGGGCCGAACCCGAGCGATCCCGTGCCGAGCAGCGCAAGCGAGGCCGGCTCGGGAACGGGGGTCGCGCCCTCGGCCGTGCCGAGACCGGCAACCCGGGTCAGTTAAGTTGGGGCGTCCCGGTAGCGATGATCGAGCTCCGGCTTGCACCCGACGCGACACCGAAATCGCCGGGTTCCACCGACAAATGGCGGGAGGAGCGGCGAGACTACGGTGAGATACGGTTCATCGCCGTTGGTGAAATCAGTGGCCTAGAACGTGAACAGGTCTGTGCCAACACGAGGCGCGGCGAAGTCATGCGACCAATTTCGTCCCACCGAGTCAACAGAAAGGAGCGCGACGTCTATCGACAAGCGAAAGCCGCCCGCTGAACCGCCAGCCGAGCACGAGCCGGATGGGCGAAGGTGGCGGTGCTGAGCGACTCGCAAGGCGGGCGCCGCGCAGTAAAATGCACCGGCGGCGGCGACGCACTCACGCCCTATATGAGCCGCCTCGGCCCCGCTTTCGTCGGGTTGTTCGCGTCGATGCGAGCCAACGGCTCCGCGCGGGTCAGGCCCCGGTCCGGCTTTCGCTGATTTGCCGCGCCGCCGCCGCGGCCGGCTCGACCGGCGAGACTGCTTCCGGCGCCGGCTCGACCGTTGCCGGCCGCCCGGCAAAATACGGCGCGACAAGGCCGACAATTCCCTGGCGAAAGGTTAGAACGCAGATCACGAAGATGATGCCCTGGATGACCGTAACCCAGGAACCGGCCTGGGCCAGGTAGGTCTCCATCGTGATAATGACGAGCGCGCCGACCACTGGGCCGAGGATCGTGCCGATCCCGCCGATCAGCGTCATTAGCACAACGAGGCCGGACATCGTCCAATACACGTCAGTCAGCGACGCGAACTGAAACACCAGCGCCTTTGTCCCGCCGGCGAGACCGGACAGCGCCGCCGACAGCACAAACGCCATCAGCTTGTAATGGTCGGCGTTATAGCCGAGCGAGACCGCACGCGGCTCGTTCTCGCGGATCGCCTTCAGCACCTGACCGAACGGCGAATGAGATCGTGCGGACGATCAGCCCGAAACCGGCCAGAAACACGGTCAGGACGAAGTAATACATCGTCATCGGGTCGGCGAGATCGATCACCCCGAACAGAACGCCACGCGGTACGGCGCGCAACCCGTCCTCGCCTCCGGTGAACGGCGCCTGCACGCAGAAGAAATAGACCATCTGCGCGAAGGCGAGCGTGATCATCGCGAAATAGATGCCCTGACGGCGGATCGCGAGATAGCCGAAAACAACGCCGAGCACCGCGGCGACCGCGACAGCCGGTAAGGAGCGCCAGTTCCGGCGGGAGGCCCCAGGATTTCGCGGAGTAGGCGGCGAGGTACGACCCCATGCCCATGAATGCCGCATGGCCGAACGACAACAGGCCGACATAGCCGATCAGCAGGTTGAACGCGCAGGCGAAGAGGGCCATGCACAGCGCGTTCATCAGGAAAATCGGATAGAAAAAGAACGGCGCGATAATGGCGAGCGCGATAAGCGCAGCGGTCCAGGTCCAGAACGCCACACCACCGTTTCTGGTCGCTAGGGGCAGCCTCATGTCACGCCGCGCGCCCGAACAGACCGGCCGGCTTAATTAGCAGCACGATCGCCATGATGACGAAGATTACAGTGTTCGACGCTTCCGGATAAAACACCTTGGTCAGCCCCTCGACGAGGCCAAGCCCGAAGCCGCTGACGATCGCGCCGAGGATCGAGCCCATGCCGCCGATCACGACGACCGCGAACACGACGATGATGATGTTGCTGCCCATCAGCGGGCTGACCTGATAGATCGGCGCCGCCATGACCCCGGCCAGTGCCGCCAGCGCCACGCCGGCGCCGTAGGTCAGCGTCACCATACGCGGCACGTTGATCCCGAAGGCCTGCACCAGAACCGGGTTCTCGGTTGCGGCGCGCAGATAGGCGCCGAGGCGGGTGCGCTCGATGACGAACCACGTCGCCAGACAAACCCCCAGCGACGCGACGATGACCCACGCGCGGTAGTAGGGCAGGAACATAAAGCCGAGGCTCTGCGCGCCTTGCAGCTCGGGGGGTATGTTGTACGGCTGGCCCGACGAGCCGTAGGCCTGGCGGAACCCGCCCTCGATGATCAGCGCCAGCCCAAACGTCAGCAACAGACCGTAGAGGTGATCCAGCCCGGCGAGCCGGCGCAGAAATATTCGCTCGATGACGATGCCGGTAATCCCGACCGCCACAGGCGCGATGATCAGCGCCGGCCAATACCCGATGCCCAACCAGTGCAAGAGGAACCAGGCGCAGAACGCGCCGAGCATGTATTGCGCGCCATGGGTGAAGTTGATGATGTTCAACAGGCCGAAAATGACCGCGAGCCCGAGGCTCAGCATCGCGTAGAACGCGCCGTTGATCAGCCCGACCAGCAATTGCGCGAAAAACAGCGGCGCCGGCGGGATCGGGATGTGCAGGAAGTCCAGCATAGACTTCAGGCCGGACTGTTGTCCCCTCTCCCGCATTGCGGGAAAGGGATCATGGCACCGGGGCGGGTCATCCCTTGACCAGCGGGCATTCGTTGCCGCCGGGACGCTTGAAGGCGACCTCGCCGGGGATCGTGCGAATGAGCTTGTAGAGGTCCCATTCGCCTTTCAACTCGTCCGGCTTCTTGACCTCGAACAGGTACATGTCGCGGACCAGCGTGCCGTCTTCCTTGATGTGCCCGTTCTTGGTCATGAAGTCGTTGATCGGCTGCGACTTGAGCTGCTTCATCACGGTCGGCCCATCGAGCGTATCGGCCGCCTTGACGGCTTCGAGCCAGTGCTTCGTGGCGCTGTAATCGCCGGCCTGCACCATCGTCGGCGGACGGCTGCATCTTGTCCGAGAAGCGCTTCGAGAAGGCGCGCGCGTCGTCGTCCTGGTCCCAATAGAAGGCCGAGGTCAGCTGCAGACCGTTGGCGGTCTTGAGGCCGAGGCTGTGCACGTCGGTCAGGAAGATCAACAGACCGGCGAGCTTCTGGCCGCCCCGGACGATGCCGAATTCGGCCGCCTGCTTGATCGTGTTGATCGTGTCGCCGCCGGCATTGGCGAGCCCGATGACCTTGGCGCCGGACGCCTGCGCCTGCAGCAGAGTAGGACGAGAAATCGGACGTGTTCAGCGGGGCCCGCACCTGGCCCAGCACCTTGCCGCCGTTTTCCTTGACGATCGTCGCGGTGTCGCGCTCCAGCGCATGGCCGAACGCGTAATCGGCGGTGATGAAGAACCACGTGTCGCCGCCCGCCTTGACGACGGCGCTGCCGGTGCCGTTGGCGAGCGCGACCGTGTCGTAGGTCCAATGCACCGAGGTCGGCGCGCAGGCCTTGCCGGTCAGGTCCGACGAGGCCGCGCCCGAGACCAGGATCACCTTGTTCTTGGCGCGCGCGACCTCCTGGACCGCCAGCGCGACGCTCGACGTCGTCAGATCGACGATCATGTCGACGCCGTCCTCGTCGAACCATTTGCGCGCGATCGCCGTCGCGATGTCGGGCTTGTTCTGATGGTCGGCGCTGACGACCTCGATTTTCTTGCCGTTCAGCGTGCCGCCCGCATCGGCGACCGCCATCTTGACCGCCTCGACCGCGCCGGCGCCGGAGAGATCGGAATACAGGCCCGACATGTCCGTAAGCACGCCGATCTTGATCGTATCCTTCGCGATCTCCGCCCGCGCCGCGGCCGATATCAGCAGCAGCGCGGCGAAAGCGGCGACTGACAAGCGTTTCACATCCCTCTCCTTATCTTCGAATCTTCAGACCGTTCTCAGACCCCGAGATACTCGTGAATTTTATCGAGGTTCCGCGCCAGGTCCGTGTTGCGGATCATATCGACGACCTGGCCGTGCTCGACGATGTAATGCCGGTCGGCGATCGTCGAGGCAAAGCGAAAATTCTGCTCGACCAGAAGAATCGTAAATCCCTTGGTCTTGAGCGTTTCGATGACGCGGCCGATCTGCTGCACGATAACTGGGGCCAGCCCCTCGGTCGGCTCGTCGAGCAGCAAGAGTTTCGCGCCGGTGCGCAGGATGCGGCCGATCGCCAGCATCTGCTGCTCGCCGCCGGACAATTTCGTGCCCTGGCTGCGCCGCCGCTCGCGCAGATTGGGGAATATCTCGTAGATTTCCTCGACGCTCATCCCGCCCGGGCGGACGGCGGGCGGCAGCATCAGATTTTCCTCGACATCGAGGCTGGCGAAGATGCCGCGTTCCTCGGGACAATAGGCGATGCCGAGCCGCGCGATCCGGTTCGAAGGAAGGCCGATCAGCTCGGTGCCGCCATAGGATACCGAGCCGGTGCGCCGGGGAACGATGCCCATGATAGCGCGCAGCGTCGTCGTCTTGCCGGCGCCGTTGCGCCCGAGCAACGTGACGAGCTCGCCCTCGCCGACGCTGAAGTCGATCCCGTGCAGGATGTGCGACTCGCCGTACCAGGCCTGAAGGTTCTCCGACCCGCAACAATGCATCGGCGGCGGGGGCGGATTCAGGCATGTCCCGTCCCCATATAGGCTTCGACCACCTCGGGGTTGCCGGAAACGGCGGCGTAATCGCCCTCGGCCAGAATGCTGCCGCGGGTCAGGACCGTGATCGTGTCGGACAGATCGGCGACGACCGACAGATTGTGCTCGACCATCAGCACCGTGCGGTCGCGCGCCACCTGCCGGATCAGCCCGGAAATGCGTCCGATGTCCTCGTGGCCGAGACCGGACATCGGCTCGTCGAGCAGCATCATCTCGGGGTCGAGCGCCAGCGTCGTCGCGATCTCGAGAGCGCGCTTGCGGCCATAGGGCAGCGCGGCCGCGGTATGTTCGGCGAACCCGGTCAGCCCGACCGCGTCGAGCAGCGCATCGGCCCGATCGTTGAGCCGGTCGAGCACACGCTCGGAGCGCCAGAAGTGGAAAGAGTTGCCGAGCGGCCGCTGCAGCGCGACCCGGACATTCTCGCGCACGCTCAGATGCGGGAAAACGGCCGAAATCTGGAACGAGCGCACCAGCCCCCGGCGCGCGACATCGGCCGGCCGCGCCGAGGTGATGTCGCGCCCGTTATAGAAGATGTGCCCGGAGGTCGGTTCGAGGAATTTGGTCAGCAGATTGAACACGGTCGTCTTGCCGGCGCCGTTCGGGCCGATCAGCGCATGGATTGTGCCGCGCCTGACACGCAAATCGACGCCGCTGCACCGCGGTGAACCCACGAAACTCCTTTGTCAGACCGCGCGTCTCGAGGATCAGATCGGCCAAAATGTTCCTGTCCGCTTTCCGCTGCCGCCTGGGCGGGCGCGTTCGACGCACCGTGCCTATAAGATCGTGGGCGGCAAGGTATGCGTAGCGAGGGTCGCTGACAAGCAGCAGAGCAGATATGTCGCTCGTCGCGAGGAGGAGCCGTGACGGACACGATCGACAACGCGCTCGCGCAGATCAAATTCGGGCCGGACGGGCTCGTCGCGGCCGTCGCGCAGCAATTCGATACGCGGCGAGGTGTTGATGGTGGCGTGGATGAACCGCGAGGCGGTGCGTCTGACCCTCACCGAAGGCCGCGTGTGCTACTGGTCGCGCTCGCGCCGTGCCTTGTGGCGCAAGGGGGAAACCTCGGGCCAGATCCAGCTTTTGCGCGAGATGCGGCTCGACTGCGACGGCGATACCGTTTTGCTGCTGGTCGACCAGACCGGCGTAGCCTGCCATACCGGGCGGCGCAGCTGCTTCTACCGCGCCTGGGATCACGCCGCCGCCGGATGGACCACGATCGCCGAGCCGGAGATCCCGCCCGAGCAGCTTTATCCGGATCCGGCCTCGCATCCGGCTAAGGGACGGGCGGACAGACCAGCGTCGCCTGCACCTGGTTCAGCAGCACCGGGTTCCGGGGACGGTCGGCGCAGCGGGCGTTGAACTCGTTTACGCGGTCGTTATAGAGCGGACGGCATTGCTGTACTCGATGAAGAGGGGTCCGCTCGAACGGCGAAAAGCGGCGTCGCGCCGCTCGAGCAACTGGCGGAATTGCGCGACAGCCTCCGGATTGTCGACGTTGATAGTCGTGCGGCGCGCTTTGCAGCTGCGCGTCGAGGTTGGCGACCTCTTGCCGGCTCGCCTCGTAGGCGGCCCCTGCTCTGTATCATCATGGTGTCAAGCGCGGGGATGGCCCGCTGCAAACACAGGCACGCCGCGATGTCCGCGGCCTCTGGGGACGAAGCGGGGACGGGCACCTGCGCGCTTGCAGGCGTAATGGCGGCACACGACAACGCGATGGCGGCGCACGTTCGCATCGCCGCGCCGAGCGTAAGAAACCTCATACCGCGCTCCCCTGTGCACGCCAAAACACGTCCTCCCTGCCCTCCTTGTGCCCCGCTGCATCGGGTGCCGTCGGCAAGGAGGACAAGCTTCAGGATAAATCAACCTTGGAGCGAGTTCCAGCCTCGCGTCAGGCTTTGAGGTCAGACTTCGGACGATTTGTCCCCAAGCTGCCTGACGCTGTCGATCGGCCGCTCCGGTCGCCGCGTCGACTGCGCGCGTCGCCGCCTCGGTCGCCGCCTCGCGCACGCGCTGGACCGCCTCTTCGCCGAGATCCTCGGCCCGTTGCCACAGCTCGTCGCGCGTCTCGCCGAGCAGCTCGTTCTCGACCTCCGACAGCGGGACCAGCGCGGCGATCAGCGCACCGGCCATGACGCCGATTGCTCCCATGATCAGCGGGTTGCGCTCGAAAGCGTCGGATACGCCGCCGGCTCCCGCATAGCTCCCGACCCGGTTCAACATGGCGCCGCCGCGGTCGCGGGCCGAGCGCAGCGCGCCCGAGGCCTGATCGCTCACCTGGTGCACCCAGCCTTCGCTGTGCTCGCCGGCCCGGTCCACCATCGGGTGGCCGGTATGCCCGAGGGCGCGATCGCTGGAGCCCGGCGATACCCGACCCTCTGGGCGGCCCCGGTTGCGAGATCGCCGGCGCGGCGGCTCATATCGCTCGCCGTATCAGCGACGCGGCGGCCCATATCGCTCGCCGTGTCGGCGACGCGGTCGGTCATTCCTGTGTTGTTCGCGATCAGCCAAGCCGTCCCGAGCCCGATCAGGGCGACCGGAATAGGATTGGCGCGGATCACATCGAGGCTGCGCTGCAGCGACTCGTTCGCGTCCGATATGATAAACATCTCATCTTCCTTCCCAACGAGACGGCGCGCCCGCGCCTGCGCGTTGAGCGCGTCCAAGGTTTCTTCCACATTCGTTCGGGCGTGTCGGTTTTGCCGCCGAGCCCGGCGATCGTCAGGTCATGGTCGTCAAAGCGGTCATCGAAACCGCTCTTTCAGCCAGGCCGCGTCCTCGCGCAGCGACTCGCATCGTCCGTTCGGGCGCTAAGGCATCGGCCCTCATCCGGCTTTTGCCGATCAGCGCGAGCACGCCGCCGATCCCGATAACGAGAACACCGACGATCAGCGCCGCCGCCCATGCCGGCACGACCAGAGCAAGCGCGAATACCGCGGCCAGCAGCAGAAACAGCCAACCGCTATAAGCAATCAGCGCCCCCGCCCCGACAAGGGCCGCGCCGATGCCGGCCCGGCTCAGCTTCTGCTCCAGCTCGGCCTTGAACAGCGCCAGCTCCTGCCGAACCAACTCGACCGATCTCGCCGGCTACGTCCGCCAGCAGCGTGGCGAGCGAGCGCTCGGTTTTGACGCGCGGTTCGATCACCTCCGGCCCGTCCCGATCCATCGCCATGGCGGCTACTCCCGAATGCCGCTGCTGCCGTATTCGGCCCGCGCGCCGGACGGGACGGGACGGCTCACGCCGCCGACGTCACGCCGCATCTCGCTGGCGCGGGTGCCGCGACATACTCGGCGCCGCTTCCGCCGGCTGTGTCGGTGCGGTCGGACGACGAGAGCAGGAACCGGCCGACGAGAAAACCGAGCCCGACCGCCGAGGCCATGAACAGCGTCGGGGAGCGTCGGGCGAAGTTTTCGAGATCGCCAGCCAGATCGCTCCACGAGCGGTCCCGGACCGCGTCGGCGAACCCGCAAATCTGATCGGCGGCCTGGTTCGCGTACTGCACCAGCGCGCTGGATCCGCTCGCTTCGAACGACTCCATCGAGCGCCGCAAAGCGTCGCCGACCGCGGTGATCTGATCGGCGGCGCGAGCCCGTTGGGCGTCGATCAGCGATGCCGCGCTGTCGCGCGCGGCGCCGACCAGCTCCGAGCCGACCTTCTTCGCGTCTCTCATCGCGTCGCCGGTAAGTTCGACATGGTGCTCGTCTTCGCGACGCTCGCCGTGCTCGCCCTGCCGCTGTCCCTGGGTTTGTGATCCCTGGTTCGACTCGCGTTGCTGGCCCATGGCCGATCGCTGTCCGGACTGCGGCTGTTGGGATTGCGACCGCTGTCCCTGGCTGGAGCTGCCGGCCGACGAGGTTGTCGACGATGATGCCGGTGTCGAAGGCGCCGCGGTCGACGACGGGTTGGATGCATTACGCGTGCCCCCCGGCGACGCCGATGTCGAGGTGTTTTGGGTTGGGGTTCCCGATGTCGGTTTTGTGGTTTCAGCCATGAAATCCTCCGCTAATCCAACCGGCAAAACCAGCCGAAAGCCTTGCGTTGAAAACAATCGCGATCATTCGCGGTTCCACCGGGGGTGGACCGAGCGACCCGCTTCCATCCCGCCTCGAACAAGCCGCTCCCGCGTCGGATCTTATCGGGTGTGAAGGGCGGCGCCGGCATTGTGAGGCCCGATCTGGTTTCGTCCAACTTACGCACGATCGTGCCCGTTTGACGATTATCCGATAGAGTCGCGCGAGCGGCTCGCGAAAGCGACGCGCGCGCCGCGGGTCAGGTGCCGTGGGCGGCAATGTCCAGGTCCCGCACCGCACGGAGGCGAGCCCGGTGTCCGGGCTCGCCTTTGCCGTAACGCTAGATCACGGCTTCCGCGTTGATCGCCGGGTCTTCGCCGTGCGAGTGGCGTTTGCCGACAGCCTCGGCGCGTTGCAGCTCGCGCTTCTCGGGGTCCGAGCGATTTCTCGGCTTCCCGCGCCTTTTCGTCGACCTTGCCGGACTCGACAAAGCGCCGCTGCGCCTCGTTGTACTCGCGCGCCGCGGTTTTGTTGCCCTCGCCTTCGTTGCGCCGTGCCGGTATTCTGTTTGTTTCGTTTGTCCTGCATGCGACCTCCTTTCAGGGTGCTGCCGGACAAACGGGGCCGGGTGGCGCGACGGTTCCGCCCGAGCCGGATATCGGGGTGGATCGAGCACCGTAAATCGCCCGGTATCGGTGTCGCTAGCGGGCCATGATCACCGGGATCTCCGATTCCATGATGATGTGGCGGGTCGCGCCGCCGAAAATCATCTGGCGGATGCGGCTTTGCGTATAGGCGCCCTTCAGCAGCAGATCGGCGCCTCCCGCCATCGCCTCCTTCAGAAACGATTCACCCTGCGGCTTCTGCCGGCCGAACGCCGTTCGCAGGCTGACGCTCAGACCATGCGCCTCGAGATTGCGGGCGAGTTCGTCGCCGGTCGGGCCCAGGCTCGGGCATGTGCTGCGGGCCGACCGCGACCACCACGACGTGTTTCGCCAGCTTGAGGAACGGCATCGAGAGGGCGACGGTCAGCGCGGTCTCGGTGCTGCCGTTCCAGGCGACCGCGACCGTCTCGCCGAGCGCCGGCGGCATCGTTTTCGGCACCATCATCACCGGACGGCCGCTCTCGAACAGCGCGTCCTCAAGCGTCGCCTCGGCGATCGAGGCGAGCTTTTCCGGCTGTTCGACAAGGATCAGGTCATAGACGCGGCCACTCATCCCGACCACCGCGTTCTGCCGTCCGTCCTCCTCGCGCCAGGAGGCGCTCGGGCCGGTTCGCGCCGGCGCCGCTGTCGCCGGGGGCCGGGCGCCCGATCGCGACGCCGTTTTCTTCCATGAAGTCGCGGAACAGCCGCCTGCGCCATGTCGCGGCGTTCCTGGCCTTCGCGCTCGAGCGTGCGATCGACCTCCGACGAAATCGAAAACCCCATTTCGCCGCCGAACACGACGGCATACTCGGTCGTCAGACTGTGCAAGCCGACAATGTGACTGTTGAAGCGGCGGGCGACCCGCAATGCTGCTTCGAGCACCGGTCCCGCATTCCCGTCGCCAATGACGGCGAGAAGGTTTTTCATGATACCTCCCCAACGCGGATCGTCGCCGCATGATCGCGGCACACGCCTGTCGCGCAAGAGTATAACAATTCGCCTAAGGTTGCGAGAGCGGCAGAGTACAATGCTCGACCCGCTGCTTCCATCCGCATAAACTGGCGAGGGCAGGTCCATGAAGGGTGTTTTGATGATCCGGGCGACAAGAACATTGATTGCGGCCGCGGCTATTACTGCAGCCGTATCGCGTTCGGCGCCCTCGCGCCATTCAGTACCGGCGCCGCCGCCGAGACCGTCAATTTCGGCACGGATTGGAAAGCGGAAGCCGAGCATGGCGGGTTCTACCAGGCGATCGCCACCGGCATCTACAAACGCCACGGGCTCGATGTCCGTCTCCGCCCCGGCGGGCCGCAGGTCAACCATGCCCAGCTGCTTGCGGCCGGCGTGCTCGACTTCAACATCGCGTCAAACTCGTTCATACCGCTCAACTATGTGCAGCAGAACATCCCGATGGTGGCGGTCGCCGCGATCTTCCAAAAGGACCCCACCGTCCTGATCGCTCATCCCGGTCAAGGCTCGGACAGCCTCGCCGCGCTGAAAGGCAAGCCGATCATGATCGGCTCCGACACGCGGGTGACGTTCTGGCAGTTCCTCAAGCAGAAATTCGGCTATACCGACGACCAGATCCGGCCCTACGCCTTCAGCGTCGCGCCGTTCCTCCCCGATCCGCACGCGATACAGCAAGGCTACGTGACCAGCGAGCCGTTCACGATTGCAAAAGCCGGGGTGAACCCGGTCGTCATGCTGCTGGCCGACTCCGGCTACAGCAGCTATGGCGCGCTGATCGAGACTTCGCAGAAACTTGTCCGCGAAAACCCCGATCTCGTGCAGCGCTTCGTCGATGCCAGCATCGAGGGCTGGTACAGCTATTTGTACGGCGATCCCGGCCCGGCCAACGATCTGATCAAGCGCGACAACCCGGAGATGACCGACGAACTCCTGGCGAGCGCCCGCGAGAAAATGAAGGAACCCGCATTCGCCGGATGAGGCGGTAATTTTGAGCACTATGGGAACGGTTTTCGGTTAGAATTCAGCATCTTACTTCTAGCCAACCGAGCCGGCGATGGCAGACCCGACGGGTGAATCGAACAACGAGGCGCTGCGGCTCAACTTTGACCGGCGGCTCATGCTCCAATTTCGCGGTTCTACGATTACGTCTGATGCCGGACTGCTGGCCTACCGTGAATTGGACGACGCGCTGCATCTGACCGATACGGCTGCAAATACACTGGCGGACGAACGCACCGGCAAGAACGGTCGGCATCGGTTATCGGGCCTTCTGCGCCAAGCATTGTTTGGGCGGCTGGCCGGCTACGAGGACGTGAACGACGCCGAGAGGCTGTGCCGCGACCCGGCGATGCGCTGGGTGGTTGGCGACCGGGCGATCAGCGGGTCTGCCGCCTCAGCGAGCCAGATGGGCCGCTTTGAGACAAAGTGGTTGAGCCGACCCGAGAACCTTACCGTGCTCGCCGATCTGTCTGGTCAGTGGATTGACAAGGTGCGCCGGCGGCGAGGGCCGAAGACCGTCATACTTGACATGGATTTGAGCGAAAGTCCGACCTATGGCGAACAGGAAGGCAGTGCGTATAACGGTCATTTCGCTTGTACCTGCTATCATCCGCTGTTCGTGTTCAACCAGTTTGGCGACGTTGAGCGATGTGTGCTGAGGCCGGGCAACGTTCACAGTGCTGACGACTGGCGCGCGCTGCTGGAGCCGGTAATCGCGCGTTACCGGGGCATCGTGAAGCATCTGTATTTCCGCGGTGACGCAGCCTTCGCCAATCCCGAGGTTTACGAGTTCCTCGAAGCCGAGGGTGCGAGCTACACGATCCGCCTGCCTGCCAACCAGGTCTTGCAGGACAAGATCGGACATTTGCTGAAGCGCCCGGTCGGGCGACCGCCTCACGAGGTACGACGTTACTACGCCAGCTTCCGCTATCAGGCGCAGAGCTGGAACAAGCCGCGCCATGTTGTGGCCAAAATCGAATGGCACCCGGGCGAGCTGTACCCGCGCGTCGGGTTCATCGTTACGAACCTGGCGCGGTCCGCTGAGGGCGTCGTCGCCTTCTATAATCGGCGCGGCACGTGTGAGCAGTATATCAAAGAAGGGAAGAATGCGATCAAGTGGACGCGGCTGTCATGCCGGACCTTCGCCGCCAACGCAGTGCGCCTCCAACTCCATGCGCTGGCCTATAATCTCGGGAACTTCATGCGCACGCTGGCGATGCCGAAGACGGCGAAGCCGTGGTCGCTGACCAGCCTGCGCGAGAAGCTGATCAAAATCGGCGCGAAGGTCGTCAGTCATGGGCGCTACGTGACTTTCCAAATGGCTGAGGTCGCGGTGCCCCGCCGGCTGTTCGCTGAAATCCTGCCGTTGATCGCCGGACTGCGGGCACCGCCTGCGCCGACATGAGGGGACGACGATAGCAGCTGTGGCAGATGATGACGGCAGAGGTGCGCCCTGACGAAGGCCCAGCGATGCATTATCGCCCTTCGAGGCGGCTAATCCGGCGATTTGGCTGCCGGCACGGCCAGCCATCGATTGAATTTCCTTGCAGCGCGCCTCAACGGGACGGAAAATCCCCTAAAACGACCGGGAATCCGGCGAATGTCGGAGGAATACGGCATCGTCGACAGCGGCGACGCAAAAAAATTCGGGATCGGCGCGATGACCGAAGAGCGCTGGCGCGACTTTTTCGAGACGATGGTCAAGGCCGGCATCTACCCGGCCGACCTCGCTCTCGGCCGCGCCTATACGCTGCAATTCGTCAACAAGAAGGTCGGCATGCCGACATCGCAGTAACGACAAGCCGGCCGCCGCGCCGCGCTAATTGGGGCAAGCGGCGGCAGCCGTCCCGTCGCTCACGGCGTGGCGGCTATTGCATCGTCGAGCGCGATGTCGGGACGATGCGGGTGATGACCATCTTGTCGCGGTCGAGCAGGTCCGGGATCTGCGGCCCGATCCTGGTTTTCCAGAAATCGGTGTCGTAAACGGATTTGTAGAGCGCCTCGCGCTGCGCCTCATTTTCGAAGCGGCGGATCCAGACATAGACCGACTCGTCGGTCTCGCCGCGGAAGCTGCCGCAGATCACCATGCCCTGGGCGACCTGGAACGGGATGATCTCCTTTTCCATCAGCTTCAGCCATTTCTGCATCTTGCCCGGGCGAACGTGGTACTGGCGCAATTCGTAGAAAGCCATTTTCCCTCCCGAAGAACCGGCGTCGCGGGCGCTCGATCAAACCCGCCGCGACAATCGCGCTGCACGATAACGCGGGCCGCCCCCGCCCGCGAGAGCAATAACCGCCGCGCCGCCACGGCGGGTCCGCTAATCGAGCTTCACCTGGATCTCATCGCCCGCGACCCGGACCGGATACGTCTTGACCGGGTCGACGCAGGGCGGGGAGGTCGCCGCGCCTGTCTTGATATCGAAACGCCCGGCGTGGAGCGGGCACTCGATTTCGTTGCGGTCGAGCCAGCCATCGGACAGCTTGGCATAGGCGTGCGTGCAGATATCGTCCGTCGCGAAAAGTTCGCCGTCGATATTGTAGATCGCAATATCGCGGCCGCCGACCGCGACGCCGATCATCTCGCCGTCGGCAACCTCGCCGCTTCCGGCGGCCTTGACCCAACCGGCCTCGTCGCTGCTCATGCGCTTTCCTCAGCTCCGATTGCATCGCGGAATACCCCACGCCGGGGCGACACAGAGCAAATTCGCCTCGGGTTGTAAATCCCGGCTGCGCCACCGTGCCTGCGGAAGTACGCCGCTTCCTCAGTTGGGCCGCGCGCCCCACGCCGTTTATGGCGCCGTGCTGCGTGCCGCGGTCGAGCCCGGCGAGCGCGACTTGCTGCGCATTGTATTGCGATGACCCGGAGCAGCGCGCCTTACATTGAGCGCAGTGGGTCGAGATTTCCTTCCTTTCTAAGGACTCGAAGATTCCCCGTAACCTCCTGGCATACCTGGCTGATACTAAACATATTTAAGTCAAATTGTCGGTTTGTCGATGTTCTCTTTCGGTTTGCATTCAACTATCGCGCGAACGGGATCCGGTCGTCAGCCGTATCGAACGCGCGTATTATCTGCAGTTTTTTCGCGCTACGCGATTGTGCTCGGTTTCCGCGACGATAAGGAATGCTATATTTCGGGTTGTAGCCAGAGGGGAACGGCGTCGCGCGCCGCAGGTCGCAGGGGGTACGTGCTTGATGGCAGAGCTAAGACCGCGCGGCGCAGCCCTGGGTGTGGGCCCTCGTGGTGGTCGTGGCGGTGCTGTTCGCGCAGGCGCTGATCGCGGCGAAGGCCCGGGTGCAGCGGCGCGAGCTGCGGGTGCCGGTCTCGTCGGCGCAGATCGTCAGCTTCGGCTCCGCGGCGCGCGGCGTGTTCATCGCCGACCCGGCTCCAACAATGTATCCTCGCACTCCACTCGCGCCTGACATTCATTCCGTAAATGAGGTCGGAATGGCCACGATGATAGTGGCCGAGGTCTGAGCTCGACCCGAGATGACGGTGACAGATTTGTCCAATCCAGTCCGCGGCACATTCCATAGCGTGAACGATCGAGCATTGACCAGGCGCCCTCGAAATTCCCCGATCGGCACTGGAAACAACAGTTTGAAATCGCTTCCACTCGCACTCGGCATGGTCGCTATCAACATTGTCGCGAATGGCGGGGTAGCCCGCGCCGCTGATGCCGTTGGGGGTCATGCGTCGGTTTCGAGCCTCGATTCCGAGCGGGTCGGTAGAAACCGTTTATTTCCCCGACCGGAAAATGCCGGTCCGGATCGTGCGTGGTACCGATCGGACCGGCGAGCGACGTATGCAGGTTGAGATAACGACTTTCGGGAATCGGGACCGGGACACGCGTTGCGGTTCTCCGCGGAATAATCGAGCCGAATTCGTCTCGGCTGCTCCACCCGGAGAAATTGCGGGACTGGCGACGCAGATATCGGTTGGGCGGCGAGGCCCCAGTAGAATTTCGTACAACCGGGTCTGCTCATGCTGCGCGGCGGAGCCAGATTGCCTGGATCGATCTCCCGCCGATCTGTTCGAGATCTCCAATTATGAAGAGTTCAATCGAATTGCTGAGGGCGGTGCACGGAGTTGAATCGCGGCACGGCACCGACGGCGCATGTGGCGATTGGACAATCTCAACGGACCGCAAGGGCCGATGCAGGTTAGCGCTGCGGCTGCTTTTGACGTCGGCGGCGGCGATCGATTCGACATATACGAAAACCATTTGCTTGGGCGTGCATATTTGGCCCGGCTGTTCAGGAAATACGGCAGGTGGTCGGAAGCACTCGCCGCGTATAATTGGGGACCCGGTAATGTTGACCAATGGATTGCCCGCGGCCGAAACGCGGCGCAGCTTCCGGTGGAGACGATTCGCTACGTCGAACTAGTTCTGCGACGGGCGCTGGTTGAGTAGATTGCGGGAGCGGTACGGCAGCGCATCGCGAAGCAATGATTGCAAAGCGTCTCGCGTCGGCGCCCCCGCGGAATCGCATTATCGAGCGCATCCTCGAATTGATGCTGGGTAGGTCTGATCTGGCTATGCGGGGCCGCGGCGAGCCTGTCACGTGCAGCTCCCGTGCGCGACTCAGGCTCGTGTCAGGGTAGGTGCAGAGCTTGACACGGCTCCGATTGGAACCGTTTGTGATGAGCGGCATGAAGGTCTTGGTCTGCTTGCCGCCGCGGATGCTGAGGCCGCGCACAGTGCCGTCGGGATAGTCCCGCTGGCTTTCCTGCGTGAAGCCAAGGGCGTGGAGGGTCGCATCGGTGATGCGGAAGATCAGGTGCCAAATAGGTGGCACCGGAGCGTGCACGATGCCGATTCCGTATGGCTCACGCGGGCCCATCTATGAGCGAAGAAACAGCGAAAATCTAAAGTAGACTGGGAGGTTGGTGGAGCACAGTGAACCGATATGGCGCACGCCGAAACAGCACCCTAATGGTGAAGCCGCTTACATGAGCTGGTCGAAGAACGGGGATGGGCGCCCTGGGGATCGCCCGGGAGATCGCGACGCGCGGCGCGGTTATCATCACGGCAATCTGCGCGAGGCGCTGATCCGGGCGGCGCTCGAACTGATCGCGCAAAAGGGGCCGGCCGGGTTCACCTTCGCCGACGCGGCGCGCTGGGCCGGGGTCAGCGCGGCGGCGCCGTACCGCCATTTCCGCGACCGCGAGGCGCTCTTGGCCGATGTCGCGCGGCGCGGCTTCGAGCTGTTCGAGGGCGCGCTCGACCAGGCATGGAGACGACGGAAGGCCCGACCCCTATCGCGCCTTCGAGAATGTCGGGCGCGCCTATCTGCATTTCGCGCGCAGCGAGCCGGCCTATTATTCGGCGATGTTCGAGGCCGGCGTGCCGCTCGACGCCGATCCCGGATTGCGCGAGGCGGCGGGCCGCGCCTTCGAGGTCCTGCGCCGCGCCTCCGAAACCCTGTGCGCGCAGGCCCCCTCCGGACGGCGGCCGCCGGCCTTGATGATGAGCTTGCACATCTGGGCGCTGTCGCATGGCATCGCATCGCTGTTCGCGCGCGGCGACGCCGGCCGGCGCCCGTTGCCGATGGAACCCGAGGAGCTGCTCGAAGCCGGCGTGCTGATCTATCTGCGCGGTCTCGGGCTGATTGCCGAGCCGCTGCGGCCCGATTCCTGACACTCTCGATTTTCAATTGACAAACCCGTCCATCGGACCAAGTTAATGTTAGTAACATTTACATGAGGACGCGATGACCCCTGTTGCGTGGCTCGACGAGGTGGGCAAGCCGGCCTGGATTGCCCTGATGATCGTCAGCTTTTTCATCTGGTGGCCGCTGGGCCTGGTCGTCTTGGGATACACAATCGGGAGTGGACGGATGTTCAGGTGCTGGAATTCGCGGCGCGGCGGGGAATGGCGGTCGCGGATGCAGGAGCAGGCGGCGCAATGGTGCGGCCCTCGCGCCGGTGGCGCGATGCGGGGCAGAATGCGCAGCAGCGGCAACCATGCCTTCGACGAATACCGCGACGAGACGCTGCGCCGCCTCGAGGAGGAGGAGCGCGAGTTCAAGGAGTTCCTGGAACGGCTGCGGCACGCCAAGGACAAGGCCGAGTTCGACCAGTTCATGGCCGATATGCGCGGCCGCCGGCCCACTGAAAACGGCCCCGCGCCGCAGCCGCAGGGCTGATCCCGGCGGTTGAAGACCCTCTCCCGCATCGCGGGAGAGCCGATGACCGTGCAAGGCGATGAGGGCCGGTGATGCGTTCACCGGCTCTTTTCGTTTTTCGATGAAAAGTGCGATTGTGGTGACTTGCCCAAAATGCGCCGCCGAGCGTCCAGCGGGTGAGGCCTTTGGCGGCGGCTTGGGGAAGAACTCATGACGCAGGGAGCCAAAAATGGCGGAGACGAGACACTGGCTCACATTTCCCGAGCGTATCCGGCAATTCGAGTTCGAGGACGAGAGCCACTACGTCGCGATGGCTCGGATAGAGGCGGGATTCACAATCGCTAGACTTGGATTGCAAGGTACTCTCATCGGCTCAGTCATTTGCGTATTGGCAATTCTCGCCATTGTCTTCTCGCCGATAGTGCTCGCGCGGGATATCCTGACGGGCTGGCAGCTTGTCGCCGTAGTGGGGTTTTTCATCGTCGCGATAGTTTCTTTTGGCGCATTTGTTTTTGACCGCGCGCTAAATTTATCGGCCAGGGGGAGCACCACAGGGGTCGCCCTTTCCGTGGCGACGAAATCAGTGCCGCACGGAACCACGAAACCCATCAGCCGCTCTTCCGACACGGCTAGCGTTAGCCGGCTCGATCAACACACCTAAACCGACATCCACCGGATTCCGAATGATATGATTGTCAAGACGGGACTTAAGAGCATCCTCGATCCCTGCGTCACCACCGATCGCAAGATCGCATTTCGCCAGCATACACCATGCTATTTCGAGCGGTCCCAACCGCAGAGAGTAACTGCTCTTCGAGGTGATCCTTCTTATCGTACTATACCGCTTTGCCGAAGGTAATTACGATCGGCTGTCGGCGTTTGCAGCCAAACTGGTGGCGCTTCGGCCTCGACCTTCTTTGCTTTCACCGGCACGGACTATGCGGTATTGAAAATCTTGTACTCGAACAACTGCGCGCCGTCCGGGGCGACCGGGAGTTCAAGGAGTTCCTGGAACGGCTGCGGCACGCCAAGGACAAGGCCGAGTTTGACCAGTTCATGGCCAAAATGCGCGGCCACCGGCCTACTTAAAACGGCCCCGCGCCGCAGCCGCAGGGCTGACTCTAATTTTATGTCCGCATCTCGGGGGCGGCGTGCCTTCGGTGCTTTGCACCGAACGAGGGACGCTGCCCTTCGCTGGTGCCGATGACCATGCGAGATGATGAGGGCCGGTGGTACGTTCACCGGCTCTTTTTTTTTCGCATTACCGCATCCGGAAAATTTGACTCACTAGAGCACCACATATCCAGCCTTCTGGAACGTTCGCTCCGTTTTATCCGCCGCTCTTATCGTCCGCTGGGGTCTGTTGAGGTTCTTTCGAAACGCGCGGCTTGTCTTGTTCGACCGGCATCAACTCAATTTCACGATATCGAGGGTAAGGTCTATCACCCCATTTCTCGTCTCCCGGAATGGCAGGAATTTCTCGCCAAAACTTTGGGGCGAGAGCGCCAGTTAGAGGTGCATGCCATTTTTTGAGGTCTGCAATCAGGTTTATAAACTCATTTTCTCGCTGGAACGCAGTCACCACAAGCGAGACAAGAGAAAGCGTAACTTCTAACGCATGCCCACATTTCTCCAATGTTGGAGATTCTCCGCGATGGGCCAGCTTATTTCGCGCCGCACGCGCTTCGTTTACCTTACTATAGAGATTGTCGCTAACAACTCCAATCTGATATAATACTTCCGTCTTGAACGCTGACTGCCATACATTGCTTTTCACGAAGTCGTTTCTGCCTACGATCCCCTTTCCTTTCGGTATGATTTTATCATCCCATATTTTAGCAATCAGCGTCTCAGCCGTTGACCAAAGAAATACCAGTGCCGACGCTAATTGGTATTGCAAATAATGAGTAATCCCATCGAGAAACATCGACGCGTTAATTTGGGGGAGTTGTTCAACAACCAGAGTCCCTTTTGTAATCGCACGCTCGAACTCGTCCTTCGTGAAGGATCGCGGCTCTATGAGTCCAATTGTGTCAAACGTGCTCGCCGACTGGAATTGTAGTGCGTTCAGGAGCGAGTAGCTTTTTCCGCTCGCCCCTCCTGTCGTCCTGTAATAGCCGGTGCCATATAAAACACCAAAGCCAACATCATCGGGCGACACAGAGTTAAATACGATTCCTCCAAACATTAGCCGAAGAAGGATTGTGTTCACTGAGTTTATCACGGTCGATTTGGTAATACCCTGCATGTTAGGATACAGAAATGTTCCAGTATATCCGATGATCACGCCTATGTTTTTTTGCGTGAATTCCGGGATATATCCGTCCACCGCCATAGTCGTCCGGCAGAGTTTCAACCGGTCATAGGTATTGGCATTGACCTGATCCAGGGTAGCGTTAAATTTGTCGGTTTCGTCGAAAACGACCGTCGTAAACGGCGATGTGGCTACGACGATAACCGGTATTTGAACTCGTGCCGGAGCGTCAGTCACACCATTCCCTTCAGGAGCTTGATGGTCGATCATACCTTTGATCTCGAAATCGTCTAGATGTTGTGTTATGCGCGCCCCGCTGCGACGTGTCGCCAGTCGCATAAATCCTTAATATGGAAGGTGGATCCAAGTACTTAGTAGGTATCTATTCGGCTCCGCTAAAATTCGCCCGCCCTTCCCACTGATTTCTTCTTGCCCCACACTCCTGGGTTGCGCCTCCTATACGTGGAACTGGCGCTCGCTTACGAGACCAAGCGCAACATGTGGGGCCATGCGCTGGACGCATAGCGGGACCGTCGGGGGATCTGGAATGCCGACGGAACGTTGCCGTGCCTTCCCAGGAACTGGACAGCCGTGGCAACGACGCGAAATTCGCCACATTACCGGAGTATCAACTAATCGGGTGCGATGGGTCGGAGCGACGGGCGAGGCGGGTGTTTGCTGTTCGTTTGCTGCACAATCGACCCTCCGCCGTCGCGAAACCGGCGCGACGCAAGGGATCGGGCGCCCGTTTGCTGTTGATTTCCTGCAGAAACAGCAAAACGCCGCCGGAACAGGGAAAAAAGTGAGTCGCGCCCCGGAAATTCAACTCGAAGCAGCAGCCGATGCTGCGGCGAGCTTGCGGCCTAATCCGCCGCTTCCTGCGGGACGCCGCCGCGCCGCGCCAGGAAATCGAGCGTCGCTTGGGCCGCCTGATCGGCGTGCGTCGCGGCGACGTGGTAGGAATTGCCGGGCAGCACGACCAGCTCCGAATCCGGGATTTGGCTGCTGCCAGGCGCGGGTCTCGTCAACGCTGCCGAGGCCGCTTTCCTCGGTCGTGACGACCAGCGTCGGGCAGGCGATCTTCGGCAAATCGGCGCGGATATCGGCGCAGGCGATCGTCGGCATGAAGCCGAGCTGCGTCGTCACCGACGGTGCGCCCCATGAATTTGCACCACCATTCGAAGCCCTCCGGCGGAAACGCGCTGCCGAGCCGGTTGCCCATGTTCTGCCGGGCCCAGTATTCGACGCCGTGCTTTTCGAACATCTCGGTCACCGCTGGCACCGCGGCGGCGGCGCCGGGACGCAGCGGCGGCGGCGTGCCGACCACGGTCAAGGTCCTGACCCGCTCGGGCCGGCGGGCGGCGAAGGCGCGCGCGATCGTGCCGCCGATCTTGGCCCCGACCAGATGGAAGCGGTCGATGCCGAGATGGTCCATCAGCAGCGTAAAATCCTCGATCAGCCGGTCGAGCGTCCACGGATAGTCGCGGTGCATCGGCGTCGAGCGGCCAAAGCCGCGCATGTCGGGCCTGACGACGCGGTATTGCCGCGCCAGATGCGGGACCCAGGCGTACCACGCGAGCCCGCTCTCGGCATTGCCGTGCAGCATCAGCACCGTATCGGGCCGGCGCCACGGATCGGTGAAATCGTCGACCTCGTAATGCATGTCGAGATCGGGGGACGGGCGGAAATTCGGCATGGCGTGTTTCTCCCCAACTCGCCATCGTCATCCCGGCGAAGGCCGGGATCCAGGTTTCATCGGACTGGGACGCGACCGGATGGGTCCCGGCTTTCGCCGGGACGACAGTTTCTTATTCATATACTTCGCAAAATACCCTACCGGCGTGGTGGATGAGCATACAGGAAAGCGGCGGTTCGCCGCGCAATCGGCCGCAGGAAGCCGGCCCCGATGAGCGACAACGCTATCGCACTGACGCCGCTCTTCCAACCGAAGGCGAGGAACGCAGCCGCCAGAACGGCAAGCCAAAGCACGGATAAAACAGCATCAATATGCGTCTTTAATCTTCCGTTCGCATATCCGTTCAGGACAATGAGAAACAGGCACACCGTCATCGCGATAAATAGCGCGATTTCCACCGCCGATCGGCTCGAGCTACTCCCCCGTCTCCATCGGCAGGCTGTCGTCGTTCGACCATTCCGACATCGAGGCGTCGTAGAGCCGCACATCGGGGTGGCCGAGCATGACCAGCGCCAGCGCGTCGGTGCTGGCCGCGATGCCGCCGCCGCAATAGGTGATGACGCGCGGCTTGTCGAAGGCGCCGACCGCGTCGAATTTGGCGCGGATATCGGCGGCCGGCAGAAAGGCGCCGGTCGCCGGGTCGATCAAGCGTCGCGGCCGGCACGTTGAGCGCTTTTCGCGATGCGTCCGACGCGGCCGTAGACATTGCCGCCGGTGCCGGTGTGCTGCTCATGGCTCAGCGCGTTGATCGTGCAGATCGCCCGCGTCGCCGACGGCGCCCAGCACCGCCTCCTTGCCGACCATCAGCCCGCGGTTGTCGCGCACCGTGAATTTCGCCGCGGCGCGGGGCTTGGCCGGGCCGGTCTCGACCGGGCGACCCTCGCGCGCCCATTTCTGGAAGCCGCCATTGAGCACCGCGGCATTGTCGAAGCCGTAATTGCGCAGCATCCACCAGACGCGCGCCGCCCATTGCGGCGCTGTCGTGCTGTAGAGCACGACCCGGCTGTTGTCGCCGACGCCGAATCTTCCCATCGCCGCCGCGAAAGCCTCCGGGCTCGGCAGCATGAAGCGCAGCTTGCCGTAGCGCCCGCTATTGTCCGACAGATCGGCCTGCAGATCGACGAACTGCGCGCCGGGAATGTGGCCCTTCTCGAAATCCTCGCGGCCCGGCTTCACGGTATAGGTGATCTTCGGGTCGGGGATCAGATGCGTCGTGCTGTCGAGCACGACCAGATCCGGGTCGCCGAGCCTTGCGGCAAGCTCCTCGGTCTCGATCAGGTATTCGGGGTGGACAAAGCCTTCATGTCGCCGCGCTCATCATCATCTCCACCGGGACGCCTTGACGCGTAGGGAAGCCGCTCGGGAGGCGGCCGCGCCGAGATGATGGCACAAAAATCGGGAGACGGCCGGGAAACCCGCATCATCCCGGTCCGGTTAGTATCAGCGCCGGCTGAGCGCCGCCGCAGGTTACCCGCCGAAAGCCGGGATGCCGGTCTGGGCGCGGCCGAGGATCAGCGCGTGGATGTCGTGCGTGCCCTCGTAGGTGTTGACGGTCTCCAGATTCACCAGATGGCGGATGACGTGGAACTCGTCATGGATGCCGTTGCCGCCGTGCATGTCGCGGGCGAGGCGCGCGACATCGAGCGCCTTGCCGCAATTGTTGCGCTTCAGCATCGAGATCGCCTCCGCCGGGCAGCGCTCCTCGTCCTTGAGCCGGCCGAGCCTGAGACAGGCGTGCAGCCCCAGCGTGATCTCGGTCTGCATGTCGACGAGCTTTTTCTGGATCAGCTGGTTGGCGGCGAGCGGGCGGCCGAACTGCTTGCGGTCGAGCGTGTAGCTGCGCGCCTGATGCCAGCAGAACTCGGCGGCGCCCAGCGCGCCCCAGGCAATGCCGTAGCGCGCGTTGTTGAGGCACGAAAACGGCCCGCGCAGACCCCTGACGCCGGGCAGCAGGTTTTCCTCCGGCACAAAGACGTCGTCCATGACGATTTCGCCGGTCGCCGAGGCGCGCAGGCTGAATTTTCCTTCAATTTTCGGCGCCGACAGTCCCTTCATGCCCTTTTCGAGAATGAAGCCGCGGATCACGCCGTCCTCGGTCTTGCCCCAAACGACAAAGACATCGGCGATCGGCGCGTTGGTGATCCACATCTTGTTGCCGCGCAGCCGATAGCCGCCGGGGACCTTGGCCGCGCGCGTCTCCATGCTGCCGGGATCGGAGCCGTGGTTCGGCTCGGTCAGGCCGAAGCAGCCGACCCATTCGCCGGTCGCGAGTTTCGGCAGGTATTTCTGGCGCTGTTCCTCGGTGCCGAAATCGTAAATCGGATACATGACGAGGCTCGACTGCACGCTCATCGCCGAGCGGTAGCCGCTGTCGACCCGCTCGACCTCGCGCGCGATCAGCCCATAGGAAACATAATTGGCGCCGGCGCAGCCATAGCCCTCGATCGTCGAGCCGAGAAAGCCCAATTCGCCCATCTCGTTCATGATCTCGCGGTCGAAGCGCTCCTCGCGGTTCGCCGTCAGGACGCGCGGCATCAGCTGTTCCTGGCAATAGGCGCGGGCGCTGTCGCGGGCTAGGCGCTCGTCCTCGCGCGAGTTCGTCCTCGAACAAGCAGCGGGTCGGCCCAGTCGAATTCGCGTGACTTGGCGAATGCGGGCGCTTTTTCGTTTCCGGTGCGGGCCATCCTGGACCTCGAGGCGGTTGCCGGGGCCGCGATGATCGCGGCGCCGGACGAGCGGCGCGATGCGAGCGCGTCGCTATCTACAACACCAAAGCGGGACGCTGCGACGGCTTCGTCTCGCGCCCAATACGCGTGAATAATAGGCAACCAAAAAGGGCGCCGCGGCGCCCTTTTCTGCTCCAGCTCGCCGCGGCGGCTATTTTCTGGTGCTGTCCGGCGCCGAGTTGCGCCCGGTGCCGCGCCCGAGACCGATCTTCTTGGCGAAATCCGAGCGCTGCTCGGCGTATTTCGGCGCAACCATCGGATAATCCGGCGGCAGGCCCCATTTGGCCCGATATTCGTCCGGGCTGAGATTGTAGGTCGAGCGCAGATGCCGCTTCAGCATCTTGAGCTTCTTGCCGTCTTCGAGACAGATCAGATATTCGGGCGTCACCGACTTCCGGATCGGCACGGCCGGTTTCAGCGGCTCGGCGACCGGCTCGCTAATGCCGCCTTCCAGGCCGCGCAGCGAATTGTAGACGGCCTGAATGACATCGGCCAATTGTCCGGTCGCGAGCGTATTGTTGCTGACATAGGCCGACACGACCTCCGCGGTCATGCGCAGCAAATCATCCTCGGCCGACTTCGGCGCGGCTGGTTCCGCCATGTTCTGCCTCGATCCGCTTTTCATCTTCGCCCCGAATATTTATAATTCACGCGCGATTTCACAGTGTCAACCGAAACCGTTGCGGGAGCAAAGCGGTCGTGGTTAACAGGCCGCGACCACGTCAGCGCGCCGCACACCGCGTACCCCGAGATCGCTGCTCACCTGTCTCGCTGCCCGATTGATTCCTGCGCCGGATGGCGCGACCTTTTGGCGCGATACGCCCGCCGCGGCGAGGGGCCGCAATGCAGCGATGTCTGGTAGCGCGCTGACATTGCCGCCCGACATATGGTAGGCTGCGCCGAATCGGCGCCGAATGCGCTTTCCCCGCTTGCGAGAGGTGCTGTCCTGGCGATTTCCCCTGCCGTCCGGTTGGCCGCGGAGCGCGGCGCCGGATTTTTTTCGACTTCCCTCGCCGCCGCCGACCCGGAGGTCGCCGCGGCGATCGATGGCGAACTTCACCGGCAGCAATCGCAGATCGAGTTGATCGCCAGCGAGAACATCGTGTCGCGGGCGGTGCTCGAAGCGCAAGGCTCGGTTCTCACAAACAAGTATGCCGAGGGCTATCCCGGGCGGCGCTATTACGGCGGCTGCGAGTTCGTCGATGTCGCCGAGCGGCTGGCGATCGAGCGCGCCACGCGCCTGTTCGGGTGCGGGTTCGCCAACGTGCAGCCGCATGCCGGGGCGCCGGCCAATCAGGCGGTGTTTCTGGCGCTGCTGAAGCCGGGCGACACGGTGCTCGGCATGTCGCTCGCCGCCGGCGGCCACCTGACGCACGGCGCCGCGCCGAACCTGTCGGGCAAATGGTTTCACGCCGTCCATTACGGCGTGCGCGCCGAGGACGCGCGGATCGATTTCGATCAGGTCGAGCGCCTCGCCGAGGAGCACCGGCCGCGGCTGATCATCGCCGGCGGCAGCGCCTATCCGCGCATCATCGATTTCGCCCGCTTCCGCGCGATCGCCGATCGGGTCGGCGCCTATCTGATGGTCGACATGGCGCATTTCGCCGGGCTTGTGGCCGGCGGCGCGCATCCGAGCCCGCTGCCGCACGCGCATGTCGTCACCACGACGACGCACAAGACGTTGCGCGGCCCGCGCGGCGGCATGATCCTGTGCAACGACCCGGAGATCGCGAAGCGGATCGATTCGGCCGTGTTTCCGGGTCTGCAGGGCGGGCCGCTGATGCACGCCGTGGCCGCCAAGGCGGTGGCGCTCGGCGAGGCGCTGACAGCCGGAGTTTCGCGGCCTATGCCCGTGACGGTCATTGCCAACGCGCAGACCCTGGCCGCGACCTTGGCGGAAGCCGGATGCGCGATCGTATCCGGCGGCACCGACACGCATCTGCTGCTGGTCGATTTGCGGCCGTTCGGGCTGACCGGGCGCGACGCCGAACAGGCGCTCGAACGCGCCGGCATGACCTGCAACAAGAACGGCATTCCGTTCGATCCGCAAAAGCCGACCGTCACCTCGGGCATCCGCCTCGGCTCGCCGGCGGCGACGACGCGCGGTTTCGGCACGGACGAATTCCGCCAGATCGGGGAGTGGATCGCCGAGGTATTGCGCGGCCTGGCGCAGAACCCGGAAGGCAACACGGGGGTCGAGAGGCGGGTGCGCGACGCGGTCGGCGCGCTGTGCGCCCGGTTCCCGATCTATACATGACCGGTCGGGCTATATGCATCGGGTCGGCCGTCACGCCATGACCGGGCGGGCGCGAGCAGCGCGGACCCGGCGAAAGGGAGGCGAGGATGCGCTGTCCGTTCTGCGGCGCGGATGACACGCAGGTAAAGGATTCGCGGCCGACCGACGATCGCGGCGCGATCCGTCGCCGGCGTTTCTGCCCGAATTGCGCGGCCCGGTTCACGACATTCGAACGGGTGCAGCTGCGCGAGCTGACCGTCATCAAGAAGAACGGCCAGCGCGAGCCGTTCGAGCGCGACAAGCTCGCCCGTTCGATCTATGTCGCGCTGCGCAAGCGCCCGGTCGAAGCCGAGCGGGTCGAGCGCATCATCAACTCGCTGGTGCGCCAGCTCGAAAGCGCCGGCGAAACCGAGATCCCGAGCGACATGATCGGCGAACTGGTCATGGAGGCGCTCGTCGACGCTCGACCAGGTCGCCTATATCCGCTTTGCCTCGGTCTACCGCAATTTCCGCGAGGCGAAGGATTTCGGCGAATTTCTTGGGACGCATCGCCGCCGACGGCGAGTGAGCGCGGCCGTGTCGCGCCGCAGCCTCGTCGGCGATCCCCGACATTGCCGGGCGGTCACGCGCGCGTCGCGTTGTGGATCAGATACGCCGCGAAATCGGTCGGTTTCAGCTTCAGGTCGATTCGCTCGCTGTCGCCGGCCAGGGCGCGCGTCACGATGATGTGGTTTTCGACATGCTCGGCCGCGACCCGGAACACGCCGGAAGCACCCTTCAGCTTCGGATAGAGGTTCGGGTCGATCGGCTTTTCCTTGTGGGCCAGGCGCTCCAGCGCCTCGGCCTCGCTCAATCCCTCGACCTCCTCGCGGCGCACGATCTTCCAGTCGGTCTCGCCGGCCCAGCCGGAGGCGGCCAGCGCCTTCGGATCGTCGTCGGACACGCCGACCTTGTACACATGCTTGCCGAATCCGACATCCGAGGCCCAGCGGGCCAGCTTCGCGCTGCGTGCGACAAATAGTACCGGCATCCGATTCTCGCTTTCCTGGTCACGGAATAAACCGCGCCGCGCGCCCGTTACAACGCCGCTTCCACCCCCGGTCAACCCCGCTCGGAAACGGAGTCGCTCGATGCCGATGCTGCTCGGATCCACCACGCTGGCCTGCACGCTATTCAGCATGTTGCTCGGCCAGGTAGCGCTCGGGATGGAATCGCTCGGCGTGCTGCTCGCCTCGCTTGTGCTGATGAGCCTGCAACCGGAGTAAGGCGGCCCCTCCGCGTCGCAAGTATGCGCCACTTCGCCGCACGGATGGTGATTCGCGCGGCGGGCAGTTTCACGGCCAATTTCCGGCTTTCTCTACGCGGCCAGGGCTTTCAGCCGCATCGATACGCTTGCCGGCCGCGGCGTTTACGAAGTGACACAATCCGAAATCTTTTGTTAAACTCCGCCCCGTACCCGCACGCATCGCAGGGGGTTACGGGCGGATGTTACGATCGGTGTCGAAGGGGCTCGCCGGTCTGGTGGTGAGCATCGGGTTGCTCGCTTCCGCTTCGGCTTTCGCGCTCGGTCTCGATCCGGCTTTTCCGGAACCGGCGCTGGGGCCGGGCAAGGCCAAGGGAGTGGTCGTCTGGAGCCACGGCCGCTCGATCACCACCGAGGATTCGAAATCGCCGACTCCGGCCTATCTGCAGGCGCTGCGTGACGACGGCTGGGACGTGCTGCGCTTCGACCGGTTGAGCCGCGGCGATACGCTGACCGACAGCACCAAGCGGCTGGTCGAGCACACCGCCGCGCTGAAGAAGAAAGGCTACAAGCAGGTCGTCCTCGCCGGACAGTCGTTTGGCGCCTTTCTGGCGCTGATGGCGGCGGACGCTTCTTCCGAGGTCGACGCGGTCGTCGCGACGGCCCCGGCCGCCTATGGCAGCTTCGACGAGTTCTATGACAGCTGGCGGCTCAACGCGACCAAGCTCTACCCGCTGCTCGAGCAGGTACGGCGCGCCCGCGTCATGGTCTTCTATTTCCACGGCGACGATTTCGATCCCGGCGGGCGCGGCGAGCGGTCCCGCGAGATCCTGGCCGGACGCGGGCTGGGCTACGCCGTGGTCGACCAGCCGGCCTACCTGACGACGCATTGGGCCGCCTCGAGCGGCTTGTTCCTGCGGCGCTTCGGCGACTGCATCCGCGATTTCGCGAACAACGACGATCTCAACGGCGAAATGGCGTGCACGCCGCGCTGGGGCACGATGCCGAGCGCCGAGCTGAAACTGCCGCCGGACATGCTCGAGCCGCGCGCGCCGCGCTCCTCCCCGCCGGGCGTCACGACGATCGGCTCGGGCGCGGCGCCGCAAGAGCGCGAAGGCCGCGGTTGGGTTCCGCGATGTCTGGTACGGCTTCTACCCGAACGGGCGCGAGGTTCTGCTCGGGGTCGAAATCGACACACGGCGACCAGCTGACCGCCGATCTACTCGATCGGCCCCAGCATCGACAACAAGCACGACGCCGTCTGGACCCGCCGCAAGGGCCGCGTCACCGACGACGGCTTCGTCTTCCAGGAGCCCGGCAAGAGCACGCTGCAGTTCCGCCCGCGTCAGGACGGGGGCCTTTCCGCGGTCTGGATGTCGGCCGACGGCAAGACGTCGATGACCGGGTCGTTGAAGCCGATCGACCCCGACGTGCTGACCGAGCGGCACGCCGCCGCCTCACCCCCAGTAGCGCCCGCTGCTGCCCACGGCGACAGTCACGAGCCCAAGCAATAGGTTGATCGTCACGATCCAGCGGATCTGATTGAGCTGGCGCGCCGCCTGCGGAGTGTCGCGGCGGGCCACCGCCGCCCGGAAGCGGCGCCACGGCGCGAAGTAAAGATGCAGGAACAACAGCATCATGACGATGCCGATGGCCTGCATGATATGGACATGCAGGCCCGCCCCGGCGAACCCGCCGAATACCGCGAAGATCAGGCCGTAGCCGCTCGCCAGCAGCACCACGATCGCGGCGAATACCCAGGCGAAAAACCGCGCCAGCACGCGCGACCACAGATCGAGCCGCGCTCCCGGTTCAAGCGGCGCGGTCGCCGGCCGCAGCGCCAAGAGCGCGAAGAACATGCCGCCGACCCAGACCACCGCCGCCCAGGCATGCGCGATCAGCGCCAGCCGTGGCGAGCGCGACGGTGTCATCCATTTCTAGCCGCCATAGGCGGGAGCCCGGCGCGCCAGCCCATCGAACAAATCGAGCATGCGGCCGCGCCAGGCGCGCACCGGATCATCGGCGGCCAGCAGCTCGAAGCTGCTGATCGCGCGGGCCCACTGGAACGCGCCGAAGACGATGTAATCGGCATAGGCCGGCGCTTTGCCGGAGACGAAATCCTGGCGCTCAACGGTGCGGCGCAGCGGGTCGAGGCTGGCGCGGAAGGCCGGCAGCCGCGCCTCGCGGTCCTGCACGACCTCTTCGAGCGTCGCGCCGAAGCGCTTCTCGCGATCCTGGCGGAAATAGTCCTGGTCCGCGGGGCCGAGATGGGCGTGGATATCGAGCAGCACGAGACGGATCAGATCGGTCTGCACGACGGTCTCGGTCCAGTTCTGCACGAAGCGCGTCAGGCCGCGGCCGGTCTCGCCGCCGAACAGCGACGGGCCGGTCGGCGTAGCGCTCGTCGAGATACTCGGCGATCGCGGTCGAATCGTGCACGACCCGGCCGCCATCGACGATGACCGGCACGCGGCCGGCATTCGGCGTCGGCAGCTTGTCCTTCTCGGTAAACCGCCAGGGAATGGTTTCGACCTCCAGCCCCTTATGCGCCAGCGCCATGCGGGCGCGCCAGCAGAACGGGCTGAAGCGGCGGTCCGCCTCGGCGCCGCAGAGGTCATACATCGTGATCGCCATCGGTCTACCCCTCTATACGGCGAGCCTCGCAGTCCGGCCGCGACTATGCCGGGCGATCATGCTCACCACAACGCCGCCCAGGGCTAACTCTCGGTTCAGCGCCGCGGCGGACGGAAATCCTGGTTCGGAAAAGCCGATGCGGTTGGCGCCTGAATGACGATCTCCGCATTTCCAGTGCTTTGGTGGCAGGTGTTGCAGGCGGCCGTGAGCTGCTCGTAAGCGGTCGCGAAACCGGCCACATCGCCGGCCTTGGCGGCGCGCTCCGCCGCTAGCAGTGGCTGCGTGACGATCGAGCCGATCAGGTCGGGAATCGAGAACTCTCGATATTTAGGAACCGCTTTCGCGATCCGTTCCACGGTCTCTTGTAGTTCGTGGGCCTCATAGGCCGCGTACGGCCAGTTCTCCTCACGCCCGGCGAATCCCAGCTCGGCGTGGCGCGGCTGAACATAAACCGTCATCAGGTCACCGAGACCGGGCCGGTAGGAGGGCGACTGCGCGGCGGCGGGCGCGATCACGGCGGCAAGAACCGCGAAAACGACGACCGCCCGGTTCGGTCGGAAGCATCTCGTCATGCGTATACCTCTATCCGATGGTCGCGCCGAGACCCGCCGCGACCGCGCCGAAGATCACGACCAGCCACGGCGGCACCGCCCATAGCGCCAGCAGCAGAAACGCGACGAGGCCGAGCGCGAAATCGGCCGGGCCGAAAATCGCGCTGGTCCATACCGGCCGGTACAGCGCCGCGAGCAGCAGGCCGACCACCGCCGCGTTGATCCCGAGCAGCGCGGCCTGCACCGACGGCAGCCGGCGCAGCATGTCCCAGTACGGCAGGGCGCCGACCAGCAGCAGGAACGACGGCAGAAAGATCGCGACGAGGCACAACAGCCCGCCGACCCAGCCGTTCAGCGGTGGCGCCATTACCGTGCCGAGATAGGCGGCGAAGGTGAACAGCGGCCCCGGAACCGCCTGCGCCGCGCCGTAGCCGGCGAGAAACGCGTCGTTCGACACCCAGCCCGGCGGCACCACCTCGGCCTGCAGCAGCGGCAGAATGACATGCCCGCCGCCGAACACGAGCGCACCCGAGCGGTAGAACGAATCGAATACGTCGAGCGCGCGCGACGGAAACGCCGCGGCGAGCGGCGGCAAGCCGAACAGCAGCGCGAAGAACAGGATCGCCGCGATGATCGACCAGCTTCGCGGAACATGCATCGCGAGCGGCGTATGCGGCCGCGGCGCCGTGCGGTCGGCCAGGAAGACGCGGCCGATCACGCCGCCCGCAACGATCGCGCCGATCTGTCCGAGCGCGGTCGGAACCGCCAGCGCGAGAATGGCGGCCGCCGACCGCGATCGTGGCGCGCTCGCGGTCGGGGGCGAGGCTGCGCGCCATGCCCCAGACCGCCTGCGCGACGACCGCGACCGCGACGATCTTCAGCCCGTGCAGCCAGGCGGCGCCGGACAGGTCGCCGAGTTCGCTCACCCCGTAGCCGAACAGGATCATCGCCAGCGCCGACGGCATCGTAAACCCGACCCAGGCGGCCAGCGCACCCGGCAGGCCGGCGCGCAGGATGCCGAGGCCCATGCCCGACCTGGCTGCTCGCCGGCCCGGGCAGGAACTGGCACAGCGCGACGATATCGGCATAGCTGTGCTCGTCGAGCCATTTGCGGCGCTCGACGCATTCGGCGCGGAAATACCCGAGATGCGCCACCGGCCCGCCAAAGCTGGTCAGCCCGAGCCGCAGAAAGGTCCAGAACACCTCGGCCGCGGTGCCGGCGGGATGCCGCTCGGGTCGTCGTCGTCCGGACCGCTTCGCCGCCTTCCCTGCCCGATCCCCGGGTGAAGCCCGGGGAGAGGAGGGTTGGGGGGGGTCAGACGGGCGCGGTCGCTCCGCCGCGTTCGCCACTGGCATCAGTCCGCGTCGCGCGGCAGGGCGGTGCCGTCCATGTCGTCGTGGTCCATCTGCAGATGGCGCAACACGGTCGGCGCGATGTCGATCAGCGAGGTCGCCAGCCGCCGCCGTGCCGCGCGCGAACCCGCCGCCCTCGACCATCAGGAACGGGCGCTGCTCGTTCGGGCCGAGCCCGCCATGCTGGCCGAAGCCGATCTTGCTCTCGTTGTCCGCCGGGTCCTGCACGATCGGGCAGAAGCCGCGCGATGCCATGCTCGTTGTCGCGCTCCTCGGCCGCCAGCGTCACCGCGACCCGCATCGCCGTGTCGGTCGGCAGCCCGACGCGGGCCAGCGCGTCGCCGGCAGAACACCTCGCCGGCCCAGTTCTCGGCGGCGAGAAACCGCGCGACCCGCGCCGGCAGATCGCTGTCGGGTTCGGCGAAATAGAGCGTCGCGGCGGTGCCGTTCGGCGCGACGACGACATCGCCCGACCCTGGGCCTTGCTTCAGCCCGGCCGCGATCAGCAATCCGTCGAGATCGATCGCGTCGGAAACGGTCTCCATGCCGTGATCCGACCCGGTGATGAACAGGATTTCCTCGCCGGTGGGATCGAGCCGCCGCACGGTCTCGAACACCTGCCGCACGCAGCGATCGGCGTGCGCGATCGCCTCGCGATGCCGCGGCGAGCCGAGCGGCGAATGGTGGCCGCTGTAATCGGGCTCGGACAGCCACATGATCGCCAGCGACGGCGCCCGCTCCTCGACGATCTCGGCGCAGAAGCGCTCGGTCATCGCGCGGTCGCCGTCCAGCCCCTTCGTCAGCGCGGCGCTCGCCGGGTCATCGACCGGCCGCCTGCCGGGACCGTAGCTGCCGGCCGCGTGATAGACAAAGCCGTGCCCGTCCGGGTCCTGGAAATAGGCCGCGCCGGGCGAGACGTTGGCGCACGAGATCGAGGTTTCGCCGTGCCAGCGCAGCCGCTCGGCGAGGGTCGGCACGTGCAGCGTGCGGCCGGTCGCGCGGCGCATGCGGTCCGGGAAATCGGGATGCCCGGCCGAGCGGCAGACGAGGCCGTCGCCTTCGTCGAGCGCCATCGTGTTGCCGAGCAGCCCGTGCCGCGCCGGCAGGCAGCCGGTCGCGATCGAGGCGGCGCTGGCCCGCGTCGTCGACGGAAAGACGCTGCGATGCGCCGTGAACCAGGCGCCGCGCTCGCCGAGTTCCAGCAGGAACGGCGTGTCGTCGGGGCCGATCAGATCGGCGCGCAGACTGTCGCAGATAACGATGACGGCGCGTTTGTTCCGTTCATCGCGCGGCCTCCGTTAGCGTGCTCCGTAATTATCAGTGCCATTCAGGGCGAAGTCGAAGATATCGAAATTGCGCAGCCGCCGCGATTGCGCGATCTCCGCATAATCAGGCACGAGCGGCCGCGACAGCAGAAACGGCACGCTCTGCTCGGCCGGCGCCGCCATGCGAGCGCAGCCGGTGGCCGGCGAGCGCCGACAGATCGTGCTCGGCCTCGCTCGCGCCGATCACCGTGTTGCGGTCGCCGGTCACGACCAGATCGGCCTCGCGGTCGCGCGGCAATTCCCACAGCGCGGCGGCCTCGTCGCGGGTCAGCACGGCGTCGATACCGGGCAAGGCGCGGACCGCGTGCGCCAGCGTCGCGAGCGGTACGGTCTTGCGGCGATAGACCCGGACAAACGAGCCGAGCGCGCCGTGATGGCGCACGAACGGGTCGGTGATCGGGCAGATCACGCGCACCGCGCCGGCGCCGAAATGCGCGTTGAGCACATCTTCGAGGAAGATGACATGCGGGCGGCCGTCGGGCAGCGCCTTGTCGTTCATGCCGTGATCGGCGGTCAGCGCGACGACGCAGCCCAATGCTTCGAGCCGCGCGAGCCGCTCGTCGAGCGCGGCGTGGAATTCGAGCGCCTCGGGTTCGTCGGGGGCGTGGCCGTGCTGCACGTAATCGGACAGCGAGAGGTACAAGCAGTTCGGCGCGACCCTGTTCGACGAGCCTGATGCCGGCGTCGAGCACGAACAGCGACAGATCGGCCGAATACATGTCGGGCGTCTTGCGGCCGACCAGAGCCTCGACGCCGTCGATCCCGTGCTCGTCGATCGTGCAGCGATCGGCCTGCTCCGAGGAAAAACAGATGCCGCCGGCGCGCGATCCGGGGCCGATCGCGATCCCCTTGCCGAGCATGCGGCGCAATTTGTCCTTCGCGGTGATCGCCGCGACCGCGACCCCGGCCTGCGACATCAGCGCCGAGGATCGTGTCGCCGCGCACCATCTCGGGGTCGGTCATCATGATCTCGGCGCCGCTGTCGCGGTCGAGCGCGAAATTGCCCGAGATGCCGTGCACCGCGGGCGGCGCGCCGGTCACGATCGACAGATTGTTCGGGTTCGTGAAGGTCGGCATCGCCGCGTCGGCGAGCGCATAAAACCCGTCCCGCCGCCAGCGCGCGATCGTCGGCAACACGCCGGCCGCAAGGCCCGCCTCGATATAGGCCGGGTCGCACCCGTCGGCGCAGATCACGACGGTCGGACGCAATGGAGGACAGTAGGTGCGGCCGTTGAGTTCAATCTGCATCCAGCTGTCCCACATCGCTTGAGGTCGGCCAATCCTATGGGTATCGGCCGCTGAAGGACAGAGCTAGTCCAATCAGCCGCTGAGCGAGCCCAGTACTCGGACGAACTAAATAAAACTCACCCTGATGTGAGCATGATCACATCCCCGGCCCACGCCTTCGTACGAAACTCCGCGATGATCCCGGCTGGCCTCGAGCCAGCACCAACGGGTAAGTGCGTGGGAGAGGCTGAAATGACGCCGACCGCCCTTAACCTGCTAGGGTATAGTGCGGCAGCAGCGGCGGCGGGTTGATACTCGGGAACAGGACGCCCGAACGCAGCGCGCACTCGGTCGCCTCGCCCTCACTGCTGCTGCGCGGCAGCTTGCCGCCTGAGAACCATAACCGAGCCAGCCGCACGAGTTCTTGCAGCCGGCGCCGATTGTCTTCGTCCAACTCAGCTTCGTCAATGCCGACCGCGAGGCAATCGTGGTTGAGCGTTTGCCAGATCGCGGTCGGGGTCGGGTCGATAACCGACATGATCCAGCCGCCCATGAGCGTGGCAATCGCGCTTTGCAACGTGGTCTTGCCCGTCGCTTTCGGCCGAGCAGCTAGTCGATGGGGCGGATCGCCAGAGCGGCGCCGAAGAACCTGCAAACCATCCAGCCAAGCAACAACCGAGCATCGATCGGCCGGCGCCAATTCCGGGTTTCAAGCAGCGTCAAGATCTCGCGCGCGCCGCCGTCGCCATCATCGGCCGGCGGCAGCGCGCCGCAAGGTCCGATCGGCCGGCGATCCCGGCGCATCGTTGTCGGCCTCGATGATCACGGTGCCGATCGCCGGCGGCAGCCTCACATGCAGCAGGTTGCCGACATTCAGCGCCGCCGCGACGCGATGCTCGGGCTTGGCTAGCACGTAGCTCAGCGCGTCCTCGATGCCCTCGGTCAGGCCGAGCACGTCGCCGGTCGATGCGTCCTTCCACGGCCGCCCCGACGCGCCGCGCGCAAGGCAAATCGTGCCGCCCTTGCGATATGAATGCGCGAATAGTCAATGCCCTTGCGCTCGCGCAGCTCGGGCAACCGAAGGACGCGCAGGCCGGCGGCGCCAGCCTGCTTCCGCTCGGAGGAGGTAACCGCACGCATTCCGCGCCCTTCCATCCTGAACATGACGCGAGAGCATGCGCAGCCAGGGCTATGGGCGCGAAGACGCGCTAATTGAAGCGCCAAACAAAGTTTGGCGCCTCACCTGTTGGGTTCGGTTGAGATCACGAGCGAGTGGGGAGAGGCGATCGGCCAACCCCGCAGCTCGGTGCAGAGCGTTCCCAGCTTTCTCGCGATCGTCTTCGCCTTCGGTGGCTTTATCGGAGGCTCCATGCTGGCGCAGACCGATTTTACCCATAACGCGAGGTAATCACATTCGGCGGGGCGCGTGTCCTTCAGCTCGCCCGCATCGGCGCGGCGGCGCATCTCCTCGCTCGACCACATGCATTGCGGGTGGGACGACCTGGCAGGTAGTCCTGTGGCGGCGGGATCGCGGCGCGGCGCCGGATCGCGATCTCTGAATAGGGATCACGTCCCCCGACCAGCTCCCTGTTCCAAAGATCAACCTTGAGGGCGGCAAGATCAGCAGGTCTAAGCTCAACTCGACCAGTGCTCGCCATTTTTGCTGTAAATTCATAATCGCCGGTCCGTAGCAGATTGTGGTTTCTGTTCGGTAGCCAGAAAGTGACGATGGCCCAAGAACCAAATCGCAGCATCTCGGCTCGCCGTGCCCGGGCACTATGAACTTCTGTCTGCAATTCGCGCGGAACAGCTAATCGCATCCGAAAACTTCCTGGTTAGCTCGGCGCTTGTCCGCTTGCTTCAGTGTCCAGGGTCGTAGGATTGTCCCGGCCGGACGATCCGCTCTGCCGAGCGGATTTCTGAATAAGGACGCTACGCTTCCGGGGCCTGGCCCCATTCGAATTCAGTGCCGTCAACCCAGATCCAATGCAGGACGACCGTGCGCTCGTGGATCGCTGGGGGGAGGTAGGCACGCCCCCGGGCTTGGTCCGCCAATATCAGTCAGACGTAAAGGATTCCGACATTGGCGGTGAAATGCATCCGGCGCTCGATTGGGCCGGTCCCGGGCCGGAAACAGGCGGGTTTCTTCGCCTCGAAGTTGCCTGATCATGGCATCCAAGTCCCAAGGCCGTCGCTGTGTATCGCTCAGATTGTCGGAAATCCTTACAAACCAGTTTGGCGCCGCCCGCGGCGGGACTCCCTAGAGGCATGAACTTTCAAGATTATTCTTAATTGGTACGAATATTGCTGATATATCATCTAAAGGGTGCCCCTGGCCCCTCTGTGGAGATATATCGAATGAACCGCGGATTCTCGTTGCTGGCAGTTGCGGCATCTGCGGCGTTGAGCCTTGCGGCATCAGTGGCGAACGCGACCGTGTTCATCGGCTTGCAGCAGGACGGCAGCCCCAACCCACCTGCGACGGTTGCATCCGGGCCAGGAATTGCCAGTTTTGTCGGATCATTCGGTGAGTTCGAATCTGTTTCACTTTCGGCATTTGGTCAGCCGGCCACTCCTCTCCCCCTCGTGCTGCAAGCGCAGGCCAACGTGTTGAACAATGCCGGTGATGCCGATGCGGGCACGCTCACCGTGTATTTTACCTCCACCGGCAATACGGCGCCTCTTGATCTCGTGCAGTTCACGTCGGGTTTCACTGCAGTCAATCTAACGCCCGGCTGGACGGAGACGCTAACAACCTATGTTGACCCGGGTAATGGAATATACGCGCTGACGACGCCGCTTGGATCGGCGATATTCGTCACTACGGGGTCTGATACCGATGTCACCAATGCCAGCGCCGGCGGTGGGCCGTACTCCGTGACGGCTGTATTCACGATTTCGGCGCCGTCTATTGGTGGTGCGGCTAAATCGACCGGATTGAACGCGGTGGCGGTCGTTCCCGAGCCCGCGTCGCTTGCCCTGCTTGGCGCCGCACTGGCGGGGTTTGGTATCGCCGTCAGACGCCGACGTGGCTGAAGTTCTACAACCCGCACAAAGATGGGTTTCATCAATTGCGCCGGGGCGCCATTGATGAAAGGGGCAAAACCGGCGCCCGACCGCTTCGCACCGCACCGCCGCGCAACCACCTCCACCATCCTCGCCCCTTCCAGGCGCTCACTGATAGACCCAGGACTGCCGTGACCGGGGTCTGACCCGCGTCGTCGCGGCGTCTGTCGAAATCCGTGTCAATTCGGCGCCGCGCCGGGCGCTCCGGTAAGCCCGCTCTCGTGCCGACCCCACAGCGCAAGCCCGAACAATTGATTTTGCCGAGCCGAAGGGAGACAAGGGCTAATACCTGCCGTTATCCGCGGGAGAGTTAGCAGCGATGAAGATTTTGGTCACCGGCGGCGCCGGGTTCATCGGCTCGGCGGTGTGCCGGCTCTTCATCGGCGAGCTGGGCGCCACGGTCCTCAATCTGGACAAGCTGACCTACGCCGCCAATCCGGCCTCGCTGAAACCGATCGCCGACGATCCGCGCTACCGCTTTTGCCGCGGCGATATTCTCGACCGCTCCCTGATCGCCGAGCTGTTGGCAAGCTTTGCACCCGACGCGATCCTGCATCTCGCCGCCGAGTCGCATGTCGACCGCTCGATCGACGGCCCCGGCGAGTTCATCCGCACCAATATCGAGGGCACTTACACGCTCCTGGAGGCGGCGCTCGACTACTGGCGCGGCTTGCCGCCCGAGCGCGCCGCGCGCTTCCGCTTTCACCATGTCTCGACCGACGAGGTGTTCGGCTCGCTCGGGCCGGAGGGCCGGTTTAGCGAAGACAGCCGCTACCAGCCGAATTCCCCTTACGCCGCCTCGAAAGCCGCCTCGGACCATCTGGTCCGCGCCTGGCACGAAACCTTCGGCCTGCCGGCCGTCTTGAGCAATTGCTCAAACAATTACGGCCCCTATCACTTCCCCGAAAAGCTGATCCCGCTCGCCATCCTGAAGGCGCTGCACGGCGAGGCGATCCCGGTTTATGGCACGGGCGACAACGTGCGCGACTGGCTCCATGTCGAGGATCATGCCTGCGCGCTACATGCCGTGCTGACGCAGGGCCGTCCCGGCGAGACCTACAATATCGGCGGCGACGGCGAGCGCACCAATTTCGACGTCGTGACCGCGACCTGCGCCCTGCTCGACGAGATGCGACCGCAATCGCCGCACCGGCCGCACGCCGCCCTGATTACCTTTGTCACAGACCGGCCCGGCCACGACCGCCGTTACGCAATCGATGCCGCGAAGATCCGCCGCGAACTGGGCTGGCGGCCGCGCCATACGTTCGAGACCGGGCTGCGCGACACGGTCGCGTGGTATCTCGAAAGCCGTTGGTGGTGGAAGCCGATCTGGTCCGAGCGCTATCGCGGCACCCGGCTCGGGACCGGCCGCCCGCCGCCGCCGGTAGCCGGCTGACGGCATCGAGACCGCGGCGGGCACACGCCCCGAGGAGCACCCATGACCTACCCGACCCATTTGATCCCGACCACCGTCGTCGGCAGCTATCCGCAGCCCGATTGGCTGGTCGATCGCGGCCTCCTGGAGCATCACGGCGTGCCGCGCGTCCACGCCGGCGACATCTGGCGCATTCCCGAGCCGTGGCGCGAACAGGCCCAGGACGACGCCACGATCGTCGCGATCCGCGAAATGGAACTCGCCGGCATCGACATCGTCAGCGACGGCGAGATCCGTCGCGAGAGCTACTCGAACCGCTTTGCTTTGGCGCTCGATGGCATCGACGCGGAACATCCCGGCCATGTCGTCCGCAGCGGCGGCGGTACGACCCCCGTGCCGCGCGTCGTCGGCAAGATCAGACGGCGCGGCCCGGTCGAACAGCGCGACGCCGAGTTCCTGCTGTCGCACGCGACGCGCGCGACCAAGATCACGTTGCCGGGGCCGTTCACGCTGTCGCAGCAGGCCGAAAACGCCTTCTACGCCGACGAGGAGGAGATGGCGATGGATTACGCCGCGGCCGTCAACGCGGAACTGCGCGCGCTGAAAGCCACCGGTGTCGACGTCGTGCAGCTCGATGAACCCTGGGTGCGCACCGCCCCCGAAAAGGCGGCGCGCTGGGGCCTCGCGGCGATCAACCGCGCGTTCGACGGCATCCCCGGCCCGACCATTATCCATCTGTGCTTCGGCTACGCCGCGATGGTGCGGAACAAACCTTCCGGTTACGCGTTTCTGCCGCAGCTCGTTGACTCGGCCGCCGCGCAGATTTCGATCGAGGCGGCGCAGCCGCGTCTTGATCTCGGCATTCTCGAGGACCTGTCGGGCAAGACCGTCGTTCTCGGTGTCCTGGACCTCAACGACCCAACCGTCGAAACGGCCGAAGCCGTCGCCGAGCGGCTGCGCGCCGGGCTGCGCCACATCGCGGCCGAGCGGCTGGTCGCGGCGCCCGATTGCGGCATGAAGTACCTGCCGCGCGTGGTCGCTTTCGGCAAGCTGCGCGCGCTGGCTGATGGTGCGGCGATCGTCCGTCGTGAGCTGACCGGGCGGTGAGCCAACGCGCCGACGCAAGCCTACGGATTGAGGCGGCGAGGAAGATGTTTCCCCGCGAGTGGGGAATTGGCGTCGGGGGGCGCGGCCGCAAAAGCGCTTGCCGCAAGCCGGCGCAATCGCGACATTGACCGGACGTCCCCAGCCCACCCTCGCAAGGCGCCCGACATGAGCGATCTCTATTTGCGCAGCGGCATCTTTCTGGCGCCGTTCCATAATCACGACGAGAACCCGACGCTCTCGATCGAGCGCGATCTCGAACTGGTAGAGCACCTTGACCGGTTGAACTACCACGAGGCCTGGATTGGCGAGCACCATTCGGGCGGGTTCGAGCTGATCGCCTGCCCCGAGATGTTCATCGCTGCGGCGGCGCAGCGCACCCGCCACATCCGCCTCGGCACCGGGGTCGTGTCTCTGCCCTACCACAACCCGTTCATGGTCGCCGACCGCATGGTCCAGCTCGACCACATGACCAGGGGCCGCGCGATGTTCGGGATGGGCCCCGGCGCGCTGGTGCACGACGCGCTGAAGGTCGGGATCGATCCCGGTGACCAGCGCCAGATGATGAACGAGGCGCTCGACGTCATCGTGCCGCTGCTGCGCGGCGAGACCGTCAACCGCAAGACAGACTGGTTCAACTTGACCGACGCGCAGCTGCAATTGCGTCCCTATTCCCAGCCGCACATGGAGCTGGCAGTGGCGGCGGCGCGTTCCCCGTCCGGCTCGCTGGCGGCCGGCAAGCATGGCATCGGCATGCTGTCGATCGGCGGCACCGCGCCGGCGCAGATGGAACGCCACACGGCGAACTGGAACCTCTACGAGGAGACTGCGCGCGCCAACGGTCATGTGCCCGACCGCCGAGACTGGCGCGTCGTCGGCTTCTTCCACATCGCCGAGACCCGCGAGCAGGCGATCAAGAACGTGCAGTTCGGCGTGCAGGCCTTCGCCGATTATTTCCGCGACGTCGCGACCTTCCCGATCATCCCGCCCGACGTCGAGAACCCGATCGACTGGCTGATCGAAACCGGCACCGCCTGTATCGGCACGCCCGACGACGCGATCGCGTATGTCGAGCGGCTGGTCAAAGGTTCCGGCGGGTTTGGCGTGCTCTGCGAGTTGGCGCAGAACTGGGCCGACTGGGACGCGACAAAGCGGCACTACGAATTGATGGCGCGCTTTGTCCACCCACATTTCCAGAAGAGCCGGGATTTGCTGCGCGGCAGCTACGATTATGCGGTCGGCCACCGCGCCGATTTCGTCGGCAAGGCCAGCGCGGCGATCCAGAAGGAAATCGATCGCCACACCGCCGCCGGGCACGCCGGGCCGGCAAAGCAGCAGGCGGCGGAATAGGCGGGCAGCCTCCCTCGTTCCGGCGGGTCGCGTCAGCGTGGAGTTTGCGGCGATGCAGAGCCAGAATCAATTCTTCGACGACCTGGCGCGGATGGCATCCGGCGCGGCCGGCGCTTTGACCGGCATGCGCGGCGAGATCGAGGCGCGTTTCCGCGATCAGCTCGAACGCGTGCTCGCCGGGATGGACCTTGTCAGCCGCGAGGAGTTCGAGGCGGTCAAGGCAATGGCGGCCAAGGCGCGGGACGAACAGGAGATTCTGCTGGACCGGATCGAGGCGCTCGAAACCCGGCTCGCCGCGCTCGAGCATCGCGCGGACGGCCGACCCGGCCCTTCCGCGACGTGAGACACCGCCCTGGAACGCCCCCGGGAGCGGCGGCAAATCTGCACCTTGCCAGCCCCGCTGCGCTTTGGCAGCGTAGCCGTGGGGGGAATTTGCCGTTTATTAAAAATCAGCCCGGGAGGAGCGAAGCTGGACCAGACACGTGACAGCTCTGCCTTATCATTCTGCGAGCCGCCTCCAAGGAGGGCGCGATGACCTCAGTAGTCTCCATGGTCGAAGTTCATTCTCCAACCGGCAATCCGATCGATTTGGTTGAAGAAATCGTTATCGCGAACGAATGGGCGCACGACCGCGCCAGCGAAGAGGAGATGATCGTCGAAATCTCCGGACGCTGGTGCGATTACCGTCTGTATTTTTTATGGCAGGAGGAGCTGGGGGCGCTGCATTTTTCCTGCGGCTTCGACATGAAGGTGCCGAAGCGTCGGCGCGGTCCGTTTTACGAGTTGCTCGCGCTCGTCAATGAGCGGCTGTGGCTCGGACATTTTGACTTGGCGGCTGGTGATACCTCGCCAGCGTTCCGTTATGCCGTGCTGCTGCGCGGAATTGGAACCGCGAGTTGCGAACAGGTCGAGGACATCGTCGATATTGCGGTCTCGGAATGCGAGCGCTTTTATCCCGCCTTTCAGCTGGTGATCTGGGGCGGCAAGCCGGCCGCCGAAGCCCTGGCGGTGGCGATGATAGATCCGGTGGGCGAGGCCTGACCCATCGCAACAAGCGCGTTGTTGCGAGGAGTCCACGGGTCGGCGCTCGGCGCTGCCCGAGGACAGGCGCCGCGACAAGGCAATTTTCGTACCAAGACTTGATAGTCAGCGAGATTGCCTGGCGTTACTCGCGCCTCGACCGTGACCGATATCAGCAGGGTGTTGACGATATAAAGATATCTTTATATGTTTAGATATGGCTGATGAGGTTGGCCCCGCGGGGTCGATGGGCGAGTTGATTGGCGCACTGCGTGCGGCGGCGGAGCCGTCGCGGTTGCGTCTGCTCGTGCTGTGCGCCCGCGGGGAGTTGACCGTCACCGAATTGGCGCAAATTCTCGGCCAAAGCCAGCCGCGCGTTTCGCGCCACCTGAAGCTCCTGTGCGATGCCGGGCTCCTCGACCGTGCTCGCGAGGGGAGTTGGGTGTTTTATCGGCTCGGCTCGGGCAGGGCTGTCAGCTTTCTCAGTCGCTATCTGGTGGATGCATGTGGCGAGCATGACGAGACGGTCGCGCTCGATCTGCAGCGGCTTGCGGCGATCAAGCGCCAGCGCGCGGAACTGGCCGCCGCGTATTTCCGCGACAATGCGGCGGACTGGCACCGAATCCGGTCGCTCTACGTCGATGAGGCCGAAGTCGAGGCAGTGCTCGTCGATTTTGTCGGCGCGGTTCGCGCCGCGCGATCTGCTCGATGTCGGCACCGGCACCGGACGCATGCTCGAACTGCTCGGGCCGCTTGTGGCCAATGCGCTGGGCATCGATCAATCGCGCGAGATGCTCGCCATCGCGCGCGTCAACATCGAGCGGGCCGGATTGTCGAACTGCATGGTCCGGCTGGGGGACATGTACCAGCTGCCGCTGCCCGACGCGTCGTTCGATGCGGCCGTCATCCACCAAGTGCTGCATTACGCCGATCGGCCGGCCGAGGCGATCGCCGAGGCGGCGCGGGTGCTGCGGCCGGGCGGCGGTCTGATCATTGTCGATTTCGCGCCGCACGCGCTCGAATTCCTGCGCGACGAGCATGCCCATCGCCGGCTTGGGTTCGGCGACGACGATATCGCCGCGTGGTGCCGCGCCGCCGGTCTCGAACCGGGCCAGCCGCATCGGTTGACCGGCGATCCGCTCACCGTGGTGATCTGGACGGCCCGGCGCCGGCCGGCTGCCGGCCGATCCATCTTCGGCGACCGGCCCGTTCGGCCGCCGCGTCCGCGCAGGCCGAGCCGGTTCTTCAGGGATGAAGCAGATGAATTCGATTGCGGGCGGGGTGTCCCGCGGGCTGCTGGCCGCCGATCCAGTCAGCGATTTCGATGCGGGTCCGCCGCGCGTCTCGTTTGAGTTCTTCCCGCCGAAAACAGCGGAAATGGAGGAGCGGCTGTGGGCCGCGATCAAGCGCCTGGAGCCGCTGCGGCCGCGCTTTGTCTCCGTGACCTACGGGGCCGGGGGCTCGACCCGCGAGCGCACCCACACGACCGTGCGGCGGATCCGCGAGGAAACCGCGCTCGAGCCGGCGGCGCACCTGACCTGCGTCGCCGCCACGCGCGACGAAATCGACGCCGTCGCGCGCGATTACTGGGAGGCCGGGATTCGCCATATCGTCGCGCTGCGCGGCGATCCGCCAGGGCGGCGGCGGGTCTCGGCTATACGCCGCATTCCGACGGGCTATCCCTACGCGGCCGATCTGGTCGCCGGTCTGAAGAAGGTCGCCGATTTCGAGATCAGCGTCGCGGCCTATCCCGAAACCCATCCCGCGGCCCGCAGCCCGGGCCACGACCTCGACAATCTGAAGGCAAAGCTCGATGCCGGCGCCAGCCGCGCGATCACGCAGTTCTTTTTCGATGTCGATGTGTTCCTGCGCTTCCGCGATCGCGTCCGCGCCGCCGGGATCGAGGTGCCGATCGTGCCGGGGATTCTGCCGGTCACGAATTTCGCGCAGCTGAAGCGCATGGCGGCGGCATGCGGCGCCTCGATCCCGGCCTGGATGGGGGCGCATTTCGAGGGGCTCGACGATGACCCGGAGACGCGCCGTCTCGTCGCCGCCTCGCTCGCCGCCGAGCAATGCCGGCGGCTGCACGCGAACGGCGTCCACGAATTCCATTTCTACACGCTCAATCGCGCCGACCTGATCGTCGCGATCTGCCATCTGCTCGGCATTCGCGCCGCGAAGCCGGCTCGCTGTTTCAGCCTGATCGCATAACGCAGAACAATATGACCCATCTTCTCGACTATCTTGCCGACCGCGTGCTGCTGTGCGATGGCGCGATGGGAACGCAGGTGCAGGCGCGCAATCTCGATATAGAGCGCGATTTCTGGGGGCACGAGAACTGCACCGAGATCCTCAACGAGAGCCGCCCGGATCTCGTCCGGGAAATTCACCGCCTCTATCTCGCGCGCCGGCTGCGACGCGGTGCAGACCAACAGCTTCGGCGGGTCGCCGATCACCCTCGGCGAGTTCGGCATCGCCGACAAGGCGTTCGAGCTGAACCGGCGCGCCGCCGAACTGGCGCACGAGGCGATCGCCGAGTTCGCGCATGACGGACGGACCCGTTTCGTGCTCGGCTCGCTCGGGCCGGGCACCCGGCTGCCGTCGCTCGGGCATATCACCTATCAGGAGGTCGAAGACGCGCTGGCGGTGCAGAGCGCCGGGCTCCTTGCCGGCGGCATCGACGCGCTCGCGATCGAGACCTGCCAGGACCCGCTGCAGATCAAGGCCGCGGTCAACGGCGCCAAGCGCGCCTGCGCGGACGCCGGCAGGGACATCCCGATCCTCGTCAGCGTGACGGTCGAGACGACTGGCACCTTGCTGGTCGGCGCCGACATCGCCGCCGCCGCGACCGTGATCCACGCGCTCGACGTGCCGGTCATCGGCCTCAATTGCGCCACCGGCCCGCGCGAAATGGCCGAGCACGTCAAATGGCTCGGCGAGAACTGGCCGGGGGTGATTTCGGTGCAGCCGAATGCCGGATTGCCCGAATTGATCAACGGCCGCACGCATTACCCGCTGACCCCGCGCGAGCTGGCGCAGTGGCTCGAGCGCTTCGTGCTCGAGGACGGGGTCGGCATCATCGGCGGCTGCTGCGGCACCGAGGAGGCGCATATCGCCGCGCTCGACCAGATGCTGCGGCGGATCGGGCGGGACCGGCCGCGGCCGTTGCCGAAGGCGCGCAAAGTCGTCTGGGCGCCGTCGGTCGCCTCGCTCTACAGCCAGGTGCCGCTGCGTCAGGAGAATGCGTACCTGTCGATCGGCGAGCGGTGCAACGCGAACGGCTCGCGCGCCTTCCGCCGCTTGCAGGAGGCGGGCGACTGGGACGGCTGCGTCGAGATCGGCCGCGAGCAGGTCAAGGAAGGCTCGCACACGCTCGATGTCTGCACCGCCTTTGTCGGACGCGACGAGATCGCCGAGATGTGCGAGGTCGTCAGCCGCATGCGCGGCGCGATCAACGCCCCGCTCGTCATCGATTCGACCGAGTACCCGGTGCTCGAAGCCGCGCTCAAGCTCTATGGCGGCAAGCCGATCATCAACTCGATCAATTTCGAGGACGGCGAGGAGGCGGCCGACAAGCGCCTGAAGCTCGCGAAGCGCTTCGGCGCGGCCGTCATCGCGCTGACGATCGACGAGCAGGGCATGGCCAAGGAGGCCGTCGACAAGCTGCGGATCGCCGAGCGGCTCTACGATTTCGCCTGTCAACAAGCACGGCCTGCCGCCGAGCGATCTGCTGTTCGACCCGCTGACCTTCACGATCTGCACCGGCAACGAGGACGACCGCAAGCTCGGGCTCAACACGCTCGACGCGATCGCCGCGATCCGCGAGCGCATGCCCGAGTGCCAGATCATCCTCGGCCTGTCGAATATCTCGTTCGGCCTCAACCCGCCGGCGCGGCAGGTGCTGAACTCGGTGTTTCTCGACCATGCGCTGCGCCGCGGGTTGACCGGCGCGATCGTGCATTTCTCGAAGATCCAGCCGCTGCACCGGATTCCCGAAGAGGAGGTGCGGGTCGCCGAGGATCTGATCTTCGACCGCCGCGCCGACGGGTACGACCCGCTGCAGGCGTTCATCGCGCTGTTCGAGGGGCGCACCGGCGAAAAGGCCGAGAAGAAGGGGCGTCCCGAAAAGCTGGAGGACCGGCTCGCGCAGCGGATCGTCGACGGCGACCGGCAGGATCTCGAAACCGATCTCGATCTGGCGATGCAGGTCTATCGGCCGCTCGACATCATCAACGACCACCTGCTCGGCGGCATGAAGACGGTCGGCGAACTGTTCGGCGCCGGCAAGATGCAGCTGCCGTTCGTGCTGCAATCGGCCGAGACGATGAAGGCGGCGGTCAAGTATCTCGAACCGTTCATGGAGCGGGTCGAGGGCCAGGAGAAGGGCACGGTCGTGCTCGCCACGGTGCGCGGCGACGTGCACGACATCGGCAAGAACCTCGTCGATATCATCCTGACCAATAACGGCTATCGGGTCGTCAATCTCGGCATCAAGCAGCCGATCGGCGCGATCCTGGAAGCGGCCCGCGAGCACCGGGCGCACGCGATCGGCATGTCGGGGCTGCTGGTCAAATCGACCGTCGTGATGCGCGAGAACCTCGAGGAGATGAGCCGGCAGGGGATCGACTTGCCGGTCATGCTCGGGGGCGCCGCGCTGACCCGGCGCTATGTCGAGGAGGATTGCGTCAAGGCCTATGCGTCGGGGCGGGTCGCCTATGCGCGCGACGCGTTCGACGGTCTCGGGCTGATGGACCGGATCGTCGGCAACGATTTCGACGGCTATTTGGCCGAGGTGCAGCGCAAGAATGCCGGGCGGCCGGTCAACGAGACGCAGAAAACTCGGGCGGGCCGGCGATGCCGCGCCGCAACGGCCGATCGATCTCGAGGAAATCCGCCTGCGCCGGGCCGAGCTGAGCCGCGGCGTGCCGGTGCCGGCGCCGCCGTTCTGGGGGGCGCGGACGATCGCGCGCGTGCCGGTCAAGGCGGTCGTGCCGTATCTCAACGAGCGCATGCTCTATCAATTCCAGTGGGGCTACCGGAAGGACGGCCGCTCGCTGGCCGAATACAAGGAGTGGGCGAAGAAGGAATTGCGGCCGGTCATGGCGCGCATCGCCGACATCTCGATCCGCGAGAACATCCTGTTGCCGCAGGCCGCCTACGGCTATTGGCGCTGCGCCGCCGAGGGCAACGACGTGATCCTGTTTGACGAGGATGGCCACGGGGCAAGGAGCGCGAGGTGGGGCGGTTCTCGTTTCCGCGGCAGAACAAGGAGGGCGGGCTGTGCGTCGCCGATTTCTTCCGCGACGTCGATGACCCGGAACGGGACGTGATCGGGCTGCAGGTGGTGACGATGGGGCGGCGGGCGTCGGAGGTGGCGCGCGAGTGGTTCGCCCAGGACCGCTACCAGGATTACCTGTACCTGCACGGGTTCTCGGTCGAGATGGCCGAGGCGTTCGCCGAATATTTGCACAAGCGGATCCGCGGCGAACTGGGGTTTGCCGCCGAGGAGGCGCGCGACCACGACGAGATGCTGAACCAGGGCTATCGCGGCAGCCGCTATTCGTTCGGCTACCCGGCCTGCCCGAACCTCGCCGACCAGCGCCTGCTATTGGACCTGCTGCGTGCCGACGAGATCGGCATCAGCCTGACCGAGGAGGACCAGCTCGACCCGGAGCAATCGACCTCGGCGATCGTCGTCCACCACCCGCAGGCGAAGTACTTTTCGGTGTGATTCCCTGTAATTCCCTGCCGGCAGGGAATTTTTCGCCGAATTCGGCAAGTAAGTATTTGAATTACTTGGGTTTGTCCCTCGCGAAGCAGGGAATTTTTAGGCCGATAACAGGGAATTCGAACGGCGGATCAGGGAATTATCTGGGATTGGCCGTATCGTCCGAGTGCACCGTCTCCCCTCACCCTGCCCTCTCCCCCAGTGGGGGAGAGGGTTAAGCTTTATACACCCGGATTATGGCGTTTCTTCGGTCTCCTGGTCAGACGCGGGGCGGGAGGCTGGCGAAGGTCTGGTCGCCGCGCAACACCGCCTGCAATTCGGCGAGTTCCTCGTCGCGCCGGTGATAGCCGCAGGTCTCGATGTAGTCGGCGGCGATGCGGAGCTGCTCCGAGGCCTCGGCGAGCAGCCGGTCGCGCTCCGCCGGGTCCGGCGGCTCCGGCTTCGGCGGGCTGTCGTCGACAAGCCCGTTGAGCGGCGCAAACGCCTCGCATCGCGCCAACGCCAGCCGCGCCCGCCCCAGCGCCATATCGCAAAATAAAGCCGCATCGGCCCCGGCCCGGCGATTTCCTCGACCTCATCGAGGTCGCGCGCGGCCCCGTCCCAATCGCCGAGCGCGCGGCGCAACGCGGCGCGCGCGAGCAGGCTCGCGCGGTAGGTGAGCTTTGGCGCTCGGATGCGCGCAGACCGGTGACAGCATGATCGAGATGGTCGCGGGCGGCGCGGGCGCGCCGACGTGCATCGGCATGATCCGTGTGCTGCACCTGCTCAGGGCCAGTCCCAATGTGGCGCGCCCAAGGCTGAGTTCATGTAGCGCGATATCAAGCAGGAGCCGTCGCTCTGTCGCCCTTGCGAGCATTTGCGCCGCGCGCTCGCGCTACCCCGCCCACTCGCCGCGCTCAAGCAGCAGGTCGCAAGAGATAGCCCTGGAGTGAATAGAGCAGCGGGTAATTCCGGTTGCTGTTCCCGCTGCCGCCGCTCGGCATCTGCGAAGAGCGCTTGCGCCTCGTCGTGCCGCCCGGCCGCGTGCAGCGCAGCAGCATGACGCGCTCGGGCAGTCACCGTCCGGAAATCGTTGTCCGACTGGTCCGCGTACTGGACTGACCGGGCAGCGCTGCCGATCGCGCCTGCGATATCGCCCAGCAATAATTCGCTCTCGCTGAGATTGCTGGCGCCAATCGAGGCGTTGATCCAATTGCCCGCCGCCCCGGCCAGCGACAGAGCGGCGCGTAGCGCCGGCAGCGCTTCCGCGGGACGTCCGTAAATCGAGAGAAGAAACGCTGCTACAGCGAAAACGTGTGCTCTGTCTTTTCTCACCCAATGCCGCGACTGGGATATCGAACGGTTTGTCGAAGAACCACGAAACCGCCGCCAGATCGCTTCCGATCGCGCCGAGCTTTTTGATTGCATAAAATTCGTTGCGCCGCCGGCAAATGCGCGCCGAATACACCTCGCCCAGCGCCTGCTGATACCGGCCGGCGCGGCAGCCATGCGCGATCGCCTGATAGAGCGGGGCGAGGTCGGCGAGGGTCGGCGCCTCGCCTTCCTTCGTCGTATCGCGCAGATGTTCGTAGAGCCGGCCATGCGCTTCCCGCCAGGCGGCCTCGTTCGCCTGCCGCAGCCGCTCGCCAAACCATTCGCGCACCAGCGGATGCGCATCGAGCGCTCCCGGCGCCGTCCGGGTCCCCCGGCAACAGCAACCGAACCGCCCGCAATCGCGCGACGGCGCGCTGCCAAGCCACATTTTCTATCGCAACGACCCGATCGGTCAGCCCCGCGATCCCCGGTTCGGCCCGCAGCGCCGCCAGACAGTTGGCGCTTGCCGGTCGATCGAACAGGCCGACCATCTGCATGATCGCCAGCAATTCGGGCTGCTCGGCCAGCCATTCCTTTTCATAGGATTCGAGGACGCGGCGGGCGTGGTCGTGGCGCGGGTTGTCCGGGTCGGCGAGGAACGCTCGGATCTCGTCGCGGCGGCGCACGTCGCCGTTGCGGGTTTCGTCGAGCAGACCGGCGAGCAGTTGCAATGCCAACGGATGGCCGTCGAAATCGCGCGAGGCTGCCTGCAGTTCGCGGTCGGTGCCCCAGAGGTGATTGTCGCGCAACAAGGCGGCGCCGGCCGCATCGGACAGATGCTCGACATCGACGACCGGCGCGGCGCTGTCCCGAAAGCGCGCCGAGGTCAGCAACCGCAAGCCGGCTGGTCAGCACTAGGAGGCCATGCGCCAACGCCGGAGGCCCCGCCGCGAAGTGTCGCAGCAAGGTGCGCAACCCCTGGTCCTTCAGCTGGCCGGGTCGTGGCCCCGGGCCGTATTGCAACGGCTCGACCCCGTCGAGCACGAGCAGGACCCGGCGGCGCATCAGCGCTTCGGCGATCTTTTCCGCCTTTTGCGTCGCGCTGGTCGTCTCCAGCTTTATGTCGAGTTTGGCGACAGCCCAATCGAGAAACCCGTCGGCCGAGGTCGCGCGCTCCTTGGTGCCCTGGCTGTAAAACGACCAGCCGAGCACCGTTGCCGCGCCGCGGTAATTGTCGGCCCGCAGCCGGTTCAGCCATTCGTTGACGAGCGCCGATTTACCGGCGCCGCCCTCCGCGACGAGCGAGATTATGTTGACATCAGGCTCGGCCCAGGCCTCGTCGAGCCGCGTCAGCTCGGCATCGCGCCCGACGAGGTTCACATAGGGCGTGTCCGGTAGACCGGTGGTGTGGACGGAATCCGGAATTTTGACTGGCCCGGCAGACGCGGGCATGGCGGCGCTTCTTGCCGCAAGGGCGCTGCTGATCGCGCGAACGATCATCGTGAGTTCAACGTCACGCTGGTGCTGCGAAAGGCCCGACAGCGCCTTTTCCAGGCCTGGGCGCATTTGCCTCGCTTGCAGCGAGGGCGGGAGCAGCGATTCGTCGATAGGCGAAAGCAAGATCGGGAAAATCCTGATATCATCTCCTTTTGCTTGTCGTTGTCGGATCGTCTCGACCTCGATATCGATTACAAAATCCGACGCGAGGGAATGGCGAGAAGCGAGAAGGACACAGACGTCGCAGCTGGCCAGCTTCGCCTTGGTCTCGTCTCCCAGTCGGCGTCTGCTTTGATGTCGCTGTCGGTCCCACAACTCGAAAGATAGCCGTTTTTCAGCCGCGGGTTTCGAGAGAAACGACTGGATTTCGGTGAGCCAGCGAATTTCGCCGTCGCGCGGCTCTTCGGGCTCGTCCTTGTGGCTGTAGCTGATAAAGATGACCGGCGTTCCCGGCACGCTGGACATAATTGGCAATAATAGCACTGTTTTCCACGCGCGCAGATCGCGAAATCGGCCGGCGGCGATTGCGCCGGGGGTGCGCGGCGGTTAGCATCGGCGGCATGGAAGAAATCTACAGCTTTGCCGGCAATCCGCTCGATCGGGCCAGCGAGCGGCGGCGCGATACGGAGTGGGTGCGGTCGCTGTTTGACGATCCGGCGGCGCGGGTTCTGCCGTTGCGCGACCTGCGGCCGCTGACCCGGGAGCGGACGGGCGGGCCGGCGCTCGATTGGCAGAGGGTGGGGCCGTGGCGCGAGGTGATCGAGCGCGGCGCGACGCTGATCTTTCTGGGGCTCGGCGATGAGGGGCCGCGCTTCGCGGTTGACGCGACCGGCGCAAACATCGGGCCGGCGGGGGACGGCGGAGGGGTTCGACGCGCGCACGCTGGCGCCGCTGCTGCCGGGCGGCGAGGCGGCGATCGTCGCCGAGGCGCGCTCGCTGATCGATTGGCACGCGCGGCACCGATTCTGCGCCCAATGCGGCTCGCCGACCCGGGTCGAATCGGCCGGCTGGGTGCGGCGCTGCCCGGAATGCCGCGCGTCGCATTTCCCGCGCACCGATCCGGTCGTGATCATGCTGTCGGTGCGCGGCGAGTACGGGCTGCTCGGGCCGCAACCGGCGGCGCGCCGGCAACCGCTTCTCGTGCCTGGCCGGCTTCATGGAGCCGGGCGAGACGCTGGAGGAGGCGGTGCGCCGCGAGACCTTCGAGGAAGCCGGGATCAGGGTCGGCCGGGTGCAGCTATCTGGCGTGTCAGCCCTGGCCGTTTCCGTCGAGCCTGATGACCGGGTTTGTGTGCGAGGCGCTGACCGAGGAGATCACGGTCGATCCGGAGGAGACTGGCCGAGGCGCGCTGGTTCTCGCGGGCCGAGATCCGCGCGATGGTCGAGCGCGCCGCGAGCGGACCCGACGACCCGACGCAGGTTTCGCTGCCGGGCCCGGTGGCGATCGCGCACCACATCTGCCGCCGCTGGTCGCACGGGCTGGACGACATCTGACGATTTCGCCCGATGACCCGGTCCGGCCCGAGCGCGGTCGGCGGGGACGAAGACCCGATGATGACGCCTTGAGCAACAATCGCATCTTCCGGCGCTGGCGAACTGATTCGCGTCAGCGGGCAGAGTGCTTTTTGCGCCAGGGTTCGGAGCGCGAACGATGACGCGGATCGCTTTGCTCGTCGTCATCGTCGTATCCGCCGCCGGCTGCGGCCGCGACAAGCCGGAAGTCACCGCGGGCCAGACGCTCTCGGAGGAGGAGGTGAAGCAGAAATGCGCCGACCAGCAATGGCGCGAGAAAAATCTCGGGATCTGGTACGCGGTGTGCCGGCAACCGGCAGCCTGGTAGGCGCGGCGGTCGGGCGGCGATCAGAATTTCTTGAAGCACTCCTTTCCCGGGGCGGCCATCTTGAACGTCGTCGCAGAGGATCGCGGTCGTCTCGGCCTCCGGATCGATTTGAACGGCCCATTCCGTGCCGTCGGCGCAGCGCAGGCTCCAATAGGCGTTGCCCCTTCCGGGACCCGCGCCGATCACGCCCATCGGAAAGGCCTCGGTGCCGATGCACCAGCGGCTGATCGAGCGCGCCAGCTTTGCGGCCCGTTCCGGCGGCGGAAGCTGCAGCAGCTCTTCATTCGCCGGGTTCAGCGGGCCGCCGCCCGGCGACACCAGCTGGGCGCCGGCCGGGTTCACGGCAATCGCCGCAAGCACCAACGTCAGCCGCCCGACAGCCGCCCGATCAGCCGCATTGTCATCATCGCTGTTCCTTCTCTTCGCCGCTTTTACGCCGGAGGCGGCCGGTTGCGAAGTCCTGCCGCCCGGCGGACTGCGCGGGGCCGGCATTCGGCGATTGACGAGCGGCCGACGCCGCTTCGGCCCGGCCGCCGGGTGGGCCGGCGGTGCGGCGTGCGCGAACACCTGCAACAAGCCATCGCCGGCCGCGGCCGCGACGACATAGGCGACATCGCCCCACGAGCCGCTCAGCTGACCGCGCGGCACGTCGTTTTCCTGGCCGACCGTGCCGAGCTCGGCGCCGCTCGCGTCGTGGACGCGCCACACGATCTTGACGTGCTGACTGTCCGGTCCGGCCGGAGTGAGCGACACCTCGCCGTCGATGATGAAATCCGCCTTGCCGCCGGGTTCGACGATCGTCAGGTCCTGCTGGCGCAGCACGCTCGTCATCGCGCGCAGCGAGCGATGTGGCGCCATCGCCGGGAGCGCCGGTGACGCGGCGCACGGCCACCCGAGGCCGCCCGCTTTTCGGCTTCGCCGCCGAGCCGGCTTCCGCCGGCGGCGCGGAGCGGCGGGCGTCGCCGACGGCGAGGTCGGGAACGGAGGGTTTCCCGCCGCCGGCTCCGGGGCGGCGGTTTCGCCGGGGGTGGCCCCGGCGGCGCGGCGTCCGGCTCCGTCGGGCCGGACATCGGCGCGGCGAGAGCGGCGAGTTTCGCGGCGGCCGGCGTCTTGACCAGCAGCGGCGCCACGGCATCGGCGCTCAGCGCGGCCAGGCGATCGATCATCGCGCCGCCCGCGGACTGCCAGTCATCGGCGGTACCCTCGATCCGCACCTCGCGCTCGCCGAGCTTGCGGCCTCTGGCATCCTCCAGCCGCCATCGAACCGCGACCGACGATTGGCCGCCGCTGCAGGCGGGATGCCGTGAGATCGCCGTACAGCTGATAGCTGCCGCGGAGATTCGTCTTGTCGCTGGCGGGAATCTCGCGCCGGACGCAGCGCGCGGGCGGTCGCGCCGCCGAGCTCGTTGGCGATCAGCTTCGGCTCGCCTTCGATCGGCGCGATCGATACGCCGGCGCTTTCGGGAACCGCCAACAGATCGGCGGGCGGGCGGTCATCGGCGAACGGGTGCGGCAAGGGCTGGCAGGAGGCGAGCAGCGCGACCCAGAACGAGGGCGCTGCGGGCGGGCCCAGCCGGAGCGCCCCTCGCGAGCAGCTTTTCAAAGCATCGCGCAAGTCGCGAGAAGGCCGAGCAGACAGACGACACCGAACATGATGAGATAGGGCATCGCGCGGTCAGGGCGCGAGCGCGATCGCCGCGAGACCGCGGCCGTAATCCGATTCGCCGCGCAGGCAGGCGCGCCGGTAGCTGAAGAACAGATCCTCCTCGGCCGCCGTGTCATGCGGCGCGCGCTCGACCGCGGCGAGGCCGAGCCGCGACAGGCGGTCCGCGATGTAGCCGGGCAGATCGAACAGAAAATGGCCGGAACGCGACGCCGGCCGGAAGAAGCGGCGGTTGTCCCGATCGGCCGCGGTGAAGGTCTGCGTGGAATTCGGCGCCGACCTCGTAGGAGGGCTGGGCGATGCAGGGGCCGATCCCGGCCCGGATCCGCTCGGGACGGGCGCCGAGCCGCGTCATCGCCGCGACGGTCGCCTCCATGATTCCGGCCAGCGCGCCGCGCCAGCCGCCATGCGCCGCGCCGATGATCCGCGCCTCGGGATCGGCGAACAGAACCGGAGCGCAATCGGCCGCGAGGACGCCGAGCGCGATACCAGGCGTCGCCGTCACCATCGCGTCGGCGCGGGGATTTTCCTCGCGCCGCCACGCGCCCTCGACGGTGATCGCGGTCGTGCCGTGGACCTGATGGCAGCTGACCAGACCGATCGGCAGCGAGACCGAGCCGGGCAGCCGCGATGGCGCGGTTCTCCGCGACATCGCCGGGCGCGTCGCGCGAGCCGAAGCCGCAGTTGAGCGACGCGAACGACGCCGCCGCTGACCCCGCCCCGGCGGGTGAAAAAGGCGTGCCGTATTCCCGGATCGGGGCCGCGGAAAGTCGGCAAGCGCCGCCATAGATGTAATCAGCATGGCGGGCTCATCGTCGCGCGATCCTCATGGACTGGGTGCCAGCGACTGTGTGCTACGCGAAACCGGCCGGAACCGGCAGTCCCGGCGAGGTCAGGGCCAGCACCTTGAACAAATTGCCCATCTGTGCCGGATCGATCAAGCGCGTGAGGCCGCTTTCGAGCGCGGCGCGCTGCGCCGGGGTGGCGCGCCGCGACAGCGCCGCGAGCCGCGCCTCGGCGCCGAGGGCGAGCAGGAAATCGCGCTGCGGCACCGGACCGTGCGACGCGGCGCCGGCGGCCGTCGCCGCCTCGGCGAAAGCGGCAAAATCGACATGGGCGCTGAGATCGGCCTCGCCGGGCGTGTCGAGGATCGGCGCCGACTCGGTGACGGCGCAGCGCGGCCAGCGTCGCGCCGGGCCGGCTCGGGAAATAGCCGTAATCGATGAACAGCGCCAGGCCGGGCTGGCGCGCCAGACGCTCGCCGAGCGAGGCGGCGAGGGCGGCGGCGGCCGGGCATATCTCGACAACCGTGCCGGGCGGCGCCGCGCGCAAGCTCGGGCGGAACCAGCAGCGCGAGGGCGGGGCTTTCCGGGCCCTCGGCGAAGACCAGGCGCTCCGATTCGGGTTCGCGCGCCGCGGATCGAGCGCGACGAGGCGTTCGGTCCAGCCGGTCCGGCCGCGCACGAATTGCCGAATCGGCAGCGCGTCGAGGAATTCGTTGGCGACCAGCAGCAGCGGACCGTCCGGCAGCGCGTCGATACCGTCGGCGAAACGCGGCGCGAGCTCGGGCGCGGCGGCGGCGAGGCGGCGCTGCTGTTCCTGCCGCAATACCGGGCTTGCCTCGACGAGGTGGAGCCGCAAGGCGCGGCGGAATTCGGGGACGACGCGCGCCGCGCGCAGCAGATCGGCCATCAGGGTGCCGCGGCCGGGCCCGAGTTCGGCGAGGATCACCGGATCGGGCCGTCCGACACGCTGCCAGTAGTCGATCAGGCAAGCGCCGATCAGCTCGCCGAATATCTGGCTGATTTCGGGTGCGGTGACAAAGTCACCGGCCGTGCCGAACGGGTCGCGATTGGCGTAGTACCCGGCGTCGGCGTCATGCAGCGCGATCGCCATGTAGGCGGCGATCGACAGCGGTCCCTCGCGCCGAATGCGCCGGGCGATCCTCGCGGCGAGGCCAGCCGAACCGGGCATTGCGGCTCAGGCGGAGCTGCGGGCCGCGACCGGCCGTCCTCGCGCCCAGACGATCAGCGCGATGCCGGCGATCAGCAGTGGGATCGACAGCAGCTGTCCCATCGTCGTGCCGAAGATCAGGAAGCCGACCTGCGCGTCGGGCTGGCGGAACAGCTCGCCCGACATTCGCGCGACGGCATAACCGGCGAGAAACAGGCCGCTGAGCATGCCGGGATAGCGCCTCGCGCCGTTGCGTTCGGCGATCAGCAGCACGATGAAGAGCAGCAGCCCCTCGCAGGTCGCCTCATAGAGCTGGCTCGGATGCCGCGGCAGCGGCCCGCCGGCCGGAAACACCATCGCCCACGGCACGTCGGTTACGCGTCCGAACAGTTCGCCATTGATGAAATTGGCGATTCGCCCGAAAAACAGCCCGATCGGCACGGCTGCGCAAATGATATCGGCGAATGCCAGGAACGGGATGCCGCGGGCCCGCGCGAACAGCCAAATCGCCAGCGTCACGCCGATCGCGCCGCCGTGAAACGACATTCCGCCGTGCCAAAGATAGAGCGCCTCGATCGGGTGCGCGAGATAATAGGCCGAATTGTAGAACAGCACGTAGCCGAGCCGTCCCCCGAGCACGACGCCGAGCGTCGCCCACACCAGGAAATCGTCGATGTCCTGCCGCCGCACGACATGCGGCGGCCGGTTGGCGAGCGCAAGGCAATACCGCCACCCGAGCAGCAGGCCCACGATATAGGCGAGCGCGTACCAGCGCACCGCGACGGGTCCGACAGCGATCGCGACCGGGTCTATGGCGGGAAACGGGATGGCAAAAAGCGGCATCGGCGCCGGTCCTAGGTGGAGCGGGCGCGAGCGGGCGGGCTCGCGCGGCCGTTATAGGCGGCGCTTCCGCCGGCGAGCAAGCCGGCGGCTAGCGCCGCTGACGACCCGGACCTCCGCTCGCATCCGGGTCACGGCGGAGCAGCTGACGATACTTCGAGCGGGACCGGGTCCCCGACGGACGGGAGATCCCCGCCGGTTCTGAGCTTTGCCGCGAACGCCGGGCTCCACTCGGGCGGCGGCGGCGGCACTTGAGTGCCGGCCGGAGGCGAGCGGTAACCCGGAGGCCAAGTGTCGTAAAATGCCGGGATTACGGGCGCCATCGGGACCGCGATCGGCGTGTAGCCGGGCAGCGGCGGCGTGGTTGCGACGCCTATCGCTCCGCCGATAGCGGCACCGGCCGGTGCTCCTACCGCGGCGCCGAACGCCGGATTGAACGACGCCGCAATGGCGCCGACGCCGGCGCCAAGCATTCCGCCGACAACTCCCCCGATGAGAGCGCGCTCGGCAGCCTGCTCGGGATCGACGCGAATCACCTCGGGGACAAGAACCGGCCGGAAGCCGACGTCGTCCACCTGCACGCGCGCAACGTTGATAACGCCGGGCTCGACCGGTGCGCACGCGGACGCCGCCGCAGCCGCGGCTGCCGCTACCCCAAGCCAGGCAATCCGGACGGCAAACGGCCGCATCGCGCATACCCTCATCTTCGGGGCTTTTCCCGGTTCGCGCGATGATACCAACATGGGCCGCCGTTGGTCACGCCAGGATTGCGCCGTGGTTGAACCTCGGAGATGAGCCGTACCCGCACAGCGTCTCGATTGACGCAGCGAGCGGCGTCGAATTCAATTCGTCGTGACGGGAACTCAGCGGGCTTGGGCCAGCTGCTGTCGCAGCACGCTGACGAGCGAATCCGGCTGCCCGCCATTGCGCTGAATTACTGACGCGAATTCGCTGCGCTGCGTCGTCTTCATGCTGACTCCGCCGACGACGACGTCGGTCACGACAAAGCTTCCGTCCCGGTTCTGCACGTGCCAGTCGAGGTCGACCTGCGAGCCGCCATTGGCCCAGACCTGGCTTTTGACCACGGTTTCGCCGCCGAAGGGGCCGCTGCCGGTGACCCGGAACGGTGCATCGGCGTAGCGGCTGAGCCGCTGCGTATACACTCGCGTAAGATAATCGCGGAACAGCGGCTCAAACTCCCGTAGCGCGGCCGGCGACATCTGGCGTGCATAGGCTCCGAGCACGAAGCGCGAAATTCCGGGCAAATCGAAATTGTTTACGAGCAGTTCCCGGAAGCCGGTCTCTCTTTGCGCTTCGGACAGCGACGGGCTCAGCGCCTGCAGCCCGCGCGTCCCCAGACTGCTGATGAACGAGGCCGCGTCTTGCGCGGCCGCGTCGCGCGGGGTTGCGCTAACGCAAGTCAACACCAATAAGGCGATGCCGACCGCGCGAAATATGTTGGGTCTGAATGCTTTTATCATGTCTCGGGACTGTTGCGGGTTACGGTGCGCATGAGGAACACTTCGGAACGCCTCGCGTCAGCAATTTACGGCGCTCTCATGCAATATTTTCGCGGCTGGGTTATTACATGTTTACCACCAGAACGCCGCCGAGTTCGTCGTCATAACGCCGCCGTCGATGCGTCAGATCGACGCCTTGGCGGAAAGCGTCGGCGGCGCGGCGTCCGGCCCTGTCAAGGTGCTGCTGCCGCTGCCGTTGCATGGTCCGCTGGACTACCGGCCCTGGGAGAATGGCGCACCGCCGCTTCCGGGCCAGTTCGTGCGGGTGAGCCTCGGGTCGCGCCGCGTCATCGGGGTCGTCTGGGACGACGGGTCGGAGCGCGACGTTCCGGCCGATCGGTTGAAGCCGGTGATCGAGATCCTGCCGACCCCGCCGCTGCGGCCGGAGCTGCGGCGCTTTATCGACCGGGTCGCCGCCTACACGCTGGCGCCGGCCGGCGCGGTGCTTCGCATGGCGATGAGCATCGAGGAGGCGCTGTTGCCGCCCCCGCCGCGCCGGGTTTGCGAGATTACGCCGGCCGGGCTCGCGGCGCTCGACGTCGGAGACGCCGGTAAGCTGACCGCTTCGCGTCGGCGCCTGCTCAAAGTGCTGCGCGATTGCGGAGCGGCGCCGGCCGCCGAGATCGCGCGGCGGGCCGGCTGCAGCGCGGTGGTTGTGCGCGGTGCGATCGCGGCCGGCTTGGCTAAGGATGTTCGAGTTCCCGGCACGCTGCCGGCGCCGCCCGCCATCGGCTGGCGGAATGATGCCGTGACGTTGTCGGCGGATCAGCAGGTCGCGGCGCGGCGACTGCTCGAACGGACCGGCGCGGCGGGGTTCAGCGTCACCGTGCTCGACGGGGTCACCGGCTCGGGCAAGACCGAGACCTATTTCGCGGCAATCGCGGCGGCGCTCGATGTCGGGCGGCAGGTGCTGGTGCTGCTCCCCGAAATCGCGCTCGGCGCGCAGTGGCTCGACCGCTTCCGCCGACGCTTCGGGACGGAGCCGGCACAGTGGCATTCCGACCTCGGTCCGGCGGCGCGGCGGAATACATGGCGGGCGGTGGCGAGCGGCGATGCCAGGCTCGTCGTTGGGGCGCGCTCGGCGCTGTTTCTGCCGTTCCCGGAGCTTGGCCTGATCGTCGTCGATGAGGAGCACGACCCGTCATACAAGCAGGAGGATGGGGTCGCCTATCAGGCGCGCGACATGGCGGTGCTGCGCGCTTCCGTCGCGCAGATCCCGATCGTCCTGGTTTCGGCGACGCCGTCGCTCGAAACGGTGGTCAACATCGGGCGCGGGCGATACGCCGCGGTGCATTTACCGCGCCGCCACGCGGAAGCGGCGCTGCCGCACATCGAGCTGGTCGATATGCGGCGGGAGCGGTTGCAGGCCGGCCGGTTCCTGGCGGCGCCGCTGGTGGAAGCGGCGACGCTGACCCTGGCGGCCGGCGAGCAGGTGCTGTTTTTCCTGAACCGCCGCGGCTACGCGCCGTTGACGCTGTGCCGCGCGTGCGGCCACCGCATGCAGTGCCCGAACTGCACCGCCTGGCTTATCGAGCACCGCTTCACCGGGCGGCTGCAATGCCATCACTGCGGCCATGCCGAGACGGTGCCAGCGCTCTGCCCGGAATGCCTCGCGAGCGGCACCCTGGTGCCGTGCGGGCCGGGGGTCGAGCGCATCCGGGAGGAGGTCGCGGCGCGATTTCCGACCGCCCGGATCGCGATGATGGTCAGCGACCTGTTGCCGGGGCCGCGCGCCGCCTCGGAGCTGGTGGAGGCGATCGCGGCGCACCGCTACGACGCGCTGATCGGCACCCAGATTGTCGCGAAAGGCCACCACTTTCCGGCGCTGACGCTGGTCGGCGTGGTTGATGCCGATCTCGGCATGACCGGCGGCGATCTGCGGGCCGGCGAGCGGACCTATCAGCTGCTGCATCAGGTCGCCGGCCGCGCCGGACGGGCCGACCGTCCCGGACGCGTGCTGATCCAGACCTACATGCCGGAGCAGCCGGTGATGCGGGCGCTCGCCGCCGGTGACCGGGACGGGTTCCTGCGCGCCGAGGCCGACGCAAGGCGCGCCACCGGACTGCCGCCGTTCGGTCGGCTGGCGGCGTTGATCGTCAGCGCGGCCGACACCGAGGCGGCCGACGAAGCGGCCCGTGCGCTGGCTCGCGCTGCGCCGCAGATGCCGGGGGTGGCGGTGCTCGGGCCGGCGCCGGCGCCGCTCGCCATCCTGCGCGGCCGGCATCGCCGGCGGTTTCTCGTCAAGGCGGAGCGCGGCGTCGCTGTGCAGGCGGTGTTGCGCGACTGGCTCGGCCGCGTGCGCCTGGGGGGCTCGGCCCGGCTGCAGGTCGATATCGACCCGTACAGTTTTCTGTGAGGCGGGAACCTGCACGCCGAGATAGCGGTGCTGCAGGTCGGGGTCGGCTTCCAGCTCGGCCGAGGCTGCCGGACCACACCGTGCGGCCGCGGTCGAGGATGTAATGACGGTCGGCGAGCCGCAGCAGCGGCGCGATGTTCTTGTCGACGACGAGGATCGCCTGCCCCGCCGCCTTCAGCGCGGCCAGCACGCGCCAGATCTCGGCGCGGACGCGCGGCGCCAGACCTTCGGTCGCCTCGTCGAGCAGCAACAGGCGCGGGTTGGTCAAGAGCGCCCGCCCGATCGCCAGCATCTGCTGCTCGCCGCCGGACAGCAGCGCGCCGGGCGCCGAGAGCCGTTCGCGCAGCGCCGGAAACAGGGCGAGCACAGCGTCGTAATCCAGCGCCCGCCCGGTACGGCGGTGGCGACGAGGTTTTCGCGAACGGTCAGGTTCGGAAAGATCTGGCGTCCCTCGGGGACGAGGCCAAGCCCGAGCCGGGCGATCCGGTGCGGCGGCAAACCGCCGATTTCCGCGCCGTCGAGCCGCACCGTGCCGGCGAGCGGGCGAACGATGCCCATGATCGCCGAGATCGTCGTGGTCTTGCCCATGCCGTTGCGGCCGAGCAACGTGACGACCTCGCCGGCGCGGATCGCGAGCTCGACGCCGAACAGCACGCGGCCGTCGCCGTATCCGGCTTCCAGGCCGCCGATTTCGAGCATCAGGCCGCTTCCTCTTCGCCGAGATAGGCGCGACGCACCTCCGGATCGGCGCGGATCGCCTCGGGCGGACCGGTTGCGATGACGCGGCCATAGACCAGGACGGTGATCCGGTCGGCCAGCGCGAACACCGCGTCCATGTCGTGCTCGACAAGAACGATCGCGAAGCGGCCCTTGAGGCGGGCGAGCAGGGCAACCATCTCGGCCGACTTCGGCCGCTCCCATCCCGGCGGTCGGCTCGTCGAGCAGCAACAGGCGCGGTTCGCTGGCCAGGACCATCGCCAATTCGAGCGCGCGCCGCTCGCCGTGCGACAACGAAGCGGCCGGCGTGTCGGCGCGGCCGGCCAGCCCGACTTCGGCCAGCGCGGCTGCGGGCCGGCTCGCGCAGCAGCGGGTCGCCGGACGCCGGGCGCCAGAAGCGGAAGCTGTGCCCGGCATGCGCCTGCACCGCCAGCGCGACATTGTCGAGCGCGGTGAATTCGCGAAACACCGAGGTGATCTGGAACGAGCGCGCGATGCCGAGCGCCGCGCGACGCGCCGGACCGAGCCGCGAAATGTCGCGCCCGGCGAAACGGATCGCGCCGGCATCGGGGCGCAACTCGCCGGCCAGCGCCGACGACCAGCGTCGTCTTGCCGGCGCCGTTCGGACCGATGATCGCGTGGATCTCGCCGGGCATGACCGACAGCGTCACATCGGCGAGCGCGAGCAGCCCGCCGAACCGCTTGGTCAGCGCCGGTTGTCGCGAGCAGCGGGGAAGGGGAGGGCTCAGCCATTCCGGTCATCGGCCGACCCCCGAAGAGGCCGAGCAGCCCCGATTTCGAACCCAGCACGATGACGATCAGCAGCGGCCCGAGGAGGGCCGGCCAGTGCTCGGTCCAGCGCGACAGCAAGCTTTCGAGCAGCAGATAGGCGGCGGCGCCGAACACCGGCCCGATCAGCGTGCCGATGCCGCCGAGGATCACCATCATCATGATCTCGCCGGAGCGCGTCCAATGCAGGATCGACGGCGAGACGAACAGGGTCAGATTGGCGAACAGCGCGCCGCCGACCCCGCACACCGAACCGGCGATCACAAAGGCCGCCAGCTTGTAGCGAAAGGTCGGGAAGCCGAGCGCGATCATCCGCCGCTCGTTCGAGCGGATGCCCTGCAGCAGCACGCCGAACCGCGAGCGCACGACGCGCCCGCCGAGGAACAGGAACAGCGCCAGAAAACCGAAGACGACGTAGTACAGCGTCCAGGGTTCGGCCAGATCGATCACGCCGCCGAAATCGCTGGGACGGGCGATGCTGAGACCGTCATCGCCGCCGTATTGGCGCAGCCCGACCGCGAGAAAGAACACCATCTGGGCGAAAGCCAGCGTGATCATGATGAAATAGACGCCCGAGGTGCGCAGCGACACGGCCCCGATCGCCGCCGCGGCGACGGCGCAGGCGGCGATCGCGGCGGCGAAATGCGCGAACCCGTTCTCGATGCCATGAAACGCCAGGATGCCGACCGCGTAGGCGCCGATGCCGAGATAGGCGGCATGGCCGAAGCTGACGAGGCCGCCATAGCCGAGGATGAAATCGAGGCTCAGCGCGGCGATCGCGAAAATCATCACGCGCGCGAAGACCTGTATATAGAACGGCTCGCCGGCGATCGCGGCGACCGGCGGCACCAGCGCCAGCGCCGTCAGGCAGGCGAGCGCGGCGATCCCGCGGGCGCCGATCGCGACGCGGCCTGCGAGCGCGCCGCCTCATCGCAGCCGCGGCGGGAACAGGCCCTGCGGCCGGACGAACAACACCGCCGCCATCAGGATGTAGATCAGCATCGAGGCCAGCGCCGGGCCGGCGCTGTCCGCCGCGGCGGTGCTCGTCACCAGCGCCAATAGCGGGCGCAGAAAGGCGCGGCCCATCGCATCGACGATGCCGACCAGCAGCGCGGCGATAAAGGCGCCGCGGATCGAGCCGATGCCGCCGATCACGATGACGACAAAGGCCGAGATCAGGACGCTTTCGCCCATCCCGGATTCGACCGTGAAGATCGGACCGGCCATCGCGCCCGCCAGCGCCGCCAGCGCCGCGGCGAGCGCGAACACGAAGCGTGTACAGCGCCGCGATATTGACCCCGAGCGCGCCGAGCATGACCCGGTTCGACGCGCCGGCCCGGATCAGCATGCCGAGCCGGGTCCGCGAGATCAGCAGGTACAGAAAAGCGCGACGGCGAGGCCGACAGCGATGATCGCCAGCCGGTAGACCGGGTACGGCGTGCCGGGCAGAATCTCGACCCGGCCGGACAGAAAGGAAGGGGATGCGTGTGTAGAGCGCGGTCGATCCCCAGACGATCCGCACCAGCTCGTTGAAGAACAGGATGAGGCCGAACGTCGCCAGCACCTGGTCGAGATGGTCGCGCCGGTAAAGCGTGCGGAAGATGCTGATTTCGAGCACGATTCCGACCGCGACCGCGGCGGCGAGGGCCGCCGCCAGGGCGATCAGGAACGAGCCGGAGGCGGCGAAGCTCGCGGCGGCGGCGTAGGCGCCGAGCATGTAGAGCGAGCCGTGCGCCAGGTTGATGACGTTCATGATGCCGAAGATCAGGGTCAGCCCGGCCGCCATCAGAAACAGCATGACCCCGAACTGCGCCCCGTTCAGCAGCTGCTCGACGACATAGATCATCGGCCGGCCCCCTTCCGGCTTCACGGACCTCGGAGAGCCGCGTGTCAAGCCCGCGGATGAGGTTTCCAAATGGACCGCCGGCTTCCGCAACAGGCCAACGACGCGTCTGCGATCCGTCAGGCTTACGCCATTTTGGGTCGGCTACACCTTGTTTCAGGCGATCGGCTGGGTTTCAGGCGATCGCCTGGCGGGCAATGATGATGCTCTGCAACTCGTTTATGCCCTCGCCGATGTCGCGCAGAAAGGCCGCGCGGAATCAGCCGCGGCCGAGGCGGTTTTCGTGCACCTGAAGATGGCACCAGGCAGCGCGCAGCAGCGGGGTCGAAATACCGAATCCAGCGGGCGCGCCGCAGCATGTCGCCGACAATCGCGTCCGCTTCGGTCCGCCGCCCGGCTTCGAGGTCCTGCCGCATCGAGGCGCTGTTGATGCTGCCCGGTTCGGTCAGCATCGCCTGAACCTGTTCGCGCGATTGCGGCCGCGGCGCATGGCCCGAAGCGGCGGCGACCGCCTGACACTCGGCGAGCGCCTCGGTCATCAGTGTCCTGCCCTCCTCGGTCGCGACGATCTCGCCGATAGTGCCGCGCAGCAGGCAGTTCATGCCGGCCATCGCGCCCATCATTACGAATTTTTCCCACATCTCCTGGATGATGTCCGAGTTGGCTGGGGCGCTGACCGGCGTGCCGGCGAATTCCTGCTCGATCGCGCGCGCCCGCTCGCTGATCCCGCCGCCTCTCTCGCCGAAGGCGATCCCGGACAGACGGTTGTGGTGGCGGATGCTGCCGTCCGGTCGCAGCACGGCGCCGACATAGGCAACGCCGCCAAGCACGCGTCCGGGGCCGAAGGCGCGATCCAGCCGCTCCAGGTGAATGAGGCCGTTGAGCAGCGGCAATACGGCGGTATTGCGGTCCGACACCGGGGCGGATTGCATCGATGGCGGCGTCGAGGTCGTAGTGCTTTGCGGTCAAGAGCACGACATCGTAGGGGTCACCGACCCGGTCGGCGATCGCGACCTTGACCGGCACCGTGAAATCGCCGAGCGGGCTTTCGACCTTGAGGCCGCGCTCTGAGAGCGCATTCGCGCGGGCGCCCCGCACAAGGAACGTCACATCGCGCCCGGCCTCGGCCAGCCGACCGCCGAAATAGCCGCCGACCGCGCCGGCCCCGAGCACCAGGAAACGCATGTTCATCCTCTTACTGGCGACATTCCCGCGAAAGCGGGAGCCCAGGGCCATACGCTCCATCGGCGCCCTGGACCCCTCCCCGGACTTGAGCCGGGGATCACGCGGCGATAACGGTAGCGGTTGCTACAATTTGGCGAGCATCGTCTCGGCACTGGAGGCGCCGTATTCGCCCGAACGGCTCGACGTTCAGTTCCTTGACGACGCCGTCATCGACGATCATCGAATAGCGCTGCGAGCGGATGCCCATGCCGGCCTCGCGCCGATCGACGGTCAGCCCGATCGCCTCGGTCAGCTCGCAGCTGCCGTCGCCAAGCATCACGACCTTGTCGTCTGCCTTGTGCTCCTTGCCCCACGCGCCCATCACGAACGCGTCGTTGACCGAGACGCAGGCGATCTGGTCGATGCCCTTCTGCTTCAGCGCGTCGGAGTTCTGCACATAGCCCGGCAGGTGGCGCGACGAGCAGGTGCGCGTATAGGCGCCGGGCAATCCGAACACCGCCACCTTCTTGCCCTTGAAGAATTCGTCCGTCGAAACCGCCTTGCACGCCGTCCGGCGCCGAGTAGCGCAGCGTGATACCGACGGGAACCTTGTCGCCGACCTTTATCGTCATCGCTCTGTCCACCTTCTGCTCGATGTGAAATACCGCTTTTCCCCTGACCTGACGGCCGCGCAACAGCGGCCCGATCCGATTTATGTCGCGCCAGTCGTACTCGCTGACGACCGGCCGCAGCGAACCGTCGGCCACCAGCGAGGCGAGCAGCGCCAGATCGGGCGCGAAGCGGTCCTCGCTCTCGCAGGTGAAATAATGGAACGCCTGGATGCGGGCATTCTGGTGCTCGCCGAACACGCGGAAGTCGAACTCGGTCGGCTCGCCCGACGAATTGCCGAACATCACGACCGTGCCCTTCGCCTCGATCCGGTCGATCGCCGCCTTCAGCGAACGCCCGCCGGCCGCTTCGAGGATCAGCGCGAAGCGGCCCTCGGCCTGTTCGATATCGGTGACGATCTCGAGCCGCCCCGAGGCCATCGATGACGCGCGCGCGTTCCGCGCCGCCGACAACGGCTGTGACCCGCGCCCCGGAGCGGGCCGCGAGCTGCACCGCAAGATTGCCGACCCCGCCGGCCGCGCCGGTGATCAGCACGCGCTTCGCCAATAGCGGCGCGCCGTGCCGCAACGTGCGCAGCGCGGTCAGCCCGGCGACCGGCAGCGCCGCCGCCGCGGCGAACGAGACATTATCGGCGATTGGCGCGATGCGATGGCTCGGCACGGCGGCGCGCTCGGCCCAGCCGTGCCAGTCGCACAGGCCGACGACCCGGGTCCCGGCCGGCGGACCGCTGCCGTCGGCCGCGGCGCGCAGCACGACGCCGGCGATGTCCTGCCCCGGCCGCCAGCCCTCGGGGCGCGCCTGGAACAGCCTCAGTTCGCCGCGGTTCAGCGAGAACGCATGCACCGCGACCAGCGCCTCGTTCGGCTTCGGCTCGGGCTCAGCGATCTCGCGGATCGCGACCGGCTCCGGCCCGGAGGGCGTGTTGACAATGGCGAGCATCGGACCTCCCCTACCCCCACCCCCACCCTCCCCCGCTCGCGGGGGAGGGAGCCCGACCGAGCCGGAAATCGACTACCCTCCCTTTCCTTGCGAGGGAGGGAACGCCAGTTACTGCGTTCCTCGAATCCCCTCCCCCGCTAGCGGGGGAGGGTTAGGTGGGGTCTTACTTCGGCGTCAGTTGAGCCGCAGATCGGTGATGTTCTTCGGGTCGGGCTTCAGCTCGCCCTTTTCGACGCGCAGCACCACATCGGTCAGGATCGCGTTGGTCGGGGTCGGGATGCCGATCTCCTCGCCCTTCCTCGCGACAAAGCCATTGAGGAACGGGATTTCGGTGCGCCGGCCCTTGACCATGTCCTGGCCGGTCGACGGGCCGATGCTCGCCGCCGCCGCTATTGGCGACCGCGAGGCGATGCTCGTCGATCTCCTTCTGCGCCGCCGGATCGCCCTCCCCGGCCTTGGCGAGCATTTCGGGGTCCATGTGGCTGACTTCGTCGAACGTATAGCCGAGCGCCTGGCCGACGCGGATCGCCTCGGCCCCGAGCCGGTTCGAGAAATGCCTGCAGCGCGTCGTTCTTGACGACCTCGCGACCAATCAGGCCGGTGCAGGCGGAAAGGCCGTTGCCCATCACGTTGGTGACCAGCTTCGACCAGCGCTCGCCCCACAGATTCTCGGTGACAAAGGCGCTGTCGGCGTTGGCCAAGAGACCGCAGACCTCCTTCGCCCGATCCGTAATGCGGCCGTGCACCTCGCCGACGCGGAATACCGTGTGCTTCGACCCGGACTTGCCGGCGGCGCGCCTGATCTGGCCCGGCGCGTGCAGTTCGACCGTGATCGAACTGGCGATCGACCCCAGCGTCTTGCCCCAGCCGACGATGCCGGCGATCGTCTCCTCGTTCATGCAATTCTGCAGCGACACGCAATACCCGTCCGGTGCCAGATATTGCTTGATCAGCGCCGTCGCCCAGGGCGTGTCGTAAGATTTCGTACAGACAAAAGCGATATCGATCGGCTTCTCTTTCGAGAGGTGCTGCGCCTCGGTGATATGCAGCGCGCGCACCGGCACCGTGAACGGTTCGACCTCGCGCAGATGCGTGATCGTCAGCCCGTTCTGCTTCATGTGATCGACATGCTCGGGCCAGAAATCGATGAACGTCACATCCTCGCCCGCCTGGACCATGTGCGCGCCGGCATAGCCGCCGACCGCCCCGGTGCAGACCACCGCAATCTTCTTGCCCGTCGCCATCGTTTTCCTCCGCGTTGCTTCGGCACCGCTCGCCAGTGTCGCGCGCGATCCTAGTACGACGACCGGCTCCGGGGGAAGCGACGCCGCGGGCGGGCATACCTCAGCTGCGGTTTTCATCACACAGCAAGGAAATGATGCGCTATATCCCAAGTCTTGCAGCATATTAGGGGTGCGGTTCCGTGGCGTTTGCGGTCGCTTGGCGAATATTGACGTATCAGAAAGGGCGCACCGCGCTGGCGGTCGGCGGCATCTTTGTCGCGATCCTGCTGATCTTCGTCGAGCTCGGCTTCTTTGTCGCGGTGCCGCAGGGTGGCCTGCTGGTCTACAAGCATATGCGTTTCGATCTGCTGGTGACGTCGAACCGTTACGCCTATCAGACCGAATCCGGCTTCTTCGCGCGCGCCCGCCTCGACCAAGTGCGGGCCAATCCGGACGTCGCACAGGCGAATGCCGTTTATATCGGGAATGCCAAATGGCAGGACCCGCAGGGCGGCAAGCGGATCGACGCCACGGTGATCGGTTTCGATCCGGGTTCCGATGTCTTCTCGGTGCCCGACCTGATTGCTCAGAAGCAAGTTCTCGAGCGCCCGGACACGGTGCTCGTCGATCGCCAGACCCGCTCGATCTTCGGCCCGCTCGATACCGGTCGGGTGATCGATCTGGGCGGACACAAGGTGACGATCGGCGGGCGCTATACGCTCGGCACCGGGTTTCTCGGGCTGGCGGTCGTCGCGGCGAGCGAGGATACGTTCTTCCGGATTTTCGGCACCGGCCCGCGGCCGCGCCCGCGCGACACGGTCAATCTCGGGCTGATCACGCTGAAGCCGGGGGCCGATCCCGGCAAAATCGCACGCGCGCTGCGTGAGGTTCTCCCACAGGACACGCAGGTTCTGACTCGCGACCAATTGGACGCGAACGAGATCGCGTTTTGGACGACGAAGACCGGGACGGGGCTGATTTTCGGCTCGGGGCTGGTCGTCGCCTTCATCGTCGGCATCATGATCCTGTACCAGACACTCGCCACCCAGATCACGCGGCAGCTGCCGCAATTCGCGATGCTGAAGGCGATCGGCCACACCAACCGACGGCTCGAGGCGATTGTACTGATTGAGGCGATGCTGGTGATGCTGGCCGCCTTTCTGCCGGCGGTAGCCGTCTCGCTCTGGCTCTATGGGGTGATCCGGGCTCAGACGCTGCTGCCGGTAACGATGTCGCCGGTCGAGCTGGGCGGCGTCTTCGTCGTCGCCGTGGTCATGTCGGCGATCTCGGCGATGCTGTCGCTCGTCCGATTGCGGCGCGCCGATCCGGCCGAGATCTTTTGAGGCCGCCGCGCCGTGACCGCCGAGACGACAGCCGACAGCTTCTCGCGACTCCCGGAAACGCGGTCGGTCCCGCTCGCCTGGCGCAATCTCGTTTCCAACAAGCTGCGCCTGGTGCGCTCGATCGCGGGGATCGGGTTCGCGGTGCTGCTGATGCTGGTGCAGCTCGGCTTCGAGGGCGGCTTTTTCGACGCCTCGCTCGGGATCCTGCGCGAACTCGACGGCGATCTCTTCATCATGCGGGCCAGCAAGTACCGGTTCGGCAGCGAGGATCCGTTTCCGCTGGCAGATATGGCGCCAGCGCGGACGGTCGCCGGCGTCGCGAGCGTCGCGCCCCTCTACGCCGCCTGGCAGCACTTCCTGTGGAAGGACCCGGACGGCGAAAAGACCTACCTCGTGCAGGGCTTCGGGTTCGATCCCGACCATCCTCCGTTTTTGATCCCCGAACTGAGGCAACAAAGCAAGCGGCTCAAGGACCTCGACGCCGTGATCGTCGATCGCCGATCGCGGCCGTTTCTCGGAATGGATGAGGGGGCGACCGCGACCGAAATAAATGGCCGCCCCGTGCGGATCGTCGGCAGTTATGCGCTCGGCCCCGATTTCATGGCCAACGGCACCGTAATGATGAGCGAACGCACCTACGCGGCGCTGCTGGCGGGAAACCCGGATTATCTGAAATTCATCCCGGTCGAGTTCGGGGTGGTCAAGCTGCAGCCCGGGGCCGATCCCTCTGCCGTGGAGCAGCCGCTGCGGGCGGCGCTGCCGGGCGAATTGCGGGTGCTGAGCAAGCCCGAACTGGAAGGGTTCGAGCGCTCCTTCCAGGCCGATCTGTCGTCCGCCGGGCCGATCTTCTGGATGGGCACGATCGTCGGTTTTATCGTCGGCATGCTGATTTCGTATCAGATCATCTACACCGATCTGTCCGATCAGCTGCCGCAATACGCGACGTTGAAGGGCATGGGGTATGGGAGCTTCTATCTGGTGAAAGTCGTGTTTCAGCAGGCTGCCTTCGCGGCGGTCGCGGCCTACATTCCGGCCTGGCTGCTCTGTCTGCTCGTCTATCACATCATCGGCGAACTGGCGCTGATGCCGCTGCACATGACGCTGTATGTCACCGCAATCAGCTTCGCATTGACGCTGGGTATGTGCCTGGTTTCCGCCGCGCTGGCGATCCGCCGGGTGATTGCCGTCGACCCGGCTGAGGTATTCTGATGGATGATACGCCCCCCTTCGCCGCCCCCCGAGGCGCGCTGGAAGCCGGCGGCGCCCCGCTGGTATGCGCTGACGACGTGAATTTCTTTTACGGCGAGGGCGAGTCGCGCTTTCAGGTGCTGTTCCATATCGGCATCGACATCCTGCCCGGCCAGCTCATCGTCATGACCGGCCCGTCGGGATCCGGCAAAACTACGCTGCTGACCCTGGTCGGCGCGCTGCGCTCGCTGCAGCAGGGCCGGCTCGAGGTGCTCGGGCGCGATCTGTCGCGGCTCGGCGCCGGCGATCTGGTGCGCGTTCGGCGCGAGATCGGGTTCATCTTCCAGATGCACAATCTGTTCGAGGCGCTGTCGGCCTACGAAAACGTCAAGATGGCCTTGCAGCTTTCCGGCGGACTATCGGCCGCCGAGATGCGCAGCCGCGGCGTCGCGATGCTGGAGCGGCTCGGCCTCAGCCACCGCATCAACCACAAGCCGCGCTCGCTGTCCGGCGGCCAGCGGCAGCGCGTCGCGATCGCGCGGGCGCTGGCGAACCGGCCGAAGCTTGTGCTCGCCGACGAGCCGACCGCCGCGCTCGACCCGGACTCGACGCGCAACGTCGTCCGCCTGTTCAAGGAGCTGACCGTAGAGGACGGCGCCGCGATCCTGATGGTGACGCACGACCACCGCATCATCGAACTGGCCGACCGTCTCGTTCACATGGTCGACGGCCGCATCGTCTCCGACGTGATGCTGAATGACGCGCTACGCATCTGCGAGTTCCTGAAGGGTGTCGAGCTGTTCAAGGCGCTGACCCCGACCGAGCTTACCCATGTCGCGGAGCAGATGACGAAACGCCACTACCTCCCCGGCGACGTCGTGATCCGCCAGGGCGAGACCGGGCACGAGCTGTTTTTGATCTCGGATGGCGACGTCAAGGTCGAGCGCTCCGGGCGCGAGGTCGCGCGGCTCGGCCCGGGCGAGTTTTTCGGCGAACTGGCGCTGCTGAGCGGCAATCCGCGCAACGCTACCGTGATCGCGAACGACCCGCTCGAAGCCTATGTGCTCGGCGAAGCGGATTTCCGCGCTGCGATGGAGAAGAGCGAGAGCTTCCGCGATCAGTTGCGGCAGGTGTACTTCCTGCGGCACTGAGCGAGCCGTCGCACCCGGCGCATCGCGCCACTGCCGTTGACCCGAGAACGCGCCAGAATAAGCAAAATCATCCAGAATCGACGGGTGCGGTATCGATTTCGCCAGGCAACCGCTTCTATCATGATGCGACGCACCCGCGAGAGGAGACTTGCCGATGCCCACGAACGATCCCGCTACAAGGTGGCCGAATTACACCGAGGCCGATTACGTCCTCAAGGATTACCGCTTCGCCAGCGGCGAGACGCTGCCGGAACTCCGGCTGCACTACCGTACGATGGGCGTGCCGCAGCGCGACGCGGCCGACAAAATCGTCAACGGCGTGCTGCTGCTGCAAGGTAACACCGGCACCGGCGCGAACTGGCTGCGCCCGTCGCTCGCCGACGAGCTGTACGGGCCGGGCCAGCCGCTCGACGCCACTAAATACTTTCTGATCATGCAGGACGCGATCGGCCGCGGCGGGTCGAGCAAGCCGTCGGACGGCCTCAAGGGCAAATTCCCGCATTACCGCTACCGCGACATGGTCGATAGCGGCTATCGCTTTATCACCGAGGGGCTCGGCGTCGGCCATCTGCGGCTGGTGATCGGAAGCTCGATGGGGGGGATGCACGCCTGGATGTGGGCCGAGATGTACCCCGACCTGATGGACGGGGTTGTGCCGCTGTCGTGCCAGCCGGTCGAGATCAGCGGCCGCAATTGGCTCGGACGGCGGGCCGCGGCCGAGGCGATCCGCCACGACCCGGACTGGAACAACGGCGACTACACCGAGAACCCCCGTCACTACATCTACAGCGCGGCCGGGAATTTCGGCACCGAAAGCCCGACCCGCATTCAGGAGATGGCGCCGACGCTGGCCGCCGCGAATGAATTGTACGAGCGCCGGCTCGCCGAGGCGGCGAAGGGCGACGCCAACAACCAGCTGTGGGCGATCGAGGCGATCCAGGACTACAACCCCGAACCCGATCTCGACAAAATCAAGGCCAAGGTATTGCTGATCAACGATGCCGAGGACCACGCCAATCCGCCCGAACTCGGCACCGTCGAGCGCGCGATGAAGCGCGTCAAGCACGGCCGCTACGTGCTGATCCCGGCCGGGCCGGACACGCACGGCCATTTCAGCCATTACTACGCGAAATTGTGGAAGCCGTATTTGATCGAGTTCCTGGCGACGCTCGACGACGCGCCGGCCGCGGCGGCGGAGTAGAATTCGCGCCGACATCGATATGTGATAGTGTCTTTCTGCCCTGGTGCAGATCAGCGCTTTTCTTTGTTTCGTTCGGGAGGTCGCCGTGGGCCTCAGGAATTGGACGCGATCGAGCGGGCGGCCCGACCGGGTCGCGCGGTACGCGCGGTTCGTCGGCGGGGTGCTATTCTTGACCCCTATGCTGGCCTCCACGGAAAGGCCCCGTGCCGACGATGGTTGCCCGCTTGGCCCACCTGCCGGATCCGCGAGCTGCCAGCCTAAGTTCAATTTGAGCGGTTATGACAAAGGCGCAAAAATACCTCTCAACAATTGCCAGACGAATAACTCTTCCAGTCCTTGTGCATGGGCTGATGTGGCAACGGAAACACGAAATTTCTTGGCATGTAAATTAGAAATAACTGGCCCGATTGCTCTTTGCTATATTCGGGAGTTCCGGGCAAGCCAAATCTGACCCTGGATTGCACCTTTTCTCAAGGCAAAAATGCCGCTCAGTGCGATTGTTACAAAATCAGCGAGGGCAGTCCCGAAAAAGCGACCTATTCTTACATACTAATTACTTCTATTCTAAACAAGAAAGTTTACGAAGACACCGTCGCGGCATGCGGCGTGGAAGGCGACGGGTGCCTTAACGCAAAAAATCTTGGAGACCAGCCCCACCCTAAAGAGGCGCCGGTGTGCGCCGCGCTCCGAAACAAAACCTTGTTCCCTGGCGCGGATTTGATCTCTACCTTCAGCCCAATACTCATTCCGACAAAGGGCATAACGCGTTTTTCATGCCCGACAAGCGGGGGCGCGAACCTTTACGCCGGATGCATGACGGCCCCCTGCAAGGAAACCGGGAAAACCGATCCAAGCACCGGACTTCCGATTGTCAAATGCACCTGCCCGACCTACAACGGGCCCGATCAAGTAGGAAATCCCCAAATAAAAAGCTATTCCTGCAGCCCAACTCCCCATGTGTGGTCCGCCGCCTTCACTCCACCGAATACGCTTCCAGCTGAACCCTGATAATCTGACCTTGGTGGACAATCTGACGCAGGCGGCCGGCAATCGCTTGGATCAAGGCGGCGCGATGACCGAAAGCCGTAATTTCACGACCAGCGACGGCGTCAGCCTCGCCTACTACGTCGACGATTTCACCGATCCGTGGCGGCGGCCGGATACGGTGCTGTTGCTGCACGCCGCGATGGGCAGCAGCAGGCGCTATTACGGGTGGGTCCCGCATCTGGCGCGCGACTGGCACGTCGTGCGGCTCGATCTGCGCGGCCACGGCGCTTCGCAGGTGCCGCTCGCCGATCAGCCGTTGCTGCTCGAACGGCTCGTCACCGATGTCGCCGAGCTGCTCGACCATCTCGGCCTCGAAGGCGCGCATCTGGTCGGCAATTCGGCCGGCGGCTATCTCGGCCAGCAGCTGGCGATGACAATGCCGGCGCGGGTCAAGAGCCTGTCGCTGTTCGGCTCGACCCCAGGCTTGAAGCAGAGCCAGGCGCCGAGCTGGATCCCGCGGATACAGGCGAAGGGGCTGCGCGGGTTTCTCGCCGAGACGATCCGCGACCGCCTGCCGGCCGACGCCGATCCTGGTCTCGTCGAATGGTTTCTCGATGAGGCGGCGAAAAACGACCCGGACTATATCGGCAAATTCGTGCTGCTGATGGCGAGCTACGACTGGAGCGGTGAGGTGCAGAAGATAACCTGCCCGACGCTCGTCGTGATCCCCGGCGCCGAAACCGTCGGCACGGTCGCCAATTACGACGCGTTCCGCCGCCTCGCCGATGTCGAGTTGCGGATTTACGAGAGTCTACCGCACAATATCTGCGACGCTGTCCCCGACCGCTGCGCCACCGAGGTCCGCGATTTCCTGCGAGCGCAATTCGGCTCCCGACCGTAAGTTTGGCTGAGGACAGCCGAGCCGACCTCTCAAACCCGGAGAACGCTCACCCCGTTTCGCCCCCCCGCAACTCCGGCCTGTTCCCGGCCCGGACGAGAAGCCGTCGGTCGAGACCGGCCACGCTGGGGACCCCGAGCAGCCCCATGTCGCGCTCGATCTCTTCGTGGAAGATGTCGAGCGCCCGCTTGACCCCCTCCCTGCCGGCGGCGGCCACCCCGTACAGCGCGGCGCGGCCGACAAAGACCGCGTCGGCGCCGAGCATCAGCGCCTTCAGGATGTCGGTGCCGCGGCGCATGCCGCCATCGACGATCAGCGCGATCCGGTTGCCGACGGCGCGGCGCGCCTCGGGCAGGATGTCGATCGGCGCTACCGCCCAGTCGAGCTGGCGCCCGCCATGGTTCGAGATCGCCACCGCGTCGGCGCCGATCTCGGCGGCGCGCTCGACGTCGCGCACCGACAGGAGCCCCTTGACGATCAGCTTGCGTGGCCAGCGGTCGCGGATCCGCGAAACCGTGTCCCAGGACAGCCCGCGATCCATCTGCGAGCGGATCCAATGGGCGCTCCGCAGCAACCCACGATGCCGTTTCGGGACGAAGTCGATGACGTTCTCGAATTGCGGCAGGCCGTGCGTCAGGACGCGCTCGGTGAGCCAGCGCGGGTGCCGCAACAGATCGAGCCGGGCGGTCCAGGACAGGTGCGCCGGGCTCGACTGGAGGCGCTTCGCCCATTCGCGGTTGCCGTAAATCTGCGCGTCGGTTGTGACGATCAGCGCCTCGCAGCCGGCGCGTTCGGCGCGCGACGATTAAGTTCTCCCGGACCTCCGGCGGACCGAAGACGTAGAGCTGCCACCAGTAGCGCAGTCCGGGCACCCGCGCGACGTGCTCTATCAGCTCGTTGGACATCGTGCTCTGCGCGAACGGGATGCCGGCTTCGGCCGCCGCCTGCGCCAAGCGCAGATCGGCATGCGCCCACATGATCCCGTTGAGGCCGGTCGGCGCGATCGCAACAGGCATCGCCATGCGGCGGTTGAACAGCACGGTGGAGATGTCGCGATGGGACACATCGATGAGCGAGCGGTGCAGGAAGCGCCATTCCGCCAGAGCCTCGATGTTGCGGGCGAGGCACGCTTCGTCCTCCGCGCCGCCGTCGAGATATTCGAGCACGAAGCGCGGCAGACGGCGATGCGCCATCGCCCGCAGATCTTCAATCGTCGCGGAGCGGCTCGGGTCGCGCCCGTCGTAAAACCGGCGGGGCGGCGTCCCGGCCGTTACCGCCGGCGAGGACCAGGCCAGGTTCTTGTCGGCCGGTGCAAAACCCGTCGAGGCCCGGCCGCCGAGGCGCCGCGCACGATGCCGGCCGGCCAACGTCAGCGCGCCGAGCCCCAGCGCCGCGAGCGCTAGCGCGACCGCGGCCAGCGCAACCGAGCGGCGCCGCTGCGCCATGTAACTCATCCCGGCGCGCCCCGCGGCGCGGGTTTGTTTCCGGGCGGCAAGCAGCAGCGCGCCGGCGCTGCCGCGATCCAATTCGTCGAGCATCGTTGTCTATCGCCTCGTACCGAGCCGGCCGGCTCTCGCCGCCCACTGTGTTCTGCCTGAGTCAACCGGAGGCGCGCGGCTTGGTTGCGTTCTCCTTAAACCCCATCACGCGGGAGCGGCCGATGCCGTGGGCGACACCGCGTTCGACTGAACTCTGGCTTTGCCATACAGTCGGCGCCCGCTCGAACTGTCGCGATCACCGCCGGTATGGATGTTGCCCTTATCGTTTTGCTGCCATTTCTGGGTGCCTGCGTCCCGCCGCTGACCGCGCGCTCGGGCCGCAATGTCTGCGCCGGCGCCACAGCGTCGGTAACGTTTATTGCACTGCTTCTGCTGCTCGCGCGCGCTCCGGCCGTCTATCGCGGCGAGACGGTGATCTGGGGTGTGCCGTGGATCCCGCAGATCGGGTTGTCGTTTTCGTTCTTTATCGACGGTCTCGGGCTGTTTTTCGCCGCGCTGATCCTCGGGATCGGTCTGCTGATTATCCTTTACGCGCGGTTTTATCTCAGCCGCGAGGACCCAATCGGCAAGTTCTACGCCTATCTGCTGCTGTTCCAGGGCGCGATGGTCGGCATCGTGCTGAGCGACAACGTGCTGCTGCTGATCGTCTTCTGGGAGCTGACGAGCCTCAGCTCGTTTCTGCTGATCGGGTATTGGAGCAATCTGCCGCAGGCCCGCCAGGGGGCGCGCATGGCGCTCGTCGTGACCGGCGGCGGCGGGCTGGCGCTAATCGGCGGCATGCTGATCCTCGGCAATATCGCCGGGTCGTACGAGTTGACCGAAATCCTCGCTCGCGGCGATTTGGTCAAGGCATCGGCCCTGTACGTTCCGGCGCTGCTGCTGGTCCTGACCGCTGCGTTCACGAAATCGGCGCAGTTTCCGTTCCATTTCTGGCTGCCGCACGCAATGTCCGCGCCGACCCCGGTGTCGGCCTATCTGCACTCGGCGACGATGGTCAAAGCCGGCATTTTCCTGCTGGCGCGGCTGTGGCCGGTGCTGGCCGGCACCGATAGCTGGTTCCTGATCGTCGCTCCGGTCGGGCTCGCGACGACGCTGATCGCGGCCTGGATCGCGCTGTTCAAGGACGATCTGAAGGCTATCCTCGCTTATTCGACGGTCAGCCAGCTCGGCATTCTGACGGCGCTGCTCGGCCTCGGCACGACTGCCGCCGCGGTGATAGCGGTGTTCCACATTCTCAACCACGCGACGTTCAAGGCGGCCTTGTTCCTGAGCGCCGGCGCGATCGATCACGAGGTCGGCACCCGTCACATCCACCGGCTCGGCGGGCTCGCGACGCTGATGCCGATCGTCACGACGCTGTCGCTGATTGCGGCGGCGGCGATGGCCGGTATCCCGCTGTCGAGCGGCTTTCTGTCGAAGGAAATGGCGCTCGAAGAGGCCTGGCGCACGGGATACGACGGCGTCGGATGGCTGTTTCCGATGCTGGCGACCGTGGCAGCGCTGCTCTCGGCGGCCTATTCCTTCCGTTTCGCAATCCGTACGTTTCTCGGTCCGGCGCGGCGCGACTATCCGCACCAGCCGCACGATCCGCCGGCCGGCCTATGGCTGCCGATCGCGATGCTGGTCGTGCCGATCATCGCGATCGGGATTGCGCCGCAAACTGTCGCCGGCGCGATCGTCGAGCACACCGCGCGGGCGGTGGTCGGCGGCGCTCCGCCTTCCTTCGAGCCGGCTTTGTGGCACGGCTTCTCCGCCGCTCTCGTGATGAGCGCGGTCGGGCTGCTCGGCGGCGTGATCCTGTTCGCGGCTTATGGTCCGGTAAACGCGCTGCGGCTCGTGCTGCCCAGACCGGATGCAAAACAGATCCACGACGCTGTGGTCGGTGCCGCCGTTGCCGCCGCTCGCCGGCTGATCGACACCACCCACGACGGTTCGCTCGCGCGCTATGTCGGGATCACTCTCGTCGCGATCCTCGTCGTTGGCGTCGCCGGCTTCGTCGGCGGCACCTATGAGGCCGGGACCCGCGCGACGCTGCCGCCGAGCCTGCCCGCCGTGACCGCCTGGTTCGCTCTGGTGGCGGCTTCGGCGGCCGTCCTTATCCGGCACCGCGACCGGCTGCTCTCTCTCGTGCTGACGAGCGTTGTCGGGCTGATCGTCTCGCTCGCCTTCATGCAATTCTCGGCGCCCGACCTGGCGCTGACCCAGATCACGGTCGATGTGGTCACGACGATCCTGCTGCTGCTGGCGCTGAACCTGCTGCCGCGGACGAGCGAGGAGCCGCCAGCCCGGGCGCGCTGGCTGCACGCGGCCGTGGCGGCGCTCGCCGGAACCGGTATCGGCGGCCTTTCCTACGCGGTGATGACACGGAATTTCGAGACGATCTCCGGGTATTATCTTGCCGAGGCCAAGCCGGGCGGCGGCGGTTCCAATGTCGTCAACGTGATCCTCGTCAATTTTCGCGGCTTCGATACGTTCGGCGAGATCATCGTGCTCGGGATCGCGGCCGTCGCGATTTTCGCGCTGCTCGACACCGCGCTGCGTGGCGCGGCGGCGCGCCGGCTCGCGGCAATGCGCCATCCGGAGGAGGCACGCGACGCGCACCCGCTGCTGCTGGTCGTAGCGACGCGGGTTTTGCTGCCGATTGCGATCACGGTCGCGATCTACATCTTTCTGCGCGGCCACAACGCTCCGGGCGGGGGTTTCATCGCCGGGCTCGTGGTCGCGATCGCGCTGATCATGCAGTACATCGCTAGCGGGTTCGGCTGGGCCGCCCAGCGCGCGCGGGTCGACGCCCAGGCGATGATCGGCGGCGGCGTGGCGATCGCCGGTCTGACCGGGATCGCCGCGTTGTATTTCGGGCGGCCGTTCCTGACCAGCGCTCACGGCGCGTTTCACGTGCCGCTGATCGGCGAAATCGAGTTCGCGTCGGCAATCGGTTTCGATCTCGGCGTGATGCTTACGGTGGTTGGGGCGGTGATGCTGTCGCTGCGCCAGATCTCGCGGGTCGAGCAGCGGGCCGAACACGCGCGGACGCCCGAGGGTCCAATGGATATCCAGTTGCCGGCCGATCGCGAGCCCGAGGCGGTAGACAAGGAAGCGAATCTTGCGCAACCCGAAGTGGGTCCGGCGGAGCCCGAGACGGTCGCCGATGCGACGCCGCACGGGGACAGCTGACATGGAAGCGCTGGTGGCGAGCGCGATCGGGCTGCTGACCGCGGTCGGTGTGTATCTGCTGCTGCGGCGCACGACATTTCCGGTCGTAATCGGCCTCAGCTTTCTCTCCTACGCCAGCAACCTGTATCTTCTGACGATGGGACGTCTGGCGATCGACCGTCCGCCGATTATCGCGCCCGGGGTTGCTGCTTATACCGATCCGCTGCCTCAGGCGCTGGTGCTGACCGCGATCGTGATCTCGTTTGGAATGACCGCGCTGATCGTCGTGATCGCATTGCGCGGCTTTCTAGAAACCGGCTCTGATCGGGGCGATCTCGGACCGGCGCCAGTGCATGACGCCGATCAGCACCAGGCACGCCTGCCGCCGGGCGGAGGCAAATGATGACCGATCTGATCGTTCTTCCGACCGTAGTGCCGGCGCTGACCGCGGCGTTTCTGCTGCTCGCCGTGCGCTACGACCTGAAGCGGCAGCGGCTGATTTCGTTCGTCGCGACGGCGGGGCTGCTGGCGATCGCGATTGCCTTGTACGTGCTGGCCAGCGACGGCGCGCCGCGTGCCTATCGTCTCGGCGATTGGCCGGCGCCGTTCGGCATCGTGCTTATGCTCGACCGCTTGTCGGCGACGATGTTGGTGCTCACCGCCGCTCTCGCGCTGTGCGTCGTCCTCTACGCGGTCAACGGCTGGGACGAGCGCGGGCGCCACTTCCACCTGCTGTTCCAGTTCCAGCTGTTGGGCATCAACGGCGCCTTTCTGACCGGCGATGTGTTCAACCTGTTTGTTTTCTTCGAGGTGATGCTGATCGCGTCCTACGGGCTCTTGCTGCATGGCGGCGGACCGCGCCGACTGCGGGCGGGGTTCCAGTACGTCGCGATCAACCTGCTCGCCTCGACACTGTTCCTGTTCGCGGTCGGGCTGATCTACGCCGTTTGCGGCACGCTCAACATGGCCGATCTCGCGGTCAAGGCGCCGCTGGTGAGCCCGTCCGACGCGGCGCTGCTGCAAACCGGTGTGCTGCTGCTGTTTCTCGTTTTCGCGATCAAGGCGGCGCTCGTGCCGCTGCACTGGTGGCTGCCGGCGACTTATGCCGCCGCGTCGGCTCCGGCCGCCGCGCTGTTCATGATCATGACGAAAGTTGGCGCCTACGCGATGCTGCGCATCTACGGCACGGTGTTTGGGGTTGCCGCCGGACCGCTTGCCGGCGTCGCAGAGCCGTGGATACTGCCGGCCGCGCTCGCGACCGTCGTCATCGGCACGATCGGCATCCTGGCGAGCCGGGCGCTGCTCGACCTCGTCTCGTATGCGATTGTCGGGTCGATGGGCCTGCTTTTGATTGCGGTCGGCGTAGCCGGCCCGGCGGGCGTCACGACGGCCCTCTATTACCTCGTGCACAGCACGCTGTCGGGTGCGGCGCTGTTTCTCCTCGTCGATCTGATCGCCGAGCGGCGCGGGCGCATTCTGGACCGGCTCGTACCGGCCCCCGAAATACGCCAACAGAACCTGCTCGGCTTGTTGTTCCTGCTCGGCGCGATGGCGATAGTCGGCCTCCCGCCGCTCTCCGGGTTCATCGGCAAACTGATGATTCTCGAAGCGAGCCGGGGGGCTGAAGCCATGCCGTGGATCTGGTCGGTCGTACTCGGCATGACGCTGGTCATGGTGCTCGGCTTCGCCCGCGCCGGCAGCGCCGTCTTCTGGAATATCGAGCCCGGCGAGGCCGTCGAGGCGAACCGCACAGCAGCTGCGGGGCAAGCCCGGCGGCGGTTGCCGCTCGCCGTCGCCGGGCTGCTTATCGCGGCGACGGCCACGCTGGCAGCGTTCGGCGGACCGGTGACACTGGCCCTGGGTAAAACCGCCGAGCAGACGCTGGATACGCGAGCCTATGTTCGCGCCGTGCTCGGCCCCGCCGCACTGCCCGCGCAGGCGAGCCGGTAAAGGGAAAGGTGATAAGAATGGCGCGCCTGCTCCCGCATCCGCATCTGTCGGTGCTGATCGCGCTGGTCTGGGTCCTCCTCGCGAACGAGATCGGCGCCGGGACCGTGCTGCTCGCGGCAGCGCTCGGGATCGCGGTACCGCTGGGGACGAGCGTCTACTGGTCGCGCCGGCCGCGCATCGATGCGCCGCTGATCGCCGTCCAGTATGGCTTGATCGTCATCTGGGACATTATCGTCGCCAACATCCAGGTGTCCTATCTGGTGCTGTTCCGGCGCGGCGACAGTCTGAGATCGCGTTTTGTGACGATCCCGCTCGACGTGCAAACGCCGGAAGCGATCGCGGTCCTCGCCGGGACGATCACGATGACCCCGGGCACGGTAAGCTCCGACCTCAGCGCCGACGGTCGCGCGCTGCTCGTCCACTGCCTCGAAACCAACGACCCGGTGGGCACGGTGGCGAGGATAAAGCACCGTTACGAACGCCGTCTGCGGAGGATATTCGAATGATCGCCCTGGCCTGCTCTGTCGCGCTTATCGCCGTCTCGATGGCGATGCTGCTGGCTCTGTATCGCCTGTTTCGCGGGCCCGACATCGTCGACCGCGTCCTCGCCCTCGATACGCTCATTATCGACCTGATCGCGCTGATCGTGCTGGCCGGGATTGTCTACGGTACGACAATGTATTTCGAGGCGGCGCTGCTGTTCGCGATGGTCGGGATTTATCAGCACCGTCTCGTTCTGCAAGTTCCTGCTGCGCGGCAACGTCATCGAATGAGCCAACCGACGATGCCCTGGCTTAGCGAAGTCGCGGTCTCGACGCTGATTGTCGCGGGCGCCTTCTTCCTGCTGGTCGGCTCGTACGGGCTGGCGAAGCTGCCCGACACGATGCGGCGGCTGCACGGACCAACAAAGGCGGCCACGCTGGGGATCGGGTTTCTGCTGATCGCGTCGATGCTTTACTTCGTGCTCGCGCACGCACGCCTCTCGTTTCACGAGCTGCTGATAACAATCTTCCTGTTTCTGACGGCTCCTGTCACGGCGCTTATGGTGGCGAAAGCGCACATCCTGCGCAACGGTGACCGCCGGCGCGAGCTGCCGCCGACCGGCCGTCCGATCGGCTGGGCGACGCTCGATCCGGCGCCCGAGCCGCAGCGGCAAACGCCGCCGCCGCCCCGCACTTGACGCAGATCAACGCGCCGCCGCCGGTTCGCTCTATGCTGATCTTCATGCGAAATATGTCCGATCTGGTTAGAAACCAGGATCCGCTCGTGATGCCGCCGAATGCTACGGTGCTCGATGCCGCCCGGCAAATGCGCCAACGCAATGTCGGGGCTGTCCTTGTCGCCGAGGGTGACAGCCGGCTGGTCGGCATCTTCACCGGCCGCGACGCGGTCAATCGCGTTCTCGCGGAGGGAAAATCCGCCGCCGGCACGGTGCTGGCCGCGGTCATGACGCCCGCTCCCGAATGCCTGTCGCCCAGGCATTCGGCGATCGACGCGCTGCGGCTGATGCAGGATGCGCGCTGCCGTCATCTGCCGATCGTGAACGACGGCATCGTTGTCGGAATCGTGTCGCGCGGCGATTTCCGCGGTCACGAACAGGATCGGCTCGACGAGGAAACCGGGCTCTGGGAGCGGATCGGCTGAACCTCCGGCAATCCAGACAGGTCTCGACGCATCCGCATTGCCGACTGGGCCCGACGACGGCCGCACGCTCGCCCCAAGCGCCGCCCGGCAGGGTCACACCGTGACGAGATCGGTGTGACCGAACCCTTTCGAATAATCCAAGAGTGAAATCACCTTCGGCTCGACGCGGAAGACCTGGATTTCTTCGGGCCAGATCGGAAAATTGGCATACTCCGGATATCGCTGTCGAAGCAGGGCCAGGGCCTTCGCCACTTCCACAGCATCTTGCACCGGGTGTGCATGGGCCGCCATCGACAGGCCGGTGATTGTCATCGGGTCCGGCGTGTCATGGGCGATCGTCAGCGACACCCGGTCGTCGCGCGACAGGTTCCGGGATTTCTGGCTTTGTGGGCTGCACAGGAAGTAGATTATCAGCCCGTCATTGACATAGCCGACCGTCGTCGCCTGCGGCCAGCCGTCGGGTCGGTTGGTCGCCACAATCGTGATCCGGTGGCGATCGAGCAGCTCCACCATTTGCTGTCGCAACGCTTTGGCCATCAAGCTCTCCGACTTCCGAGTCCCAAACCCGCCTCGGACCGCCAGCCGGCCGCCGCGCGTGCATCGCTCGGTCACAGACCGCCAATACAACAAACCGGCCTAACGGACCGGGCCGTGAGTGGTCGGTTCGTCCGCGGGGACAACAAGCCCGGAGAGCGGCTCGACCCATGTGAGGCGATCGCGAACCTCTTTCACGCCCGGGATATTTTCGGCGAGGACGCGCAGCGCCGGGCGCTCTCGATCGTCGGTGACCGCGCCGCGCAGTTCGACAATCCCATTCTCGACCCGGACATCGACGCTGGCGCGCGGACCCCAGGGCTGTTTCGCGATCTCCGCCTGGATCTGCTCGCGGATCGCCTCGTCCGAGGTGATCGACGCGCTGTCTGGGCGCGGCAGATTGCGCACGAGCGCGTGGACCAGATTGGCGCGGCTGACAATGCCGATCAGCCGGCCCTCGTCGATCACCGGCACGCGCTTTATCCGCCGCCGCTCCATCACCTCGATAAGGTCAGCGACCGGATCATCCGAACCAACCGAAATAACGGCATCGGTCATCACCTCGCCGACCCGTCTTCCGTGGGCATGCGCGTACTCGCTCGCGAGGCGGCCCGGCGCGATCAGGAATTCGAGCCAGCGGGAACGGCGCCGCTCGGTGCCAGTTTCGGCGCGCCGCAGCAGATCGCCTTCGGTCACGATCCCGATGACCTCGCCGGCGGCATTGACAGCCGGCAACCCGCTGATGCGGTGCCGAATCATCAGTTCCGCGGCCTCGCCGATCGTCGTTTCCGGCGTCACGGTGATCACCGGGTGCGTCATGATATCGCTGACCTTCATTCCCGCCTCCTCGACTCTGGGGTTCGCCTCCGCAGGTATTGTGAGGATGAAGACGCAAAGCGCCCTGATCCTAATCAACTAGCCGGAGGCGCGCTCTCGATCCGTACCGGCCGAACTCCTCTCAACTTTTGCGTTCCCGACCCACTTTTGCACTGGTTGAGTTTGTCAATCGACCGTAAGATGATCGCACTCGTTCGGTGTTAGCGTTGTGCGGTTGCCGTCCGGGTGCCCGCCGTACCAACTGGAGGAAGGAACGCATGAGAACTACGATAGGCTCGGCAATTGCCGCGGTCATGCTGATTGGTCTGGCTTCCTGCGCCGCACCGCCCAAGCCGCCGCCGCCGCCGCCACCCCCGCCGCCGCCGGTCGCACCCCCGCCGCCTCCGATGGTCGCGCCGCCACCACCACCGGGGCCCGTTGCGCGGCCTTCACGACGCGGCGCCCGCCACTGCCCGCCGGGTATGCATTACTCGCGCAAGGCGCACCGCTGCATCGTCAACAAGTAACCGCCTCCGGCGGCCGGCGCGCGGAGATCCGTGCGCCGGCGGTCAATTCGCTTGCGCCAGACGCAACGGGCACCCGCTGCGTCTGGTTTTTTGATCAGCCGGGCGGGACGCGCCGCCGGCCGAGTTCTGCTTCGTTCACCCGCAACCCGAGACCCGGTTCCGGCGACAGCCGAAATAGCCCGCCGATTGGCGCTGGCGGGTTTTCGAACACCGTACGCATGCGCGGCGACGGATCGTTCAGCTCGCACGGTTTTGTCGCGTGCAGCTGGCTCGCGGCGGCATGCAGATTAGCCATGTGGCCGATCGTAGGCTGCGTTTGGTGTGGCACCAATTCGACACCGTGCGCCTGCGCCAACGCGGCGCACCGGGCGAGACCGGTGATGCCGCCCATCTTCACGATGTCCGGCTGTACCATGCGGACGCCGGCCGCGATCAGATCGGCCAAACCCGACAGCGTATAGGTCTGCTCGCCGGCGGACACCGTGATGTCGAGACGGCGCGCTACCTCGCCCGTCGCGCCAATGTGGTAGTGCTGCACCGGCTCCTCGAACCACCAGTACCCAAGTTCCTCCAATGCGCGGCCGACGCGAATCGCGCCGCCGACCGAGTAGCCGTTATTCGCGTCGAACGCGAGCGGGAAACCGTCGCCGACCAGCCGTCGAACCGCTTTTGCCTTCGCGATGTCGCCGGGAATGTCGGCGTCGAGCCGGGTGCGGTCATTATCGAAGCGGATCTTGACGGCGGCGGGCTGGTCCTGCAGCCGCTGTTCGACGATCCTGACGACGTCGTCGAGCGCGCGATCGCCGTTGCCGCCGATCGAGGCATAAAAGGGCAGCTCGGTGCGCCAGGCGCCGCCGAGCAGCTTGTAGACCGGCTGACCGAGCGCTTTGCCCTTCAAATCCCACAATGCGATGTCGATCGCGGCGAGCGCGCCGGTCAGCGCGCCCTCGGGACCGAGCTTAACGAACCGGTGCAGCAGCCGGTCCTGCAGCACCGCGTGGTCGAGCGGGTCCTGACCGAGCAGCGCCGGCGCGAGATCGTGGACGATGATGCCGAGCGAGGCGAGCCCGCCCTGCATCGGAGAGGCCTCGCCGATCCCCGACAGCCCGTCATCGCTGTGGACGCGAACGAACGCGCTGCGCTGCGCCGGGCTGTCGTTCGGCGCCCAGGCGACCTGGAACGCCTCGATGTCGCGGATTTTCATCGGGGCTCCTCAACAGCGTCAGGCTTGTTTACGCCACCCGAGCGGCACGTTCATTCGGCCGCCGCTCGGTTCGGGCTGCGCCAGGTGGCGAGCTGATCCCAGCTGTCGGCTTCCATGAATTCGGCCCAGCGGCGGTAGAGGTTGCGCATCGGCTGCTCCGATGACTGCACCTCGGTGATGTCGATGACCTCCCCGGGGACGCGCAGACCCTCGAACTCATAATCGCGCACCGCCGTATCGATGCCCTGCTCGTAGCTGTACGGGTGACGCCGCGCGATCGTGCCGCGACTGGCGGCGTGCGCGTAGTTCCAGTTCTCCATGTCGTCCTGCTCGGTCATGCCGGCCGGGCCGGAATAGCGGATGTAGTAGTCGCGCAGGAACTCCTTGACCTCGACGGGCGCGTCGCGATCGACAAAGAAATAGCGCCAGCACTCGGTCTCGTTCGGGCCGCGCGGGTGCCACACGCCCATCGTTCGCGGCTGGCGCGACAGCAGCGCCGTATTTGGAAACATTTCTCCCGGGGCGCCGACGAGGCGGGAATCCTCACCGAGTAGGCGGCGCTTCTCGGCCTCGCAATAGGCAAAATACTCCGACACGATCGGCGCGTTCTGGTAGGCCACCGGGGTGTTAATGCCGCGCGGCATCACATAAAGGATCGTCTGGTGGCCGCGGTCGGGGATGCAGACGTGCAGTTTGCGGCTGACATCGCGCTCGCCGAGGTCACGGCGGCTACGCCCCGATGGGCCGATGCCGGCGAGATCGACCGAGCGGTGGCTGATATTATGGTAGGTGTCGCCGCTGAAATTCTCGGCCGGGAATTTCCAGTTGCACGGCACGCGCCATTTCTGCACGCCGCACAACAGTTCGGCCTGCCCCTCGCGCCCATCCCAGCCATCGAGCTGCAGGTCGAGAAACCGCGTGAAGCCCCCGAGATATTCCTCGAATGACGGCGCCTCTTTGTCCCAGGTCGCGAAGATCGCGCCCTTGTAGTTGCACAGCTGCGCCACCTCGACGAGGCCCCATTTGGCGCGGTCGAGCTTCGAATGATACGCCTCGCGAAAGAACGGCACGCCGGCAAGCCGCCCGTCGGTGCCGTAGCTCCAGCCGTGATACGGGCAGGTAAAGACGGTCGTGTTGCCCTCGTCGTAGCGGCACACCTTCATGCCGCGATGCCGGCACGAATTGAGAAAAACATGGGTCAGGCCGGCCCGGTCGCGGCACAAGATCACCGATTCCTCGCCCATGCACGAGACGACATAGTCGCCGGGGTTCGGAATCTGGCTCTCATGGCCGACGAACAGCCAGACACGGGCGAAAATCTTCTCCTGCTCTTCGGCATAGATCTCGTCGTTGACAAAGATCTCGCGGCTAATCTGCCCCGATGAAAGATCGATCAGACCAGGGCGATAACCCTGCGTGCGCGCCATCGCCATGCGTATCCTCCCGCTATCCATATCGGAACGAAATTGCTTCGTCGCTGCGCTCCTCGCAATGACAGTGGAAGCTGCTATCATTGCGAGCAAAGCGAAGCGATCCCCTCGCGTCAGAAAAAGAACGTCAGGTTCTTGCTCAGCAATATATTCTGGTCGAGGATAATCTTGCGCCGGGCGACGCGCCAGTCATCCGCCTCGCGGCGCAGCAGGTCCTCGCGCTTGCCGACCAGGATGTCGGTCTCGGTCTCGACCCGGTTGCGGTAGATCAGAAATCGGCATTTAACCGCGACCTCGCACGGCTCGGCGGCCGATGGCGTGGCTTCGACTATCTGCACGTTCGAGACCAGGTGCGAGATGCGCGACACCGGCTCCTCGGCCCAATGGATGCCGGTCTCGATCTGCTTGACACGCCGTTCCAGCGTCTCCTTGCCCTCGTCGAGCCAGTTGATGTCGCTGCGGCTCCGAGTGAATTCGCGCTCGGATTCACCGTATTTCACGTTGCGTCGCATCGGCATCCAGTAGCGCACGTCGTCGGTCAGCAGCGCCAGCCAGTCCTGGTAGCGGCGATCGTCGAGCAGTTCGGCCTCACGATAGAGGAATTCCTCGATCTCCCGCGCCAGCAGCAGTTCGTCGAGACGATCCGCGCGACTGCTCATCCGGTCCTCCGTTCTTACCCCGTCGCGCCGGGCACGGCAGGTTCCGGCGCCGGGCAGAGTTGGGCAACCTCGCTCATGAACGCGTCGGGCGCGCTACCGAGCAGCAGCGGCATCGTCTCGGCCACGGCATCGACCAGCTTTTCGGTAAAGCGCATTTCCTCCGGCGGAAAATTCTGCAGGACGTACGGGTGCACCAGCTCTTTGATCCCGGGATGGCCGATACCGATCCGGACCCGCCAGTAATCGGCCCCGATCATAGCATCGATCGAGCGCAGCCCATTATGCCCGGCGCTGCCGCCGCCGCGCTTGACGCGAACCTTGCCGGGCCGCAGGTCGAGCTCGTCATGAATGACCACGATATCGCCCGGAGCGATCTTGTAAAAGCTCATTGCCGCCAGGACCGATTCACCTGATGCGTTCATGAACGTCTGCGGACGCAGCAGCAGCCGCCGCTCGCCGGCGATCGTCCCCTCCGACAATTCGCCCTTGAAGCGGCCGCGAAACACCGGGAAGCCATGGCGGCGGGCAATCGCTTCGACCGCCATGAAACCGACATTGTGCCGGTTGCGGGCGTAGCGCGCGCCCGGATTGCCAAGGCCGACGATCAGGCGCATCAGGCTGGACTAAGCTGGCCGGCTAGCCTGCTCCGCCGGTTCCTCGGCAGGCGTGATCGCGGCTGTCGCGGCGGCCGCGGCCGCCTCCTCGCGCACCGCCGAGGACGCCGCGATGCTGGCGACCGTGAAGTCGCGATCCTGGATGACCGGACGCGCCTGGGCCGGCAGCTCGATCGCGCTGATATGCAGGGTGTCGCCGATCTCCAGCCCGGTCAGGTCGGCGACGATCCGCTCGGGGATGCTGTCCACCGAGCAGACCATCTCCACCTCGTGGCGCACGACGTTGAGAATGCCGCCGCGGCGCATCCCTGGCGACTGTTCCTGGTTGATAAAGACGACGGGCACCGCCACGGTGACCTGCGACCCCGCCCCGACCCGCTGGAAATCGATATGCAGCGGCGCGTCCGTTACCGGGTGGTACTGTACCTCGCGCGGCAGCGTGCGGTGCGTCGCGCCGTCGACGCTGATCTCGACGAGGTGGTTGAAGAACCCGGGACGCGCTAGAACGCGCCCCAACTCGCGCGGTTCGAGGCTGATCATCACCGGCTCCTTGTTGTCGCCGTAGACGATCGCGGGGACGCGTCCTTCACGTCGCATCGCGCGCGCCGCGCCCTTGCCGGCGCGCAACCGCGGCTCGGCGCTGAGGCTGATCATTTCGGGCATTTTTACTCACTCCTTCAATGGGAACGGACCGGGCGGGGGCGCGCTGCGGCAAGCGCCCCGCCTCGGTCGATGATCAATCGAACAGGCTCGACACCGAGCGTTCCTCGCTGATCCGCAGGATCGCCTCGGCCATCAACGGCGCGATCGTCAGCTGCCGCACATTCTGCGACACCCGGACCGCCTCGGTCGCGATGATGCTGTCGGTCAGCACCAGCTTCTCGATCGGCGAGGCGGCGACCCGCGCCACCGCGCCGCCGGACAAGACGCCATGCGTCACGTAGGCGTAAACCGCCTCGGCGCCGCTGTCGATCAGCGCCGCGGCGGCGTTGCACAGCGTTCCGGCGCTGTCGACGATATCGTCGACAAGGATTGCGCGGCGGCCGTCGACGTCGCCGATAATGTTCATCACCTCCGATACGCCGGCACGCTCGCGCCGCTTGTCGATGATCGCGAGATCGGCGTCGAGCCGGCGCGCAATCTGGCGGGCGCGTACGACGCCGCCGACATCGGGCGAGACGATTACGAGATCCTTGCCGGCATGATTCTCACGGATATCCTTCACGAGCACCGGCTCGGCGATCAGATTGTCGGTCGGGATGTCGAAAAAGCCCTGGATCTGGCCGGCATGCAGATCGAGCGTCAGCACCCGATCGGCCCCTGCAACGGTGATCAGGTTGGCCACGAGCTTGGCGGAGATCGGCGTGCGCGGCCCCGATTTGCGGTCCTGCCTCGCATAACCGTAATACGGGATGACGGCCGTGACACGCCGCGCCGAGCCGCGCTTCAGCGCGTCGAGCGCGACCAGTAGCTCCATCAGATGGTCGTTCGCCGGGTACGACGTGGATTGGATGACGAACACGTCCTCGCCGCGGACGTTCTCGTGGATCTCGACGAACACTTCCATATCGGAAAAGCGGCGCACGCTGGCGCGCGTGAGCGGCAGGCCGAGATAGGCCGAGATCGCCTCGGCGAGCGGCCGATTGCTGTTGCAGGTAAGGATCTTCATCGCCGGCGGGGAATTCCGTGCCGTCGGGCCTGATCCCGCGGCTTCACGCGCCGGCGCTTTCTAACAAACCCGCGGCTCCAAGGCAATCCAGGCCCGCTCGGTTCCCCGGGGCCCTCGCCCCGGCCCGCGTTTGCCTGCTACAAGCCTCGATCGGCATGGAGTCTCTGGAGCCCCGCGATGAGCATTCCCGCCCCGTTCGACCAGTTTCGCGGCGAGGTCCTGCCCGAATGGATCGACTATAACGGGCATATGAACCTCGCCTATTACACGGTGCTGTTCGACCAGGCGACCGACCTCTTGTTCGACGAATTGGGACTGGGGCTCGACTACCGCCGCAACCGCAAGCTCGGGACCTTTGTCGCCGAGACGCACAATCTCTACGAACGCGAGCTGCTGGTCGGAGCGCGGGTACGGGTCGCGACGCAGCTCATCGCGATCGACTTGAAGCGCATGCACATCGGCCACGAGATGTTCGCGCTCGACGGCCCCGACTCCGGCCGGCGAACCGCGACACAGGAATTGATGTTTCTGCATGTCGATCTTGCGGCGCGCCGGGTCTGCCCGTTTCCGCCCGACATGTACGCGCGCGTCTCGGCCGCCGCCGCGTCGCATGCCGGATTGCCTTATCCGGTATGGTCGGGCCGGCGCATCGCGATGCCCGGAAGCTGAGAACCGGCCTATTCCGGCAGGACGGAGGCGTCGAGTCTTCCCATCGCGGGCGAGTTGATTTTTACTGGAGAGATGGACCGACGTGTTTTCCTCGCCCTGACCGGAGGCTGGTTGGCGGCGGCGTCGCGGCCGGCCGTGGCCCTGCCGAATACCGTGCCGCGCCGCATCAGGCTGCGCAACGCCAATACCGGCGAAAACTTCGACGGGCCGTACCGCGACGGGCACGGACCGATCGCGGCGGCGATGGAGGACCTGTCGCTCCTGTTGCGCGACCATCATTCTGGCGAGCGGATCGCGATCGATGCCGGCGTCGTCGATTTCCTCGCCGCCGTGATGGACGCGGTCGGCGCCAGCCGCGCCACGGTGCTGTCGGCCTACCGCACCGTCGCGACCAACCGGATGCTGGCAAAGACGACGTTCGGGGTCGCCGATAACAGCCAGCATATTTACGGCCGCGCGCTCGACGTTCGGCTTGACTTGCGGCTCGAGGACGCGATGCAGCAGGCGCGGGCGATGGGGCGCGGCGGGGTCGGCTGGTACCCGCGCTCGCGCTTTGTCCACCTCGATACCGGCCCGGTGCGCACCTGGACGCTCGACGGCAACGGTTTCGACGGGCTGCTGTCGCGCCTCGACGAGCTGCTGGCGAAAAGCGGTCTACCGAAAAACATTGTCGCCGGCCGCGCCCGCCGTCCGCTGAACGTGCAGGAGCGGCTGAGCCTGCAGCGCTCGATCGCGAAAGCCGAGCTCCTCACCCGACGGCGATAGAGGGGCCCGCCGAGGCCTCGCCCTACTCGCCGCGCCACGCGCGCATGCCGCCGCGCAGCACCGCGACATCGCGGATGCCGGCCTCGGCAAGCGTCGCGGCGGCTAGCGACGACCGCTTGTCGGTCAGACAGACGACGATAACAGGCCCGGCTTGCCGCTCGATTTCGGCGACATGGTTCGGAAGCTCCGGGAGCGGCACGTTTCGCGCACCCTCGATATGCCCGAGCGGCCCCGCGAATTCGTCCGGACCGCGCACATCGAGGATCAGCGGAGCCTCGCCGCGACCGAGCCGGTCACGCAGCTCGCCGGTCTCAATCCAAACGGGCTCGATCGCTACCGGACCCGCCTGCTTGCGGCCGAACAACCTTCCAAGCCAACCCGGCATCGCGCGGCCTCAGCTCAGATCGACGGCGTATTTCTTCAGCAGATCGAGCGGCACGATCTGCAATGTCGCCTCGTGCGTCGCGGTGAGGCGCACGTTCGGCGCCTTGCCGGCGTCGAACGCCTCCTTCCACCGCGCCGCGCACAGACACCAGCAATCGCCCGGTTTCAGCCCCGGAAACCCGGCGGCCGGGAACGGGGTCGAGAGGTCGTTGCCGGCTTCTTTCGAGAACGCGAGAAACTCGGCGTCGACCCGAGTGCAGACCGTGTGCACGCCGAAATCCTCGGGCCCGGTCTCGCAGCTGCCGGTGCGATAGAACCCGGTCAGTGGCTTCGCGCAGCACTCGGCGAGCGGCTCGCCGAAAACGTTGCGCGGCCTATCGGGACGCCGGTCGGGTCGCCTTGGGTCGGAACCGGAAGCGTCGGGCACGGTGATCTCCTGCGGTAAATCGGGTCAGCTCGGCCGCATGTGCCGGCGGGCGGCGTGCCGCGCCTCTACCGCGTCCCAGATGTTGACGGCCAGATCGACCCCGTCGAGCCGCGCGATCTCCTGGATGCCGGTCGGCGAGGTTACATTGATCTCCGTGATGTAGTCGCCGATCACGTCGATGCCGACAAACACCAGCCCCTGCTCGCGCAATGTTGGCCCGATCTCCCGGCAAATTTCGTGCTCGCGTTGGGTTAGGATCGTCGCCTCGGCGCGGCCGCCGACATGCAGATTGGCGCGGGCCTCGCCCTCCGGCGGGACCCGGTTGACGGCGCCGACCGGCTCGCCCTCGACGAGGATGATGCGCTTGTCGCCCTGCCGCACCTCGGGGAGGTAGCGCTGCACCATGACCGGCTCGCGGTGGAAGCCGGCATACATTTCGATCAGCGCGTTCAGGTTTTCGTCGCCTGGCCGCAGATGGAAGACCCCGGCGCCGCCGTTGCCGAACAGCGGCTTAACGATGATGTCGCCGTGCTCGCGCCAGAACTCGCGGATTTCGCGCACGTCCAGCGTCAGCAGCGTCGGCGGCATCAGGTCCTTGAAGCGCAGTACGAACAGCTTCTCGGGGGCGTTGCGTACGGCAGCCGGGTCGTTGATGACAAGCGGCCCCATTTCGTCGAGCAGCTCCAACAGATGCGTCGCCGTGATATACGCCATGTCGAATGGCGGGTCCTGGCGCATCAGGATCACGTCGAACCCGGCGAGGTCGAGTTCCTCGACATCCCCGAACCGGTGATGATTGCCGTGGCGGCGGAAGACTTCGAGCTTTCGCCCCTTCGCGAACAGCCGCCCGTCACGCAACGTCAAGGCCTGCGGAAGGTAATGGTAGAGCGCGTGCCCGCGCGCCTGCCCTTCGAGCGCCAGCGCGAAGGTCGAAATCGGCATCGATATTGATCGTGTCGATCGGATCCATCTGGATCGCGACGGCGAGACCCATCCTTGCTCTCCCAATCCAGTCATCCGCGCGCGCAGATGGCCAGGTCAATCCCCAATCATCTCTAGGACGGCCACGCCGGTGTCCAGCATACGCCGCCTGCGGAACCACGCTTTCATATTCCGGCCGGGGCCACTTGTCAGGGCCGGATCGTGTGCTGCTTCGGTTTGCTTTTCGCGGCGCAACCGGCCCCTTTTTCCCTGTTCCGGCGGCCGTTTGCTGCTTCTGCAGGAAAAGAACAGCAAACGCTTGTGCGCCTCCTTGCGCCGCGCGGGTTTCGCGGCGGCGGAGGGCAAATTCTGCAGCAAAAGAGCAGCAAACACCCCGCTCGCCAACGCTCCGACCAAACGACACCGGTAATTCGATACTCCCGCAATGTGGCGAATTTCGTGTCGTCGCCAGGGGCGGATGACGGTGGTGTCTCCAAAACGCACGATAACGGATGCAAATTCAAACTCGAGGCAGCAACCCGGATCGAGATCGTACTGTCGGGCCCGATCAGAGCCAGCAATTCGGCCAGGACATCGCGCTCGATGGCGATGCAGCCCTCGGTGGGGGCGAAATCCGGCCGGGCGACGTGCAGGAAAATGGCGCTGCCGCGCCCGGGAACCGGCGGATCGGTATTGTAGCCGATCACGACGACGAGGTCGTACAGCCCGTCCTCGCGCCACATCCTTTCATGCCGCGCGCGGCAGGGCAGCGATACCGGGCAGGAGTGCAAAACTCGGGGCCGATCAATAGGATAGGCTGGCAACCCGACCTGTCCGCGCCTATTGACACTAAAGGGATTTCTGGCGCGGTGGCAAACCGCCGTGAGCGAGCGCCGCCCGGACGCAAAAGAAAAGCTGGCCCGGCGGGCACCGGAACCAGCTCAAACGAAATAAGTAAGGGTAACAGCTATTTATGTACCGCACAGGCCGCTCCTCGTCAACCCTTCGATCGAGATCGGCTGGTCAGAATGTGCGAGATGTTCGGGTCGCCAGCCCATCGCGCAAGGCGAGCCGCGTTTCAGTGGGCGAACAGGATCGTCCGCGAAGCGGGGTTGAAGTGGGCAGATATTATTCGCGTCGATTTAGACTTAGATGCCGATGCTGTTTACACGTACGACCGGCGCCGGCTCATGCAGGGGAAATGCTTTAGGCGCGCAGGAGGGCAAGCGTGATGGACGGCGCAACCATTAATGGGGCGACGTTCGGATCGGCACCCGAGGCGCTCCCTGTCACATTCTTTGACGACCACGCGGCGACCCGAAAAAGGGAGGCACGGCTATCACCGGCCGCCCTCGCGCAGAAGATCCGCGAAATGGTCGCGCCCGAAAAAGGGCGGTTGCCGTGGATCAAGCTCGCCGTGTTCGGGTCGAGCCGTAGTAACAAGAATTCGCTACGTCATGACGGCAACGTTCTGGAGATTACCGGAGCGGAGGTCGATTACGACGCGGGGGAGATGGGCTTCGACGCTGCCGTCGAGATCGCCGAGAAGGCGGGGCTGGGGTGCATCATATATACGACACCTTCGCACACGCCGGATAAGCCCCGCTGGCGCTTGTTGTGCCCCACCAGCCGTGAGGCTTCCGCCGCAAGAGCGTTACCAGCTTGTAGCACGCTTAAACGGGCTTTTTGGCGGCATCTTCGCGGGCGAGAGCTTCTCGCTTTCTCAGTCGTACTATTACGGTCGAGTCGCCGGCAACGAGGATCACCGGGTCGAATACATCGAAGGGCACCCGATCGACACGCTTGTCGAACTCGACGAGATCGCGCTCGGGAAGCCGAACTGGCACGCGACGCCGAATGGGCACGCGACGCTTCTACTCGAAGCCCGTGATCCCGAAGTGTGGATCGACGCCATCAAGGAAGGCCGGGAGCGACATAACAATACCCTCGCGCTGGTCGCGCACATGGTCAACGCCGGGCATCGCGATTGGGTAATACAGAACCTACTTGACGGCATCCTACCGCACGGCGAAGGGAACACGCGGGACGAAGTTCCCGAGATGATCCGCAGCGCCAGAGCGAAGTGGAACGTCCCGAACGGCGTGGAAGAACATCGGGCGGAGCAGCCAGAAGACGTCGCCGACCTGCTCTCGCTGCGGTCTTGGCTAGAGCGCGACCTTCCCGAACCCGACATGTTGCTGGGGCCGTTCAGCACCACTAGCCGAGCAATGTTTGTGGCTGATACAGGTCTCGGCAAAACGAACCTCGCCATGGGAATCGCCTTCGCTATGGCGAGCGGGCAATCATTCTTGCATTGGGAGGGGAAGCGGCCCGCAAGCGTATTGTATATCGATGGCGAAATGTCTCGAAGGCTTTTCCGTCAGCGCATTCGTGACGCTATATCCCGTTGTGGTGAAGTTCCCGAGAGATTACACCTTTTATCTGTGGAAGACTTCGAGGGCATGCAGCCTCTAAACACTAAGGAGGGGCAGCAGTTCATCGAAAAGGTAATAGACGCGGTGGGCGGCGTCGATTTCGTGATATTCGATAATATACAGGCGCTTCTTACTGGTGACATGAAAGACGAGGAACCTTGGCAGCAAACACTTCCCTGGGTGCGCAGCATCACTCGCCGCGGCGCAGGGCAGCTATGGATACACCATACCGGGCACGACAAGACACGTAGTTACGGTACAAAAACACGGGAATGGCAACTCAACTCGGTGATGGTAGCCGAAGCCACTGATAGGGACGGGGCCGACCTTGCCTTCTCGTTGCGGTTCACTAAGAACCGCGAGCGCTCGCCCGAGAACCGCGGGGATTACGACCCCGTCACTATCACCCTCTCCGACAACCAATGGATAGTTGAGGGTGCGGCCGTGAAACCCCAACGCAAGGGGCCGTCACCGCTCGGTCTGAAGTTCTACGAAGCCTTACTTGACGCCGTCGTCGTGGCCCCCGTCAAAACCACTACCGCCCGCCTCGGCGCGACTAACGCAACCTGGATGTCCGAATGCACCCGCCGCGGGATTGTCGACGCTGCCTCGGATGAAAAGGCGGGAAACCGGAACCGGGCGCTGCTCTCAAAGTACCGTCGGGAGCTAGTCGCGTGCGACTGGGTGGCGTGCAACAGCGACATCAGTTGGTCTATACGTTAGGTTGTATGTGTCAGATGGTTACGATCGTTTTTGAATGGTTGCGGTACCCCCTAAAAACGGCCTCCGCAACCATGCCGCAACCATTGGATCGCAACCACCGCAACCATGCCGCAACCACTAGGAAAACTGCGCCGCAACCATGCCGCAACCATGCCGTGGCAGCGACCGCAACTACCGCAACCGTCCCCCTATAGGGGACGGGTTGCGGTTGCGGTTGCGGTTGACCTCGAATGGGGTTGCGGATGACCGACAGGGGTGGGCAACACGTCAAAAGCGCTCAGCCCGACGGTGCTGTAGGGGATGGAAACAAACACTATAATCACGATTACATACGGAGTAGCAAAAATGACGTATGGGCGATTTGATCGGGCGCGAGATGGCAGCGTGACAACGGTCGAGGCCGACCGGCCTCCGGACGAGCTGGCGGAGGCGGTGCGCGTCGCGATTGCGGAGACTGAGCTAATCCAGCCCGCGGGGCGCGTCCGTGGTGTCAACCGCACCGAGGCAAAACCGGTCGAAGTCGTGCTGCTGACGAATACTTTAGGATGATCCATATGACCAGATCGCTGGTAACTCTCATTGCGTTAGTTCTGTTGGCAGGCGTATCGTATGGGCAATCAGGCGTCGGGAATGATCCTGCGACATTGATCCAACTGTGGAAGCAAGAGAACGAAAAATGTCGAGGTGGGCATGGAGACGATCCTCGAACCGACGCAGCTTGTGCGGCAAGAGAGACGTACGATTCTAAACTGCGCGCTATCGGTTGGTGTTTCGAATACCGAGGAGCGGCCACTACTGATTGGCACCACTGTAGACCCGCGGCCCGGCGGTAGGTCGTTGTTGCGATACCATCGGCGTTGTTTGCGACGCAGTTTTCCCATGGTTGCGTTGCGGTAGTTGCGGGTGCGACCGGTTTGCGCCCCGACGGTGGATTTCGCAGTTAACGGTACCGGGGCCGCGCCGTAGCTGAGCCTTGCTAGTGCCGGTCGAAGTCCGGAACGGGGCACCGCATGCCCGGCATTCGCCTTGCCACAAGATCATCGCTACGAGCCGGCCGCGGCGCTTCGAGAAGACTGTCGCGGTCCCGGTGACCATGTAAGTCCGTGTGCCGTTTCGAGTCGTGTATACAAATCGGTCACCTATCGCGTTCGAATGTTTATTGCCATAAACCTTATGGGAAAGCCATTCCGTCGCGGAAGCTAATTCACATATATTTTGAGGATAATTCAAATGATTCCATCGCTCATCGATCATCCTGAAGATGCCTGCCGCTTCTTTACCGACAACTCATGGTGCACAGCTCCGGCGATTTACGGCAGCGCTTATTGTCAACCACACCACCGCGTCGTCTATCGAAGGTCGGCGCCGAGGCTGAAACGCAGTACTACCCGGCCGGCGCGAGCGGAAGTGGTGGTGTTTGACCGTGGTAGGGTGGTGCTCGAAGGGGCGTTCAGCCTGGATTAGAGGTGTCTACGCGCCGGTCAGTAAAGTGGGGCAAGTTGCGCCAGTTTCTGAGGCCCGTAAAATGGGCCAACTTGACCCATTTTCTGAGAACACAAAAGTGGTTCCAGGTGGAGCCACTTTACTGACAACGAAAGGGGTGGGCGCGGTAACGAGGGGGCGGTCTTAAAAGGTGATCCGCCGGAACACCTTTTTTGACGATATGTCGCGCGATATCAATTGGGTTCAATTGGTTCAACTTGCGCCAATTGAAAGCCGTTGCCGGGAAACCTGCCTTTTATGGGGGTGAACCGGCGGGCGTATCGGTTATCGATTTCGCCCCTTTCGCGTCTCCAGGGCCAGCCCTGCGGGACTTACAGTACCATCTAGCCCTATTTCGGGTCGGAGACTTCCGCGAGAACGTATATTCGAGGAATAAGGATTATGATTATAATTTCCGTCATTGCGAACGAGGCAACCCGAACCGCCGAACGAAGTTGTCGTTACACCGCAACGGCGACGATCGGCGGCAAAACCTACACGGCTATGTCGAGACAAGGCTCGGCTAACGAACTTGCCCGGCTGCTTATTGATTCGGGTTTCGCCGACGATTCCGTAGAGGTGCGCTACCACGGCACGGCCGGTTCGATGTCCGGTTCGCTGTATAAGCTAGCCAAATACACGTTTTCGGAGGGCCGCGAGACTCCGCTGCATCGTATTGTTTGCCGCGATCTGACGAGGGCTGCCGCATGAGCGACGATGGCGAAACCGCACCGGTTACGGTAACAGTTCTCGCGATCGAGCGCGTTACCCTCGGCAAAATAGTAGCGCTTGCGGCGGTCGAGATCGTGATCGACGGCATCGCCATATTGCTGAACGGGGTGCAAGTCTTCAGGTCCGCACCGGGTGTTCTCAGCGTCGGGCCGCCGACCTTCCGCAGCCCGACCGGCGCATCGAGATCGGCGGTGATACTGCCGGAGGAACTCAATGCTCCATTAGGCGACGCGGTGATGGACCGGTATCGTGCGCTGACGTAAACGAAAGGGGGGGCGCAAGTTGAGCCCCCCGCGCCCGGTTAAACGTAGTACGTATTCGGCCAACTCTGGCACGATGCTGATAGCGTCCCGCAAGGCGCTGCGGTGACGTTCATCCGAGATGTCTCTGTACAACAAGAAGCACTTCGCGGCGAGCGCCACCGGGCCGCCGTCGGTTGCAAAGATACACTCCTCGGTGTGGTGACGTGCATCGAGCACAATGTCGCGGTTGCCGCCGTCGATCGCCTGGATTACAGCCAGCTCTCGTGTCAGCCGAATCCACCGCGACACTAGATAAATGAGTCAGCCCCGAACTATTATTGCGCCGGTTGGCCCTGGCAGTGGCCGGGGATAAACTTGCCGCCGCCGTAGCCGGCAGGGACCCAGGGCACTCCCGCCGGGCATGCCTGCGCCTGAGCTGTCGGAGTTGTGGTAGGCGTACTTGCAGTCGGCGCGCACCCCGCCATCGTGGCAATCGCTGCGACGCCAATGACTCCAGCCAACATGATGGACAGGCTATACATATTATGACTCCCTTTCCGTCCACGGAGTGGATGCATCACTAGGTGTTTTACGAGCCCATCTGACATTTTCGTGTGCTTCCGATGAAAGGAAAGATAGTCCGGCGCTTCATCGGGGCGCACGAATGGCCCTGTCCTGCCCTTTGGCCTTTCGGCTTGGACATTCGACAGGACACGCCGGCCCCCTGGGATTGCTCATTAGCTGAATCGTGCCGGTGCCCGATGAAAGGCGCGGCTACCGTACACCGGCAAGGATGCGCGTGCAATGCGATTCTGAAAGGGGTTAACCACCTAGGGCATAGGAAAACTACGCAGAATCGCCTTCATCGCGACCAGGGTGCTCCCCTGCACCACAGAATCGATTCTATCCCGCATTCGCCGGATGAGACTGTGATTTTGAGCGTTTTGAAAGCGGTTTTCGGCTAAAATTCAGTATCTTACCGATGACCAACCGGGGCGGCGATGGCGGACCCGACGGGTGAATCGAACAACGAGGCGCTGAGGCTCAACTTTGACCGGCGGCTCATGCTCCAGTTTCGCGGTTCTACAATTACCTCCGATGCCGGACTGCTGGCCTACCGTGAACTGGATGACGCGCTGCACCTTACCGACACGGCGGCTGATAGGCTGGCCGACGCGCGTACCGGCAAGAATGGTCGGCATCGGCTGGGGGGCCTTCTGCGCCAATCGGTGTTCGGGCGGCTGGCCGGGTACGAGGACGTGAACGATGCCGAGCGGCTGTGCCGCGACCCGGCGATGCGCTGGGTGGTCGGCGATCGGGCGATCAGCGGCTCTGCCGCCTCGGCAAGCCAGATGGGGCGTTTCGAAACAAAGTGGCTCTGCCGGCCCGAGAACCTCGCCTCTCTTGCCGATCTGCCCGGCCAGTGGATCGACAGGGTGCACCGGCGGCGATCATCAAAGAGCATCGTGCTCGACATGGATTCAAGCGAAAGCCCGACCTATGGGGAGCAGGAAGGCAGCGCCTATAACGGCCATTTCGCCTGCACCTGTTACCACCCGTTATTCGTGTTCAACCAGTTTGGTGATGTCGAGCGATGCACCCTGCGATCTGGGAACGTGCACAGCGCTGATGGATGGCGCGCAGTGCTGGAGCCAGTAATCGCCCGCTACCGGGGTATTGTGAAGCATCTGTATTTCCGAAGGTGATGCCGCTTTTGCCAATCCTGAGGTCTACGAGTTTCTTGAGGCCGAGGGTGCCGGCTACACGATCCGGCTACCGGCCAACTACGTTTTGCAGGACAAGATCGCACATTTGCTCAAACGCCCGGTCGGGCGACCACCTCACGAGGTACGGCGTTACTACGCCAGCTTCCGCTATCAGGCGCAGAGCTGGAACAGGCCGCGCCACGTCGTGGCGAAGGTCGAATGGCACCCGGGTGAGTTGTATCCGCGCGTCGGCTTTATCGTCACCAACTTGGCGCGCTCTGCCGAGGGCGTTGTCGCTTTCTACAACAGACGCGGGACGTGCGAGCAGTGGATCAAGGAAGGCAAGGGTGCGATCAAATGGACCCGCCTGTCCTGTCGCACCTTCGCCGCCAATGCTGTCCGCCTTCAGCTCCACACGCTGGCTTATAACATTGGAAACTTCATGCGGACGCTGGCGATGCCGAAGATGGTGGAGACGTGGTCGCTGACCAGCCTGCGCGAGAAGCTGGTCAAGATCGGCGCGAAGGTCGTCCGCCACGGCCGCTACGTCACATTCCAAATGGCTGAGGTTGCGGTGCCGCGACAGATGTTCGCTGAAATTCTGTCGCTGATCGCCCGCCTGCGCCCACCGCCTGCGCCGGCATGACGGGAAGCGGGAGCAAAGATGGCAGGGTGAGGATCGAGGTGTGCCCTGATACAGGCCTAACGATGCGTTTCGACGTTCCGAGGCGGCAGTCTGGTGACTTGGCTGGCCGCATAATCGACCGCTTAGTGATTTGTGTTGCGAAGCGCGCCGACTGGGTGGAACATCGCCCTCTATAGGCATCCCGAACGAGTTCAAACCACACCGCAAACCGGCGTCGCAAATACGTGCCGTCTCTCGCTGCTATTTCTTCGGGCTTGCGCTCTGCCGAAAATTCTATTGTAAACGGGGGCGCGGCTAGCCCCGAGCTGGCTCCCGCTTTCTCTGGGCGCTTCGCGCGAGTCCGAGTAGGCGCCTCCCCGCTTCGCGCGCCGAGCCTTGCGAACGAAGATGCTTACAGCATGGCTGAATTGGATATTAATAGCAGCCGGAAATCGGTGCACTTATAGATTTCCTAATTGGGAAACCTGGACAAAAAACGGTACAAGATTGGCTAGAACATCGACGGATTAGAGCGGCAGAACTTGATTGGAAAACACTCCCGTTAAGAGAAGCGTTTAATATACGTAATGGTTTTTGATGCCATATTCGGCGCCAAACTGCTTAGCAAAAAGCGCATTTTAGCTTCCGGATATGGTGGTATTTTCATCATTGTATTATCATTATCGACGTTGTGGTGGATGGACGGGCAAGAGAAATGGGAAATTACACCATCTAACATCTTGGCGGCTATAGTATACTCCGCAATATCTTTAGGGGTTTGCCTTTCTATAACACGAGTTTTTGCTGTGATCAGTATTTGGGTACTATCCAAGCGCGGCATTGGAAGTATCACAATCGTCTGGATACTGCTCGCCGCGGCTTACTTCGTGGTTGCTCAATTCTGGGATGTTGTCCTCTTCTCTTTGCATCAAGGGTTCTTTAGCGCCGCGGGTTGGTTAATTGCGGCCGTCATCGAACGCCATCTTCATACAACTGATTATTACGCATTGGCTTCTTGGAATATTGAGATGGGATTGCAGTCTGCTTACTCGGCAGTGTGGGAAACGACAATAAACGATAAAATGACCCTACTGGTTCACTGGCTGGGATTTTTTTTCGGCATCCCGGATCAGTCATATTTCCCTTTATCCGTATTACAACTATTAAGCACAGGAATTCCCTCAACGATAGCCACCGCAATGCGACTAACGTTTATGATACTTTTCATTATTCCTTTTTTTAGCACGTCTAATACGCGAGCCGGCACTGCTTCTATGGCGACGTGTGGTGGAAAGTGATAAGCCGCCGTTCACATTAATTGGTGGAGGGATTGGTGCTATTGTGAAGGCAGTTCACGAAATAGTCAAGTTGATGTAAGGGGTAGGGGCACCTTCAATCTCTGCAACAATACTTACGTAAACCGGCGCTCCAGCCATCATTCCATAAATCGTTACAAATTGCGTAGGGTGGATTACGGATAATTGATCTGTCTGTAATCCTGTTGGTGACATTTCATAGCATAATGTTCTCTACCTCATCGGAGCGTCACCTTGTCATTCCGTCGATGACAGAGCTTTGTCGTGCGCGCGCTCTCATGCGCGGGTATCACTGCTGTGGTTCGGCAGACCCTAACACCTGGTATGCCCAATTCCAGAGCGTAGGATTAATATAACCGAAATCATTTTCACCTGGCTTCACAACTGTAATGTGAGCAGAAGGAAGATACCGCCGAGGATCAATAAGCTGTTGATTGTACGAGACTGCAAAATAAAAGGAAGAAGAAATGCCGCCGCGTGGCACACTCACGATTGCGTTGGATTTCATTATATCAGAGCCGCTGGGCCCTAGCGACCGCCCCCAACCCCAATAAAAAGAACGTAGATCATCTTCGAAATGGGTGATAACGATGCCGAACATCCTACGCATAGTAAACGTTTCTTCCGCGTTGGCAGACACAGTTACAGTGCCGTCAAATGTGGGATAAATAAAGAGGGGGTCGTTGCCATCATCTGACACCAGATGAAATACATGGCGGGTTATGAGGTAATCTATCTGAGAAGTTGACGCAGGCTTTAACGGCCAATCGAAGGGGGGAGCTGGGAGAGGTGGCGGCAATTGCGCCGTAGCGACCGGATTTTGTGTTTCAGCACGTTTAACCACCGTGTCTAACACGCGGTTGGTGACGCTCCCAATCTCCTTGATAGTAGCGAAGCGGAGTTCGCCGAGCGCGGTTGCAACCGCACTGAGGCTAAGCTCTTCTAGTGTTCGTGACCGCTTGCTGGGCTTCGCCGGGTCGCCATCAGCGCGGTTGGCATTAGTGTCGTCGGAGTTATTGTTCAATATTCTACACTCCCGGATGCAGAGGCAAACTACCCGACATTTGCCGGATTCCCGGTCGTTTTGGGGATTTTCCGTCCCGGTGAGAGGCGCTGCAAGGAAATTCAATCGGTGGCTGGCTGCGCGGGCGGCCAAATCGTTGGGCTTTGCCGCCGAAAAGGGCTGGAGCGCATCGCGCGGCCTTCATCGAGGTGTTTCGGCCCTGGGGTAGCGGGCAACCTCGTCTAGTCTACTCAGCGGCCTCGGCAAGGCAAGTTTTTCCGTTGCTGATGGCGGCGCAGCGGGGAATGTGCAACGACAATTGTGATGTCCGGTCGCATTGCCTCGCCTGAAATGCTCCCGGAAGCTGAACCATTGCCTCATCTGATTTGCTCCCGACCGAGGCTTATCGGCGGGGTCAGGGATGAGGCGGATCAGCATGGCAGCACGAGACGAACTGGTGGCAGTGATAGCGGACCGGTATTCGCGGGCGGACAGAATGGAGCGAGGCCGTATCCTCGACGAGTTCACGGCGGTTACCGGCTTTCACCGCAAGCATGCGATGCGCCTTCTTCGATCTGGTCAACCGGATAGGCGTCCGGGCTCGCGACCTGGACGCAGGGTCTATGACGACGCTACACGGGAAGCGCTGACCGTGATCTGGGAAGCATCGGATCGGATTTGCGGCAAGCGGCTGCGGCCCCTGGTACCCACGATGGTCGAGGCGATGGAGCGACACGGTCATGTCCGGCTCGCGCCGGAGGTGCGCATTAGCCTCCTGGCGATGAGCGCGGCCACGATCGACCGGGCCTTGCGAGACGTCAGGCAGCAAGCGGGTCGGTCGATGCGTCGTAAGACGGTGCCTTCGGCGGTCCGGCGAAGCATCCCGGTGCGTACGTTCGATGGCTGGGACGATCCGCCTCCCGGCTTCGTCGAGGCGGATTTGGTCTCGCATAGTGGGCCGGTGGCAAAGGGCAGCTTTGTACAAACCTTTGTGCTGACCGACATCGCGACAGGCTGGACGGAATGCGCGCCGCTGCTGGTGCGCGAACAGCGGCTGCTGACCGAGGTGCTGAACGAAATGCGCAAGCTGCTGCCGTTCACCCTGCGGGGTTGGACACGGACAACGACAGCGTGTTCATGAACGAGACGGTGCGGGATTATTGCCTGGCCGCGAACGTGGAATTCACGCGGTGCCGTCCCTATCGCAAGAACGACCAGGCTTGGGTCGAGCAGAAGAACGGGGCCGTCGTGCGACGAGCAGTGGGCTACCGCCGTTTCGAAGGGCTGGAGGCCGCGGCAATGCTGGCGCGATTGTACGCAGCGCTGCGGCTGTTCGTGAATTTTTTCCAACCCTCGTTCAAGCTCGCCGCGAAGGCGCGCGACGGCGCGAAGGTGATGAAGCAATATCACCCGCCAGCCACGCCCTGTGAGCGACTGATGACGGATGCCCGAACGACTGAGGAAATCCGGCAACGCCTGGAAACGTTGCGGGCGACCCTGGATCCGGTCCGTCTGCTCCAGGAAATCCGGATCACCCAGCAGGCGCTCGTCCGGATTGCCGACATCCCGGTTATCGGAGATGCGGCCCCGCCTAGCGCGCCGACTCTGGAGCAATTCCTCTCCGGGCTGCGCACGGCCTGTGTCCCTGCTGCGGCAACACCTGCCCGATCTCAGGATCCGGGTCGTCAATGTCGTCGACCTGATGACCTTGCAGCCACGTGAGGAACATCCGCACGGGCTCAGCGACCGCGATTTCGACGCGCTGTTCACGACCGATAAGCCAGTCATCTTCGCGCATCACAGCTATCCAGCGTTGATTCACCGGCTGACCTACCGGCGTACCAACCACGACAATTTCCATGTCCGTGGCTACAAGGAGGAGGGCACCACGACGACGCCCTTCGATATGGTCGTGCTCAACGACCTCGACCGGTTTCATCTCGCCACCGACGTCATCGACCGGCTGCCGCAGCTCGGATACGTGGCGGCCTATGCCAAGCAGGCAATGCGTGACAAGCTGATCGAGCACAAAACCTATATCCACCAGCATGGCGAGGACATGCCGGAGATCAGGGACTGGCGCTGGTCGTCGACCAAGCCAAGCCGGCCTGGATCCGCCGTGTAAAGGTGGTCAAGAGGCAAATTGCGCTGGATGCACTGTGCGAAAGCCTTGTCTATTGTTCTTGTTGAGCAAGGCGTTCTTGCACGAGATTCTGTCCTCGAGGCGTTCGAGGACATAGCCGAGTTGGCGTGCAAGCAGGGTTGAGAGTTCGGCCGTCGAAGAATTGCGGCGAGCTTCGCCGCGAAGGATCAGTTCCCACCAGCAGACGATCGGTGATCACTCTCTGGAGGCAAAGCTTTCTCCGATCGTCTCGACGAGTATCATGGCGGCGATATCGTTCACTGGACGATTGCCGCGTTGCGTCGATCTATTATAGCTTTAAATCCTGAATTATCTTCCGCAGATCGCACACCAATGCTGCTTCAAACCAGGGGTTTCTATCCAGCCATGGTTGGTTGCGCGGAGAGGGATGCACCAGCGGAAGATAACCTGTCGGCCAATACTCCTTCCATGCCAGGACGGTATCTCGAAGCGTAGCTTTGCGGCGCCGCCCTAAATAATAAGCCTGCGCGTACTGTCCGATAAGCAAGGTAAGGCTGATATCAGGCAAATGGCTATTCAGCTTACCGTGCCAGCGAGGGGCGCATTCCGGGCGCGGTAATTTATCGCCGGAGGTGGCCTTTCCCGGATAGCAAAAGGCAATCGGAATAATCGCTATCTTCGAGGGATTGTAGAATTGCTCCGACGTCAGGCCAAGCCAGCGGCGCAACCGATCGCCGGACGGGTCGTTCCAGGGGATGCCTGTTTCGTGCACCTGTCGACCGGGTGCTTGGCCAACAATGCGTAGCCGCGCCGAGATGTGCGCCTGCACAACTGGACGAGGGCCGCATGGCAGCGCATCGGCACAATGTGTGCACGCGCGGATATTCCTCAGAAGGTCCAGCAGCGTCTTTTCATCTTCGACGAGAGCAGACATCGTGAGCGTCTACAGCAGCATCGGTTGCTCAGGCGGATAGGTAATTCTCATTCCTTCGATCTTGGCGAAGGGCGTGAGCTTGTGCATGCGATAAGTACGCTCCGATAAAATCTCGATTACCGGCACGCCGTGCACGCTCAGCGCGTCAGCAACCAGAGAACGATGGCAGCGCCACGGTACTGCTTCGGCACACATAATCGCAACGCGTTTTCCCCGGCTTATATTAATGAGCGTCTCGAGTGCGTCCGGGCGGGTTATTGCACGTCCGGGCCGGCGGAGATGCCGCCGATCGGCGAAAGCGAATTCGTCCGTACCATCGCCGAGGAGGCCGACCGCCGCTGTGCATAATTACCCCCGTATCCGCTAGATATCATCCGTCCATTGTCAGGGAAAACCAACCCGGCGATGTTCTGTCAGCAAATAGTCATCTTGGGCCGGTAGCCTGCCAAGGGTTGATCCGTTTGGCCCTTGGGGGGACTCGTACCTGGAACAGTAAAGCATCTGCAGTTCAAAATAGCCGATAGGAGGCGTTAGTGAGCGGGCTGGTTAATAACGGACATGCGGACTGGATAAAGGCCGAATTGGAGGATACACTGGATGAGGATTATGAGCTGGAGATCTCGGAGCCGGCGCTATCACTTGAACTTCGCGAGATCTACAAGCGCACACATCCGCCATCTATCCCCCGGATCGAGTATCTCCGCTCGCTTCTGACACTACAAGCCGAACTGATTAAGCTGCAAGACTGGGTGTCCTTCAAACAGGAAAAGGTGGTTGTCATCTTCGAAGGTCGAGACTCGGCGGGCAAAGGGGGTGTGATCAAGCGCATAACGCAGCGCCTCAATCCGCGTACAGTTCGGGTCGTCGCGTTACCCGCGCCATCCGACCGCGAGAAGACACAGTGGTACTTTCAGCGCTACGTCCCCCACCTACCGGCGGGCGGCGAGATCGTGCTCTTCGATCGCTCCTGGTACAATAGAGCGGGCGTCGAGCGAGTGATGGGTTTTGCCACAGAGGAGCAAGTCGAGCAGTTCTTCAGGGATGCACCGGAATTCGAGCGAATGCTTGTGCGTTCGGGCATATGCCTGATAAAGTATTGGTTCTCAATAACCGACGAAGAACAGCAGATGCGTTTCCTAATGCGCATCCACGATCCGCTCAAGCAATGGAAGTTATCGCCAATGGATTTGCAGTCGAGGGTGCGTTGGGAGGCCTATACGGGGGCAAAGGAGGAGATGTTCCTTCGAACGAATATTCCGGAGGCGCCGTGGTTCATCATAGAAGGGAACGACAAAAAGCGCGCACGCCTGAACTGCATAGATCATCTGCTCAAGCAGATACCCTATGAAGACGTGCCGCACTCCGAAATTTCACTCCCGCAGCGTGTTTTCGATCCCAACTATGAGCGCAAAGTCTTGCCGCCGGAACTCTACGTTCCGCAGAAATATTAGCTCCCTCCGCTGAACGATGGTGTGATCGAATGCCGCAGCGTGTCGGAACGCTCGCGCTTTCTTCGAATGATCGGCCGCGCGATCAGCACTCCTGCCGTCGTGTAGTGATGTTCATATTTACAGTTGAGTATCGCGCTCTTGTCAAAAAACTGTCACGCCGTCCCGGTAGGTTCCGCGCGACTGAAGCTCGATGCGGACAGGGGAAGCCGATGCGCGGGTTTAAGCCGTTTTTGTCACGACTTGTTTCTTTCTGCAGTGCTGATCGGGGCCGGCGGCTGCGGCGCAGGCGGACACCCGGCTGATCGGCTCCGGAGCGAGTTTCCCGTTCCCGATCTATTCGGCCTGGTTCAAGGATTTCAGCAAGAATACGCCCGGCGCCACGGTCGACTACCAGGCCAAGGGCAGCGGCGCCGGCATCCAGGATTTCATCAAGCGCACCGTCGATTTCGCCGCCTCCGACGCGGCGATGACCGACGAGGAAATGGCGCAGGTCGAGGGCGGCGTCGTGCTGCTGCCGATGACCGCCGGCGAGATCGTTCTCGCCTACAATATTCCCGGCGTCGCCAGCGGGCTGAAGCTGCCGCGCGACGTCTACCCCGACATCTTTCTCGGCAAGATCACGAAATGGAACGATCCGCGCATCGCCGCGGCCAATCCGGGCGTGAAGCTGCCTGACCTGCCGATCACGGTCGTGCGGCGCTCGGATTCGAGCGGCACGACTTTCGTGTTCACCAAGCACCTGAGCGCGATCAGCGACGCGTTCAAGAACGGCCCCGGCTTCGGCACCTCGGTGCAATGGCCGAGCCAGCGACAAAATCGTCGCGGCGCCGAAAAACGACGGCATCACCGCGACGATCAAGCAGACGCCGGGCGCGATCGGCTATATCGAGTATGGCTACGCCAAGCTGACCAAGGCGCATGTGGCGGCGCTTGCAGAACAAGGCGGGCAAATACGTCGAGCCGAGCAAGGCGTCGGGCGCGGCGGCGCTCGCCTCGGCCAAGTTCGCGCCCGACCTGCGGGCCTGGATCGAGGACCCGGAGGGCCCGGACGCCTACCCGATCGCGACCTTCACCTGGATGCTGTTCTACAAGAAGCAGGACCCGGCGAAGGCGGAGGTGCTTGCGCAAGCTGGTCGAGTACAGCCTGACCAAGGGACAGGCGATCGCCGACAGCATGGGCTACATCCCGCTGCCGGCGGCGGTGGTCGAAAAGGTCAAGGCGGCGGCGGCCCAGATCCAGTAGGCACCTATCCGGCGCGGGGTCGCGCGACGAGAAGCGGTTGGCCGCGCGCTTGCAGGCGCCGATCGAGGCATTTGACCCGAAGATGACAACGCACTATCGTTCCGAGCCCTGCCTCGGCCGACGCGGATTTCGCGGCCGCCGTCGCAGCGGGAATACCTGGCCGACCGCGTCGTCACCGCGCTTCGCCTATGCCGGGGCCGCCGGCGGTCATCCTGCTCGTCGCCTATATCCTGTGGGAGATCGGCGGTGCGGGCGGCGCCGGCGATCGCCGCGAACGGGCTCGGCTTTCTGGTCGATCTGTCATGGGACCCGCAGCGGCGCATCTTCGGCATCCTGCCGGCGATCTGGGGCACGCTCTACAGTTCGCTGCTGGCGCTGGTGATCGGCGGCTTTTTCGGCATCACGATCGCGATCTTTTTGACCCAGGATTTCCTGCCGTCTGCGGCTGGCGGTGGTGTTTCGGACGATCATCGAGATGCTGGCCGCGATCCCCAGCGTCGTCTTCGGCCTGTGGGGCATCTTCGTCGTCATCCCGATTCATCCGGCCGGCGGCCGACTGGCTGCACCAGACACTTCGGCTTGATCCCGTTCTTCTCGACCTCGCTGAGCGGCCCGGGCCTGCTGCCGGCGGCGCTCGTGCTGGCGATCATGGTATTGCCGACGGTCGCGGCGATTTCGCAGGACGCGCTGCAGCTGGTCCCCTACCGCACCAAGGAGGCGGCCTACGGCATGGGCACGACCCGGTGGGAGGCGATCCTCAAGGTGATGCTGCCGACCGCCGCCGGCGGCATCGCCAGCGCGCTGGTGCTCGGCCTCGGCCGCGCGCTCGGCGAGACGATGGCGCTGGCGATGCTGATCGGCAACTCCAACCAGGTCAGCCTGTCGCTGTTCGCGCCGGCCAACACGCTGGCCTCGCTCATCGCGTCGCAACTTCCCCGAAGCCGCCGAGGTCGAGCGCCAGGCGCTGATGTATGCCGCGCTCGTGCTGCTTGCCATCACGCTGCTCGTCAATATCGGCGGCATCTTCATGCTGGCGCTGGCGACGCGACGCATATCGGGACGGACCTGATGGCGACGTTCGACCAGCGCCGATCGACCGGCGCGCCCCAGCCTCAACCGCTCGTTTGGCGAACCGCGCGCCATCACCAGCACGGTGCTGACCGGCGCTGCCTGGTTGGTCGCGCTGCTCGCCGCTGTGCCGCTGATATCGGTCCTCTATATGCTGATCGTGAACGGCGGCGCCCGCCTCAGCGCCGAGCTGTTCACCGAGCTGCCGCCGGCCGGTTTCGAGATGGGCGGCGGCTTCGGCAACGCGATCGTCGGCACCGTCGTCATGGTGCTGATCGCGTCGCTGATCAGCATCCCGATCGGCATCATGGCGGCGATCTGTCTCGCCGACATCTCGCCCGAAAGCCGGCTGTCGAGCCACCTCGCGGTTCCTCGCCAAGGTGCTGACGGGGTTTCCGTCCATCCTGGCCGGCCTCTTCGTCTATGCCGCGCTGGTCTTGGCGATGGGCACCTACTCGGCGCTCGCCGGCGGCGTCGCGCTCGCGGTGCTGATGCTGCCGACGCTCATCCTGACCGCCGAGGAGGCGATGCGGATGGTGCCGCGGCGCATGAAGGACGCCGCGCTTGGCATGGGCTGCACGCGCGCCCAGGTCGATCTGGCAGTCGTGCTGCCGACCGGGCTGCCGGGGATTCTGACCGGCGTCATGCTGGCGGTGGCGCGCGTCGCCGGCGAATCGGCGCCGCTGCTGTTCACCGCGCTGTTCAGCAACTACTGGCTGAGCAGCCTGACGCGAGCCGACGGCGTCGCTGGCGATCCTGATCTACAACTTCTCGGGCATGCCGTTCGAGAACCAGATCGAGCTGGCCTGGGCGGCCTCGCTTGTGCTGGTGCTGATCGTGCTTGTCTTCAACATCCTCGGCCGCATTGTCGGCCGCCCCAAGGTCTGACACAGGACATTTCCGATGAATGCAACTTCTGCCGCCGCGCACGTAATGCCAATGCCGGTCGTCGCCGCGGTCGCCGGCCGCGAGACGCGGCCCCGGACATCGCGATCAACTGCAAGATCGACACGCTCTACTACGGCGACTTCCTGGCGGTGCGCGACAGCCAGGTCCCGATCGAGGCCGGACAAGATCACCGGCTTCATCGGCCCTTCGGGCTGCGGCAAGAGCACGGTGCTGCGCAGCCTGAACCGGATGAACGACCTGATCCACGGCTTCCGGCTGAACGGGACACGTGCACTTCCTCGGCCAGGACATCTACGCCAAGTCGATCGATCCGGTGGTCGTGCGGCGGCATATCGGCATGGTGTTCCAGCAGCCGAACCCGTTCGCGATGAGCATCTTCGATAACGTGGCATTCGGCCTGCGGCTCAACCGCTTCAAGGGACAACCTTGCCGAGAAGGTCGAGAAGGCGCTGCGCAGCGCGGCGCTGTGGGACGAGGTCAAGGACAAGCTGAAGGCCGGCGGTCTGTCGCTGTCGGGCGGCCAGCAGCAGCGGCTGTGCATCGCGCGCGCCGATCGCCACCGAGCCGACCGTGCTGCTGATGGACGAGCCGTGCTCGGCGCTCGACCCGATCGCGACGCGGCGCATCGAGGAGCTGATGCTCGAACTGAAGGAGCGCTACACGATCGCGATGGTGACGCACAACATGCAGCAGGCGACGCGCGTCGCCGACAAGACCGCGTTCTTCTCGGTCGACATCTCGCAGGGCGGCCGCACCGGCTACCTGGTCGAGATGGGGGACACCAAGCAGATTTTCGAGGATCCGCAGCGAAGAGCTGACCAAGCAGTATATCAGCGGCCAGTTCAGCTGAGCCGCTAACACGGAGCCAAGTGCATCGCCATGCCGCGAATTATACGATGTGTCGCGATGCGCATTGACTTGCGCCGGCGCGATGCTGTTTGCCACGGTGGAAGTCGGTGGCGGCCGACACGACGTCACCCATCGCGCTGGTTGGCGCCGGCTCGACCTTCGCGGCGCCGCTCTACTACAAATGGCTTGAGCTGTACCGCAAGGAGCATCCGGATCTGGCGATCACCTATGACGCCGTCGGCAGTGGCGACGGCATCGCCCGGTTTCGTCGCCGGGTCGGTGGACTTCGCCGGCAGCGATGCGGCAATCAGCGCCGCCGATGCACGGCGGGTCGTGCGCGGGCGTGCTGGTCGTTCCGGCCACTGCCGGGCTCGTCGTACTCGCCTACAATCTGCCGGGCCTCGGCGGACCGCTAAAGCTGCCTCGCGACGTCTATGCGGACATCCTCAGCGGCACGATAAACGAACTGGGACGATCCCAGGATCAAGCAGGCCAACCCGACCTTAAGCTGCCGCGGCGGACGATCGCGGTCGTCGCGCGGCTGGACGGGAGCGGTACGACCTTTGCGCTAACCAATCACCTGAGCGCAATCAGCGAGACATGGAAGGCGGCACCCGGGAGTTGGCACTCTGGTCGAATGGCCGCACGGCACAATGCTGGCGCGCGGCAACGAAGGCGTAGCGTCGCGGATCAAGATCAGCTACGGCTCGATCGGCTATGTCGAGTACGGTTTTGCGAAGCGGCTCGGGTTGCCGATGGCGGAGCTACAGAACAAGGCCGGCAAGTTCGTCGCGCCGGACGAGGCGAGCGGCCAGAGCGCCTTGGCCGAGGGCGCACCGCGGTCCAACGACGGGCGGCCAAGTCTTTATTACCGACCCGGCAAACGACGGCTCCTATCCGATCGTGACATATAGCTGGCTGCTGCTGTACAAGCAGTATGCCGACGCGCAAAAGCGCTCCGCGCTGCAGGATTTCGTCAACCTGGGGGCTGACCCAGGGGCAAGGACCTCGGAGGTCCGCTCGGATACATCGCCTTACCCGCGAATGTCGTGGCGCAAGGCCAGACCGCTGTTCGGTCGATCCAGTAATCGGGCGGATCGCGACGTTGGCCAATGGTAAAGCGGTGCGTTTCGACCTCATCGCGATAGAGCGCTCACTCCGCAACCTGCAACGCGAATTCCCGGCGATCAATCCGCGCCTGCGCGATCGCCGCGACCCGATCGACGACGACGGTCATCGAAAACTTGATGACCGGGTATGCCTATGCCGACGAGCTGGTCGCCGACCATACCGATATCCTCGCGCTCGGCAATCTGAAGCATCTGCTCGAACTGAATTGCCGCGTGCTGTGCGGCACCGACGCGACGGTGCGGCAGGACAGCGCCGAACATCTGCGCGCCGCCGAAGAGCGTTTCTACAACGCCCCGGGCGCCGGCATCCGCGACATCGTCGAGTGGCACGAGAAACACCACGCCGAGTTCGGCATGGCGATCGGGCGGCCGGCGTGTATATCCGCATCCTCAGCGAGCCGCAGCTGTTTATCGAGGGTAATCATCGCACTGGCGCGCTTGTCATCAGCTATCTCTCTGGCGCGCGACGGCCTCCCGCCATTCGTGTTGACGCCGGGCAATGCGCAGGAATTTCTTGATCCATCATCGCTGATAAAGAAGATCGACAAGCGCGAGTTCATCGCGAACTCTGCGCATCCCGCGGCTAAAGAAGCTGTTTGGCAGGATTCCTCAAGCAGGAGGCTGACGCGACGTATGTCAGGCGATGAGGTCGGCGGCGGGGCATTCGATCGTATCGAGGGCGGGCCGGGCGAACATATGATGCCCGGTACGGACGCGTCCGAGCAACGGATCGAGCCGCGCGCCGCCGAGCCCGGACGTTCCGGGTCTCGACGCCGGTGAAAGCCGTGTCAAGCATTTCCGCGAGATTCTGCTGTGGCCGATCTATCTGACGAGTCTCGGACGGATCCGACGTGCCGGATTATGCCGAGCATCTGCTGGCAAACGATCCGCACCGCATCTGGCATGAGGTCAGTGACGAGTTTACCGACAATCCAGCCGGTTTTCAGGAACGGCATTACAACGAGTTCGTCGCGTTCCTGCCCGCTGTCCAGCGCTTCATCTATGGCCAGGGGGCAGCGCGCAACAAATATGGCGAGAGCCCGATCCGCGTGTTGCGGCGCAACGATATCCGGCAGGCACGGGTGCAGCTATCGGCCGAGGATGCGCCACTCTTGTTCGGCATTGCGCATATCGATCTCTACTTTTTTTATGACATCGACCTCGCGGTGCTCGCAGTCGAGATCCATGCCGACGACCTGCCGCTGCGGGTGGTTCAGGATGTGATGTTCCGGTTCGGCCGGGCTTATCCGGCATACTGGGAGGAGAACGGTCAGGCTGGACATTGCTCGTGGAAAGTTGAGTTTCTCTCCGCCGCCAGTGACGTGCTCGCGACATCCGATTACGACGATCGCGCGAAATATCTCGCCTTCACGTGCCGGCACCGGTCGCCGTGCGTTGCGGCGCATTGGGCGTTTCTGCTGCGCCCGCTCGTACCGCAGCATGATCTCGAGAGTCCTGGCCGATCCGCTATCGCCAGCTCGAGTATTACCGCATGCCGCTGATGGCGTATCTTGCGCTGGATAACCCGCTCAAGCTGAAGCGCGGGGAGATCGTACGGCTTGGCGCTCGCGAGCGGGCCGGAGGATCGCGACAAGTCGGCGTTCGGGAAGAAGCGTCGCGCCGATTTCGCGACCCAGTACAGCACGACGCGCATCGGCGAACTCGACTATAGCAATAGCTCCGGCTCGCTGTATCTGTCGTCGGGCCGCGCGATGGTGGTGGTCGGCGACGCCGGGAATGAATTCTTCACGCATTTCGAGCACGGCACCTTCTCGCGCTTCCGCCATCAGAATTTCCTGGTGTTCCTGATCGCCCATTTTCAGCGTGCCGCGCTGCTGATGTTCTCCGACCGGCTCGCCGAGGCGGTCGGCCGGCTCGACATCCGCAATTTCGAGGCGGTGCGGGCTTTTCGCCAGGAGAGCCGCGCGGCGCTCGAAACCTTTTTGCGATTTACCCACCGCTATTGGTTCTCCGAGATCAGCGACCAGGCCGAGACCGCCGAATTGTTCGAGATGTGCCGCCGCCACCTCGGCGTCGACAGGCTCTACGCCGACATCCGCCAGGAAGCGCAGGACATGAACAACTATCTCGAAAGCGAGGCAGTGCGGCGGCAGAACGACACGGTGGTGCGATTGACCGTGGTGACGATCCTGGGGCTGATCGGCACGATCGTCACCGGGTTTCTCGGCATGAACCTGTTTGCGTTCGATCAGCAGCCGGCGCTGACGAAGGTTTTGTTGTTCGGCACGGTGATGGTGCCGACGCTGGCTGCTGACGATCTTTACGGTCAAGCGGTCTCGCCGCCTGTCGGAATTTCTCGAGGCATTGTCCGACGAGACATTGCCGTTCGCGGCGAAATGGCAGGCCTTCATAACGGATTTGGAAGTCGCCGCGGCCGCTCGCTTGAGGAGCGCACATAGTGAGCCGCCGCGATCCTCAGCAGCTCGGCAATCTGTGTCAGGCATCGCGGCGCGCCCCGACCTTCAGGGGCGTGTGCGAACGCGCGACGCCGGAATGGCGGATTCGAGCTGTGCGGCAAAATCGCGCGTGCTTGCGTCGCCCGTTTCGAGATTGCGTGCGTCGTCGCGACTGTCGCGGGTGCAGCAGCAAGGCTACCAGCCCGGTCCACCCGGTCTGGTGCGAGGCGCCGAGGCCGCGGCCTGTGTCGCCGTCGAAATATTCGTGGAAGAGGATGTGGTCGCGGAATTGCGGTTCTTCCTGCGCGAGCCGCTGCATCGCCGAAACCGGACGGCGGCCCGCCGCATCGCGCAGGAAAATGCCGCAAACCCGGCGGCTGAGTTCGTCCGCGATCTCGCGCAGGCTCAACAGCTTGCCCGATCCGGTCGGGCACTCGACCCGGAAATCGTCGGTATAGTATTGATGGAATTCGTACAGCAATTCGATCAGCAGGTAATTCATCGGCATCCAGATCGGACCGCGCCAGTTCGAGTTGCCGCCGAACAGGCGGCTGGTCGATTCACCCGGCACGTATTCGACCGTGAACCGGGTGCCGTCGTGCTCGAAGACATACGGCTCCGCCGCATGCGCGCGCGACAGCGACCTGACGCCATAATCCGACAGGAACTCGTCGGGATCGAGAGCGCGCGCAGCAGCAGGCGCTTCATGCGGTGGCCGCGCAGCAGCGACGAGCAGATGATGTTCGTCTTCGGTCGAGGCCGCCCAGCGCGATACCAGGCTGGCGAGATTGGGGCGGTGGTTGAGGAACCAGCGCAGCCGCGCGGTAAAGCCCGGCATCTCCTTGAAGATGTCGGAACTGAGAACGTGCACCGCGAATAGCGGGATCAGCCCGACCATCGACCGCACGCGCAGCGGCAGCTGCGGTCGCCGGGCAGATTGAGGACGTCGTAATAGAATTCGTCCGTTTCGTCCCACAGTCCGTGCTCGCCGCCGATCCGGTTCATCGCCTCGGCGATGTAGAGAAAATGCTCGAAGAACTTGCTGGCGATATCCTCGTACACATGGTTGCGCTTGGCCAATTCGAGGGCAATGCGCATCAGGTTCAGCGCATACATCGCCATCCAGGCGGTGCCGTCGGACTGGTTGATATAGCCGCCGGTCGGCAGCTGCGACGAGCGGTCGAAAATCCCGATATTGTCGAGGCCAAGGAAACCGCCCTGAAAGACGTTGCGGCCGGTTGCGTCCTTGCGGTTGACCCACCAGTTGAAGTTCAGCACGAGCTTGTGAAAGACGCGTTCGAGAAACGCGTAATCGCCGCGCCCGTGCAGATCGCGGTCCATCTCGTAGACCCGCAGCGCCGCCCAGGCATGCACCGGCGGGTTGACGTCGTCGAACGCCCATTCATAGGCCGGCAGCTGCCCGTTCGGATGCATGTACCATTCGCGGGTCAGCAGCACGAGCTGCGCCTTCGCGAATTCCGGGTCGATCAGAGCGAACGCGACGCAATGAAAAGCGAGGTCCCACGCCGCGTACCACGGATATTCCCATTTGTCCGGCATCGTGATGATGTCGGCATTGTGCAGGTGACGCCAGTCCGAATTGCGTCCGCGGCGGCGGTGATGCGGCGGCACTGGCTGCGTCGGGTCGCCGGTCAGCCAGCGCGTCACGTCGAGATGGTAGTATTGCTTCGACCATAGCATGCCGGCGAGCGCCTGGCGCTGGACGAGCCGGCGGTCCGGGTCGGCGATGCCGTGCTGCAGGACGCTGTAGAATTCGTCGGTCTCGGCGATGCGCGTCGCGAACACCGCGTCGAAATCATCGAACGGAGCACCGCTCATCCCTTCCGGCCGAAAGCGCAGCCGCATCGTCGCTTGCTCCGCCCGCCTCGATCAGCAGCGGTCGATACGCGGCGCATTTCGTTCCCCGGCCGACGGTGCTGACCGCCGCGCGGTCGCCATGCACGACAAAGTCGTTGATCCCGTCCTTGAACGGACCGGGGGCGTCGCAGATCGAAACAGCCGCTTGGCATTCGTCTCGTTCTCGCAGAACAGAAACTCGCCGCCATCGGCATAAAAATGCATCGGCTCCAGGTCGGGGTGAATTGCGATCACAGAGTTGTCGGGTCTGCAGCGTCAGCAAAGGCCGCTCGGCGTTGGCGTACCATGACCAGGTGTTGCGCGCCCAAAGCTGCGGCAGAAGGTGCAGGCGCGCGGCTTCCGGGCCGCGGTTAACAGCGCGCACCCGTATCAGCAATGTCATCGGGGTCGGCCTTCGCGTATTCGACAATGACGTCGAAATAGCGGTTGTCGTCAAACATGCCGGTGTCGATCAGCTCGAATTCGCGGTCATGCGGGCCGCGCCGGCGATTCTCCTCGATCAGGCGGTCGTAGGGAAAGGCGGCCTGCGGAGTATTTGTACAGCATGCGCATATAGGCATGCGACGGCACCCCATCGGTGTAGTAATACAGCTCCTTGACGTCCTCGCCATGGTTCCCTTCGGCATTGGTCAGGCCGAACAGCCGTTCCTTCAGGATCGGATCCCGTCTCGTTCCACAACGCGACAGCAAGGCACCAGCGCACATGGAGGTCGCCGAACCCGCCGATCCCGTCCTCGCCCCAGCGGTAGGCGCGGCTGCGCGCATGATCGTGCGGCAGATAGTGCCAAGCGTCGCCATGCGCGCTGTAGTCTTCGCGCACGGTGCCCCATTGCCGCTCGCTGAGATAGGGTCCCCAATGGCGCCAGCGGCCTGCTATGGCGTGCGTCATAGATGCGTCTGCCCTCGACCGTATCGAGCAGGTTTATCGGGTGCGCTGAACCGGCTTCCGCCATCGCATTCGAGAAGCTGGTTTTCGCCGCAGGGTGTTCGCGACGCGGTGGAGCCTTAGCCGATCAATCATGAGCATTTGATGACATCTTGAAGACGACTGAATTCGAACGCGCCGCGGCGGAAAGCAGCCAGCCTGTTTAATTTGCCTGTCATGATAATTGCATAGCTTGCGCGGCGCGTCACCGGTGCGCACGATACTGGCGCGCGGGGAAGGAGAACATGGAACAACAGTACGATTACGATCTGCTGGTCATCGGCTCCGGGCCGGCCGGCAAGCGCGCCGCCATCCAGGGCGCCAAGCTCGACAAGCGGGTCGCCGTCGTCGAGCGCACGACGGTGCTCGGCGGGTATCAGCGTCAATATCGGCACGATCCCTCGAAGACGCTGCGGGAGGCCGTGCTCGAGCTGTCGGGATACCGCTCGCGCGAGTTCTACGGCGCTTCCTATACGGTCAAGCAAAATATCACGATGCAGGATCTGCTGGTGCGCACCAACAAGGTGATCCAGCACGAGATCGACGTGACCCGGCATCAGCTGATGCGCAACGGCGTCGAACTGATCCCCGCCACCGCCGCCTTCTGCGGACCCGCACACGCTGCGCCTCGACCATATCGACGGCACCACCGCGCGCGACCGTCACCGGGCGCAATATCGTTATCGCCTGTGGCACCGAAACGACCCGCGACAGCCACATCCCGTTCGACGGCAGCAACATTTTCACCAGCGACGACATCCTGAAGCTCGACCGGCTGCCGCGCACGCTGGCGGTGGTCGGGCGCCGGCGTGATCGGCTGCGAGTATGCCAGCATTTTCGCCGCGCTCGGCGTGCGCGTCACGCTGATCGACCAGCGGCACCGGCTGCTGCCGTTCGTCGATGCCGAGATCGTCGACACGCTCTGCTACCACATGCGCGAAAACCGCGTGACGCTTGCGGCTGGGCGAGAGCGTCAGCGGCATCGAGGTCGAGAGCGGCGCGAACGGCAGCCGGGTCACGCTGCATCTCGAAAGCGGCAAGAACATCATCGCCGACAAGGCGCTCTATTCGGTCGGCCGCACCGGCGCGACCGGCCGTCTGGCGCTCGACCAATGCCGGCCTGTGCTGCGACCAGCGCGGTCGGCTGAAGGTCAACGAGCACTACTGACCGAGGTGCCGGGCATCTACGCGGTCGGCGACGTGATCGGCTTTCCGGCCTCGCCTCGACCTCGATGGAGCAGGGCCGGCTCGCGGTCTGCCACGGTTTCGGCGTCCAGGCCCACAGCGTCCCGGCGCTGTTCCCCTACGGCATCTACACGATCCCGGAGATCTCGATGGTCGGCAAGACCGAAGAGGAGCTGACGGAAGAAGGCGTCGCCTACGAGGTCGGCAAGGCGCGCTACCGTGAAATCGCTCGCGGCCAGATCATCGGCGACACGACCGGCCTTTTGAAGCTGATCTTCCACAGCGAGACGCGCGCGCTGCTCGGGGTTCATATCATCGGCGACGGCGCCAGCGAACTGATTCACATCGGCCAGGCGGTGCTCGCGTTCAACGGCACGATCGATTATTTCATCGATACGGTCTTCAATTATCCGACCCTGGCTGAATGCTACAAAGTGGCGGCGTTCGAAGGCATCAACCGCCTCGGCATCTATCTCGATAGTGCAGCGGGAAATTCCCCGGCCATCGCATGATTGCCCGGGCGCTTATCGCAGCTTGCGCAGTACTCCGTTCAGGTGGGCCTCGATCACGCGTGTGCTTCTCCCCGTTCGCTGGTCAGAACGCGATCTGGGTTCGCAGCGCCAGCGCGTTCAATCTGCCGCCAATTGGCTCGCCGAGCGGGGTGCCGGCGACGCCGCCGCCGGCCGCGGTCGAGAAATTCTTGGCGATGTTTCCGTGCAGGAATTCCAACATGAACCGCATGTTGCGGTTCGGGTACCAGATGAGGTCGACCGAAGCGACATTTTGCCGGCCGCCGCCGACCCCGCTGGGAGTCGTGATACCGGAAGTGAAGCGGTCGTTGAGGTTTATCACGCTGTAGCGGCCCGCGAGTTCAAAGGCGCCGAGGCCGTAATTGTCAGACCACGGTTCGAACGGACGCTCCGGTACGGGGTTGGAATAGGCGCCGGACGACGGCGTTGTATCTGCGGTGCTCTCCGGTAATGATCCAGCTTCCCTCGACATAGTATCCGTTGAAGTTGTTCTGCTGCAGGCCGCGCCGGGCGAGGTTGATCGTGTAGTACTCGCTCTGCAGGAAGAAGTTCCGCCATGCTGCGGCCGCCTCGACCCCGTATGCCTGGGCGCCAGTGACGGGGTTCGTAGCGGTGCCGAGCGATCCGGTGTTGAGAATTTGTGTCGGATCGACGCGCAGTTCCGGCCGGTCGGACAATGTCACTGTCCCGATGTTGTTGCTTGGGGCCGGCGGATGCAGCAGCGCGCCGACGTCGCCGCCGAAATGCACCGAATAATCCTCGCTCTGCAGCACCTGGTAGGTCGCGCGCCCGAATGCGCCAAACGACTGGGGCGTGTTGTGCGGAGTGCCCGAGGTCGGGCCGGTAACGTAGACCCCGGCCCAGTAGCGGTCGTCGTTGGAGCGCGCGCCAAACGCCGAACGGAAATCGCCGGCGAACAGGTTCATCGCGACCACCGCGATCGACGGCCGTTCCAGCATCAGGATATCGTTCGAGCTTGTCGCCTCGGCCAGCGTGAATGGCGTATCCATGTAACCGAGATCGAGCGCCATCGGGATGTTGAGCTTTTTGAGCCCGTTGTAGGTGACGAACGCGTTCTGGACGGAACTCGGGTTGCCGGTATCTTGCGAGCCGCCGAAATCGAAGATTAACGAGTAATCCCAGTCGCCGGCGAACTTGCCTGTGACGCCGATTCTGGCGCGCCGCGCGTTGACGCCGCTGTTCAAATTCTGCACGGCGGCAAAGGGGGATTGCGGGTCGTAGCTTAAGTAATCGGCGGCGTCGAAATGCAGCCTGCCGGTCAGGTAGATCGAATTTTGCCCGTCGGCGCTCTCGAGACCGAATCGGTTGCCGGCTGTCTGCACGACTTTCGGTCCGGGCTTCTCGGGCGGCGCCGCGGCGGCCGCTGCCTGCGCTTGCGCCGCGACCGCCTGCGCTTGTGCCGCGGCAGCAGTAGCCTGAGCCTTCGCGGAAGCGGCCTCTGCGGCGTCTTGTCGCGCCCGCGCGGCCGCTTCACGCGACTGGCGCAATTCTTCGCGCGCCCGCTGCGCATCGCCGCGCGACTGCGCCAGTTCCCCCTTAAGCTGCTGCAGCTCGCGCTGCAGGCTGCGGATCTGACGCTCGATCGCGTCAATCCGGTCGGCGGGCGCCGATTGTGCGTATGCGATACCCGATGCGAGGCTCAAGGCCAGCGCGACCGCGGTACCCCCTCCGACACGAGATGCGAGTGTCTTGTCGGTGCGCAGCATGCGTCAGTGCCTTCCTTCTCAACCAAAACCGTCGAGAAGGAGACACGAACTCGCTGTCGGATTGATGTCAGCGCAGTTACCGTTCTGTTTCCGAGGGACCTCCGGGCGCTGGACCGCTGCTGCGGCAATCCATCACGTCACGTGCAACGGCTTCCCGCTCGAGGCGCTCGGCCAAAGCGAGGAAGAACGCGGTCGGTGCACGTGCCGCCACTCGTTCGGATGCTCGCCGCCCACCGACACAGGCGGGCTCTCGCACGAAGTTCGGCCGGGTGGGCCATCGGTGACCGCCAACTGACAGTGCGTCAGCGCAACGAGCCCTGGCGCGAGCCAGCTTACAATTCGATCGATGCGGGATACAGCCCTTATGCCCACGCGCACAAGCTGCTTCATGCTTGTGAGGCGCGGCCGAGATTCGCTGAATTGGGAAGGTACGGTTCCCGGATCACGCGCGACGGGTCGTCAGAACTCTACCCGGGCCGAAACTCTGATCTGCCACACCAAGCTGTTGACCGGGGCGCCGCATCCGATCATGGATCGCCTGTTCTCGCGCATTTCGCGGGCTCCGAACGGGGTAGGGCGAAACAGGCGGATGACGCATTGCGCATCCGCCTGAAAGTTTACGGCGTTATTGAGCGGCGGCGGCCAAAGGTTGCCGCGCCGCGGCCGGCCGGTTGGCCTTGAGGAACGTGCCGACGTGGCGCAGTGCGAGCTGGATCTGCTCGGGGTTCGCCTTCCACGGATAGAGGCTCACCTGCGCGTTGGGCGCGAGATGGGCGCTCTCGATCGCGACCGCATAGGGGTGCGCCGCGACGTCGTCGGGCAGGATCAGGATCGGCGTCTGGCATTGGCGCACGAAATCGCGCGTGACCGTGAACACGAAATCGCCGTTCTTGCGGTACATGTTCTCGAGGAACGCGCCCGCCTGCTCCATCGTGATATCGGGGCGGCGCGCGACGAGCTGCGGGGCCCAGCCCTTGATGTTGTTCTGGTAGAACAGGTCGGGCATCGTCGGCCGGTAGCCGCGAGGGCTGCGTCGGCACCGCCGCGACGACGCGGTCGCCCGCCCGCTTCAACAGGTTCCAGATGAACGGGCCGCCGATGCAGAAGCCCGAGCACCATGAACTCGCGAATGCCGAGATGGTCCATCAGCCCGAGATGGTCGTCGGTATAGGCGTCCCACGGGCGGTCGATTTCGAGCGGCCCGGTCGATTGGCCGCCATTGGCGTTGCGCAGATCGGCGGCGATGACCCGGTATTCGTTCTTGAATTCGTCGAGCGGGTTGAACGGGTGCGTCTTCAGGCCCTCGATCGTCGAGTTCAGCCCGCCGCCGGGGATGACCAGCAGCGGGAAGCCGGAGCCGGCCTCCTCGTAATGAATGCGGACATTGCCTTTTTCGTAGAACGGCATGACGGCGTCTCCTCTCCAGTGATGCGATCGTTCAGGCTTGCTCCGATCAGCCGTCGCGCGCCGGCTTGTTGTATTCCTCGTCGCTGACGTGCTTGCCCCAGGCGGTGCCCTGGCCCTGCTCGCCGGCTTCCGACAATGCCAGATGCGCGAACAGCCGGTCGGGCGCGGCGCCGTGCCAATGCTGCGTGTCGGGCGGGATGTTGACCGTGTCGCCCGGACGCAGCACCTGCGGCGCTTCGCCCTCGAAGCAGATGCGCCCGACGCCGCTGAGGCAATAGAGCGTCTGCCCCACTGGGTGCGCATGCCACGCGGTGCGCGCGCCCGGCGTGAAGGTGACGACCGACCCGCCCATGCGCGACGGCGCGTTGGCGACCAGCACCGGGTCCTGAAACACGGTTCCGGTGAAGGTCTCGGCGGCGCCGCGTCTGGTCTGGCGCTCGGCGGCGCGGATGACCCCGGCTTTGACTGGCATGGCTTTCTCCCTCTGCTCCTGCTTCAAGCGATCTCACGATAGGCAGCGGGCGTGACAAGCGCAATCGCGGGCAGACCGACACCGATGGGATCGGAGACCCCCCGAATGTCATCCGGTGTGGCCGATTGCAATGCGTGCCGCTCTCCTGCGGCCTGGCCGAGCCGGTCGAGCATGTCGCGGGAGTGCCAGGGCCTCGCCAACAAGCGGAGTTGTCGGCCTTCCGGGCGTGGGAGATTCGCGGTCAGCCTCTGCTCGTCGGGAGGCCGCAACGCGGCGGGTTTCGCGGTAGATATGAGGAACACAGGCGCCCACCATCGCTCCGAGGGCTCCCGGCAGGCCGATGAACGCGGCGATTAGCGGCCCTCCCGTTGGTTGGAACGGGGTGAGGTTGGCGGCGATGACAATCACCATCCCCAGCGCCATTACGAGCCCGCACACGGCCGCCTCGGCGGGCCGCAACCACCGCGGCGGAAGCGTCTCCTCAGTCCAATCGTCGCAACAGAATGCCACTGCTGTGCATAGCATCAGGCTAAGCAGAATGATAGCGCCTTCCGGCGCGTACGCCCGCGAATCGGATTGCTATCGGACAAGATGGAGAACCAGCCCTGCCACGGCAGTCAGAGCGGCCGCGGCAACACCAGCCACAAGATATGCGAAATAGCGCGGCGGCTCGCCGGGTCCGCGGCGGAAAAACGCGTATCGCTGTATCAGGTAGACCGTGAGTGCCAGCGTAGCCACCCGCACCAGCGTGATCTTCGCAGCGATCGCGAAAGGTCCGGGCATCACCGCGTCCGTTACCGGTCTGCTCGGCGCGATCGTGAACAGATACGAAAACAGGTGCCCGGTCAGCGCCAGATACGCGAAGATGCCCACGCCCAATGCGGTTAGACTATTGATGGGAAAGGCCGGGGCGCTAATCGGCTCCGCTTCGGGGAAGCCGATCCGACGCAGGCGGGCGACGATGTCTTTTTCGCTGCTCTCGGATCGCAGCACCGCCCGAGCAAGGAAGCGCGCGAGTGCGATGAAGCGTTCCCGGCAGTCATTCGCGAACTTCCGCTGGCGATCCTGCACGACTTCGTGGTAGCCGCCCTGGGCGATCGTATGCAGTCGAGCGGCCAAATCGAGTTCGCCGACGGCTGTGCGAATAAACGCCTCTGTCTCGGTTGTGAGCGCCGTGTATTCTTCCGCGTGCTGGTCGAAAAACCGGCTGTAGCGCGGCTCTGAACTCAAATCCTGTATCTGCAAGTAGAGCTTTGCGACGCGGGTAAAGCGCAGACGGGAACGCTCCAGGTCCGTGTCGCGGCGGTCGCCGAGATGACTGGCGAAAGAACTCTCCAAAGAGGCCGTCGCAGCGCTCCGCCAATATCTGCAGGTCCGCGCGATCTACGGCGAAACCGTGCGGGGTCAATGCTGCGGCCCGGCGTTTGACCTCGGCCGGGATGGCGCCCCAATCGAGAAACAGATCGAGCAGCCAGCGGTCGACCCGGCTCAGCAGCGGTACTCGCGGCAGCAGAGTCGTCAATGCTAATGTCGCGAGTAGCGGCGCCGGTAGGGATTGATTGTCCTTCAACCCCAGCAAGTCACGCCAAACCGCTTGCTCGAGCAGCAGGCTTAAAACACCGAACAAGCTCAGCGCGCTCAGGATGTAACCGACACAGCTCTGCCAATAGAGAAGCTGGCGGGTTGACGAGCGGTTCGTTGGGGGCGTGTTGAAACGTTCCCATGCATAGATTGCGATCATCGATGCACAGAAGATGTATGCAGCGTAGGTGTAGACCCAGTCCGGGGCCTGGCTTGGTGCGGGTACCATCGCGTCCTCCCACCATATATTTATCTAATTTTAGCGGCTGTGGGCCGGCGCCCAATGTGATCGGGATCACATTTACAATTTTTTTTGGGCGTGACCGGGGTGACCGTTATCGAGGGGCGCATGGCAGGATCGGGACGCATACGCATCGGCATCGGCGGCTGGGTTTATCCGCCGTGGCGCGGCACGTTCTACCCGCCGGGGCTGCGCCAGGCCGACGAACTCGCCCATGCCAGCCGGCACGTCACCGCGATCGAGATCAACGGCACGTTCTACCGGATGCAGACGCCGGCGAGCTTTCGCAAATGGCGCGACGAGACGCCGGACGGGTTCGTCTTCTCGCTGAAAGCCCCGCGATTTCTGACGCACCGGCGCGAGCTTGCGTCGGCGGCTCCGTACATGGAGCGGTTTCTCGACAGCGGATTTCTCGAACTCGGGCCGAAGCTGGGGCCGATCCTGTGGCAGTTCGCGCCGACGACGCAATTCGATCCGGCGGATTTCGCCGCGTTTCTGGACCTGTTGCCGGCGGAGCGCGGCGGCCGCGCGCTGCGCCACGTCGTCGAGGTGCGGCACGACAGCTTCCGCGGCCCGGAATTCGCCGAGTCTGTTGCGCGAGCGCGGCATCGCGGTCGCCTGGGTCGACGACGAGAAATATCCGGCGATCGACGGAGATGACCGCCGATTTCGCCTATCTCCGGCTGCGCCGCTGCGCCGAGAGCGAGCCCGCCGGCTATCCGCCCGCCGCGCTCGACGAGTGGGCCGCGCGGCTGCGAGGCTGGTCGGAAGCGGGGCGCGACTGTTTTCTATATTTCATCAACGGCGCGAAAATTCGCGCACCCCATGCGGCTCAGGCGCTGATCGAGCGTTTGCAGCCGAATAACGAGGGAGGAACGTCATGAAATCGGTTTCCGCTACCGCCACCGCTGTCGCGCTGCTGCTCGCCGCCGCCGTGCTGCCGGCATCAAATCATGCGTTCGGTCAGGCCGCGCAGGGGTGGACCTCGCTGATCGACGGCAAGAGCCTCGACAATCACTGGAATGAGATCGGCGAGGCCAATTGGAAAATCGAGGACGGGGCGGCCGTCGCCACCAAGGGCACCGGCTATCTCGTCTCGAAACAGCCCTATGGCGATTTCCAGCTCAAGGCGGAGTTCTGGGCCGACGAGGACACGAATAGCGGCATCTTCATCCGCTGCTCCGATCCGGAGAAAATCGCCGGCGCAACCTGCTACGAGGTGAATATCTACGACAAGCGCCCCGAACCTGCCTACGGCACCGGCGCGATCGTCGATGTCGCCAAGGTCGAGCCGATGCCGAAAGCCGCCGGCAAATGGAACACCTATGAGATCACGGCGCAGGGGCCGCACCTGGTTGTCGTCTTGAACGGCGTCAAAACCGTCGATGTGCAGGACAGCAAGCACGCCAAGGGCGTGATCGCGCTGCAAGAGGGCGCCAACGCCGACAAGAAGGAGGGCGTGATCAAGTTCCGCAAGGTCGAGATCAAGCCGATGTAGAGGCGCATCGTCGTCGGCCGTGACGGTGCGGCTAAGGTTGCCGGGCGATCATGAGAAATCTGGGAGGCGAAGGTGTCGAGCCGCGCCCGCTTGCCGGCCTCGTCGAGATCGCTCTGCGCCGCCACGACAGGGCAGTAGGCCGTAACCATGTAATTCACTATGTCGGTGGGCTTCGCGTTTGGGTGGCGGCGGCGCAGTTCGGCGACGAAATCGGGGATGCGGTAGTCGAGATCGCCGCTCGCAAGCAGCGACGACAATTCGGCGATGTTGGCGGCGCTCTCCCGGATGATGTCGTGACCACCCGCCTCCGGCGTCGGGCACTCCAGGGCCGCTGCGGGTCCGGCCGCGGTCAGCGCCAGCGCCAGCGCACTAAAGGACAGCGCAATGGCTGCGAGCGCGAGCCGCCAACGCCGCGGCGCAAATCTGCTCACTCCGCCGCCGCGCGTCGCTTCGCCGGTTTAGGCCACCTTGCGGCGACGCGGGGCAGGACTTCGTCGATCAGGCGGCGGGTCTGGGCCATGATCTCGTCGTCGCCCCGGGCCGACGGGCGCAGGATGAATTTCGACACGCCGGCATCGACGTAATCGGCGATTTTCGCGACGATCGCGTCGGCGTCGCCGATCGCGAAATAATCCTTCGGGTCGCGCCCCGTGCGCTTCTTGTAGGCCTCGAACAATGGCGCGAGCGCCGGGTCGTCGGGCGAGCCGAAGCGGTACGGAATGCCGGCGCCGTAATGATCGTCGTCGATCGCGCGGCCCTGCTCGGCGACGGCGTCTTTGATCGCGGCGATGACCTGGGCCGCCTGCGCCGGGGTTTCCGGCCCGGCCTGCCAGCCCGTACCGATCCGCGCGGTCCGCCGTATCGCCGCCTCGGACGAGCCGCCGATCCACATCGGCAGATCGGGCTGCACCGGCTTCGGCGCGATCGAGGCGCCGCTCAGCTTGTAATACACGCCGTCGAAATCGACCTTATCCCCAGACCACAGCAGGCGAATGACATCGAGCCCCTCGTCGGTCTTGCGCCCGCGGGTTTTCGGGTCGAGGTTCAGCGCGGTCCATTCCGGCCCCAACGGGCTGCCGATGCCGAAAGCCGGCAACAGGCGCCCGTTCGACAGAAAATCGATCGTCGCGCACTGCCGCGCGACCAGCACCGCGTCGCGCATCGCCAGCGATAAGACATTGACGCCGAACTTGATCCGCCTGGTGCGCCCCGCGAGCGCCGCCATGACGCTCATGCATTCGAGAAACGGCGACGGGCTGACGAGCCGGTCGGTCTGCCAGATCGAATCGACGCCGCCGGCCTCGCACAAATCGACCCAGCGCCAATACGCGTCGGCACCGGAAAACGGAAACTCCATCAGCCCGACCCCGACCGCGACGTTTTTCGGCATCTCGCCCTCCACGACGGCATGGCCCAGCTGCGCAGACTAGCCAGTATTGCCGCCCCTGGTCGAGGGGTGGTGCTGCATCAGTTTGCATTCCAGGGCGCGACTGGGCAGTTTTTCCCTGTTCCGGGCATGGTTTGCTACTTCTGCAGAAAATCAGCAGCAAACGCACGCGTTACCCCTTGCGCCGCGCGGGTTTCGCCCCGGCGGAAGTAGGATTTCAGCAGCAAAAGAACAGCAAACACCGGCCCGCCATCGCTCCAACCCACGGCACCGTTTGGTATGTTACGCCTGCGTTGTGGCGAATTTCGCGCCGTAGCGGGGAAGGAGGCGATGGTGTCACGCCGGCTGCCGCTTCCGGCTGTCTGACTTCCGGTGATACACTTCAACGTAAGAGTGAAACCGGAGAGGTTTGCGGTGCCTTTGGAGCCTCTCGCCTTTTTGAGTTACGTCAGGCTGGACGACAAGCACGAGGAAGGACGCCTGAGCGAGTTCCGCGACCGGCTTGCCGGCGAGGTTCGTATGCAGACCGGACGCCCGTTTCACATCTTTCAGGACCTTAAGGACAACCGCTGGGGGGAACAGTGGAAGGAGCGCGTCGAGAAAACGCTCGACGCCGCGACATTTCTGATCCCGATCGTCACACCGGGCTTTTTCAACAGCGCCGCCTGCCGGGATGAGTTCGAGCGGTTTCTGGAACACGAACGGAAGCTCGGCCGCAACGATCTGATCCTGCCGGTATATTACGTGTGTTCCGCAATCCTCGGCGATAAGGCCCGATGCCAGGCCGATCCCGTCGCCAGAGAAATCGCCGCCCGGCAGTTAGCCAACTGGCGCGATTTGCGCTTCGAGCCGTTTACCGCGCCGGTTATCGGAAAGACACTCGCCCAACTGGCCAAACAGATTGTCGCGGCGCTGGAGCGGGACGGCCCACCTACAAAACCGGCTCGGGCCGCGGCGGACGGGGCCGCCCGGCAAGGGTCCAGCACAGCCGAAAGCGAGCCAGCCGGAGCAATCAGCACCGAGTTGGGGCCGGTACGAAAGAACGAGCCGCCGACGCGTATCGTTGATGGGCTGCATCGGGGCGACCACGTGACGATCACCGCGGCGCTGAAGGCCGCCCGGCCCGGCGACCGCATCCTGGTGCGACCCGGGCTTTGCCGGGAGAGCCTCCTCATCGACAAGCCGATCGAGATCATCGGCGGGGGCGAATTGGGCGATGTCGTCATCGAAGGCGCCGTAGGCAGCGCGATAAGTTTTCAGACAAGCATCGGACGAATCGCCAATCTCACCCTTCGCCAGATCGGTGACGGCAAATACTGCATCGACATCACGCAGGGTCGCCTCGACCTCGAAGGCTGCGACATCACAGCCAAGCTAATTCATGTGTCGCAATCCGCAACGGCGCCGATCCCAGACTGCGCCGCAACCGCATCCACGACGGGAACGCAGCCGGGGTGTTGGTCTATCAGAACGGGCTCGGCACGCTCGAAGATAACGAGATTTTTGCAAACGCGGATGCCGGGGTGGAGATCCGGGAGGGCGGCAACCCGACGCTGCGCCGCAACCGCATCCACGACGGGAAGCAGGGCGGGGTATTTGTTTCTCAGAACGGGCTCGGCACGCTGGAAGACAACGAGATTTTCGCCAATAGGTTGGCTGGGGTGAAAATCAACGAGGGCGGCAACCCGACGCTGCGCCGCAACCGCATGCACGACGGGAAGACGGCCGGGGTGTTGGTCGGTCAGAACGGGCTCGGCACGCTGGAAGACAACGAGATTTTCGCCAACACGTATGCCGGGGTGGCAATCAAGGAGGGCGGCAACCCGGCGCTGCGCCGCAACCGCATTCACGACGGGAAGCAGGTCGGGGTGTTCGTTTATGAGAATGGGCTCGGCACGCTGGAAGATAACGAGATTTTCGCCAATGCGTTGGCGGGGGTGCGGATCATTAGTGGCGGCAGCCCGACGCTGCGCCGTAATCGAATTGCCGAGAATGGACAAGAAGCGGTCTGGATCAACCGTGGCGGGCAGGGGACATTCGAGGACAACGATCTCCGCGGCAATGCCGGGGGTGCGTGGGACATTGCCGAGGATTGCGAGGATAATGTAATCCGCCGCCGGAATCAGGAGTGACCGGCTTGCCGCCCCGTTGCCTCTCCGCCCCGGATATACCGCCAATTCCGCCAAATTTATCGGCTAGTTTGGGTCCGCGAGGAGGAGCCTTGGGGCGCTTGGAACCCTGAGTTGATTTGCACATAAATCAATTCCTTACGGAATAAATCAATGGGTTGCTGGCCGCAGATTTGCTGCAGACATCAGCGGGACCCTGTGGAACGCGCAAGCGCGGATTGCGTGCTGCCGGCCCGCAAGCCGCCGCCGGATCGCGTCCGGACTTGTAGACGGCGGCCCCGGAATGCGACCCTGTTGTCGGGCAAAGCCGCGGCTCGGCCCGCAATGACGAATGTTCAGGAGCGCCACTATGCGGGTATTCGCGACGGTACCGCAGAACGATCTGCGCCTTGTCCCGGCCGAGGCCAAAAGGGTCGAGGCCGAGGGGTATGACGGCATCATCTCGATGGAGAACCAGCACGACCCGTTTCTCGCGCTGGCCGTGGCCGGGGCCGCGACGACACGGGTCGAACTGCATACCGGGGTCGCGATCGCCTTTGCGCGCACCCCGATGGCGACGGCGGAGGTCGGCTGGGACTTGGCCGGCTCGACCGGCGGGCGCTTCGTGGTCGGGTTGGGCTCGCAGGTGCGGGCGCACAACGAGCGGCGCTTTTCGGTCGCGTGGACCCCGCCGGCGCCGCGCATGCGCGAATACGTCCAGGTGTTGCGAGCGATCTGGCGCTGCTGGCAGACCGGCGAGAAACCGGCCTATGAGGGCGAGCACTACAAATTCACGCTGATGACGCCGAATTTCACGCCACCGCCGATCGACTGCAAGCCGCCGCCGGTGATGATCGCCGCGGTCGGGCCGGCAATGCTGCGGGTCGCGGCCGAGGAATGCGACGGCGTCAAACTGCACGGGTTCTGTACCCGAAAGTATTTGACCGACGCGATCATGCCGCGCATCGAAGCCGGTCTCGCGAAGGCAGGGCGCGTGCGCGAAAACTACGAGATCTCCGGCGGCGGGTTTCTGGCAACCGGCCCCGATGACGAGACCGTGGCGAAACGCTTCGAATGGGTGCGAAAGCGGGTCGCGTTCTACGGCTCGACGCCCGCCTACTACCCGGTGCTGGCGGTGCACGGTCTCGAGGACTTGGGCCATAAGCTCAACGCGATGGTGCGCCAGGGCAAATGGGACGAGCTGGCGAAGGAGGTGCCGGACGATGTCGCGCACCTGTTCGCCGCGGTCGGCCGCCATGACGAGATCGTCGGCGCGATCGAACGCCGCTTCGGCGGCCTCGTCGACTCGCTGACCCTGCGCGGCGACGGCGTCGGCGAGGTCCCGCCCGGTCTCGTGCAGGACATCCGCCGCGTGCCGCACCGATATGCCGGGCTGGCCAAAGCCTGAAATCAAGCATCCAAGACATTGACAGATGCCCCCTCCCCGCCCCTTCCCCGCAAGCAGGGGAGGGAAGATCGGGCTGCCCGGCCGGAGGATGTGTCAGGTTCAGCGGCGGGTGGCATCAGGCGGGCCAGGGTTGGCCCCAATGGTCGGCGTGCGCGACCTCTTCGACCGGCCGCCGGGTCAGCGGGCCGAACGGGTCGATCGGCCATCCGATCGGCATCATCGCGAAGGTATCGACGTCGTCGGGCAGGCCGAGCACCGCCTTGACCTCGCCCTCGACGCGGATGTGGTTGGTCGTGATCGTCGTCCCCAGCCCGAGCGCGCGGCAGGCAAGCAGGATGTTCTGCACGGCGGGATAGATGCTGGAGCCGCGGATCCGCTCGGCATAGGCCAGCTCCGCCGGGTGCCAGTCGCGCAGCTCGGGCGGCAGCGCCTCGGGCGGCGGCACGACGGCGCGGCGCTGACAGGGAATCAGGATGACCGGCGCGTCACCCATATGGGCCCACAGATACGACCCGCTCGTCATCATGCGGCGGAACTGCTGCTCGGTCAGGTGCGACGGCCGGCCCCTGGCGGCGTACATCGCGTCCGCGATGCGCGACGCCTTCTGATAGATGTCGCCGAGCGCGCGCCGGACGGACGGTTCGCGCACGACGATAAAAGCCCAATTCTGCGCGTTTCCGGCCGAGGGCGCGCGGATCGCGGCGTCGAGGATGCGCGTGATCAGCGTTTCGGGAACCGGATCGGGCTTCAAGCGGCGCAGCGAGCGCGCGGTATAAATCGCCTCGAAAATGCCGATGTCGGTCATCAGGACTCCTTGCGCGTCGGCGTCCGGGCGCCGTGATCTTGGTCGCGGCGTCGCCGTTCATGCTAGCTTTCGAGAGAGCAGAACCGCCCAGGAATTCAGGAGCCTCGAAACATAATGTCCTCCGATCGGGTTCATCTCAGCGTCGCCGAGGCGCGGTCGCTCGGCGAGCGGGCATTGCGCGGCATCGGTTACGACGCGGAGGAGGCGCACATCGTCTGCGACCACGTAATCGACGCGGCGCTATGCGGCTACGAGTATTCCGGCCTCGCGAAAATCCTGAACATCCCGGAGCACCGCCGCTTTGCCGAGCCGCGCCACAAGATGCGCCTGGTGCACGAGACCGAGGTCTCGGCGCTGTACGACGGCGGCAACAACAACGGCATGATCGCGATGTATTACGGCGCGCAGGCCGCGATCGAGAAGGCGGCGGCGCACGGCATTTCGGTGATCGGCGTCTCGAACAGCTGGATGAGCGGGCGCAGCGCCTATTTCGTCGAGATGATCGCGCGCGAGGGCCTCGTCGCGATCCACACCGCGAGCAGCGGCCCGGTGGTGGCGCCCTATGGCGGCACGAAGGGAGCGCTCGGGACCAACCCGATCGCCTTCGCCCTGCCCGGCGAGGACGGGCCGCTGGTGCTCGACATGGGTACCTCGGCGTTCATGGCGACCGAATTGCAGCTGCGCGCCCGGCTCGGCCAGGAGGTGCCCGAGGGGGTCGGCCTCGACCGCGACGGAAACCCGACGACCGACGCGCGCGCGATCCGCGATGGCGGCGTGCTGCTGCCGTTCGGTGCGCATAAGGGGTTCGGCCTGGCGCTGATCGTGCAGGCGTTCGGCCTGCTGGCCGGTGGCGCGCAGGAGGGTTACGTGTTCATCGCCTTCCGCCCCGATCTGCTGGTGCCGCTCGCCGATCTGAAGCGCGAGATCGCGGCGCTGATCGCGCGCGTCAAAGCCGTGCCGCGCCAGGAGGGCTTTTCCGAGATCCGCATTCCCGGCGAGCAGTCGGCGCGCAACCGCGAGCGCCTCTCGCGCGAGGGGCTGACGATCGACCGGCTCGTCCATGACCGGCTCGAAGCGCTGGCCGGGCTCAACGCGCCGGTGGCCGCGCCCGCGAGCGGCTGACGGCGGCTGCGACAACGGCGCCGGAAGGATTTCCCGCCCGGGCCGTTGTCGGCGCGGGCTTCATCAGGATTTCCGGATCGCACGTGCGCAAACGCGGCAGGATCGTTCTCCTTCACTTCGTCGGTCAGATGCCGATGGCCGGCATCGCGTGGCAGGCGATCAACCACCTCGTCGGCGCTCGAAAAGCTCGGCTACGAGGTCTGGTACGTCGAGGATCACGGCATCAACCCGTACGATCCGCGGATCAGCAGCGTCGTCAACGAGTGCGGCTACAACGTCGCGTATCTGCGCGACGCGATGGAGCGGCACGGTTTCGCCGGGCGCTGGGCCTATTGGGACGCGATCAACGATTCCTGGCACGGCATGTCGCGCGAGGCGGTGCATCGGCTCTACGCCGAGGCGGACGCGCTGATCAATCTGTGCGGCGCGACGCGGCTGCGCGACGAGCACATGCGCGTTCCGGCGCGGGTCATGATCGACACCGACCCGGTGTACGAGCAGATCAAATACGCCAAGAACGAGCCGGGCGCGCGCACCTATATCGACGCGCACACGCATTTCTTTACCTACGGCGCCAATATCGGCGGCGATACGTGCCCGGTGCCGCTGTGCGGCGTGCCGTGGCGTCCGACCCGGCCGCCGGTCGATCTCGATCTGTGGCCGTTCGCCGCCGATCCCGCGGAGCGCAGCGAGAAGAGATGCTTTACGACGATCGCGACCTGGGAGAACAAGGGCAAGAACATCGAATTCGAGCGGCGAGAATTATCTCTGGTCGAAACACGTCAACTTCGTCCGGTTTCTCGATCTGCCGCGGCATCGCCCGCATACCTGCTTCGAGATGGCGATGCTGCCGCCGGATGATGGTGTGCGCCGCGAGGTCGAGGGGAATGGCTGGCGCCTCGTCGATCCGCGCCCGGTATCGGCCGACATGGAAACCTACCGGCGGTTCATCGCCGGTTCGCGCGGCGAGTTCACCGTCGCCAAGGACATTTACGTCCGGCCGAACAGCGGCTGGTTCAGCGACCGCGCCGTGTGCTACCTCGCGAGCGGCCGTCCCGTGGTCACGATGCGCACCGGCTTCACGAGCTATTGCCCGGTCGGAAACGGGTGTATTCGATTACGCGACGCATGACGAGGCGCTCGCCGCGATCGACGCGATTGCCGCCGATTACGGCAGGCACAGAAGCGCCGCCCGCGAGATCGCCGGCGACTGCTTCGGGGCAGCGCGCGTCCTGGCCGATTTGACGGCGGCGATCGGGCTCTGACCACCCGAGGTTCGGAGAGAAACCCTGGACCGCGCCGAATACGACAAGCTCGACCGCGTCGAGGAGCGGATGTGGTGGTTCGCCGCGCTGCACGCGAATCTGGCGCTGCTATGCGGCCGGATGGGGGGCCGCGCCGCGGGCCGGAAACTGCTCGACGCCGGCTGCGGCACCGGCGGGCTGCTCGCGCGTCTGTCGGCCGCGCTGCCGGATCGCGACGCGATCGGGCTCGACGCCGACCGCTTCGCGTGCGAGCGCGCCCGGGCCAAGAGCGGACGCCCGGTCTGCGCCGGCTCGGTCGATGCGCTGCCGTTCGCCGACGGCGCGTTCGGCGCGATCGTCAGCGCCGACGTGCTGTGCCACAGCGGGGTCGACGAGCGCATGGCGCTGGCGCAGTTCCATCGCGTTCTGTGCGAAAACGGCGTTCTGATCCTGAACCTGCCGGCTTATTCCTGGCTGATGTCGGCGCACGACAGAGCGGTCGCCAATGTCAGGCGGTATACCCGCCGCCGGATCGTGCGGCTGCTCGAAGGCGCCGGGTTCCGGCTGTTGTTCGCGAGCTATTGGAACACAATCCTGTTCCCGGTCATGGTGGTGACGCGCAAGCTGCTGCCGGAAGGCGCCGGCGCGACCAGCGACGTCAAGCTTCATCCGCCTCCGGTCGAGGCGTTGTGCCGCGCCGCGACCGGGCTCGAACATGCGTTGCTGCGCCGCGGCATCCGGCTGCCGTTCGGCGGCTCGGTGATCGCGGTCGCGGCCAAACAGACGAAGCCCAAGCAAACGATACAGGGAGGAGCACATGCCTGATTCGATGCCGCTGTTGCCCGCCGATTCGGATCTTGCCCCGCTTGCGCTGCCGCACCTGGCGCCGTCCCGCCGGCGCTGTCGATCGTCATCCCGGTGTATAACGGCGCCGACAGCATCGGCGAACTGGTCGCCGCGCTCGAAGAGCTGCGGATCGAGGGCGGGCACGAAATCGTGCTGGTCAACGACGGCAGCCCGGACAACAGCCTCGAAGTTTGCCGCTCGCTGGTGGCGCGGGCGCGTGTGCCGATCACGCTGGTGGCCCTGTCGCGCAATTACGGCGAACACAACGCCGTCATGGCCGGGCTGCGCCACGCCAGCGGCGCGCATGTCATCACGATGGACGACGATCTGCAGAACCCGCCCGAGGAGGTCGAGCGGCTGCTCGCCTTCGCCCAGCAGAGCGGGCGCGAGGTCGTCTATACCTATTACGACGAGAAGCAGCACGCGGCGTGGCGCAATCTCGGCAGCCGATTTACCAACTGGGTCGCCGGCTTCGTGCTCGACAAGCCGAAGGGGTTCTATCTGTCGAGTTTTCGCTGCATGAGCGCCTTTGTCGCGCGCGAGGTGGCGCGCTATGACGGACCCTATCCGTATGTCGACGGGCTGATTTTGCAGGTGACGCAGGACATCGACCGGTTGCTCGTGCGCCATCTGCCGCGCGCGGTCGGCCGCAGCAACTACACGCTGCGCCGGCTGCTGCGTCTCTGGCTCAACATGTTCGTCAATTTCTCGGTGATGCCGCTGCGGCTCAGCACCTTGGCCGGGTTCGCGCTGAGCGTTATCGGCGCGATCGGCGGTGTCGCCGCGGTCGCCGAGGCGCTGGTGTCGCAGACGCCGCCCGGCTGGGCGTCGCTGTTCGCGGCGGTGCTGCTGTTGTCGGGCGTGCAGCTGCTGATCCTCGGCCTGCTCGGCGAGTATCTCGGGCGGCTCTACCTCACCGCCAACAAGCGGCCGCAATCGACCGTGCGATCGGTGTTGCGCGGGGCGCCGGTCACGAGCGGGCTGGACGAGGCCGGAGCCGCCGCGCACGGCCTCCATGAAACAGCTTGAGGCCCGCGCCGGTGACTGCTCTATTATCTGAGCCTCGTTTGCGCGGTCCTGTTCGGCATCGCCGGCCAGATCGCGCTGAAATCCGGCGCGGTCGGCGCGACCAGCATCGCGGCGCAGCTGTTTCATCCGCTGACCGTCATCGGTTTCGCGATCTACGTCGCCGCCGCGCTCTGCTACATCGTGGCGCTGAACAAGCTGCCGGTATCGGTCGCCTTCCCGTCGGTTGCGGCCAGCTACGCGGTCGTCGCGGTTATCGCGCACCTGTTGTGGAACGAGCCGCTGGGCTGGCCGCAGCTCGGTGGCATTTTGCTGATCGGCGGCGGCATCCTGTTGATCCATCAGCACTGAGTCACGCTTGAAACAACGGGCGGGGATGGAGCGAAATGCACGCCGTAATCTTCGAGGTCGAGCCGGAGCCGGAGCGCCGTCAGGACTATCTCGACATCGCCGCGCGGCTGCGCCCGGAGCTGGAGAAGATCGACGGGTTCATCTCGGTCGAGCGGTTCGAGAGCCTGACCCGCCGGGCAAGATCCTGTCGCTGTCGTTCTGGCGCGACGAGGCGGCGGTGGCCGCGTGGCGGCGGCACGAGGAGCACCGCGAGGCGCAGCGCGCCGGCCGCGGCGGCATCTTTCGCACCTATCGGCTGCGCGTCGCCGCCGTGTTGCGCGACTACGGGATGCACGAACGCGCCGAAGCGCCGCAGCCGCCGCCCGAGAGCACCCGCTAAGGCATTGTCGCTTCATGCTAAATCGTCGTTCCCGCGAAAGCCGGAACCTGGGCAAGCGATGCGCAGTGGCCCTGGCCCCCGCTTACGCGGGGCGACGAATGGGTCGTTCAGCCTAAAGCGATCAAGCTCAGGCCTAATCCCAGCCGATCCGCGGGGCGTGGCCGAGCTTGAGGGGCCCGAGCGACATCTCGCCGTTCTGGATCGTGAACGACGTCTTGATCTGCGGCTGACCCTCCGCTCCCGGTTTGGCCAACAGCGACAATCCCAGGCGGGCGAGCATCGAGCTGCCGGAGGGCAGGATCCCGGCCGCGGTCAGCTCGGCGATCAGCCTGTCATAGCCCTGGACGGACCCGGAAAACGCCGCCTCGGGCTGCATCTCGCGGTCGAGCGCAAACGTCCCGGAACCGGCGACGGCGAGGTCCCCCATGCGCGCCGCGATTTTCTCGACCTCGATCGTGCCGCCGGCGTCGCGCCAGGCTTCCGCGGCCTGGCGCGGCGGCAGATCGGGCGACCGGCCCCAGCACCGTCAGGTCAAAGGCGAGTTCGTCCATCGCTGCCGCGAAACGGCGCCGGGACTTGCGGCAGCTGCAAATCATACGCCTCGACGGCGAGGCTCAGCGCCGGTTCGGTGTGCGTGCGCGGCGGCTCCTGCGGCACGGCCACCGAGATCGCCGCCTCGCGCGCCGCGATCCGCCCATTGGCATTGCCCCCATCGGCATCGAGAACGGGTGTTTCGAAGACCGGATGTTGCAGATCGAGCGTTATCGCGATATCGCGTTCGGCGTCGAGCACGACATCGCCGGCCAGGGTTTGCGCGCTCAGCCTGGCGCGCGGCGCGTCCGCCGGTCCGGCGGTCGCGGTCAACCCGCTCGGCACGTCGATCGCCCATGACCGGAAATTCCAGGGATGCGCGCTTGCTTGCACCAGCGGGACGCGGATCTCGACGGCGCGCCCCGGCACCAGATCGCGGAAACTGCAGCCCGCTCGCCTCGATGCGATACACAAGCGGATAGCCGCGGACCCGCAGCGTCTCCCACGAGACATCGAGCTTGCGCTGGCGCTCGCGCTCGGCCCATTGCGCGATCTCGTCGGCAATGCGGTCCGCGATGAAGAACCACAGCGCGGTATACGCGCCGAACAGAACGACAAGCAGAAGGAGAACGACCGTCGCGACCCGGCGCATGCGGCCTTATACCGGCCGCCGCCCGGTCTGCCAGAAGCCTTTCCGGCGCGGCGAGCGCAAGGCGGAACGATGCCGACGCACGCCGGGTCCGCACACGAAGCGCGGACCCGGCGCGGTTTCGGCTACTTGGCGGATCAGCCCTTCTGCTCTTCGGCTTCGTCCTGGCGGCGGCGGATCGCCGCGCCGAGGATGTCGCCGAGGCTGGCGCCGGAATCGGACGAGCCGAATTCCTGCATCGCCCGCTTCTCCTCGTCGGCCTCGCGCGCCTTGATCGACAGCGTGACCCGCCGGGTCGCCCGGTCGATCGCGGTGACCTTCGCGTCCACCCGCTCGCCGACCGCGAAACGGTCCGGGCGCTGCTCGCTGCGGTCGCGCGACAGCTCGGATTTGCGGATGAAGCCGGGAACGTTGTCGGCCAGCATGACCTCGACGCCGCCCTCGTTGATGCCGGCGATCGTGCCGGTGACGACCGCGCCTTTCCGGAGGGTGGCCATGCCCTCCTCGAACGGATCGGCTTCGAGCTGCTTGATGCCGAGGCTGATGCGCTCCTTGTCGACATCGACATCGAGCACCTTGACGCGCACGATCTCGCCCTTGCGGAAATCCTTGACCGCGTCCTCGCCGGGGCGGTTCCAGTCGATGTCCGACAGGTGGACCATGCCGTCGATGTCGCCGGGCAGGCCGACGAACAGCCCGAACTCGGTGGTGTTGCGCACCTCGCCCTCGACCGTGCTGCCGACCGGGTGCTCCTCGACGAAGGCCTCCCACGGGTTCGACATGACCTGCTTCAGGCCGAGGCTGATGCGGCGCTTCTGCGGATCGACATCGAGCACCATCACCTCGACCTCCTGGCTGGTCGAGACGATCTTGCCCGGATGCACGTTCTTCTTGGTCCAGCTCATCTCGGAGACATGGACGAGCCCCTCGACCCCGGGCTCCAGCTCGACAAAGGCGCCGTAGTCGGTGATGTTGGTGACGCGGCCCTTGAACTTGGCGTTGGCCGGGTATTTCAGCTCGACCCCTTCCCACGGATCGGCTTCGAGCTGCTTCATGCCGAGCGAGATGCGCTGCGTCTCCGGGTTGAACCGGATCACCTGCACCTTGACCTGCTGGCCGATATTGAGCGCCTCGGACGGGTGATTGATGCGCCGCCAGGCGATGTCGGTGACGTGCAGCAGCCCGTCGACGCCGCCGAGATCGACGAAGGCGCCGTAATCGGTGATGTTCTTGACGACGCCGTTGAGGATCTGGCCTTCCTTCAGGCTGGCGACCAGCTCGGAGCGCTGCTCGGCGCGGCTCTCTTCCAGCACGGCGCGGCGCGATACGACGATGTTGCCGCGCGAGCGGTCCATCTTGAGGATCTGGAACGGCTGCGGCGAGCCCAGCAGCGGGGTGATGTCGCGCACCGGGCGGATATCGACCTGGCTGCCCGGCAGGAACGCGACGGCGCCGTTCAAATCCACCGTGAAGCCGCCCTTGACGCGGCCGAAGATCGTGCCGGTTACGCGTTCGTTGGCCTGGAAATTCTTTTCGAGCTGCGTCCAGGCCTCCTCGCGCCGCGCCTTTTCGCGCGACAGCGCGGCCTCGCCGTTCTTGTCCTCCATGCGTTCGAGGAAGACCTCGACGGTGTCGCCGACCTTGATCTCGGGCGCGGCGCCGCCGACGGCGAATTCCTTGAGCGGGACGCGGCCCTCCGATTTGAGGCCGACATCGATCAAGGCGAAGTCGTTCTCGACCGCGATGACCTGGCCCTTGACGACGGTGCCTTCGAGCCCGCTGGAGCCGGTCGGCGACCCCGAGCGACTCGTCGAGCAACGCGGCGAAATTCTCTTTCATCCCGATATCGGGCGTGCCGATTTCGGCGGTTTCTGCTGCTACGGCCATTCGTTCTCCTCGATCCCGCCTTCGTTCCAGTTCGCGGAAAGGAAGGACGTGCAAGACGCCCCGCCGGGATCGGCGCGAGGCGGGCAGCCGGCAGGGTTCGGGCGCGGCCGCATCGACCCGGCCCTGCAGACGGGAGGAAGAGAGCAGCCAGTCCGCGAGGGGCGCGTCAAGCGCACTTCTATCCGCACCCTGGCGGAAAGCGCACGCGCGATAATCTCGGAGGCCTGCTCGAATACCTGATCGGCGTCGAGCCGGGTCGTATCAATCGTTTCGGCGTCGGGGGCTGCCGCGAGCGGTGCGACCCGACGCAAGCTGTCGCGCGCGTCGCGTTCCTTCATGTCCTGCAGGACATCGCCGTATATAGACGCGGCGCCGCGTCCCCGCAACTCCCGCATCCGCCGTTCGGCCCGCGCCTCGGTGCTGGCGGTTATGAACAGCTTCACGGCCGCATCGGGGCACACGACCGTCCCGATATCGCGGCCGTCGAGTATCGCGCCATTGGGCACCGCTCCGCTGCGATGGCGGCGGCGGGTTGGCCGCGAAATCGCGCTGGAACGCGAGCAGCGCCGCGCGGACCTCCGGGATCGCGGCGACGACCGAGGCGGCGCCGGCGACGTTCTCGGCGAGCAGCCGCCGGTCGGCAAGGAGGGCGGGATCGACCCGCCGTGCCGCGGCGAGCGCCGCCTCCGGCATCGGCCGGGTCGCCGCCGGCTTCGAGCACGAGAAAAGCGGTCGCGCGATAGAGCTTGCCGGTATCGAGATGCGCCAGCCCGAAGCGCTCGGCCAGCCGGCGCGCCAGCGTGCCCTTGCCCGATGCGGCCGGCCCGTCGATCGCGACGACAAACGGACGGGGCAATGATTGGCCCAACTGCGGCGGTGACATCCTTCCTCCCGCCGACCCTTCAGGGCTTTCCAGGCATTCCCCGCGTCATCGGCATGGCTTTATCCATCGCTGGCATATCCATCTTCATCGCGGAAGCGGCCATCCTGTATGTCGGCAGCAATTGCGGCGTCGTAATCACGGCAGCGCCATACAGCATCAGCACGGCGGCGGTGCCGTAAACGGCCGCGCGCTCCCAGGCCACCGCCTTCTCGGCAAACACCACCAATGTCACCAGTGCCATCGTTGCGAGGTTCATGATCCCAAGCGGAAACAGGATCACCATCAACAGCCAGCAGCAGCCGATGCAGGTGCCCCCGTGCACCGCCCCCATGCGCAGCGCGCCCCAGGCCCCCTCGCGCCACGCGGTCATGATGAAGCCGATCGGCGAGCGACACTTCGACAGGCATACGTTCTTCAGCGGGGTCAGCTGGTAGATGCCCGCCGCGATCAGCAATCCGGCAGCGCCGCCCCTCGGCCGAAGGTCATCTTGACGCCGTTCTTTTAGGTCTCGCCAGTGCAGATCAAACCGTCGTGCGACCACACCGGAACCCGGCGACACATCCACTCCTCGACGATCCCGGGATCGGCTTCATTGACCAGCGAACGCAGCCGGCCGAGCATTTCGCACCGCCAATCGCCCAGCTCCGCGATCCTCGCGTCTAGCAGCTGAGAAGGCGAGTTGCCGTCCTGCGCTGCGCTCTTCGGCAATGCCGACGCCTCTTCCTCAATGTGCCGCGGCTCAGTTCGACCAGCTGATCGGGGCGTAATGCCCGTTGCGCCCGGAATTGTCCCAGCGCATGCCGTAATCGGCGAAGGTGCTGCCCGGGCCGCCCATCGCCAGCGCGAGTCGGTCGGGCGCGGCCGGATGGCCAGGTTGGCCCACATCTCGCCGCTCGGGTGCAAGGTCGGCAGCCGGCTCGACCGTCATGTCGAGTGATGCCGGGGATCTCCGGCGAGCGGTGTCTTGCCCGGGATCGTATAGCGGATCGGCACCTTCTTGACGCCGAGATGGGTCGTAATCAGCGGCGCGAAGATCGCCATCGGCCCGCCCTCGGCGCCGGTGAAGATAGCACCCGAATGCGGCGGTCTGGCGGTCATCGGCGCGCTCGTCGATATAGGCTGCGGCCGACCAGTTGCCCCTCGCCCATCGGTCCCGGTACGTGCGCCGCCAGCGCAACGTTGAGCCCGTCGAGCGTGACGTCGCCGAAATTTCCCTTGTCGATGTGGAAAACCAGGACCACGTCGCAGACACCGCGGCTCGGCCGCGAGGTCAGCGGCGCGGCAGCAGAAAACAGGCACGGACACGCCACATCGCAGCTGCAATTCTCGAAATAATCGCCGGTGAGCCGCCACTGGGTCGCCATTGTCGCCTCCTATCCCGGTTGTTTGCTTAAACGTCCCATCAAAAATTTCACCGGATGCCGCGGATGGCGTCAACGCCTCCTCGGGTGGAGGTCAACCCGTCCTGTCGTGCATTCTCTCGAAGGAGGCGCCGAGCCGCTCCATCAACGGCACGAAATCGGGAAAGCTGGTCGCGATCGGGCGCGCATCGTCAATGCGCACGGGATCGCGCGCGGCGAGGCCGAGCACCAGAAACGCCATCGCGATGCGATGGTCGAGCCGTGTCGCGATCAGCCCGCCGCCCGGCGGCGGGCGCGCCGCTCGCCCTCGACGATCAGATCGTCGCCCTCGACCCGCACATCGACGCCGCAGCGCGCGAGACCCTCGGCGATGCCGGCGAGCCGGTCGCTCTCCTTGACCCGCAGCTCGGCGAGGCCGCGCATGACCGTGCGGCCGCGCGCGCAGGAAGCGGCGACGGCCAGGATCGGGTATTCGTCGATCATCGACGGCGCGCGCTCGGGCGGCACGTCGATCCCGGCGAGCGGCCCGGCCCGCACCCGAAGATCGGCGACCGGCTCGCCGCCCGCCTCGCGCGCGGTTCTCGAACGCGATTTCGGCCCCCATCTCGACGAGGCTGGCGAGCAGCCCGGTGCGCGACGGGTTGAGCCCGACATTCTCGATCCTGATGTCGGACCCCGGCACGAGCAGCGCCGCGACGAGCGGAAAGGCGGCCGAGGACGGGTCGCCCGGCACGACGATCGGCGCCGCCGTCCAGCTCCGGCTGGCCCTCGACCGAGATGCGGCGGCCGCCGCCCGGCTCGCTGTCGACGCGGACCGTCGCGCCGAAATGCCGGAGCATGCGCTCGGTGTGGTCGCGGGTCGGCTCGTTCTCGATCACGCTGGTGACGCCCGGGGTGTTGAGCCCGGCCAGCAGCACCGCCGATTTGACCTGCGCCGACGGCACCGGCAGACGGTATTCGACCGGCACCGGATCGGCCGCGCCGGTCACCGCGAGCGGCAGCCTGCCGCCCTCGCGCGCGACGAACCGCGCCCCGAACCGCGACAGCGGGTCGATGACCCGCCGCATCGGCCGGCTGCCGCAGCGAGCGCATCGCCGGTGACAAAGGCGGTGAGCGGGTGCGTCGCCGAGAATGCCGAGCAGCAGGCGAGCCGAGGTGCCGGAATTGCCGAGATCGAGCACGTCGTCCGGCTCGCCGAGACCGCCGACCCCGACCCCGTCGACCAGCCAGCGCCCGTTCCCGGCGCGCTCGATGCCGGCGCCCATCGCGCGCAGCGCCGCCGCGGTCGCCAGCACGTCCTCGCCTTCGAGGAGGCCGGTGATTTCGGTGCGGCCGACCGCCAGCGCTCCGAACATCAGCGCCCGGTGCGAAATCGACTTGTCGCCGGGCACCGCCACGGCGCCGGCAAGCGGCGCCCGGGGCCGGGCCGCGGTCAGAGCGGACGGCAACGGCGACAGCGTCTCGGGCATTTCGGGGTGGAGCATGGTTCGGCTCGCAGCTCGCAGAATGGCCAAAGGTCTTGCCGGGGCGACCGCGCCGGCCCATATGGGGCTGCCGAACGCGGCCGCCGCGCCTTCCAGGGACAACCGCGCGCAGGCGCGCTTCGCGCTCGGCGGCATTCCCTGTTCTCTTTTGACAGCCGGAGGAGGCTGTGGCAATGCCGCGCCCCAATCCGTTAACTCTGCAAGATTTCGCCGAAGCCGTACAGCAAGGAGCCGCAAGTTGGCCAAACCCGAATGGGGCAGCAAAGCGCATCTGCCCGAGCTGCGGCGCGCGCTACTACGACTTGATGCGCGATCCGGTGGTCTGCCCGAAATGCAGCACGCCGTTCGATCCCGAGGCGTTCCTGAAGGCGCGCCGGTCGCGGCCGGCGGCACCGGTCGAGAAGGAACTCGAGCCGGTCGGCGCCGACGAGATCGATCCCGATCTCGAAGCCGACGAGGCCGAGGCGGTCGAGGAGGAAGAGGAGGATGTGCCGCTCGACGAGACCGAGGAGGAGGACGAGGAGCTGATCGAGGACGCCTCCGAGCTCGGCGAGGACGAGGACGACATGGCCGAGGTCATCGACAATGTCGAGGACGAGGAGCCCTGACCCGGCGCCTCGGATCACAGCCTCCGATACGCGCCGGTCAGCGACCCGGCCGGGCGCGACGCCGGCGATTTTTCCCTTGCCGCTGCGCGCGCCCGTTCCTAAGTTGCCAGCCGCACGGTGAAATTTCCCGCCCAGGCAGAGCGGTTTGCGGCGCAGCAGGGCGGTTAGATGGGGGCCATAGCTCAGCTGGGAGAGCGCTACAATGGCATTGTAGAGGTCACCGGTTCGATCCCGGTTGGCTCCACCAATAAAAGCAAGGGCTTAGCGGGAAACTGCTAAGCCATTTCGATTTTCATGGACGCAATTTGGACGCACCACCGGCTTTTCCGCTTGGCTCGTGCGCTGCTCACCCCGCCCTTTATGTGAAAGCGACTGGCCCCCTCCTATGCGACCGGATAGCCGCACGCGTCCGGAGTTCGGTGCGCCGGGATCACCTCGGCCGCGGGTGCGAGGGACGACGCCGGGCGCTCGGCCGTTACTTACCCCTAACACCCTTCCCTCAACATCGTTTGATTTCCCTATTATAGAGATTGCGCCGTCCGCTCCGTCCGCAGCCGTCCAACACCTTGGAAAAGCACACATTTTTGCGGACAGCGCCGCCGTCCGCGTGGCGTCCGCAGCCGTCCACACTCGCTCGGTGGACGATCGGCCGCGTAACGGTGACGAGTACTTTCTTTTTACTGGGGGATTTACTCGGAAAAGATTTGATGCCTCCGCGAGGCAGCGCAGAGACTTGAAATCAAAGCTGTTGGCGAGAAAATAAACTCTGCGCGTGAGATCCATGCCGGTTACTGAATTGGGGGCAGCCCAGAGATTTAACCCTCCCCCCCCCCGCCAAACATCGGACCGGGACGCCTCGCGGACGCGGTGCGGTTCAGAACGATAACCGAGGGCGGCCGGATCGAAAACCGCAGAAACCGCGCTGCGCGCTTCGGCTTGGCGAGGCCCGAGCGCAATCCCCTCGCCTGCTTGCCGCGCCGGTGCCGTTGCCTGAAATTCACCGCATGAAGCTGTGCATCGGTTGGCATCGGCTCAGGCCGGCGCGTCGCTGCCACGGCGCCGGCCCATGAGACGCGCCCGCAGCTCGTCAAACCCGGCTTCGGACGCGCAGCGCAGCTTGAGTTGGCGAGTGCGGTTCCGGTCACCATCCTTGTACGGAAGAAACTCGATCCCACGGGACCGCAACAGTGGCGCGATCCGGCGCAGCGCGCTTCCCGCTTGCGACGGCGTTGCCGGATACCAGCGCGCCCGTCGCTCGGGCTCGCCGCACACCTCGGCGAGCTTTTCAAGCAGCTCGGCCGCCGTTCCATCGAACCCGGTCGGCATCAAGCCCGGTGCGCGCCAGCACGGCCTCGATCGCCGGAAGCAGCGGCGACGCCTCAGCCGCAGCCGCGACGGCATCGCCTCGGTTCTCGGCGTAGTCGCGCAGAAAGTCGCCCGGTTCCCAGCCAAAGCCCGGAGCGCATGCCGCGCCCCAGCGGGCGAAATCGGCCATGCGCGGCAGCTTTTCGAGCCGCACATCAGGCAGCTCGCGCAGCCCGCGCGCGACGCCATCGAGCAGCGCGCCGAGCAATCCCGGCAAAGTCGCCTCGAAAGCCGCTCCAAAACTCCCGCTCTTCGCGGCGCTTGATCCTCGGCGAGCGGCGGCAGCGTGATCGTCAACGTCCGGTCGGCAAGGTCGGGCCGCGCTGCCAGATCACCGATCCCGTTCAACACGATCGGCCGTTGCGCCGCGAAAATCGCTTCATCTCGGTCCGAATGAAGTTGCCGCGTTGCAAATCCGCCGCCGGTCGAAAGGCGGCAGAGCGCATCCGACAGCCAAGCCGGAACACTCGACAGATTGTCGTAGACCAGCAGCCAAGAGTTGAAGGCAGAAACGATCAGATCGCGCTCGTCCTTCGGCACCGCGCGGATCGGACTTGCATTCGGGTCGACCAATCGCCGGCAAATCCGCGCCCGGGTCGATTTCGAGGCTCCCTGTTGCCCGGTTACGATCAGGATTGCGAACGGGCCGGTTGGCCGCAGCGCCGCCGTGAGCCAAGTCACGAGCAGCCGGAAATCCGCATCGGCTTCGACGTTCACAAACTCGCGCAAGCCCTCGATCATGTCGCCGGCTTCCGGTTCCGGTAGCGGTTCCATGCCGCGCGAGCGAAGGAATTTGACAGGCGCGGTGGCGATAACTTCCCAACCCGTTGCGGCGATCTCGACCGCGCGCCAGCGCGCGCACCCAAGGTCGAGATACAATCGCCCTTCATGCTCAGCGACGCGGCGAAACGTGCGGCAGCACGGCCCGCGGAGCGCTTTCACACGCGCGATCCGCAATACCGCCTCGATTGCCTCGGTCGCCGGTACGGTCCCGGTCGCATCGAGGGACGCGGCAGCAATCCAGTCTTTGAAGCCGGCTGATCCAACCTCGCAATTTTCCAGGTGTCCATTGACCGGCACGGAGGCATGCGGCACCCCTTCAGGATCATGCCAAAGCTCGATCCCACCGATCAGATCGAGCAACACTTCCTTGGGTCCGGGCTTGCGCGGCGCCGGCTCGCTTTCGGCCCTGGCGGGCGGCGCCGCGGCGGCGATCAGCTCGGCCGCCCGCGCCTTCGTCCAGCCCTCGGCGAGGGCGTCGGCAGCATCCCAGCCTTCGGCGACACCTTCCGGCGGGTCGACGATTGCGACGGAGGGCGCCGGCGACAGCTTCGCCAGTCCCGCAATCACGTCGCGCGCGTAGGCTCGGCCGGGTTCGTCAGCGTCCCGCCAGATCACCCACCCGCCGGCCGGCGAGCGGCGACCAATCGGCCGCGTTGGCGGCCTTGCCGCCACCCGGCGACGTGATCGCGACGTGATCCGGCAACAGCTCGGCGGCAGCATCCGCCGCCTTCTCGCCCTCGCAGACGACGACGGCCGCATCCGGCCGCGTCGCCATCCGGTCCAACCCATACAGCGGCCGGAGCTTCGGGAAACCGAGCCAGTGCCATTGCCGGCCCCATTTCTTGTGTTCGGCGAAAACAAGGCTGCGGATTTCCTTGCCGCCGCCCTTTGTTTGGAAGCGGCAGACGAGCCCGAGCCGCGCGCCCACGGCGTCGAGATATTCCCAACGCAGAACCGGCGCGCCGAGCTTCGGATGCTTCTCCGGCGGCGCCGGCGCGCCTTCCGGCACCGGCGTTATGATCCGCCATTCCGGCGGCGGCCGCAGCGGCACCACATTGACGGCGCCGCCCGGCAGCGGATCGAACATGCCCGCCGTCATGACGGGTCGAGCCCAAGGGTGTGCGCCAGCTCGCGCGCCGCCTCGGCTTGACCGATCCCAGCGAGATAGGCCGCGAGCGACACCGGGTCGCCGCCTTTGTCGCCAGTCGCGAAATCGCCCCAGCGGCCGGTTCGCAGGTTGATTTTGAAGCTGCCGGGGTGCCGATCGGCGCGCCGTGGATTGCGCGCGACATACTCGCCCGCAATCTGCCGCCCGTCCGGCAACCAGCGCGTCAGCAGCGCCGGTAGGGCTGCCAGCGCTGCCGCGTTGATCCGGGCGAAATCGACTGGCGCGTTCACGGCCATTTCTCCTCCGGCGAGGTGCCCAAAGCGAGGGCTTGGATTTCGTCGGGGCCGTAGGCTTCCAGCAGATAAGCAATTTGCGCTTGCAATCCCTCGGAATTGATCGCCTCCACCCGAGCTGAGGCCATCTCGTTGACTGTCGCCGCCAAGGCATTTTCGCCGATGCCGCCCGCAGTCAGGCGGCGGGCGAGGTCGCGCACAATCCGGCTCATTAGGCAGCCTCGCCGCGGTCGGACGTGCTGCGGCGCTCGCGCGCCGCGAGCCATTCGTCAAGGTCGCGCCGTCGATAAACGACGCGCCTTCCTACTTTGATGAACCGCGGCCCGCCGTCGCGGACCCGCCAACCTTCAAGGGTCCGCGGGTTGCTGCCGAGATATGCGGCGGCGGCGTTCTGGTTGAATTTCTGTTCGGGATCGGCCGCCGCTGGATGGGGCGGGACCGCATCGCTTTGCGGCATTGTAGGCTCCTTCGCATAATTTCGATGGAGCCAGCTTTATTGCGCATGGTTATCAGCCGATCACCAAAGACAATTGTCCCGACAATTGTCTTTGTGCCGCTTCCTATAGTCCTTCATTGTGCAGGATCTGTTTAGCGAGACTGACGCTGCACCCCACCTTTGCCGCAAGCCATTTCGCGCGGTCCTTCTGCTCAGGGAGGGTTTTGAGCATGTCCCGGTTGGCCGCTATCTCGGCATAAATTCGCTCGCTCTTACCGCGATAAGGTACTTTCGCGGGCGGCGCCTCGGACTGCTGCCACGCTGGCACCATAGCAGTACCAAACGCTGCAGTCAGGGTTGGATGGTCCGCTACCCTGTAGAACAACACGTGCTGGAACCGCCGGACGCCGATCCCGTCCGCCCTTCGCTTTATATGGATAGTGTTATCATTCTGGCTCGGGATGAGCATAAAATCATCGCGAGCATTACCAAATCGCTTGTCGAAGGTCAGCCTATCACCCAATACCGAAGGAATAAAAGTCCTTGTGATTGCATTCAAATCATGTAGCGGAAACCCGAAGGCAACAAATTCGTCCAGATACCACCTACTCCTGAAGTTTCTTTCCAGATGCCCTCGTTGCTCACGTTCTATTAGAGCGGTGGGGATGAACTCGTCTGATGGTACACCGTCGCGTTCCCACCAGTTCCGTGGCAGCTCGCCCCATTCATTTACGGCCTCATAAAAGAGCAGGCCGCCATCGCGCGGCTCGCGCGGGATAATATCCTGCATGTCGCCGCCTCACTTCGGCGATCCTCACCCGGAGGGACGGCGCGGCAACCGGGAGTGAGGTATCCGGCTTATCGGCGGCCAGACCTAGCCGCGCCGATCGAGGATTATGCCGCTTGCCGGCCAAGCGGCTATAGGCTGGCGCAAAGACGGGCCCCGCAACCAGGTCGTGGCCAGCTACTCGCCAGCCCCGGCGCGCTGGTGCGCGAATCGCGGACACAGCGTCTGTGCAGAATACCCCGTTCCCGGGCTGTCAATCAGCGCGGAGGCGTGATTTGGGATCAGCGCGCAACGAATCCACAATTCGGGCAAAGTGTCGATCGTAGGCGGCGGCCCGGGAATTCCGCAGTTATTGCAAGGCAGCTGAGCTGTCAGATTGCAATGCCGGCCATGGCGAGCAATCCGCGGCCGGCGGCGCCGGCCCAGGAGGCGATTGCGGCCAGCCGCGGCAGCAGCTTCTCGGCTTGATCGCCGAAATCGCTCGCCGCCTTGGCGTACTTGACGGCCCGCTCGACGGCGCTGCCAACCTCCGCCTTGTCGGGCCGCGGCTTCTCGGCCTCCTCGGTCGCGTCCTGCAGGGCGCGATCGGCTTTGCCGCGGTCGGGCACATTCTGCAGCTGCGCGATCAGCTCGCGAAGCGCCGCCAGCTCCGCCTTCACGTCGACGGTCTCGGCCGGCGGCAGCGGCACCTGCCGCATCGTCGTCGACACGATATTCTGATCGCCGGTGACAACGCTGCTGCCGGTAATGTCCCGCGCCGTCACCGATCGGTTGTCGCCCGTCCCGCTCATTGCTGTCCTCCGCTTCCTTGCAGCCGCTCGAATTCCGCAACAATAGGACCGAGAAGTTCCTCATCCGGCGCACGTCCGCCCGCCTCGCAGCGCGTCAGATAGCTTTGCGCCATGCCGCCCATCATTCCTGCCACAGCCGCGGGCATCGCGAGGAAGATCGGCGCCAGCAGGCGCACGGCTTCCGCCAGCATATCGACAGCCAGATCCGCCTCCTCGTTCTCTGCGTACAAATCGCCCAGCACCCAGAGCGAGCGGGCCAGGTCGGGGGTGAAGGCGTCGGGGCGCGCCGCGGCGAGGGCGCGGTAGTGCCGCACCGCCTCCTCGGCCGCTCTCAGCGCCGCCTCGCGCCGGCCGAGATCGCTCAGGCTGGCGGCGAGGTTGTTGAGCGACATGGCCAGGTCAGGGGTGAAGGCGTCGGGGCGCGCCGCGGCGAGCGCGCGGCGAAGCCGCACCGCCTCCTCGGCCATCACAAGCGCTTCTTCGCGCCGGCCGAGATCGCTCAGCATGGTGGCGAGGTTGTTGAGCGAGCCGGCCAGGTCGGGGGTGAAGGCGTCGGGGCGCGCTGCGGCGAGCGCGCGGCGGAGCTGCACCGCCTCCTCGGCCACCGCCAGCGCCGCCTCGCGCCGGCCGAGAGCGCTCAGCCTGTTGGCGAGGTTGTTGAGCGACATGGCCAGGTCGGGGGTGAAGGCGTCGGGGCGCGCCGCGGCGAGGGCGCGGTAGTGCCGCACCGCCTCCTCGGCCGCTCCCAGCGCCGCTTCGCGCCGGCCGAGATCGCTCAGGCTGGCGGCGAGGTTGTTGAGCGACATGGCCAGGTCGGGGGTGAAAGCGTCGGGGCGCGCAGCGGCGAGGGCGCGGTAGTGTTCCACCGCCTCCTCGGCCGCCGCCAGCGCCGCCTCGCGCCGGCCGAGAGCGCTCAGGCTGTTGCCGAGGTTGTTGAGCGAGCGGGCCAGGTCGGGGGTGAAGGCGTCGGGGCGCGCTGCGGCGAGCGCGCGGCGGAGCTGCACCGCCTCCTCGGCCACCGCCAGCGCCGCCTCGCGCCGGCCGAGAGCGCTCAGCCGGACCGCGAGGTTGTTGAGCGAGGCGGCCAAGATAGGGGTAAAGGCGTCGGGGTTTGCCGCGGCGAGGGCGCGGTGATGGTCGGCAAGCCGTTGTGTCAGCTCCGCCGTGAGCTCGCGCAGCAGCGTCGTCTCCGCTGGCAATGCATTGGCGAGCGGGAGCAGCTGTTCGGGACTGTCACTCTCTCGCATCAGTTCCCGCAACCAGCCGATCACCCGCCGGGCTGCCGCCCGCTCCGCCTCCGTCGCGTCCGCGTCCTCCAGCGGGTAGCCGAAATCCTGCACCAGGCGGACCAGCGCCCGCGCCCCCTCCTGCGGGCTTAAGGCATAACTGCGCTGCACCACCGAGCCGGCTTCGGCCTCGCGCGACGCCGGGCCGATGAACGCCTCGACGATCGCCGCCTCGCCGATCAGATCGGGCTGGATCGTCGTGAGACGTGGAGAACGGGGCGTATCGGTTGCCTCGGTGCGCACCGGCAACTCTTGCTCCAGCAGCGCCGATACGGCATCGAGGTCGGCCGAGCGGCGCGAGGCCGCCAGTTCGTCGGCGACGATGCGGCGCAGATCGCCGACCGGGATGCCGCCCGTCAGACCGTTGAACGCCACCAAGTGGCGCATCGCCTCGCCGCTCGCCCGCCGGCTCTCGGCTAGCGCCGCCATCCGGGCGAGCTCGCGTTGGCCAAGCTGCCGGGCCGCCTCCAGATGGCGCAGCGCCAGCGCGCTGTGCGGGCCGCGATCGAGCGCGATCACCCCGGCCATGACCAGGGCCAGCGAATTGCCAAACTGCGGCTCGGAGAGGCGAAGGTCAAATGCCGGGTCCGCGCTCTCGGCCGGAATGTCCGGGCCGGCGGGTGCATCGGGCCGCAGCCGGTGCGCCGCCTGCAGCGCCGAGGCGATCAGCGCCCCCCGTTCTTCGAGGTCCGCAAGATCCGGCAGCGGCCGCGGTTGCGGCGAGTAAAACAGGTCGCGGCGGGCCGGCGGCCCCGACCCCGCCAGCTCGTGCCACCAGCCGAACCCCTCCGGTGCCTCGCGGTCGAGAAGCAGCAGACGCAGCTTGCCGTCGAGCGGCTGCGAGGCGAGCCGGTCGAGCCAGCGCGCCAGCACCTGATGACACTGCGCGGCATAGTCGATCACCAGCAAGGTTGGCCGCGGCCAGGCAAAGCTGTGCGTCGCCATGGTCTCGACCACCGCGCCCAGCTCGGAGGCCGACAAAAAGCCGGCGAGCCACGGGCTTTTACCGCCCGGGTCGCTGTCGATCTGCTGACACAGCGCGATCGCCAGCCGCGTCTTGCCGCTGCCCGCCCGGCCGATCAGCGCATGGACGGAAATGTCGACGTCCTCATCGAGCCACCCCTGCAGCTCGGCCATGAGGTCGAGACGGCCGATGAACGGCAGCCGTCCCGTTTCCGGAACGAGAAGATCGAGCTCCCGAGGCCGCTCGCCCGCGACCTGATGGCGCCGCCGATCGGGCGGCGGGAACTGCTTGCGAACGAGCGGCAGGCTGACCCCGGAGGCACCAAAGGTCAGCGCGACGGTGTTGCCGTCGCCGCTCACCACCACGCTTTGGCTGATATCACCGGCCCGCATCGACCGGTCGCTCATCCCGCCTCTCCCCCCCGTCAGCTCGGCCAGCTCGTTACAGCCGGAGCCGATCGCCCCCGCCTTGTTACAAGCAGCTGGGCCAAATTGTGCGCCTAGCCGGCACACTCGTCATTCCCAAAAAAGCCATCCGTTGAAAGCCTATGTCTACGTGGCGTTTCGGGTGAAGGCGCTCCGGTGCCGGCGATTAGCAACACTCGCCGCTGGCAGCCCGACGGAACTCCTTCAATACAATACGATCCGATCCAGGTGGCTGAGACCGCTTCCTCCGGTCACCGCATTAAGTTTACGGTTCCTGCCCGATTTCTCCAGGCGGTTTTGTTTTTGCGGTGACGGGATGTGCCGAGCAAGCGCACAATTGGCACGGCGCTTTTTGCAACGGCTTGTAACCGGGAAAAAGGGTCGGCTCGGGTCCGGTAAATCAACAGAATTCGTGCAAACCTATTTTTGGGAGTGAGGCGGTATGAGCGACCGGTCGGTGCGGGCCGGTGATATCAGCCAAAGCGTGGTGGTGACCGGCGACGGCAACACCGTCGCGCTGACGTTTGGCGCCTCCGGGGTCAGCCTGCCGCTGCTTCGCAAGCAGTTCCCGCCCCCCGAGCGCCGCCGCCGGCAAGCTCCGGGAGAGCGGCCGCGCGAGCTTGATCTTCTCGTTCCGGAGACGGGCCGGCTGCCGTTCATCGGCCGCCATGACCTTCTCGCCGAGCTGCAGGCCTGGCTCGATGAGGAGGTCGACATCTCGGTCCATGCGCTGATCGGCCGGGCGGGCAGCGGCAAAACGCGGCTGGCGATCGCGCTGTGTCAGCAGATCGACAGCGACCCCGGCGGCACCGGCCCGTGGCTTGCGGGGTTTCTTTCGGCCGGCGATATGAGCGCGGTTGTCGAGAGCTTGGCGACGCACAGCTTCGCCTGGCGGCGGCCGAGTTTGCTGGTGATCGACTATGCTGCGCAGTGTCATCAGGTGCTGGCGCGCTGGCTCGACCGGCTCTCTTCGCAACAGCTCGACGGCAAGCTGCGTCTGCTGCTTCTCGACCGCGAGGCACCCGAGGGGTTTGGCTGGTGGCATGAGCTGGCGGGGTCGGGGCCGCCGGCGCGGCGCGACCTGTTTTATTCGCCGCAACCGCGGCCGCTGCCGGATCTTGCGGACCTCGAAGAACGGCGCACGCTGATCGCCTCGGCGCTGCAGGCGGCGCGCCGGCTGCGGCGCGATGCACCCGCCGGCCCGGACATTCCGGCCGAGAGCGCGGACCCGGCATTTGATCTTCGTCTCTCCGAGCCGCAGTTTGGCAATCCGCTGGCCCTGGTCATGGCCGGGGTGATCGCGCTCGATCGCGGCCCGCACGGAGCGCTGGCGTTGCGCCATCTGGAGGCGGCCCGGCAGCTTGGCCAACGCGAGCTCGCCCGAATGGCGGCGCTGGCCGAGAGCCGGCGGGCGAGCGGCGAGGCGATGCGCCACTTGGTGGCGTTCAACGGGCTGACGGGCGGCATCCCGGTCGGCGATCTGCGCCGCATCGTCGCCGATGAGCTCGCGGCATCGCATCAGCCGGCCGACACCAATGCTGTATCGGCTCTGCTGGAGCAGGAGCTGCCGCCGCGCATCGAGGCGGCCGGCACGACCGGCGCACAGCATCTGGCGACGCTCCAGCCCGATCTGATCGGCGAGGCGGCGATCATCGAGGTGTTCACCGGCGCGGCGTCGCGCGAGGCGGAAGCCGGCGCGGTGGTGCGGCGGGCTTACGAGCTGAGCCCGGCGGAGGGGGCGCGGGCGCTGGTCCGCCTGGTGCAGGATTTCGGCTATCCGCTGGAGGACGCGGACGCGACCGAGGCGGAGCGGGCGGCGGCGCGGCGGGTGATCGGCTGGCTGCGGGAGCTGATGCGCGAGAGCGCGAACCCCGAGCCGCTGCTCCCGCTCGCCGATGCGCTGCCGCCGGAGACAATGATTCTGCGCGAGTTGGCAGCGGATCTGACGCAGCGCCTGGTCGATCACTACCGCGCCCTCGCCGCGGCAAACCCCGACGCCTTTACCCCTATCTTGGCCGCCTCGCTCAACAACCTCGCGGTCCGGCTGAGCGCTCTCGGCCGGCGCGAGGCGGCGCTGGCGGCGGCCGAGGAGGCGGTGGGGCTCTACCGCGCGCTCGCCGCGGCGCGCCCCGACGCCTTCACCCCCGACCTGGCCCGCTCGCTCAACAACCTCGGCAACAGCCTGAGCGATCTCGGCCGGCGCGAGGCGGCGCTGGCGGCGGCCGAGGAGGCGGTGGAACACTACCGCGCGCTCGCCGCGGCGCGCCCCGACGCCTTCACCCCCGACTTGGCAATGTCGCTCAACAACCTCGCCAACAGCCTGAGCGATCTCGGCCGGCGCGAGGCGGCGCTGGCAGCGGCCGAGGAGGCGGTGCAGCTCCGCCGCGCGCTCGCCGCGGCGCGCCCCGACGCCTTCACCCCCGCCCTGGCCATGTCGCTCAACAACCTTGGCAACAGGCTGAGCGATCTCGGCCGGCGCGAGGCGGCGCTGAGAGCGGCCGAGGAGGCGGTGCAGCTTCGCCGCGCCCTCGCCGCGGCGCGCCCCGACGCCTTCACCCCCGCCCTGGCCATGTCGCTCAACAACCTCGCCACCATGCTGAGCGATCTCGGCCGGCGCGAAGAAGCGCTTGTGATGGCCGAGGAGGCGGTGCGGCTTCGCCGCGCGCTCGCCGCGGCGCGCCCCGACGCCTTCACCCCTGACCTGGCCATGTCGCTCAACAACCTCGCCGCCAGCCTGAGCGATCTCGGCCGGCGCGAGGCGGCGCTGAGAGCGGCCGAGGAGGCGGTGCGGCACTACCGCGCCCTCGCCGCGGCGCGCCCCGACGCCTTCACCCCCGACCTGGCCCGCTCGCTCTGGGTGCTGGGCGATTTGTACGCAGAGAACGAGGAGGCGGATCTGGCTGTCGATATGCTGGCGGAAGCCGTGCGCCTGCTGGCGCCGATCTTCCTCGCGATGCCCGCGGCTGTGGCAGGAATGATGGGCGGCATGGCGCAAAGCTATCTGACGCGCTGCGAGGCGGGCGGACGTGCGCCGGATGAGGAACTTCTCGGTCCTATTGTTGCGGAATTCGAGCGGCTGCAAGGAAGCGGAGGACAGCAATGAGCGGGACGGGCGACAACCGATCGGTGACGGCGCGGGACATTACCGGCAGCAGCGTTGTCACCGGCGATCAGAATATCGTGTCGACGACGATGCGGCAGGTGCCGCTGCCGCCGGCCGAGACCGTCGACGTGAAGGCGGAGCTGGCGGCGCTTCGCGAGCTGATCGCGCAGCTGCAGAATGTGCCCGACCGCGGCAAAGCCGATCGCGCCCTGCAGGACGCCGCCGACGAGGCCGAGAAGCCGCAGCCCGACAAGGCGGAGGTCGGCAGCGCCGTCGAGCGAGCCGTCAAATACGCCAAATCGGCGAGCGATTTCGGCGATCAAGCCGAGAAGCTGCTGCCGCGGCTGGCGGCCATCGCCTCCTGGGCCGGCACCGCTGGCCGCGGCCTGCTCGCGATGGCCGGCATCGCGATCTGACGGCTCGGCCGCCTCAAAGAACAACTGCCAGACACCGGGCCGAAGCCGGCCATAACTCCCATTGGCCGCAGCCGCTCCGTCGCTTCCCGACCCGTCGCAAGCCGCGGCTGCGGACAGCGAACCGGGGGCCTGCGGACAGCCCGCGGACGATCCGATAATGAGAGATTTCCTTTTGGTATCAGGCATTTATGACAGGCGGACGGCGCGGACGGCAAATTCGCGCTTATATGGGGTCTATGCTCGCGCGAGCGCAGCGCGCTCACGATCGGCCGCCGCGCAGCGGGACCACTCGGGCCGGATCGCGCTCGCCGGCGGCCGCCATCGCCGCGGCGATTCGGGCCGCGGTGCGGTCGCCGACGGCGCGGATTGGATCGTCCGCCAGATGGGCGTAGCCCTCGGTTGTACGCGCCTGCTTGTGCCCCAACACCTTGCCGATCAGGAACAGACTGTTGCCATCCGCGACGGCAAACGATGCGAAGGAATGGCGCATGTCGTGAATGCGCACCCCCACCAGCCCGGCACGCTCCCGCACCCGCTCCCAATGCTTCTGCAACCCGGTATAGTGCCCCGATCCGGTTGCGGCCGGTAGCACATAGGTGCCGGTGCGCGGCAGCTCGGCGAGCAGCTTCACTGCGGCCGGCGCCAGCGGTACGATCTTGGCGCCGGTCTTGCTGTCGGGCAGCCGCAGAACGCCGCGCTCGATGTCAACCCACTCCCAGCGCAGCGACAGGATTTCCGACTTGCGGCAGCCGGTCAGCAGCAAGAGCCGGATCGCCGCCGTCGCCGTCACGCCGAGCCGGCCTTCGCCCTCCATCGCCGCCATTGCGTCGGCGAGCGCGGCCAGCTCGGTTTCCGACAGAAAGCGTTCTTTCGTCGCCGGCTTGAAGAGCTTCACTCCCTTCGCCGGGTTCGCCGGGATCAGCTTGCGCCCGACAGCAAATTCCAGCATCGCGCCCAGCACCGCGAGGGATCGCGCCGCGGTGCCGCGCCCGCCCTCGACGATCGCCCGGCCCCGCTTCTTCGTCTTGATGTCCGCCTTGCTCTTGCCGGCGGCAACATCGGCCTGGAACTTGGCAACCTCGCTCTGCGTCAGCGCGACGGCGAGCTTCTTGCCGAGCAGCGGCTTGACGTGCCGCTCGATATTCGACCGGTCGGTTCCCCAGCTCGACGCCTTCTTGTTCGACTTCTCGGCCGGACCCTCGGCAAGATAGAGCTCCGCCAGCTCGGCGATCGTCAGGGCTTCGCGCCGTGCCCGGTGCCGCTCGGCCGAGGGATCGCCGCCCTGTTCGACTTCCTTCAACCGGTCCCGCGCCAGCGCGCGCGCTTCGTCGGGTGTCAACACCCCCACGCGGCCGATGACCAGCCGCCGGGAGCGCCCCTCACGGGTCCGGTAATAGACGATGTAGCTTTCCGTGCCGCCGGGTGCGACCCGCACCCCGAAGCCCTTCAATGCGCCGTCGCCGCTATCCCAGACGAACTTTTCGCGACCCGGATCGGGTTGGATCGCATCAACAACCCGCTTCGTCAGCCTGGGCATTGTAAGGCTCCCTCATGGACGCAATTTGGACGCAAACCGGCGCGAATTGTAGCGGGATCGAGCGTACGCGCAAGCCTAATGCAGAGCAGAAAACGGCAGTAAATCAGGGGGTATAAGGGTGTCAGCGTATCCCGACGAAACGCCGCGCAGCACCATCCGTAACAATGGCATTGTAGAGGTCACCGGTTCGATCCCGGTTGGCTCCACCAACAAAATGAAGGGCCTAGCCGAGAGATCGGCTAGGCCCTTCGGCTCTCAGTAAGCAGGTAGTAAGCACATGATTAACCCACCGGATTGAATGGTTCGAACAGGCCCAATCCTCCGGGTTCCGATCAACGTTACAGCCTCGACAGAGGCCAGCAATGTCATCCTGCGGTTCCTCTGGGCCCAAATGCGCCGTAAAGTTGGATCGATGGCATGGCAGCTAACCCGCGCCCATACGGATCAGAGCAGGTAGTTCGATTTGGATGGGCACAACTCGGAGGACCTGCTGCCGGTACTGTCTCTTCACGCGATCCCGAGTAACCCTATCCCGCTTCGCGCGCCGCAGCTCCTCAGCAAGCTCGGCACGCGACTTGGGGGGCGTCGCCAGCAGTCGCTTGACCAGCGCGTCAAAACGCTGGTCTGCCTGATCGTCGTCGCTTCCCTGATCGCTCATGGGGGGAGCATAGCACATGACTGACGCAGCATCCTATTTTCGCTCACTCGACCCACACACACGCTCCCTAGCCCTGGTGGGCAGCTATTTGCAAGCCTGGGCAATTATGGAGCTTCACTTAGACGGAGCTATCGCTAAGGGCTTAGCGCTCACAGGTATACAGCAATATGTGCTCAGGTCGGAAATGAGTTTTCAGAGCAAGATTAACGTAATGAGATCGCTTGTTCACTCATCTTTTCTTGTTGAGAAGACAAAGGATTACTTCGATAAAGCATTAAACCATATGGCAGGACACGCTAACAATAGGAATATTATAGCTCACTACGCTTTTGCATCGTCACAAACCAACGATGGTGTATTATTTGTGGTTTCGAAATCTAAAGGGAAAATAGAATTTCCTGAATTTGATTGGCCGATCGGCAAATTTATTCAAGAGGAGGATAATATAAGCAAGTGCTCAGAGATCATGCAAGAACTAACTGCAAAGATAGACGCAATACCCGATACCCCACTCGCAGCCCTGATTATGGGGGCGTGGCGAGTTCGCGACGCGCTAATACAGAGCGCGCCCAATCTAGGATTTGGGGGACCAGGGCCTCTAGATCTCCTGTCGCCCCTATCTCCAACAGATCGCACGTCGGCCACGAATGTCGCCAATCCTGAAACAGCTTCCGAAATTCCTCTATCTCCTGACAACAAAGGATGATGTCGCGTTCCCATGCGGCGCGGAATTTAAATCTGGTTCCATGCTACGTCAACCGGATATTTCCCAAGTTGCGGTCCATTACAAACAAAGAGGACTTATAGATGTCATCATATTCTGGCCAACGAAAAGTCTCTACGATGCAAACCCTGATTTGGAAATACAGTTAAGAGGGTGCGTTTCTGACGCGTCGGGAAAGATTGATGCTGAATATCTCCCAAAGAGAAATGCCACACAGTTGCTGCATCGCCACAACTTCTTTTGGGACATTATCGCACACAGTGGTGGTGGCTTCCGGCGACTTCTAAAGGCACAGCAGCCGGTGATCGCTCCCGAAGCATTCTACCAGCTAGCCCTCAACGTATCTACGCGGCAGCTTCTTGAACGCGTCCATAAAGGGAGACATCATCAACACCACCCAACGCGTCGCCATTTCAGACATCGTCATCCCGCCGGGTTGCTGAGGCGTTGCGTCTCGACGATATCGCACGCCAATCGCAACGTACGTATACATTTTCGATGACACCGACTGATTATGCCAATCGAAATTCGGAAAGGGGTCCAGTGAGACTGTTTTGCCTTCTGACGGTTCTGCTCGCCAGTCTTGCCGCCTCGCCGGCACGCGCTGCGTCGCCGGCCCTAGTGGTGACGGCAGGCGGTGCTACCCGGCAGTTCACTGCCGACGAACTGCGTGCCTGGCCCAATGCAAAGACGGTTGCCATCCCGCACGACCCCGCTTACGGCTATTCGATGAGCTATCGCGCCGTACCGTTGCGCGCCTTGCTCTCGGTACTCCCGTCTGATGCCGCGGATACAGTCCAGGCGCGTGCAAGCGACGGTTTCGTCGCCGAGATCCCCCGCGATCTGATCGATGGGATGGCGACACCATGGATAGCGTTCGAGGACGCAGCGCAGCGATGGCCCCCGCTTCGAGGCAAGACCGTCTCTGCCGGTCCGTTCTATCTGGTTTGGCAAGACCCTGAAGGTGCGGGGATATCGTCCGAGCAATGGGTTTATGCCTTGGCGTCATTGACCATGGTGCCCTCTCCGGCGCAGCGGTGGCCGGCAATCGCCGTCCAGTCATCGGTTCCCGAGGATGCACCTGCACGACACGGTCAGGCGGTTTTCGTTGCAAACTGCCTGCCCTGCCATCGCCTTGGCGGTGCCGGGGAGGGGACAGTCGGGCCGGACCTGCTGCGGCCCATGCCGGCGACGGCGTATTTCACAGAGGCTGGCTTGCGTGCTTTGATCCGCAATCCCGCTGCCGTACGCCACTGGCCGGCGCAGCAGATGCCGGCCTTTGATGACAGTGCGCTCCCTGACTCCGCTATCGATGCCGTTATCGCGTATTTGCGCTACCTCGCTGCTCGCTCGAATTGAATGCCACGGACCGCGACATGGCGGCAAATGCGCCAGCCAGCCGGTCGCCGTATCTCGTGCACCTCGTCGGCGGCATCGGCGGCGCTGTCACGAAGGACGGCGATGCCGCGAAGGCGAACCCGGCGGAAATGGATAGAGAGAGGAGACAGATCGTTTTGAACGAACCCCGACCGTACACCCTGGCCGAGCTGGAGGCGCGGTTCGAGTTGCTGCGCCGCGAGCGCGGCCCAGAACATTGCGAAACCCTGGCCGCAATGCTCGAAGTGGCGGAATTGCTGTGGACGCGCGGCCGGCTCGCCGAGGTGCGGGCAATCGAGGAGCACGTGCTGCAAGCGCGCCGGTGCGCTCTGGGCGACGCGCACGGGGATACGCTGAAGGCGCTCGGCAAGCTGGCGGCGACGACCGGCGCGCAAGGCGATCTCGCCGCCGCACGCCTGATGCAGGAGGAGGTGGTGGCGCGCGGCCGCGAGGCGTGGGGCGATAGCGGACGCGACACGTTGCGCGCGATGAATAATCTGGCCGGCACGATCGCCGCGCAGGGCGACTTGGTGGGAGCGCGGGCGCTGCTCGATCACGCGATCGACACGCTGCATCGGGAATTCGGCCCGACCGATTCAGACACGCTAATCGCGCTGGCGAACCTCGCTGCGATATTATGGCAGTTCGGCGAGCGCGGCGAAGCCTACTGGCTGCAATCGGAGCTGGTCGAGACGAGGCGGCAGGCGTTCGGCGACGCGGACACCGGGACCCGAGCGGCGGTCGCGGTGCTCGCGGCGATGCACCGCGACGGCATGCCGTGACTCCGCCGGAAGGCGACCGGATGGGCGGATCATCGTGCCACGACCCGTTCTTGAGCGCCTCGGCGGTGGTGCGGGCATTCTGTGAGGACGGCTGCTAGTCAGGCGGCGGTCAGCGGATCGTGATCGTCGCAGTGATTGCCGTGCGGATGATGCAGGTGGCCGGCAACGCGATAATCTACATGATCGCCATGTGGCACCGCCTCATGGCCACACCCAAGACCATGTACATGGTCCGCCGCATGGCCGCCACAGCGGTGATCGCTGGTGCAGCGGTCCGGGTTATCGCCCGACACCTCGACCCTGTGCTCATCGACATGGCCGTCATGCGGGTGATGAAGATGACCGTCGTGCAAATAATCCACATGGCTGCTGTGGTGCACGGCGGGATGGCCGCAGCCCGGCCCATGCTGATGCGCGTGGTCGAGATGGGTCTGCGCAGAGCAAGTCGTCATCTTGTAGCGTCCTTTCCGTGCCCGAGATCCGCTGACACTGCCGTGCGGCTTTCGGCCTCGTGGTCGATGGCGTTGCGGATCAACCGCAGCACATGCTCGTCAGCCAAAGCGTAGAAAATGTGCTTGGCCTCACGTCGCCGGCGGACCAGGCGCGCCGTCGAGAGAACCTTCAGCCGCGCGGAAACGGTTGTGATCTTCTCCCTCTCCTGCTCGGCCAGCTCCGAGACGCACGCCTCGCTCTCGGCAAGCCGCAACAGCAGCCGAAGCCGTTCCGGATCTCCCAGCGCCCGGAATATCTCGGCGCCGGCTTCAATCTGCGTCCGCAACGGTAGGGGCGCCGCGGAACGGGGCAGATGCCCGGAGTGGGCGCCGTCCCGGTTCGGGGGCTTCGGTTCATTCTGTTGATCCATCGTTTGTTATAATAATGTGGCAATTCGCCCCCTGCAAGAGGCCACCACCCATGCTTTATCAACCGGATTAAACCGGCATCTGCGCGGATTACTCTCGGCCGCATTGCCTCACGGAACCGGTCGCAGATCTGCGAGCAGGGTGGGGATCAGTTCCGAGACGGTCGGGTGGATCGGCATCGCGCGCTGCAGCGCGGTGTATGGGACCCCCGCATTCATGACATCAAGGATCCCATGGATCGCCTCATCGCCGCCTGGGCCGAGGATCGCCGCGCCGAGGATCCTACGCGTCTCGGCGTCCACCGCGACCTTCATCAGGCCCTGCGTCTCGCCTTTTTCGATCGCACGCGCGACCCGGCTCATCGGCCGCGAGGCACTCAGCAGCTTGCGGCCGCTCGCACGTGCCTGGGTCTCGGTCAGGCCGACGCGGCCGAGCGGCGGATCGATATAGAGCGCATAGCCCAGGATGCGGTCGCCGACCCGCCGCGTTTCGCCATCGAGCAGGTTGGCGGCGACGATCTCGAAATCATTGTAGGCGGTATGGGTGAAGGCGCCGCGGCCGTTGCAGTCGCCGAGCGCCCAGATGCCCGGAACGTTGGTGGCCAAGGCCTCGTCAACTTGGATGTAGCCGCGAACGTCGGTCGCTACACCGGCTGCATCGAGGCCCAAATCGTCGGTGTTGGGCCGCCGGCCGACCGCGAGCAGCACATCGGAACCGACGATCTCGGGGTCGCCTTCGCTGCAATGGACGCCGACCGCGACGCCGTCGGCATGCGGCGCGAGCGTGATGCATTCGGCGCTGGTGCGCACGGCGATGCCTTCGCCTTCGAGGATTTCTCGGATCGCCTGCGAGACGTCTTCGTCCTCCCGCGCAATCAGCCGCGGACCCATTTCGACCACCGTCACCTGGGCGCCGAACCGCCGGTACATCTGCGCGAATTCGAGCCCCACATAGCTGCCGCCAACCACGATCAGGTGCTCGGGGATGCGGTCCAGCTTCAGGATCGTGCTGTTGGTCAGAAACGGAGCTTCGCCAATGCCGGGCAGGTTCGGTACCAGGGCGCGGCCGCCGACATTGAGGAAGATGCGCGGCGCGGTCAGCCGCTCGTCGCCGACCCCAACAGTATCGGGTGCAAGAAAACGAGCGTGCTCGGTGATCACGGTGCACCGCTCGGTGCCGCGTAGCCAGCCCTCGACGCCGGACCGCGATCTGGCAACGATCGCGTCGGCACGGGCCTTTACCCGCGCGATGTCCACGCGCGGCGGCGCGTCAAGGATGACGCCGTAATCGGCGGCGCGGCGGGCAGTATGTGCGGCATAAGCGCTGGCGACCAAGGCCTTTGTCGGCGTGCAGCCGGTGTTGACGCAGGTGCCGCCGAACAGCTTGCGTTCGACGACCGCCACCGACATGCCGGCCTCGGCAAGCCGGATGCCAAGCGATGGTCCGGCCTGACCCGCGCCGATAACGATCGCGTCGAAGCGTCTGCTCATCAGATCATTCTTTCGCAAGGATTGACACAATACCGTCGATCGGTCTGGGCATGCCGCTCCGGTTCCTCGGCGGCAGCGGCCGGCTCTCGAAACAAAAAATCCACAATCGGGCGCAGTCCGGCCAGAGCCGGCCAGAGGGGCAGCCGTCAAACCGGCTCTGGCCGATGCCAGCGATTTTTTCGGGGCTCTGATTGCGCGAGGCGAGCGAGTTTCTCATCAGCCGGCTAATGCTACAATCGTCGCCGCAAATTGGGAGGAAGCCGATGGTGGGCAGCGTGGGATTTATTGGGCTCGGCAATATGGGCGGGCCGATGGCGCTCAACCTCGTGAAAGCCGGGTTCGAGCTGGTCGTACACGACATCAACCCGGCACGGCTGGACCCGCTGGTCGCGGCCGGCGTGACCGTCGAAACCTCACCCGAAGCCGTGGCGGCCAGATGCCATCGTACGATCTGCATGGTCGAGACCACCGCCCAAGCCGAAGCCGTGATTCTCGGTGGAACGGGGATCGTTCAAGCGGCGAAGCAGGGCGACATTGTGCTGTGTATGAGCACGATCGATCCGCTCGCGGCGCGGCGGATTTCGGAGCAACTGGCGCAAAAAGGGGTGGCAATGTTGGACGCGCCCGTCAGCGGCGGCACGCATGGCGCAGCGGCGGGTACTCTGTCCGTGATCGTCGGCGGGCCGGCCGAGACCTTTGCGGCGAGCGAGGATCTCTTCCGTGCGATGGGCAGGAACGTGTTCCATGTCGGGGATCTCGGTCATGGCCTCGCGATGAAACTGATCAACAACATGCTGGGCCAAATCGCGACGGTTGCGATCGCCGAGGCATTGGTGTTCGGCAAGAAGGCCGGCCTCGACCCCAAGAAGATTTTCGAAGTGGTCAGTGTCAGCACCGGCAACAGCGTCCAGTTTCAGAACCGGGTGCCACGCATGCTCGCCCGCAACTTCGCGCCGGGCGGCACGATCGATATTTCGTACAAGGACCAGGAATTGGAAACCGGCTACGCCAAGGCGCTTGGAGTGCCCCTGCTGATGGCCAATCTGAGCCAGCAGGTTTATCAGATGGGCCGCGCTGCCGGGCTGAACAAAGAAGACGGATCGGCCATCATCAAGGTGTTCGAGCGTATGGCCGGTGTAACTATTGGTGCAGACGACTGATAGGTGCTAGCTTCTCGTGCGACCAACGTGCGCGGCTGTCAAATCGAGCCGAAAATCGGCTAGCCGGCCGGGCGACAAGGCGCTGCGTCGACGTCATCGATCGGGGGTGTGCCGGCTGCGGTCCTCCACGTCCGGCAATGGGCGGCCGAGATCTTCGCGAGCGGGGCGACAAAGTAGGACTCTTTTAAGGGTCCAAACCCTGGGCATCGCTCAGACGACTTGATAAGTTGATCTGAATTCAACGGCTGTCTTCTGGTACCGGATAGCGTCTTCGTCACAGAGTTTCGAAGTGCAGCAGGAAAGCCTTCGAGAGCAACTGGGATGGCGGCCTATCGACTAGCAGGCTGCTGAAAAAGGTTGTCGGATCGGCAGATCGCTGATTCCCTGGTGACGGGGAACTGGGGGACGGCGATGCGCGGCGACGACGCAGGCAAGGGCAGCCTGTTCAGCTATATCGATCTGGAGAAGCGGGTGCGTGCGGATCATCCGCTGCGGGTGATCCGTGAGATCGCAAACGCCGCATTGAAGGCGCTGTCGCGCGATTTCGACGCGCTGTATTCGCTGATTGGGCGGGAGTCGATCCCGCCGGAGCGGCTGCTGCGGGCGTTGCTGCTGCAAGCCTTCTACTCGATCCGCTCGGAGCGGCAGCTGGTCGAGCGGATCGACACCGATCTGTTGTTTCGCTGGTTTGTCGGTCTCGGCATCGAGGACCCGGTGTGGGACGCCACCACCTTCACCAAGAATCGCGACCGGCTGTTGGACGGCGAGGTGGCGGCCAAGTTCCTGGCGGCGGTGCTGTCGCACGACAAGGTCAGGGGGCTGGTGTCGAGCGAGCATTTCTCGGTCGACGGCACCTTGCTGGAAGCTTGGGCCAGCCCCAAGAGCTTCCGCCCGAAGGACGGCTCGGACGAGCCGCCGGAGCCGGGGCGCAACGCCGAGCGCGACTTTCGCGGCGAGCGGCGCCAGAACGACACCCACGCCTCGACCACCGACCCCGATGCGCGGCTGTTCCGCAAGGGACCCGGCAAGGAGGCGCGGCTCGTCTTCATGGGCCACGCGCTGATGGAGAACCGCAACGGCCTGATTGTCGATGCCGTGACGACGCGCGCTTCGGGGCATGCCGAGCGGCTCGCCGCCATCGCCCTGATCGCGCCGCGCGCCGATCGGCCAAACCCGATCACGCTGGGTGCCGACAAGGCCTACGACACCGCCGATTTCGTGATGGAGTTGCGCGAGCGCACGGTCACCCCGCATGTCGCGCAGAACCAGAGCGGGCGGCGTTCGGCGATCGACGGCCGCACCACCCGGCACCCCGGCTACGCAATCTCCCAGCGCATCCGCAAGCGCATCGAGGAGGCCTTCGGCTGGGCCAAGACGGTGGCCGGCTTGCGCAAGATGCGTCATCGCGGCCTGCCCAAGGTCGGCTGGCAGTTCACCCTGGCAATGGCCGCCTACAACCTCGTCCGCCTGCCCAAACTGCTGGCCGAGCCCGCCAAGTGAGCCGCGCCGTCCCCGGCAGCCCGATTGTCGCCGCCACAGCGATCCCGCCGACAGCGACAGAAACAGCCAACCTCCGCGAACGCCCCACGGTCAGCGCCCGGCAAACCGCCAAACCCACCCAATTTTCAGCAGCCTGCTAGGCGCGGACCGCGAGGTCTAGGGAGGTCAAAATGGTCTTCGTCGAATTTGTCAAACAGACCAGCCGCCCCTTAGTCGTTACGGCCGGGATGTTGGCCGCTATCTTACTCGCCGTCGCGCCGGGCACCGTATACCCGCAGTCGGCGGATGTCCGGCCCGTGCGAACCGTGGTCGTCGACCGCCCCCGCCGGTGGCGAACCGGTGTCGCTGACCGGCCATATCCGGGCGCGCACCGAGCAGAGCCTTGCCTTCCGCATCGATGGCAGGATGATCGCGCGCCATGTCGATGTAGGGCAGAACGTCAAAGCAGGCGAGGTTGTCGCCGAACTCGACCCGCAGCCTAAGCAGGATGCACTGCGCGCCGCACAGGCCAAGCAGGCTTCGGCGCAGGCAGCCCTCCGCGAAGCCGCCAACAACATCGAGCGCCAGCGGATACTGGTCGCCCAGGGTTGGAGCACCCGGGTGATGTTCGATGCCGCGGAGAAGAAGTTCCTCGCCGCGAAAGCCGACGTCGATTCCGCTGCGGCCGACTTGCACGCCGCCGAGGACCAGCTCGGCTACACGAAATTGCTGGCGGATTTCCCCAGGCGCGGTGACCGCCAAGGGCGCCGAGGCCGGCGAGGTCGTGAAGGCCGGCCAGATGATCGTCACGGTCGCGCTCGATGACGGCGCCGACGCAGTGTTCGACGTGCCGGCGAGCCTCCTGCGCCAGGTGTCTCCCGACCAGGAGATCAGCATTGCGCTGACCGACGATCCCACGATCCGCACGGTCGGCCGGGTGCGGGAACTGGCGCCGCAGGCGGACCCGATGACGCGCAGCTACCGCGCCAAGATCGGGCTGACCAAGCAGCCGGAAGCCATGCGGCTGGGCGCGACCGTCACCGGGCAGGCGCGCATGGTGGCGCCGGGCGGCATCGAGCTGCCGGCGACGGCTCTGACCATAGTGGACAACAAGCCGGCCGTCTGGGTGGTCGATCCCCAGAGCCGACCAGGTCGCGCTGCGGCCCGTCCAGCTGCAGCGCCAGGACTCTGCCGGCATTGTCGTGACAAAAGGGCTCAAGGCCGGAGAAATCGTGGTGACCGCCGGCGTGCACGCGCTTGCGGCCCGACCAGAAGGTTCGCCTGCTGGGGAACGCGCAATGACCGGCTTCAACCTGTCCGCCTGGGCGATCGCGCACCGTTCCATCGTGTACTTCCTGATGGCGGCGCTCGTTGTCCTCGGCATCCAGTCCTACCTGCGATTGGGGCGCAACGAGGACCCCACCTTCACGATCAAGACTATGGTGGTGCAGGCGCAATGGCCGGGCGCGACGCTGCACGATACGCTGCTTCAGGTCACCGAGCGGATCGAGCGCAAGCTGCAGGAAACGCCGCATCTCGACTATCTGAAGAGCTTCACCAGGGCGGGACAGTCGACCGTCTTCGTGTATCTGAAAGGGATCAACCGGGCCGAAGGCGGTGTCGGATACCTGGTATCAGGTTCGCAAGAAGGTGAAGGACATCGAGCTGACGCTGCCGCCGGGCGTGATCGGTCCGGTTGCCGACGACGAGTTCGGCGACACCTACGGCATCATCTACGGTTTTACCGCGGACGGGTTCACCAATCGCGAATTGCGCGACTATGTCGAGGATATCCGCTCGCGGCTGCTGCAGGTGCCGGATGTCTCCAAAGTCAACCTGATCGGCGCCCAGCCCGAGCGCATCTACATTCAGTTCTCGCCCGCCAAGCTGGCCGGTTATGGGCTCACCCCGGCGTCACTGATGGCGGCGCTGCAGGCGCAGAACATCGTGGTCCCGTCCGGTAGCATTACCACCGACGCGGAGAACGTCAAACTGCGGGTCAGCGGCGCGTTCAAATCCGAAAAGGACATCCTCGCCATCAATTTCGCGGTCGGCGACCGGATCATCCGGCTGGCCGACATCGCCGAGGTGCGGCGGGAGGACAAGGACCCGCCCGACCCGATCTTCCGCATCAACGGCAAGCCCGGCCTGGGCCTGTCGATTTCGATGCGCGACGGCGGCGACGTGCTCGCGCTGGGCGAGCACATCCATCAGACCATGGAGGAGCTGAAGGCCGACCTGCCGGTCGGCATCGAACCGGTCATGGTCGCCAACCAGCCGGATACGGTCAAAGCCATTCGATCAACGAATTCATGGAAGCGCTGTGGGAGGCGATTGCGATCGTCCTCGCGGTGAGCGTGGTGAGCCTCGGCCTGCGCGCCGGCGCCATCGTCATCATCTCGATTCCGCTGGTGCTGGCGGCCGTATTCGCGGCGATGGAGGCGCTCGGCATCGACCTTCAGCGCATCTCGCTCGGCGCCCTGATCATCGCCCTCGGCCTCTTGGTCGATGACGCGATGATCACCATCGAGAGCATGGTCAGCCGCCTGGAGCGCGGCGACAACAAGGAGCAGGCCGCAGTCTTCGCCTATGCGTCCACCGCCATGCCGCGGCTCACCGGAACGCTGGTCATCATCGCGGGGTTCCTGCCGGTCGGCTTCGCCCGCAGCGACGCCGGCGAATATACGTTCTCGTTGTTCGTCGTGGTGGCGCTGGCGCTGCTGGCCTCGTGGCTGGCCTCCGGTCTGTTTGCCCCGGTTGTCGGCCTGGCGCTGCTGCGCCCTCCGAAGAATCCGCATGGCGAGACTCTGGGCAGGGCGATGCGCCTGTTCCGGCGCTGCCTCGTTGGCGGCGATGCGGGCCAGGTGGATCACGATCGCGGTCACGGTTGGTCTGTTCGCCGCGTCTCTCGCCGGGATCCGTCTGATCCCGGAGCAGTTCTTCCCGTCCTCCGACCGCGCCGAGCTGCTGGTCGATTTGAAGCTGCAGGACAATGCCTCGATCCTGGCGACGCGCGACGTGGCCGAGGCGTTCGATCAGGTGCTCGCCGCCGACCCGGACATCGAACGTTTCTCGACCTATGTCGGCCAGGGCGCCATCCGCTTCTACCTGCCGCTCGACGTCGCCTTGCCGAACGACTTCTTTGCCCAGTCGGTCGTCGTGACAAAAGGGCTCGAACAGCGCGAGCAGGTGCGCGCGCGGCTTGAACAGGCGCTGGCGACGCGCTTCCCGCAGGTGGTCGCGCGGGTCTATCCGCTGGAGCTCGGCCCGCCGGTGGGTTGGCCGGTCAAATACCGCGTGAGCGGGCCGGACCCGCAGCGCGCGCGCGCGATCGCCTTGCAGGTCGCCGACGTGCTCGGCGCGGCCGAGGGCGTGCGCAACGTCAACTTCGATTGGGTCGAGCCGGCGCGGGTCATGCGCATCCGCATCGACCAGGACCAGGCGAGGCAGCTTGGTCTCAGTTCGCAGGACGTGGCAACGCGCGCTGAACGGCGTCGTGACCGGCACCACGGTGACGCAGGTGCGCGACAGCATCTATCTGATCGACGTGGTCGCGCGCGCCGAACAGGCACAGCGGACATCGCTCGAATCGCTCCGCTCGCTGCAGATCTCATTGCCCAACGGGCGGGTGGTGCCGTTGCGGCAGATCGCCAGCTTCGATTACACGCAGGAATACCCGATCGTCTGGCGGCGCGACCGCGTCCCGACCCTGACGGTGCAGGCCGATATCGTGCCGGGCGTGTTGCCGGCGGCCGCGGTGCAAGCCGCACAGCCCGCGCATCGACAAGCTCGCGGCAACCCTGCCGCGCGGCTACCGGATCGCAACCGGCGGTTCTGTCGAGGAGAGCGGCAAATCGCAGGCTTCGGTGATGGCCGTCGTGCCGGCGATGGTCCTGGTGGTGCTGGTCATCCTGATCTTCCAGTTGAAGAGCTTCCAGCGCGTCTTGCTGGTGCTGAGCGTGGCGCCGCTCGGCCTGATCGGCGTGGTCGCGGCCTTGCTGCTGGCGCAGGCCCCGCTCGGCTTCGTCGCGATGCTCGGCGTGCTGGCGCTGGGCGGCATGATCGCGCGAAATTCGGTCATCCTGATCGATCAGGTCGAGCACGAACGAGCGGCGGGCCAGCATCCGTGGGATGCGGTCGTCACCGCCACGATCCACCGGACCCGTCCGATCCTGCTCACCGCATCCGCCGCCTCGCTCGGGATGATCCCGATCGCGCCGACGGTATTCTGGGGCCCGATGGCGTTCGCGATCATCGGCGGCCTGTTGGTGGCGACGGTGCTGACCCTGATCTTCCTGCCCGCCTTGTACGTCGCCTGGTTCCGGATCACCGAACCCTCTCGTCCCGAGGGCACGGAAGCGGCCGAGACGCAGGCGATGCACGCCGCCTGATCGTGGGGCGCAGGCCGACGAGCCGGGCCATGGCCCAGGGGCTCGAACAATCCATGCGGATCTTGCCGTCGTGATCGACAGTCATGAATGAAAGGGTCGGGTCGACAACCGGGTTCACTACCGCGATGTCGAGCTTGTAGACGGCGTTGATCGGCTCCCAATAGTGCACGGCGGCGCCCCCCAGCGGATCGACGCCGAGCTTGAGTCCGGCGCCACGGATTGCCTCCATATCGACGATATTGCGCAGATCCTCGACATAGGGCAGCGCGAAATCGGTTTGATGCGTCGATTGCGCCCTCAGCGTCCCAGCGAGCGGCATGCGCCTGACCTCGGCGTTGCCGCCGCGCAGCAGTTCGTTGGCCCGGCGCTCCACCCATTGGGTCACCTCGGTTTCGGCCGGCCCGCCATGCGGCGGGTTGTATTTGATGCCGCCATCCTCGGGCGGGTTATGCGACGGCGTGACGACGATGCCATCGGCGAAACGCTGAACGCGGCCGCGATTGTGGACCAGGATCGCCCGGGAGATGACCGGCGTCGGGGTAATCCCGTCATCCCGCTGGATGACGGTTTCGATGTTATTGGCGGCGAGAACTTCCAGCGCGCTGCGATGGGCGGGGCCGGACAAGGCATGCGTGTCCTTTCCCATGAACAACACGCCGTCGGTGCCGTGCGCCCGCCGGAAGTCGCAGATCGCCTGTGTTATCGCAAGGATGTGCGCCTCGGTAAAACGACCCGTCGAGCGGCGAGCCGCGATGGCCGCTCGTGCCGAAGCTGACCTGTTGCGCCGGGCCGTCGTGATTGGACCGGCATTCGAAATATTGGCGTTCGAGGCGGGCCGGATCGACCAACATCTCCTTTGGGGCCGGCTTGCCAGCCAGCGGGGAAATCGTCATGAATCGATCTTTTCAATGGTGCCGGGGTTTATGGCGGCGGTTACGGCTTCCGCTCGATCGCGACCATTTTCGAGCCGCACCGTTGCGGTCAGCGCCGCCGCACCCAAGAGTCCGACGAGGGCGAGCGGGGCGACGACCGCAAATCCGAGCGCCTGAACCAGCGGCGCAGCCAGAGCGGTCCCCAAGACCGTGGCGATCGCGCTGCTGCTGGCCAGCAGGCCCATTGCGGCGCCTTCGCCGACCGGCGTCAGGCTCGCCGCCAATCCGGTTGCGGAAACGCTGAGAAGGGGCCAGGCAAGCACAACGAGCATGAAGGCCAGGATGGCCCCGGTTGGCGTGCCCCACGGCGCTACCAATGCCACCCCCGCGAGCATCCCGAAGCCGCTCGCGCGTAGCGCCAATCCGAGCAGAAAGACGGACCGAGCCCCGAATTGCTGCGCCGCGCGGCCCGCCGCTACGAATACGGCGACGCCGACAGCCGCGGCGAACGCATAAACGACGGCAATCGTCGCCGGGGCAATCCCGAAGGTCCTGTCCATGATCAGGGGGTAATAGGCAAAAAACGGCGCCGTGCCGAAGCTGATCGCGGCCCATGCCAGCAAGAAGCGGGTGAACTCCCAGTCCATCGACTTCAGGAAGCGGCGCAACGCCTCGCCTTGTAAGTGATGGGAATGATTCAACAGTCCACCGAACGGCGGGCCGGCTTGGAAAGCACTCATAAATCGGCCCCATGCAAGCGGCGGCAGGCCCTTCTCTCCGCCCCGTCCGCCGGAAGGCAGGCCGAGGTGCCCAACCACGATTGCGATGGCCGACAAAACAGCGGCGAGCCAGAAGCCGTAAACGAGGGGCCCAGGAGGATCAATCCGACAAGCAGGAGTCCGGCGAGTTGACCAGCGCCGCTGAAGCCCTGCAGCCATCCGATGCGCGCGTTCCATTCGGATTTCGGCGCGAAGCTGAACACGAAAAGCGGAGCGACCGTGGCGACCGCACCCGCGCCGAGGCCGCATAGCACCGCAAGGCCGACCCAAGCGGTCAGCGACATCGCGATCGCGGCTGCGCCCAGGCCGAAACAGAGCGCGGCAAATCCCCCGAAGAACACCAGGCGGAATAGCCGATAGCGTTCCGCCAGTCGCCCCAACAGCGGCGCCGGCAGCAAGCCGGCATTGTAGGCGCCGACGATGTAGGCAATTCGACCGGGATCGTCTGTGATATTCGCGACCATCAACGGCAACAGAAACGGCAGCATCCCGGAGGTAATCAGGCCGAGGATCAGGTAGGCCAGATACCACGGGGCGATCAAACGCGACGGGGGGGCCCTCGCCGCTCCGCCGGAATGGCCGTCATCAGGCGTGCTGTCTGTCACGACGCTGGGCACGGTTTTGCCTGCCAGATTCGACATTCGTCGCTTCGTTCCTCGCGGTCACACTGTCGGTTGGTGATTTCGGGCGAGTCCTGTTGCATCCGAGAAACCCGGGCCGGAGATGCCTTTCGCTCAACGCTGTGCGATGATCGAGGGGCTAGGGCTTGGAGGTTCTCTCTGCCAGGAGCGGCCCGACCGCGCCTTCTCGTAGCCGTACTCGTAGAGCCGGCGCATATAGGCGGTGTCGAACCCGAGGCTGCTATCGCTATCGGGAACCCCCTTCTCGTCGACATAGGAGAGATTGAACCTCAGCCCGTTTTCTTGTGTGAACTGGTAGGTACGGAAGATCACGGATCGAGTCTGGTCCTTGATCATCGTCGATACGGACCGGCCGGCAATAGCGACGCTCCTCTCGGGCACGACCTTGAAGTCCGGATCGAGCTCGTTGTTGATCAAGACATAGACGTTCAGCCTGAACCGGTACTCGGGTCGGGTATTGCTCAACAGGAACGTCGCGGGCAGCGTGAACACGGGCGATTTGACGGAACCATCGACGTGCATTTCCTGAACGGTCCGGCCATTCGCCGCGACATCGATCATCACCGGCGGAAACACGACCGGAACGCTGGCCGAGGCGGTGAGCACGTCGCGGAACAGCTCCAGCGCGGCCGGAGAGTCGTATGACGCGATACGGCCCATGTCCCAGACGACGGCGCGCTGCGCGTCGAGATCGGTCGTAACGACGGCAAGACACCGTCCCCTGCCGTACTCGGCGGCGACACGGGCAAGCATCGGCCGATCGACATGCTGGGCCACGAGGTCGCGCATCGGCTGGCTGCCGAACACCCCCGAGCCGAACAGCAAATCCAGAGGGCGCGGCGACGAAAGGAGCTTCTCGGCAATGCCGCTCGTATAGAGATGGCGCAGCAGCTCGTCGTAGCTCGGGCCGAGGAAGGCAAAGGGCGCGATCAGCGCGCCGGTGCTCACTCCCGACACGATCGTGAATTCGGGCCGGGTCCCCGTTTCCGTCCATCCGTTGAGCAGGCCGGCTCCGTACGCCCCGTCGGCGCCGCCGCCCGACAGGGCCAGATAGGCCGGTGCCGCCGCACGATTCAACACGGCACCGAGGTTCGGACACACGGAGCGCATGAATTCCGTTTCCGGAACATCGGCGAAAACGCGGACGTCCGCCATGTTCGGGATCACCGCCGCCGCCGCATCGGCCGCGGTGTAGGGGGTTCTGGAGGCGGTACCGCATCCGGCAAGCATGCAGCGCGCCGAGTATCAGCGCCCGACCAGCCACATTCTAGGCTCCTCGGGCGACAATGTCGTGTTTTCGCGGAGTTCGTCACGATCTCCTTGTCCTCGACCTCAAGCGACCTGCCAGCTAGCGTAGCGTCGACCCGCACGAACAGCGCCGCGACCGAGCGCGGCATCACGCGATATTGCGGTCCCGGCACCGGCGGCGCCGCAGGGGGATCCACAATGTCCTCGGGCGCCTCTAGCGCCGTGTCGATCCAGCGCCGCCAGCCGGATACGGCGGTCTCCGGCAACGGCGGGCAGGTCGAAGTCGAGAGGCTCCCAATAGGCGTTGGACATCAGGTGCAGCCACAACGGGAACAAGATGCGGTCGCGGGCCGAACCGTGCAGGCGATGCTGTGCGAGTCGTCGGACCAGTCCGGGCTGCCGAGCCGGACGCCGTGCCATTCGATCTCGCCGCGGCGCAACACCTCGTTGAGGCTTAGTCCGAGTCTGTCCGCGCTCCGCACCTCCATCCATCGCAGGCGATGGGAGATCAGCGTGCGGACGAACCGGTGCAGGTCGCGATGCCGGTCGAGCAGGCTCCAGTCGAGCCAGCTGATCTCGTTGTCCTGGCAATAGGCGTTGTTGTTGCCGTGCTGGGTGCGGCGCATCTCGTCGCCCATCAGCAGCATCGGGGTGCCGATCGAAATCAGCAGCTGGAACGATGAAGTTCTTCACCTGACGCCGGCGCAGTCTCTCGACGGCTTCGTCGTCGCTCGGCCCCTCGATCCCGCAATTCCAGGACAGGTTGTTGTCCGACCCGTCGCGGTTGTCTTCGCCGTTCGCCTCGTTGTGCTTGCCGTTGTAGGAAACCAGATCGTTCAGCGTGAAGCCGTCGTGACAGGTGACGAAGTTGAGGCTTTGCTCGGGTTCGCGCTCCTCATGTCCGAAAATGTCGGGGCTGCCGAGCACGCGCTGCGCCAGCATCCGCACCATGCCCCCGTCGCCTTTGACAAAGCCGCGGACATCGTCGCGGAAGCGGCCGTTCCATTCCTTCCAGCTGTCGCCGACAAAGCTTCCGACCTGATAGAGACCGGCGGCGTCCCAGGCCTCCGCGATCAGCTTGGTGCCGGCGAGGACGGGATCGGACTCGATGTCCCAGATGGACAGGGGGATTTTCGAGCGGCCGACCGGTTTCGTCGCGCGCCAGGATCGCGGCGAGGTCGAAGCGGAAGCCATCGACATGCATCTCCGCGACCCAGTACCGCAGGCTGTCGAGGATCATGCGCCGCACGATCGCCTGATTGGCGTTCAGCGTGTTGCCGGTGCCGCTGTAATTGGCGTAGTGCGCGCGGTCCTGGTCGAGGATGTAGTACATTTCATTGGCGAGGCCGCGGAAAGAGAGCGTCGGCCCGGTCTCGTCCCCTCGGCGGTGTGGTTGTAGACGACGTCGAGGATCACCTCGATGCCGGCGCGGTGCAGCGCCTTGACGAGGTCGCGGAACTCGTCGACCGGGCCGAGCGCATCCTTCCGCGAACTGTAGCCGGAATGGGGCGCAAAGAACGATACCGGCGAATAACCCCAGTAATTGACCAGGCCCGCCGGGCAATCCTGCGGATCGAACTGGAATATCGGCAGCAGCTCGACGGCGGTGATCCCCAGATCCCGCAGATACGGGATCTTTTCGATCATGCCGGCATACGTGCCCCGCAGCTCGGCGGCGATCCCCGAGCTGGGGTGACGCGTGAAGCCGGCAAGGTGCATTTCGTAGATGACGGTGGACGCAAAACTCCGACGCAGCGGCGCGTCGCCCTCCCAGTCGTAAGCGCCGGGATCAACCACGGCGCTTTTCATCGCGTTCGCGTCGGACATTGCCCGTATTGGCTCGCCCGCTGCCGGGAATAAGCCTGCGGGACGACAACGGCGCGCCCGTAGGGATCGAGCAGGACCTTGCTCGGATCGAAACGCAGACCCTGACTCGGGATCGAACGGACCGAAGGCGCGATACGCGTAGACCTGTCCGGCGCCGATCCCCGGGCACGAAAGACGTGCCAGTAGTGGTAGGTGCGGTGGCATGCGCGGATCGAGGTCGATCACCTGCGCCGGCTGCGCCGCCGCGGCATTATCGAACAGCAACAGCTCGACCCGGGTGGCCTGCCGCGAGAACACGCTGAAATTGACGCCGCCGGGAAGAACGGTGGCGCCCAACGGAAAGCTCTGACCTGCGTCCCACAGAGCTCCCGCAGCATCGGAAGCGGCCGCCAGGCCCTCCGATGAAGGCGCCATGCTATCGCAAGCCATCGAGACCGGTTTTATTCAAGTCGCGCTCAATTTGAGCCGCGGCGGTCGTCGTAAACTCGTAAACCGCAAACAGTATGGGACACATCGAACTCTCCGGTTCCGGGTTTCTATTACGTCGCGTCAGAACCGACCTTCAACGCGGTGGCTCGACGCTTGTGCTGTCGGCGGGCTTGTCTGCGCTCGCCGAAGGCCCGGTCCGCCTAAATGCATCCACGGCGGCCTGAAGAACGCCGTCGAAAGCAGCGCGCGATTGCGCTAAGGCCCCGGAAAAGGCAGTCCAGGACGCCGTCGCTGCCTGAGAATGCGCGTCGAGGCGCGCTTTCGTCCCCGATGCGCTGGTCTGCATCTGGCTGACGGCAGCATCAATATCCGCCCGGCGCTCTGCTGCGAAGCCGGTCGCCACGGCATGAGCTTTGTCCGACGCCTCGCGCCAGGCCTTGAGCTGCGCAGCAGCTACGTTTCGGAACATTGCCCTCTGCTGCTCGACCTGCAGATTGCAAGTCGCGATAAACTTTGTAACGTCTGCCTCGAATTCCTGCCACTCTTTTTCCAGCTGAACCTTGGTACGTCGCCAGGCAGCTTCACCCGCCTCCGCTTGGCTCTTTATGTTTTCCTGGAACTTGTCACGCCTCTTGCGCAGATCGGCAATCAGCTGCTCGCCTTTGGCGCGGGACTCAGCCTGCACCCCCCTGGCCTGGGTTTCGAATGACGCCAATGTGGCATCCATCTCGTCTAGCCGTGCCTTCGCCCACTCGATATACAACTGCATGTTGCCCCGATCGGACATTGGATTTCTCCCAATCCTGCAAGCGGCGCATCAAGCGCCCTGGTTCGTTTCTGGTTCCGAATACCGCGACGATGACAAAAGCGCGTTGATCCAAGTCAATCGGGCGCAAAGAGCATGCCGCAATTCTTTTTCTTCGTGCACAGTTTCAGTGTATCCACTGGGGCATGAGCTGCCCTATAGAAGGCTCAAACGGTAACAACCTCGAACGAAGCTATCTACCGTTTGCAGCCAATTTGAACGAATGTAGGTCTCCCTTTGACGAACGATGACCTTCTATTTCCATGTCAGAAAGAAGCCGATGTCGCCGGGCATTCCTCCCGGATACTCGAGCACCTCTGCCTTAAGACCAAAACCGAGCGGTTTTAAGTGGTCGCGCCAGAATTCGTAGCCGAGCTTGGGGCGGCCCTCCAAGGTCTGCTCCCAGTCGGGCTCTGAGTTGTTAATCCTTCGCCCCCGATCGGTGCATAGTTCACCTGGAAACCGATAAACCTGGATTTCGGTCTGTCCGCTTTCGGCGGCCTGATTAACAAGCTGCATCACGCGTTGCATGAGCTGTTCGGGGCTCTGATCGGGCGGCGCATGAAATTCCGCCATCACCGCCTTTTGTTTTTCCTCCTGCTCCTGCATGCGGCGGAGTTCTTCGGCAGCTCTCTGCGCCTCACGCTCGGCCATCCGGCGCTTGATATCCGCGGCGGAAAGGATCTCAACCGGTGCCGGCTTCATTGTCCCATGACTTTCAGACATGAGTTCCTTCCTTTCGTAATCCGCGACGAGCCGGCGGAAACCCACGGTTTTCAATTTCGGAACTTCGGCCTGCACCGCTGCCGGCTTGCCGGTCTGCACGGCATCAGTGCCCTGCGTAAAATGGCGGTCGATGGCGTGGCGGCCATTTCCGCCAGCAAACCGTGGTGCGGCGCCGCGCCCGCGACAGTCTGCGTCGCTTGCCGGTGCTCGCTGGCCATCGCGCGAACCAGATCGGCGCGGCTGACAATGCCGACGACACGGCCCTCGCCGGCGTGCACCACCGGCACCCGCTTGATGCGGTGTTCGGTCAGCAGCCGCGCCACCTCGCCGAGTTCGGTGTCCTCGCCGACGGTGACCGCCGGCGCCGCCATCACGTCGCGCGCTCGCCGCTCGGCGGTGCGCAGGCATTCGAGAAACTCCGGGCTGAGTGGCTCGCCCTCGGCGAGCAGGGTCAGCCACCAGTCGCGGCGCGCCTCGCGTGCGGCGTCGTCGCGGCCGATCAGGTCGCCCTCGCTGACCATGCCGAGCGCGGCTCCGCTGTGGTCGATCACGGGGACGGCGCTGATCCCGTGCTCGCTCAGGGTCTTGGCGATCGCACTGACAGGCGTATCCGGATCGACCGATACGACGGTCGTCGTCATCACGTCGCGCGCTTTCATGGGATCGTCTCCCGTCGCATCACGACATTCTTCCAACGAAGCGGTATCGATCGGCCTCGCCGATCTGTAAATCGGTAAGCCAGCGGACATTAGCGAAGCTGAGGATCATGAGGGTACGTCCAAGGTTCGGTGTCACATGGCTGATTTTCGACTGCCGAGCATTGATTCAGGTCAATCCTGGACCCGGATGCATGTCATTGCGTTTGAAGCGCTCTTTCCCTCCGACAAATGTGCGATATCACGCTCGCGTGAACGGTTCCGGGCATCCCGCCAAAGCCGGGCAACGATCGTAGCGGCACGAGTTCCCAGGCGCGCGTTCCGCGACGCTTAGCTTGGTCAAACGAGAGTGGGCGCTCGGCCCGGGCGACGCAAACGGATCGTCCTGCTCCGGAAATCAATCCTCCTCGAAATCGCCGTGCCGTCCTGATCGACTGTAGGATGTTGGAGCTCCAACGATGCAAAGCGAGGGCCCGGGCGGCAGGCGAGTGTCGCCATCGCCTTTGGCTTCCCGCTTATGCGAAAATGACGATAAACTGGACGGAAGAACGCGGGGATGATCCCAGCGAAGGAGACCGACATGGCCGTAACGCCCGCATCGCCCGGCTGCCTTGCCGGGATCCGCGTGCTTGATCTGACGCAATTCGAGGCGGGCACGACCTGCACCGAAGCGCTCGCCTGGATGGGCGCCGACATCGCCAAGGTCGAGCCGCCGCGCGGCGAGGCCGGCCGCACCGGCTTCGGCGATGCCTACTACTTCATGATGTACAATGCCAACAAGCGGTCGCTCACCGTCAACCTGAAGGCCGAGCGCGGCCTGGCTCTGGTCAAGGAGATGGTGAAGAAGGCCGACGTCTTCGCCGAGAACTTCGCGCCCGGCGCGGTCGAGCGGTTGGGGCTCGGCTACGACGTCGTCAGCGCGATCAACCCCGGCATCATCTATGCCCAGGTAAAGGGCTTCGGCGCCGGCAGTCCCTATGAGAGCGGTCTTGCGTTCGACCCGATCGCCCAGGCCGCCGGCGGCGCGATGAGCATCACCGGCGAGCCGGGCGGGCGACCGATCAAGCCCGGCCCGACGATCGGCGACACCGGAACCGGCATGCTGATGGCGTTCAGCATCGTCAGCGCGCTGTTCGACCGCACCCGCACCGGCAAGGGCAAGCGGCTGCAGGTGGCGATGCAGGATTCGATCATGCATTACAGCCGTAGCGGCTTTATCGCCCAGGCCCGCACCGGCAAGGCGGCGCCGCGCCGGGCGGCTGCCCCCAACCCGCCGAGCGGCATCTTCCCGTGCAAGCCCGGAAGGTCCGAACGACTACGTCTACCTTCTGACCAGCCGCGCCAACCCGGAGCACTGGCCGCGCCTGTTGAAGCTGATCGGCCGCGAGGATTTGATCGGCGACGCGCGCTTCGACACGTCCGAAGCGCGGGTGGAGCACGAGGCCGAGATCAACGAAATCATCAGCACCTGGACACGTCAGCGCACCAAGCAGGAGGCGATGGCGCAGCTGAGCGGCGTCGGCGTGCCGGCCGGCGCGGTGCTCGACACCAACGAACTGGTCAACGAGCCCAGCTTCTACGAGCGCGGCATCCTGCAGACAATGACGCACGGCGAGCGCAAGATGGCGATGCCCACCTGGCCGGTGCGCTTCGACGGGGTCCCAGCCGAGGTCAAGTCCGCGCCGCTGCTGGGCGAGCACACAGCGGAGGTGCTGCGCGACTGGCTCGGGCTTGACGACGCCGCGGTGACGGAACTCCGTTCCGACGGCATCGTCTGACGTCGGAATAGAGGACCCTGTGCGGCTGGTCCGTACCAGCTTGCCGGGTGCGGCTCCCGTCGCGGGCTGAAGGATTGCGGATCGCTTTGTAACAGCACCGCTGCACCAGGCGTCGCGGCACGACTGGCCACGCGCCGCTCACTCTGAGTGGCGTGCAGCGCCTCGGTCGATTGCCCGCGCCAGGGCGCAGAACGCGATCACCGATAGCTCCTCGGCCCGCGCGGTTGGCGGTATTCCGGCCGCGGCGAGCAGGTCCTCCACCGGAACGCCGAGCGTTTTGAGGCTCGAGCGCAGCATTTTGCGGCGCTGGCCGAAGGCTGCGGCGGTCACCTGTTCGAGGGCCGGCTTCGCGGCCGAGGCCAGCGGCGCGGCGCGCGGGGTCAGCATGACGACGCTCGACGTCACCTTGGGCGGCGGCACAAAAGCACGCGGCGGCAGGTCGAACAGGATTTTCGGCTCGGTCAGCCATTGCACGAGCACCGACAGCCGGCCATAGGCCGGGCTGCGCGGCGCGGCAACGAGCCGTTCGGCGACCTCGCGCTGAAACATCAGCGTCAGGCTCTCGTAGCTCGCCGATGCGATCGAGCCAGCGCAGCAGCAGGCGCGGTCGCGATATTGTACGGCAGGTTGGCGACGATCTTGCGCGGCGCTTCCGACAGCGCGGCCGGATCGAGCTCCAGCGCATCCCCCTCGACAAGATGAAGCCGGCCGGGATAATGCGCCGCCAACTCGCCGAGCGCGGCGAGACAGCGCCGATCGCGCTCGATCGCGATGACGCGCTCGGCGCCTTCCGCCAGCAAGGCGCGGGTCAACCCGCCCGGTCCCGGACCGACCTCGATCACGGTCGCGTGGTCGAGCCGCCCGGCGGCGCGCGCGATACGCCGGGTCATATTGAGGTCGAGGATGAAATTCTGTCCCAGGCTCTTGCGGGCGGTGATGCCGTGGCGCGCGATGATCTCGCGCAGCGGCGGCAACTCCGCCGCGTCGAGCGCTGTCCACCTACGCGGTATCCGCGCCGCGGCGCCGCTCGGCCATCGCGGCAGCCAGCTTCAACGCGGCAATCAGGCTCTCCGGCCGGGCCGATCCGCGTCCCGGCGATATCGAAAGCGGTGCCGTGATCGGGCGAGGTGCGGATGAACGGCAAGCCCAAGCGTCACATTGACCGTCGCGTCGAAATCGAGCGTCTTGACCGGGATCAGCGCCTGGTCGTGATACATGCACAGCGCCGCGTCATAGTTGCGCCGGGCGGCGGCGTGAAACATCGTATCCGCCGCGAGCGGCCCGCGCGCGTCGATGCCCTCCCGTCGGAGCGCGGCTATCGCGGGCGTGACGATCTCGATATCCTCGCGGCCGAGAGCGCCGCCTTCGCCGGCATGCGGGTTGAGCCCGGCGACCGCAATAACCGGCGCGGCGACGCCAAAATCGTGGACCAAAGCTGCGTGCGTCACGCGCGCGGCGTGCATGATCGCAGGACCCGAGAGCTTTTCGACGGCCTCGCGCAGCGGGAGATGGATCGTCACCGGCACGACCCGCAGCTGCGGCCCGGCCAGCATCATCACCGGGTCGTCTCCGATTCCGGCAAGCTCGGCGAGAAACTCCGTGTGCCCGGGATGACGAAAACCGGTCCGGTAGAGCGCGTCCTTGTTGATCGGATTGGTGACGACCGCAGCCGCGTGGCCAGCCCGCACGTCCGCGACCGCCATCTCGATAGCGCGGATCACCAACGGCGCATCGGCCGGATCGGGGCGGCCCGGTCCGGCTCGGATGCTGCCGCCGATCGGCAGGACGGGCAATGCCTGCGCGAACGCCGCCCCCGCCTCGGAAACGGTATCGAGCGCAACGATCGGAACATTCCAATTCTCGTGATACGCGATCGCCGCGAGGCGTCCGGGATCGTCGATCACATAGAATGGCGGAACACCTTCAGCTCGGCGCAACCACGCCTTGACGGTGATCTCGCCGCCGATTCCGGCCGGCTCGCCCATGGTCAGAGCGAGCGGAAGCAGCTGCGGTCTCAAACCCTTACATCGACGTAGGAATTGCGCCGCAGGTCGCGAAGATACCGCCGCGATACTGTATCGAGCCGCTGCCGTATCAGCGATTCTGCGATCTCCTCGCGGGTGTTTCCACCACCGCCGGCGGTCGATTTTCCGCAGACCATGATCACGCCGACCCCGTTCTTCTGAACGATCGGCTGTGACACCTGTCCGATTGGCAATCCGCCGATCACATTTCGCATTTCCGGGGATATGCGGCTCTCGGCAACCTTGCCCTCGCTGGTCAGCTGCGGCGCCTTTTCCCTGCCGATCTTCAGCAACGTCGGACAATCCGTTGCGGTGCTGCGCAGGTTCTCCGCCTCGCCGACGGCCGCTCGCAACGCCGCCTCGCCCGCCCTCGGCGGCAGCGGGAAGACGACCTGGACCATATCGTAGATGGTTTCCTGCTTGCTGGCACTCGCCCCGCCGAGCCGGCGGTCGAGAACGAGCAGCAAGTAGTAGCCGCCGCCATAAGAGATCGGCGCCGACAAGTCGCCAGGGCCGAGCTGCGCCACCGCCTTCGCCAGCTCGGGAGGCAGCTGATCCGGGCGCAGCCAGCCCATATCGCCTCCGACCGGAGCGCTCGCGGCTTGCGAGAACTGCCGCGCGACGGCCGAGAACCGCGCCCCCCGCCGCATCTCTTGCGACAGCCGCTCGGCGAACCGGCGTACCTCCTCGTCCTGCGCCGGATTGTCGACCGTCAGGAAGATTTCCCCAATCCGGGTCTGCGCTTCCTTGGCACTTTCTTGCGCGCGCTTTACTGCTTCATCGATTTCCTCGTCGGAAATGTCGACCGTTTGAGCTGCCTGGCGTCGCACCAGCTTCGTCCAAACCAGCGTCGCCCTGACCTGATCGACAAGCGCGCTCCGACCGATTCCCCGCGATTTCAAAAGCCCGGTCAGCTGTTCCGTACTCATGTTGTTTTGCTGCGCGATTTTCTGCAGCGCCTTCTCGACATCGGAATCCGGCACCGTGACATTCTGGCGCTTGGCTTCCTGCAATTGCAATTTCTCGTCAATCAACGAACGCAGGACCTGCCGACCCATTCGCTCGCGCAATTCCGGGGTATCCGGAATATTGGACGACAGCATAACCATCTGCATGCGCGATACCATGTCGAATACCGAGATGACCTCGTCATTGACGACGGCCGCTATCCGCATTTCGGGCGCGTGGCCCAGCGGCAGGCTGTCCCGGCGCGGCCTGCGGCGGAGCCTGAACCGCCACCTGGGAACGCTGCGCGTGAGCCGCGCCGCACAGCGCCGCGGAAACCACCAGAACACAAGACCAGCGGAAAGGCACCATCAACAGCCGAACCTCCATCGCTACAGCAAAGCGCCACCCAAATTACACGGTCAAGCGCCGAAAGTGCGGGAATCTCCTACATACCGGTCGGTTCGTCTCAAAGAGATCCCGATGACACGGAGAGGAGGGTTCCGCCGATCTCCCCGAGGTTCTTGAAGACGACATTGAACATGACGGAGACGCCGGGCTTCACATCGCCGTTACGGATGCCCGATTGCGAGACCGAGCCGATGAACGCCATGCATTCGTCCTGATAGATTGCCGCCAGCGTGGTGTAGAGGCTTCCGGTCGATTGCGGTTGCGCTACGCCGCTGATGATGTTTACCGAGTCTGTCAAGTTGATGGTCTGATTGCCGACCAGCGCCCAGTAGCGCGTCAGTTGCGTTCTGACATTGTACGACACCTGCTCGCGTTTTCCGTAGATAGTCGTCTGGCTGTTGATCGGATTCGCAAGAATGTCGTTGAGCTGCTGCGGAGGGGCCAAGATGAAGTTGACTCCGAGCCTCAGATTTTGCGGACCGGTGCTCGCGCCCATTTCCTGCGTCAAAGGGCGAAGATTGCTCTTGTCCAAGCGGAAACGGTAGATCAGGTCGAGATAGGAACTAGGCGAGGCGACAACCCGCCCGACGACATCGGACAGGCGCTCGGCCGCGCCGGACGCCGGCGGCAGGAACGGGTTCTGCTGCGCGCGGTAGCTCTGCCCGATCAACAGGCGATAGTCGCCGCCGATCTTGTCGTAGAGACCCAGCCGTAGGCCGTAATCGACCCGCTGCCCGGTATCGAGCATGTCGTACCCGGCCAGCCGGTCGGGCTTGAACAGGTCCGCGTCGCTGGAATTCGAACCCGAGACTGTCCTCGTTCGGAATACGGCGCTGATTGCCGCCTGCGGGTGCGACGTAAGCCCCGACGATCGGTTCGACGATCGCGGTACGTTCCGGGCCGCGATGCGCCAGCGGATAGCTCCAGGTCAGCCCGAGTTGCGGAAAGCCCCGCGCCGTGACGAAGCTGCTGTCGATCGGCTCCGCTGCCGCTACGCCATTGATCGGGAAATAGGCGCTCGGCAGATCAGGGTTTGAGATCAGGCTCAAATTGTTGACCGAATAGGCGTCGCCGCGCAGGCTCGCGGAGAATGCATACTGGCCGCCGATGCCGTCGCGGAATATCCGCTCCCATCGGCTGCCGAGCGAGGCCCTGCGCGTCTGCGTACCAGTGTCACGAACGATGTTCAGCAAATTCCCATTGAGAAACCACCTCCCGCCGAGCGGATCGGGTTCACTGATCCAGGTCCGGTTGACCACGGGAAGCACGATCGGCTGTGTCGAGCTGCTGAGCCCCGGAACCAGCGGCTGAAACGCGTACGCGAAGACGTCGGTCATCGCGCGCGGCTCGAAGCCCTGCAGGTAGGCGCGACTGATCATCGCGTTCAGCAGCGGCACCGGGAACCCGAAGCGCAGCAGATAGGTCTGGTCGGATACGCGCTGCAGGTCTAATCCGGTCCGGTAGGTCTCGTTGAGATCCCAGACTCCGGTCGAGTTGATGTGGCCGCGCCATCGGTCGCTGGCTGTCCGTGTCGTTCGTTGACTGGGCGTCGCTGTAATTGATGCTGCCGATGGCATCGAGCGCACCGTTGCCGAAGCGCTGGCGGTAATTGGCGGCCAGAAGCTGCCCGCCTTTCGCCGTAAACCGCGGCGCGAGGGTCAGATCCTTGTCGACGTCGATCGCCCAATAATACGGCAGCGAGAAGTGAAATCCGTTACTGCTGGAGCTGCCGATACTGGGCGTCAAAAAGCCGCTGGCCCGCTTCACCGACGGGTCCGGGGCGGAAATATAGGGCGTGTAAAACACCGGCCAGCCGTCCAGTTCGAGCATCGCGTCGCGAAACTCAAGCAGCTTCAGCTCCCGGTCATGGGAAATCTCGCGTGCCTTGAGTTGCCAAGCCGGCGGCGCGCTTGGATCCTCCTTGCACAGATCGCACGGAGAGTACACGCCGCGCGTCAATTCGGTCCTGATTGCCGCCGAGCCGCCGTGCCGCGTTTGCCGCGAGGCGGGAGCGGTCCGCAAGCAGCATGCGCACGTTTTGCGCGAATCCGGTGTTCATCGAGTCCCGCAGCTCGATGAAATCGGAAAAGGCGACTTCGCCGGTCGGCTGGACCAGACTCACATTACCGGAAGCGGTAATCGTGCCGGTACGCTGGTTGTAGCTGACCGTATCGGCAAGCAAGACCTCGCCGCCCTGCGAAATCTCGACATGCCCCTTTGCCACGGTCAGGCCGAGCTGCTCGTCGTATTCGACCTCGTCGGCCTGAAAGAGGACCGGCGCGTTCCGGTCGGCTTTTTGAGCGCCCGCCGAGAACTGCGCCTCACCCGGCGCGCCATCACACAGCATCGCAACGAGCGCGGCGCCGATCGCGACGGTCATGCGCACGTGCCGTAGGCGTCTTGCGGGTCTGCGGTAACTTGACATCCGCCGCATCAGTCTCGAAGGCGACGTTCGCAAGGAACGCCGATCACGCAGCCTGCTTGCTGCCATCGTCAACTGCAAGCCCAGTGTCATCCATCTTCGAGGTGAAGCAGCATCGAGACGCCGAAAATCAGGCTTGCGCCGGCGGGGGCCCAGGCCGCCAGCAGAACCGGGATTCGAGCCGAGATCCCCAGGGCGAAAACAACGTCCGACAGGAAATACAACAGGAATCCGGCCGCGACACCGCTCATCAACAGCGCGACCGCCCCGCCGCGCCGCTGCATCCGCAGGCTGAACGATGCCGCCACCAGCACCATCGCGCAAAACAGCAGCGGCTTCGCCAACAGCACATTGAACTGCAGCCGATGACGCTGTGCTGAAAATCCGGATTGCTCCAGCAGCGTGATGTAACCGGGCAAATCCCAGAACGACATCGACTCGGGAGAGGCGAGGCTCTCCTCGATCTTCCGGGAGGTCAGACCGGTAACAAGCCGAATTGCATCGAACCCTTCGGCCGGCTCTCCGAGGCGGAAGCGCTGGCCCTGCTCGATCACCCAGAAGCCGCGGTCGAGTTTGGCCGAGCGCGCCTCGATCCGCGCAGTGAATTGCGAGCGCGCGTCGATGAAGAACAGGCCGACATCGCGCAGCACCAGGTCGCGCCCGGCGAGTTTCTCGCCATGGAGGATGATTTGACCGCCGGCGCCATCGCTCTGGCGCAGCCAGAGCGCGCCATTGGACAAGCTGCTCGGATCTCCGGTCATGTGCAGAATCCGGTTCTCCAGCTTCTCGTAGCTGGCCTCCATCGCCGACGCGACCGGGTTGAACAGCATGACCGCAACCATCCCGATCAGCAGCGCCATCAGGACAGCGGGGGCGAGAAACGCCCAGGCCGAGATGCCTGCGGCGCGGGCCGCGACCAGTTCGTTACTGCGTGTCAGACGCCAGAACACGAGCATCGTGCCGAACAGGATCGCGAACGGCATCACCTCCTGTGCGGTTTGGGGCAGCTTCAGCGCCGCCATCTGCAGCAGTACGCCCCACGTGGCCTGAGCCCGGGCGCCGGAGCGCCGCAGCAGCTCGATATAGTCGAGCAGGAAGGCGATGCTGACCATGGTGCCGAACACGGCACCAAACCACGCCAGAAACTGGCGGGCGATATAGCCGGACAGGGTCCGTGCGAATGGCATTTTCCGGCGAATCCCGCTTACGACCAGCCGGTCGCCGCCGCCACCCGTCGCGCGCGCAAGCGGGGAAAGCCAAACCGCAAGATCGCGATCCCCAACACCAACGGTGACAAATCGACGACATAGAGCAGCGGGATCAGGTCGGTGTTGCGGCCGGCCAGGTTCTTGACGCCGAGATCGACGGCTTGGAACAGAAACGCAATCCCGACCGCGAATAGCACGCGGCGCAGCTGACCGCGCCGGTTGAGTTCGCCCGGCAATAGGCACGCAAGCGGTATCATGACATAGCTGAAAATCGAGAGCGGCACCAGAAGGCGCTGATGCGCCTCGATCATGAAGTTGCGCCGCAGCATCGGCTCCAGCTGCGGCGGCGGCCAAAACAACTCATCGAGAAACCGCTCTTGTGCTTCGCGAAACCTCACGCCCGGTGCGTCGCGCAGCAGGTTGAGATCGAGCGTGTAGCGGTCGAAGGTCAGGACGGAGAGCTTGCCGGAGGCGCGATCGTAGCTCTGCCGGCTGCCGTTCACCATGACTATCCGCGAGATCTGCTCATCATCCGCGAAGGCGCCGCGCTCGGCCATGATCGTGACCGGCTGCTGCGGATCGCGATTGTCGTTGATCAACAAACCCGTGACCTGGCCGCGCTCGTCGCGCCCGGCGATATAGATCGTCAGCTTGCTCGATATTGTCGTAAACGTGCCCTCCTGCAGCAGCGCCGAGACGAAGCGGTTGCGAATCTCAAACTGCAGATCCTTGAACGCCCGGTTCGATACCGGAAGGAAATAGGCCGAAAGGCTGAGTAGCGCGACAAAGCCAATTGCGGCCAGGACAAAGACCGGGCGGGCGAGCGCGAACGGCCCGATCCCCGCGCCGCGCATCACCACCAGCTCGCTCTCCGAGGTGAGCCGGTTGAACACGAACAGAACCGCGATGAAGGCTCCGATCGGCAGCACGATGTCGAGAAACCGCGGCAGGATCAACAGCGCCAGATAAAGGAACAGCTCGACCGAAAGGCCGCGGTTGACGATGAGGTCGACGAGCCGCAGCGATTGCGCCAGCCACACGGCGGCGCTGAGCGCCGCGGTGACGAAGACCATAATACTGAACGATTGCCGCAGGATATAGCGGTCGAGGATCGTCATCGTTGGCGGATCATACCGGATGGCGGCGTGCGGCCGCTACCGCTTTCCCGCGGCAAGGCTCGGCCCGGCCGGGCGCCTTCACCGGCATTGACTTGCGCCGGCAACGCGGCTATCGCGCGGGCAGGCTTTGGTTCGCGTGCCCGGAGTAGCCCGATGAAGATCGATTTCGCGGAATTCGTGCTGCCTCGGTCGGGCGCCGTCGTGGTCGGCGCGTGGGAGGACCGGGTCCTGACCGCGGCGGCGCGGCGGCTCGATGAAGAGACCGGCGGCGCGATCGGCCGGGCCGTGGCCGCGGCGCCGCGCTTCCACGGCAAGAAGAACGAATTGCTGCCGTTGATCGGCCCGCCGAACGTGACGCTGAGCCGCATCGTTGTGGCCGGGCTCGGCAAGCCGGATGCGATCGATGCCCGTGCGTTCGAGGACCTTGGCGGGAATCTCGTGGCGCATCTGAATGGCGCCGGCGAAAGCGAGGCGACCTTCGCGATCGATCTCGGCGACGGCGCGCCAAGGTGAAGCCGGGCGAGGCCGCGGCCCATCTCGCTTTCGGCGCCGCGCTGCGCGCCTACCGCTTCGACAAGTACCGCACGACCGAAAAACCGGAGAAAAAGCCGTCCCTCACCACGATCACGGTGGCCACCGAGGCGCCCGACGCCGCGCGTGAGGCGCACCGGGCGCTTGGCGCAGCCGCCGAGGCGATCGCCTTCACGCGCGATCTGGTATCCGAGCCGGCCAACACGCTTTATCCCGAGACACTGGCCGAGCGCGCCGCTTCCCTCACGAAGTACGGCCTCTCGGTCGAGATGCTCGACGAGAACCGCATGCGCGATCTCGGCATGGGGGCGCTGCTCGGCGTCGCGCAGGGAAGCGTCCGGCCGCCGCGTCTCGTCGTCATGGAACATCGCGGCGGACCCGCGGGCACCGCACCGATCGCCTTCGTCGGCAAGGGTGTCACCTTCGATACCGGCGGCATCTCGATCAAGCCGGCCGCGGGCATGGGGGACATGAAATGGGATATGGCCGGGGCCGGCGCCGTGATCGGGTTGATGCGCCTGCTCGGCGCCCGCAAGGCCAGGGTCAACGCGGTCGGCATCGTCGGGCTGGTCGAGAATATGCCGTCCGGCTCGGCCCAGCGTCCGGGCGACATCGTGCGCTCGATGTCGGGCCAGACGATCGAGGTCCTCAACACCGATGCCGAGGGACGGCTCGTCCTGGCCGACGCGCTATGGTACTGCCAGGACCGGTTCAAGCCGCAACTGATGGTCGATCTCGCGACATTGACCGGCGCGATCATCGTCGCGCTCGGCAGCGAGTATGCCGGGCTGTTCGCCAACAACGACGAATTGGCCGAGCGGCTGACCGCCGCCGGCAATGCGGTCGGCGAAAAGCTGTGGCGGATGCCGCTCGGCGACAGCTACGACCGCGCGATCGACAGCGATGCCGCCGACGTCAAGAACATCGGCGGCGACCGCGGCGCCGGCAGCACCATCGGGGCGCAGTTCATCAAGCGCTTTGTCAACGACGTGCCGTGGGCGCATCTCGACATCGCCGGCGTCGCCTGGTCGAAAAAGGATTCCCCCACTGTGCCGAAGGGGGCGACGGCGTTCGGCGTCCGCCTGCTCGATCGCTTTGTCGCGGAGTACTACGAGAAGGCGTGATCTGCGGGCGCACTGAAGGCTGGGGCGCGGTGGCCGAGATCGGCTTTTATCACCTGCTGACGACGCCGCTCGACCGCGCCCTGCCGCGCCTGCTCGAACGCGCGCGCGCGCAGGGCTATCGCATTGTCGTGCGCGCCGCTTCCGCGGATCGGGTCGAGCATCTGAACGCGGTGCTGTGGACCTATGACGAGGCGAGTTTTCTGCCGCACGGCTCGGCGCGCGACGGCAACGCCGCCAATCAGCCGATCTGGCTGACCGACGGCGACGACAACCCGAACGAGGCGACGATGCTGGTGCTGGTGGACGGCGCCGAGCCCGGCGATCTCGACGCAATATGCCCGCTGTTGCCGACCTGTTCGACGGCAATGACGCCGACGCGGTCGAGGCCGCGCGCGAGCCGCTGGCGCCGCGCCAAGGCCGCCGGCCACACGCTGACCTACTGGCAGCAGACCGGCGCGGGGTGGGAAAAGAAGGGCTGATCCTTCAGGATGCATCCGATCGGACCGCCGGCGTCTCGCCGGCATTGCCGGTCGGAGGCAGGCAGTTCCGGCCGCGCGATTGCCGCCGCGCGCCGGCGCCGCTATAACCCCGCGCCTCCGCAAGCGAATTGAGAGACAATCATGGCCGTCGAGCGTACCCTGTCGATCATCAAGCCGGACGCGACCCGGCGCAACCTGACCGGCGCGATCAACGAGCGCTTCGAGCGCAGCGGGCTCAGGATCATCGCGCAAAAGCGGCTGCGGTTGACGCAGGAGATGGCCGAACGCTTCTACGCCGTCCATGCCCAGCGCCCATTCTACAACAGCCTGGTCAGCTTCATGATTTCGGGCCCGGTCGTCGTGCAGGTGCTCGAAGGCGAGAATGCGGTGGCCAAGAACCGCGAGGTGATGGGCGCGACCGACCCGGCCAAGGCCGATCCCGGCACAATCCGCAAGGATTTCGCCGAGTTGATCGAAGCCAACTCGGTGCACGGCTCGGATTCGCCCGAGAACGCCGCGCAGGAAATCGCGTTCTTCTTCTCGCAGATCGAGATCTGCCCCTGACCCGGTCCGGCTAAAGCAGCGACAGCGCCATCCCGATCAGGATCAGCACGATCACGACGAGCGAGATTTTCATGAACCGCGTGAACCCGATCCAGGTTCGCCGGTGCCGTTCGAGTTCCGGATCCGCGACCGACATTCTCCCCCTCGCCAACTGCGATTGTGCGAGCAAGGTATAGCCTAATCGTCCCGCCGGGCAAACGCGTCCAACGGGTTGAGCATCACATCCTCCGGTGTTGACGCGCCGGCAATCACGACCGTGTTGCCTGTCACACGCAGCCGGCCTTCGGCGAACAGCCGTACCGCCAGCGGATAAAGCCGATGCTCGGCCTGCAAGATGCGCCGGGACAGACTGGTCCTCGTCATCGTCCCCGCGCACCGGTACGACCGCTTGCGCGATGATCGGCCCGGTATCGACCGCGTCGCGCACGAAATGCACGGTGCAGCCGGAAAATCGGACGCCGGCCTCCAGCGCCTGGCGTTGCGCATGAAGCCCGGGGAAAGCCGGCAGCAGAGACGGGTGGATGTTGATGAGCCGATCGCGCCAGGCCGCGACAAAGCCGCTGTCGAGGATGCGCATGTATCCGGCGAGTGCGACGAGTGCGACATGGCTTTTCCGCAGCGCGGCATCCGCCGCCGCGGCAAACCCCTGCCGGCTCGGATCGGCAATGACGCGATGCTCAATCCCGGCGCGGGCGGCCCGTTCGAGGCCTGGCGCCTCCGGGCGGTTGCTGATCACCAGCACGATTTCGGCCGGATAGGCCGGGTCAGCGGCGGCATCGATCAGCGCCTGCAGGTTCGACCCGCGGCCTGAGATCAAAACGCCAAGCTTGAGCCGCGTCATTGTTCTCCGCATCGCGCAACGCGCCGCAGATGGGCGCGTCCTAATGGCGTCGCATTGCAAACTGCGCTATCACCGGAGGCGGCGCGACCGCAAGGCCGCGAAGGTACGGGATCGGGAGCGCAGTGCCATGACCTTGCCGCTGAAGGCGGCTTCGGCCGGCAGCCAAAGGGGGCGCCGAATTGCCGGTGCCGCGTTCCTCTCGATGCTCCTGCTCGGTCAGGTGGCCGGCGAACCGGCTCGGGCGCAGGACGCGGACCCGTTCTCGGCCACCGTGAAGGTTGATGCGCGCGCGGACACGGTAGTCAAGGCGCGCGAAACGGCGCGCGTCGAGGGTCAGAGGCGGGCGCTGGCGGCAGTCGCTGAACGCCTGTCGGGCGGCGCCGGGCCGGTCAAACCGCCAAAGCTCGACGACAAGACGATCACCGATCTCGTCGCCAATTTCGAAGTCGCGAACGAGCGGATGTCGGCGGTGCGCTATATTGCCGACTACACCTTTCACTTCCGACCGGCGGAGACCCGGCGGGTGTTGGGAGTTGCCGCGCCCAGTGCCGGCGCCGCGGAACCTTCGCCTAAGCCGATTGCCGATGAGCGCTCCGCCAAACCCAACGTTGCGGAGCCTAATGCCACGCCGACGGTGATCATCCCGGTGTTCGAGTCGGCGGGTCAGGCGGTATTGTGGGACGATCCCAACCCGTGGCGCGAGGCTTGGGAGCAGGCGCCGGCGGTATCGGGGAGCGCCGTCGTTCCGCTCGGCGATGCCGGCGATCTCGCCGCGATCGACGCCGAGAAGGCTCGCGCCGGAGACGCCGACGCGATTGCGACGATTGCCCGCCGCAACGGCGGCGATGCGGCTATCGTCGCAGTCGCGGTTTTGCAGGGCTCGTCCGACCGCCCGAGCGGGCTTGATGTACGGCTGCGCCGCTTTCGGGGCGGTCGTCTTGTTGATACCCGCAGCGAGGGCTACAGCGCCAACCCCGGAGAAAGCACTGCCGACCTGCTGCGCCGCGCTGTCGCCGCAATTGCTCCCGATATCGTCGTCAGCCGAGAGCCGGAGGCGCCATCATCGGCCGCTCGGGAGCAGGATCAAACCCTCACGGCGGTATTGCCGATCGACAGCCTCGAGGACTGGCTACGCGCGCGCGAGCGCCTGCAGGCCGTGCCGGCGATCCGCAAAGTTACGGTGGCGGCCTTGTCGCGCCAGGAGGCGACGATTGCAATCGACTACACCGGGACGATCGAACAACTGAAATCGGAGCTGGCAAAAATCAGTCTGGATCTCGTGCGGCGCGAGTCGCAATGGCAGCTCGCCCGCGATGGCGCCGGCGGCGCCCGCTAATCCGATCCGAGCCGCTGACACCCGTGCCATGGTGCCCGAGCCCACCGCACGCCCCAAAATGCCGCCGTCGCGCACGCTTCACCCCGGGCCGGCGTTGCGGCTGATCGAGCTCAACCTGAACCTGCCGAATGCCATCACGCTGGCGCGCCTCGCATCGGTGCCGCTGGTAATCGGTCTCGTGTTTGGCGGGCGTTACGCTGCTGCATTCTGGGTGTTCATCGGCGCCGGGCTGTCCGACGCTGTGGACGGATACATCGCGAAGCGCTTCGATCGCCGCACTCCGCTCGGGGCCGTGCTCGACCCGGTCGCCGACAAGGCGCTGCTGACCGGTCTGTACGTCACGCTGCTCCTGACCGGGCATCTGCCGGGTTGGCTCGTCTCGCTGGTGGTTCTGCGTGACGCCTTGATCGTGGTCGGATACGTCGCATTGCGGGCGAGCGTCAGGCCGCACCGTCTCGGCCCCCTCTTTATTAGTAAAATCAATACGCTAATACAGATCGCGCTGGTCGGGTTCGTGCTGGCGCGGCTCGGGGTCGGAGCGCAGGCCGGATGGGTGGAAGCGCTGCTGATCGCCGCTACGGCGATCACGACGGTGTTCTCCGGGTTCTCCTATCTCGTGCGCTGGCGTCGCATAATCCTCGGTTCGGAACGGATTCCGTGAACCCGAGGGTCGTCCGAGCGCTGTTCTGGATCGGCTTCTGTCTGCTCGTGGTCGTCGTCCTCGGCCTCGTCCAGGGTATCCTGATGCCGTTCGTCGTCGGTTTCGCCATCGCCTACGTGCTGGCGCCGGTCGTCGCTCGCCTCGAGCAGTGGGGGATACGCCGCACGCTTGCGAGTTTCTTGGTCGTGATCCTGTTTCTGCTCGGCCTGGCGCTGATTTTGGTGATCCTGGTGCCGCTGATCCAGGGCCAGGTCATTCAGCTGATCGTGAGCATCCCCGCCCTGGTCCGCGTGCTGCAGGACCAGTTGACCCATCTGTTCGAAGTGCTGCAGCAACGCCTGCCGGCCGAGGATGTGGCGCGCTTGCGCGACATGCTCGGCGCCAAAACGGCGGAAGCGCTGACCTGGCTCGCGTTGCTCCTGCAGAGTCTGATCACCAGCAGCCTCGCCATCCTCAATATCCTTTCGCTGGTCATCGTAACCCCGATCGTCACGTTCTTTCTGTTGCGCGACTGGGAGAAGATGGTCGCCGCGGTCGATGCGTATCTGCCGCGGCCCTCTCTGGAAACCGTGCGCGGGCAGGCGCGGCTCGTCAGCGATACGCTGGTCGGCTACTTTCACGGTCAGGCGCTGATCTGCCTGATCCTGGCGGCCTATTACGCCAGCGCTCTCAGCGTCGTCGGATTGCATTCGGCGTTGGCACTCGGCGTGCTGATCGGTGTGCTGGCGATCATCCCGATCCTCGGCGTCACCACCGGCTTTGTCCTCGCGCTTAGCCTCGCCGCATCGCAATACGGCACCTGGACCGCCGTGATCAAGGTATGCGCGATCTTCGCGGTGGGGCAGATGGCCGAGGCCAATTTCCTGACACCGAAGCTGCTCGGGGATCGGGTGCATCTGCATCCGGTCTGGGTCATTTTCGCGTTGTTTGCCGGCGGCGCGCTGTTCGGGTTTATCGGCGTCCTGCTGGCCGTGCCGGCGGCGGCGGTGATCGGCGTGTTAGCGCGATTCGCGCTGACGCGCTACCGCCAGAGCACACTCTATAGCGGCGCGCCACCCGAAACCGAGCCCGCCGCCGAACGTGACTCGCCTCCGGTGACCCAATTCGCGATCAACCTGCCGTTTCAGCAGGCGCTCGGAGCAGCCGATTTCCTCGTATCCGAGTGCAACCGCGCGGCCTTTGCTTTGATCGAACGGTGGCCCGACTGGCCGGGTCGGGCCCTCGCGGTGTACGGGCCGGCGCAATGCGGCAAGAGCCATCTGGCCCGGCTATGGACCGCGCGCAGCGGCGCCCGGCTGGTGCACGGTCCGGCATTGCACGCACTGCACCCACCCGAACTGGCCGCCTTGCCCGGGGTTGCGATAGACGAGGCTGATGCGGCCCCAGAGCAGGCGCTGCTGCATCTCCATAATTGCTGCCGTGAAATCGGCTCCTTCCTGCTGATCATGGCGCGCTCGCCGCCGGCCCGCTGGCCGATCGCGTCGCCGGATCTCGCCTCGCGGCTGCGAGCTTTGCCGGTGGTCGGCATCGCCTCGCCGGACGACGCACTGTTGGCCGGTCTTCTGGTCAAACATTTCGCTGATCGGCAGATCCGCGTCGCACCTTCCGTGATCGATTTCGCGGTGCGCCGGATCGAGCGTTCGTTCGCGGCGGCGGCGGCGTTGGTAGACGCGCTCGACCGCGCCGCGCTCGGCGCCGGAGGCCCGATCGGCATCGCGCTGGTTCGCCGGGTGCTCGCCGAGACCCGACGCTCAGCCGGATTTGCGCAGCGATTTGGGTGTGACGTAGTCGCGCAGCGCGTGCCGCGCTCGGTCAAGGCCGGCCCAATCTGTTTCGATGATGAAGCTCGCCCGTGCCGTTGTCGGGAATTTCCCCGAGGCCAACGCCGGATAACCCTGCGAATCCGGGGCGGCAAGCGCCAGCGCGAGTTCGTGCAGCCCGGGGTTGTGGCCGATCAGCAGCACGGCCCGCGTGGCCTCATCCAGCCGACGCAGCCGCCGGATCAGGTCCGGCAGCGCAGCCAGGTATAGTTCGTCCTCGAAGGCGACCGGATGCGGCTCGGGCGAAGCCGGCCAGGACCAGCGAAGCGGTTTCGCGGGTCCGCAGGGCGGTCGAACACAGCACGAGATCGACCGTGCCGAGCGCGGCCGGCAGGCTGGCCGCGACGAAGCTGGCGTCCTCCCGCCCCTTCCGACTCAGCGGCCGCAGCCGATCGTCGGTGCCGCTCGTCGTCCCGCGCGGATTTGGCGTGCCGCAACAGATGCAGCAGATGCATCGGAGCTCCCCAGGTGATTGCCTATAGACAGGCTAAAACATCTCCGGAGTGATGACGTTCTGCGGCCGGTTGGTGAGCAGCGCGGCGCGCATCGTCTCGGCCGATTTGCGCCGCGTATCCTCCCACGAATGCGGCGTCAGCCAGGCCGAGTGCGGCGTGATCACAAGACGGCCCTCAAGCCACTCCTCGCGGGCGCGATAGGCGCGCAGCAGCTCGGGGACCGGTTCGACCGGCGGCTCCACCGGCAATACATCGAGCCCGGCCCCGGCGATATGGCCGCTGCGCAGCGCTTCGCACAGCGCATCGAGGTCGATGATGGGGCCGCGCGCATCATTGACGACGACCGCCCCCTTTGGCAGCAGCGCGAGTTGCTCGCGGCCGAGCATACCGCGGGTTTCCGGGGTCAGCGGCGCATGGATCGACAGCGTATTGGTCTGGCGCAGTAAATCTTCGAGCGTCGCGGCCCGTTCGATGCCGAGAGCCAGCTCGACCCCGTTCGGCAGATACGGGTCATAGAACACGACGCGGAAATTGAACGCCTTGGCGCGCAGCGCTACCGCCGTGCCGATCCGGCCGAGCCCGATGATGCCGAAGGTCTGGGTGCCGAGCCGCTCGATCAGACGGGTGCTGGAACGAGCGGAACGGCGCCGGCGGGTTCTTCCGCTGCAATTCGTGGTGCAAGAGGATGCCGCGCCGCAAGGTCAGCGCCAGCGCGATCGCATGGTCCGCGACCTCGGTCGTGCCGTAATCGGGCACGTTGCAGATCAGGATGTTGCGTTCCGCCGCCGCCGGCCGGTCGAGCTTGTCGTACCCGACCCCCATGCGCACGATCGCTCGCAGCCTCGGAAATCGCGCCAGATCGGCGCCGGTGACCGGAAACCCAATGATCATCAGCCCGTCTGCCTCGGCGCAATCGGCATCGGACAGTTCGGACAGCGCCGCCGGCGTCGCGTTTCACGATCCGCATGTCGGGGCCGAAGACCTCGCGCTCGAGTTCGTCGGGTTGCTGGCGGGCTTCGGGATACAGAACGGTAACAGGCATCGGGTCCCCTCTTGAGATCGATCAGGCCAGGCTCACGCCGGACGGCACAACAGACTTATACCAACCGCCCAAGACCGGACCCATGCAGCATGTCTGGTGACCGTTCGGACGTCGCGCAAATCGCCGCAATCGCATTGCATACTGCCCCCTAGTCGATATGCAAAGAGGCCCGGCGATGTGCTCCCGCAATTCCCTGTTCGGCGGCGCAAATTCGCTGCTCGACGTCGGAGATTCGCTGTTCGTGTTCGCCGTTTTCCGTGTTCCCAGCGCCAATAATTTTCCCTATATATTTGTTCTAAATAGATAAACCTGACAAAGGCCGGCACCGGACGGAGGGAATTTCCTGCTTGCAGGGAATTCCCTCCGTCACGGTCTGCCCGAAGAGAGGCATCGATCAAACTTGGCACCGGCTAGTATTACGCCCGGCGCTGCGGCGGCAGGATTTCCGGCGCGAGAATTTGATCGATCAGATGCGCGCGGCCGATGTCTTCGAGATGGACGCGCTTCTGGTCGGGTGTGAGGCGCGTGCCGATGCCTTGCGTCATCAGCTGCACGAGCGAGCGGTCGCTGAGACCGAGCCAATAGCCGCGTCGGATCAGCTTGTCGTCGCCGTCGCGGGCGAACGGGTCTTCTTCCGCTCCGTCGAGCGGTGGGCGGTAGAATTGGCTCATCGGTCTCTCCTCTGGAACCATCGACGGCACAATACACCGTGGCAGAATTGGCCGTTGCGCGGTTCCGAGGCAAGCCGGCACTTTGCCGGTGATGAGCACTCCCGGCGCGCTCTCCCCGAATTTGGAAACGCGAACGGCTTGGCTGATGCTGGGCGGTGCGTTTGCCGCGTTCACGATCAGCGCCGCGCTGATGCACGCCTATCCGGTGTATCTCGTCGCCTTCATCGAGGATTTCGGCTGGAGCCGGGCCGAGACGTCGATTGCCTATTCGGTGTCGCAGCTGGTCGGCGGGGTCAGCGCGCCGCTGGTCGGCGCTGCTCGTCGACCGGCTGGGTCCGCGGCGACTGTTGCTGATCGGCAGCGTTCTGCTGGGGATCGGGCTCTGCGCCAGCGCCTTCGTGACGGCGCTGTGGCAGATCGTGCTGCTATACGGAATCGTGATGACGTTCGGGGCAAATTGCCTCGGCCTCGTCGCTTTCGTGCCGCTGCTGTCGCGGCATTTCGTGCGCCGCCGCGGCATGGCGATCTCGATCGTGCAGTCGGCGAACGGGATTGCGCGCGGGATTTCCGCGCCGGCGGTGCAGCTGTCGATCTCGCTGATCGGCTGGCGCCCGACCTACCTGGTGCAGGCCGGGGTGATGGCGGCCGTCGTGCTGCCGCTTGCCGCGTTGTTCCGGCGCGCCGAGCCGGGCGCCCCGGCGCGCACGGAATCGTCTCTGCCGGCCGAGGCGCCGGCGGCCCCTTGCCCGTCTCCACGCTCTCGGCTCGCGCCGGCTGGAGCCTCGGTGAGGCGATGCACACGCCGCATTTCTGGCTGTTGTTCTCGGTCTATATGTTCACCGGTCTCGGCAGCTTTTTCGTATCGCTGCACCAGCTGGCCTTCGCCGTCGATATCGGCTTCGACAAGCTCTATGCCGCCCAGGTGCTCGGGATGGGCGCCTTCCTCGCGGTGCCGGGCATCGTCGTCACCGGGACTCTGTCGGACTACCTCGGCCGCGAGATCTCGGCGATCCTGGCCTACGGGATCTCGATCCTCGGCGTTTTCTGCGCCCTTCTGATCACCAGCCCCGATCAACATCTGCTGTTGTGGCTGCACGCCTGTTTTTTCGGCCTGACCTGGGGGGCGCGCGGCCCGGCGATCACCGCCAAGACCGCCGATCTTTTCCCGGGGCCGCGGCTCGGCACGATCCTCGGCGTCATCACGATCGGCAGCGGTCTCGGCGCGGCGATCGGATCCTGGGGGGCGGGCTGGGTGCACGACGTGACAGGCAGCTACCGCATCGCGTTCATGATGTCGATTGCCTCGTATGCCTGCGGAACGGCCGCGTTTTGGGCGTTGCGCCGACCGCCGGTGCGCCGGCAGCCGCTATCCGACCCGCTCATGCGGCTCGGCGGCGGGTAAAGCGCCGGTTCGCCGCTTCCGGGAGCAAGCAGCGAGCCGAGCGCATCGGCGAACGGGCAAGACGCTCGCTTCGCTGTTTTCGGGAGCGAGCAGCGAGCCGAGCGGATCGGGGCGGGTCGGGTCGCCGCGGCAGCGTTATGCGCACCGCCGTGCCGCGTCCGCGGCTGCTGTCGAGCGCCAGCGTGCCGCGATGCGCTTCGATGAGGCCTTTGGCGATCGGCAGGCCAAGCCCTGTCCCGCCGTAGCTTCTCGCCGTCACGGAGCTGGCTTGCCCGAATGGCTGCAAGGCGCGGTCGGCTTCTTCCGGGGTCATGCCGATCCCATGATCCTTGATCTCGATCACGACCGCTCCGTCACGGGCATCCCAGGCGCGGATCTCGACTCGCCCGCCCTCATGCGAGAACTTGATCGCGTTCGACAGCAGGTTGAGCAAGACCTGCTTGAGGGCGCGTTCATCGCCGATCAGCAGCAGGTCGCCGTCGGGCAGGTCGGCGACCAGGTCCAGCTTGCGGGCACGCGCCCGTTCCCGAACGATGCGCATTGCCTCGT
>CAVWDC010000012.1:0-302681 GCA_963753665.1 uncultured Alphaproteobacteria bacterium
TCAGTGCGGTGGCGTCCTACATCAACTTCGCGACTGACGGCATGCCGAACGAGGGTGGCGGCGAGGCAGGTGGCGTGACCGCCCGTGACGCAGCCATCGCAGCCGGCATCGACAACATCAGCATCGAAGCCATCGGCAGCTGCGATCGACCGCCTATCTGACCGGCAGCATCTGCTACCCGCAGGCCGTGCACGAGTTGGCCGCCAATAACTTTCCGGCCAAGGGCTTCTACATCGCCGTTGCCAGCACCGCCGACTACGCCGCCGCGATTGAAGCAGAAGATCCGGGTCATCACCGGCGTTCCCGAGCCGGCCTCGCTCGCCGTTCTCGGCAGCGCCCTGCTGGGATTCGGCGTGCTCCGTCGCCGTCGGCGGCATAACACGTCGTAAACTATTCCAACGGGTCTTGAGACTATCGACGGCGCCCACTCTTTTGGGCGCCGTTTCGTCTTGAGGCTCGCCCGAGCCTGCTGCACCCTGTTACCTCCGGACTACCTTCGGCAGCATAGTTGCGACGAAAGCGGCGGCCGGTTTCGGCGTCGATGCGGATGCAGCCCGCCTCCTGAATTTCGGTCATTCCTGAAGGACCGTGGCAAAGAACATCTCTGGCCGACAGCGCCGGCGTTCGGCCCTACCCGCACGGGCTGTGACACAGGGCCGTCGAAGCCCTCGGAAGCATTGACGAGCAGCGGCGAGACGGGCTTATTGATGCCTCGCCGCTGCCGTCGCTTTCGAGGAGCTTTCGGGATGGCCGCGCAGAATTTTGCCGGGGTGCTGGTCCCGGTCTTGACGCCGTTCACCCGCTCGGGCGAGCCCGATGCCGGGCGCTTCGTCGGCTTCTGCCGCTTTCTGCTCGATCAGGGCGCCGACGGTCTGGCGATCTTCGGCACGACCAGCGAAGCCAACTCGATGTCGGGGGCCGAGCGCATGGAGTTGCTCGACCGGCTGATCGATGCCGGCATCCCGGCCGCCAAGCTGATGCCCGGCACCGGCGCCTGCTCGGTCACCGAGGCCGCGACGTTGATCCGCCACGCCGTCGGACATGGCGTGCGGCGGCGTGCTGATGCTGCCGCCCTTCTATTATAAGGGCATGAACGACGACGGGCTGTTTGCGTTCTTCGCCGGCGTGATCGACCGGGTCGGCTCGGACGCGCTGCGCATGTATCTCTATCACATCCCGCCGCAGACCGTGCTCGGCCTGTCGCTCGACCTCGTCGGCCGGCTGATCCGGGCCTATCCGCGGACCGTCGTCGGCCTCAAGGACAGCTCCGGCGACTGGAACAACACCGCCGCGCTGCTCGACCGCTTCCCGGATTTCGCCGTGTTTCCGGGGTCGGAGGTGTTCCTGCTCGACGGGCTGCGCAAGGGCGCCGCCGGCTGCATCACCGCGACCGGCAACGTCAACGTGCCCGGCATCCGCAAGGTCTACGAGAACTGGAGGACGCCGCAGGCCGACGCGCTGCAGGCCGAGATCACGACCGCGCGCAAGACGATCCAGGCCTATCCGATGGTGCCGGCCTTGAAGCGCATCGTCGCGCATTTCCACAACGATCCGGACTGGGCGCGGTGCGCCCGCCGATGGTGCCGCTCGACGAGGCGCAGTCGAAGGCGTTGCTCGCCGATCTCGCGAAGATCGGCTTTACCCTGGGCGAGGCGCCCCGCGCGGCCGCGGAGTAAAAATCGGAGCGAGATTGTTTCGTCGCTCCGCCTCCTCGCAATGACGGCTGTATGCTGGCGTTGCTACGAGATGCTCCGTCATTGCGAGCGAAGCGGAAGCAATCTCGCTGACGCGGAGGATCGGTCGATGGCGACGGAGCAGGTCCCTTCCCGCACCCCGGAGCGGCAGGCGTTCTACGACCGCATCGCGCCGCTGCATCTGGCGCCGCTGTGGGAAAAGCTGCACCACCTCGTCACCGCCGAGCCGCATAGCCCCTGCGTTCCGCATCTCTGGCAATATGACCGCGAGGTGCGGCCGCGCCTGATGCAAGCGGGCGGGCTGATCAGCGCGATGGAGGCGACCCGCCGCGTCCTGATCCTCGAAAACCCCGGCTATGAAGGGCAGGCGCAGATCACCCCCTCGCTGTTCGCCGGGCTGCAGCTGATCCTGCCGGGCGAGATCGCGCCGGCGCACCGCCACACGCAATCGGCGCTGCGTTTCGTCATCGAGGGCAGCGGCGCCTATACCGCCGTCGACGGCGAGCGCACGGCGATGCACCCCGGCGATTTCGTCATCACGCCGTCCTGGACGTGGCACGACCATGGGCATGACCACGGTGATGAAGGGGGTGAGCCGGTGGTATGGCTCGACGGGCTCGACATCCCGATCGTCCGGCTTCTCAACGCCAGCTTCGCCGAGCCCGGCGCCGCCGATGTACAGAAGGTGACCCGACCCGAGGGCGACAGCCTGGCCCGCTACGGCAACAACCTGCTGCCGGTCGACTGGAAGCCGGCGGCGAAAACCTCGCCGGTCTTCAACTACCCCTACGCGCGCACCCGCGAGGCGCTCGACGCGCTGGCCCGCGGCGGCGATCCCGACCCGTATCACGGGCACAAGCTGCGCTACGTCAACCCGGCGACCGGCGAGCCCGCGATGCCGACGATCGGCACCTTCATCCAGCTTTTGCCGCGCGGCTTCGCCGGCCTGCCGTACCGTTCGACCGACGCCGCGGTTTATGTCTGCGTCGAGGGCCGCGGCGAGACCCGCGTGAATTCCCCGGGGTCGGCGACACCGTGCTGCGCTGGACGCCGCGCGACATCTTTGTCGTGCCGGGCTGGATGAGCCATACGCATCGCGCCGACGACGACGCCGTGCTGTTCAGCTTTTCCGACCGCCCGGTCCAGGAGAAACTCGGTCTGTGGCGCGAGGCGCGCGGCAATGCGTCATAACGAATTCAACAGCGCCTCCTATGCACGCGTCAGACTCTCGGATTTCCCGTCGCAGCAGTGACGCGGGGTGTGTTGGGGGCGGTAGCATGATCCATCCGGTTATCCTGTCGGGCGGCTCGGGCACGCGGCTGTGGCCGATGTCACGCTCGCTTTACCCGAAGCAGCTTCTGGCGCTGACCGGCGAGCGCAGCCTGCTGCAGGAGACGCGCGCGCCGCGTCGCCGATGACCCCGCTTTCGCTGCGCCGCTCGTCGTCGCGAACGAGGAGCACCGCTTCATCATCGCCGAGCAGCTGCGCGAAATCGGCGTCACGCCGGAAGCGCTGATCCTCGAACCGTTCGGCCGCAACACCGCCCCGGCGGCCTGCGTCGCGGCGCTGCGCCTGGTCGCGACAGCGGCTCCGGGCGACCCCGATCCGCTGATGCTGGTCATGCCGTCGGACCACGCGATCGGCGATCTCGCCGCGTTCCGGCAGGCGACCGAGCGCGCCGCCGCGGCCGCCCGCGCCGGCCATCTCGTAACCTTCGGCATCACCCCGGAGCGGGCCGAAACCGGCTACGGCTATATCGCGAGCGGCCGGCCCGCTCGATACCGCCCCGCGGCGCCGGCCGCCCGGGCGCCTTCGCGGTCACCGGCTTTGTCGAAAAGCCCGACCCCGAGACCGCCGAGCGCTATGTCGCCTCGGGCGAGTATTTCTGGAACAGCGGCATCTTTCTGTTTCCGGCTTCGCTGTACCTGTCCGAACTGGAGCGGCTGCGGCCCGACATGCTGGCGGCGTGCAAGGCGGCGCTCGCCGCCGCCAAGACCGAAACCGATTTCGTCCGGCTCGACAAGGCGGCGTTCGAGGCCTGCCCGAGCGATTCGATCGACTACGCCGTCATGGAGCACACGCACGCCGCCGCGGTCGTGCCGGTCGGCATGGGCTGGAGCGATCTCGGCTCGTGGGACGCGCTGTGGGAGATGGGCGACAAGGACGAGCACGGCAACGCGCTCTAGCGGCAACGTCATCGCCGAGGCGACGCGCAACTGCTATCTGCGCTCGGAAGCCGGGCTCGTCGCGGCGATCGGGGTCGAGGATATTGTCGTCGTCGCGACCGGCGACGCGGTCATGGTCGCGCCGCGCAACCGCACGCAGGAGGTAAAGCAGCTCGTCGCGCGCCTGCTGAAGGAAGGCCGCGACGAGGCCGACGCGCTGCCGACCGTGCACCGCCCGTGGGGCAGCTACCGCTCGCTGCACAACGGCCACCGCGTGCAGGTCAAGCACATCCTGGTGCGCCCCGGCGCCAAGCTGTCGCTGCAGATGCACCATCACCGCGCCGAGCATTGGGTCGTCGTGCAGGGCACCGCCAAGATCGTGTGCGGCAACGAGGAAAAAATCCTGACCGAGGACCAGTCCACCTACATCCCGCTCGGCACCCCGCACCGCCTCGAAAACCCCGGCAAAATCCCGCTGCATGTCATCGAGGTGCAAAGCGGCAGCTATCTCGGCGAAGACGACATCGTCCGCTTCGAAGACCATTACGGGCGGCAGTAGCCGCCCTTCCACACCCGGGCGAGCTTGCCCTGACACGGCTAGTCCGGTTCGGACGTGACTGCGCCATGCACCCGATTACCATCCGGAGCTGACGCCGGTTCGCGCTAAGCAGGCCGATGCACCCGAGCGGATCGGGGGTTATGGAAATCGGGCCTCAGCCTGTATGACCGTTCTCGGTTGACCGGCGGGCCGCGCAAGCACGTCCCAGAAATGCTGCGATGCGGCACCATTAATCTGAACTAAAGCGCTTTGTCTGATGTTTTCATGTTGCGGCGCAGCATAGATCGCGCAGCGCGGGTCGAGACGCAGCAGCATCAGAGGTGACCCGCCGTGCGTTTCCGTCCAGACAGCTCCCAGCCTGCGATGCTTGAGGCGATCCGTCTTGTCGCCGCGAGGCGTCCCGGCGAGGCAACGGCCCTTTTGCAGCGCGCGATCGGCCTTGCCTCTCCCGAGCTGACCATCGAACGCGGATCGTGGAATCTGTGGGACCGGTTGCGTGAGCGATTCGGCCGCGCCGCGCCGGTTTCCGAACCGGAACATCTGCCCGAAGCCGGGGAATTCCTCAGCCGCTCGTATCGAAACGGATCCGGCACACGCGATTATCGGCTCTACATCCCGAGCGGCTATCGTGGCGAACCGGTGCCATTCGTCGTCATGCTGCACGGCTGCACGCAGTCTCCGGAGGATTTCGCGGCGGGCACGCGCATGAACAAGCACGCCGAAGAGCGGACCTGCCTCGTTGCATACCCGGAGCAATCCGCGGCAGCCAACAGCTCGCGCTGCTGGAATTGGTTCCGGCCCGAAGACCAGCAGCGCGGCTACGGCGAGCCGGCCCTGATCGCCGGGATCACTCGGCAGGTGATGAGCGATTTCGCGGTTGATCGGGCGCGCGTGTACATTGCCGGGCTGTCTGCCGGCGGTGCCGCCGCTTCGATCATGGGATCGGCCTATGCCGATTTGTATGCCGCGATAGGTATTCACTCCGGGCTTGCCGCCGGGAGCGCACAAGACATGCCCTCCGCCTTTGCCGCGATGCGCCACGGCGGGCAGGTTCGGCAGGCTGCCGGCCGAGCGCCGATCGTGCCGACGATCGTCTTCCACGGCGATCAGGACAGGACGGTCAATCCGCAAAACGCCGAGCTGATTCTTGCGCAGGCCGCCACCGGAATCGAGCTTGAGAAGCGTGTCGAGCGGGACCAAGTCTTCGGCGGCCATGCCTATACGCGAACCCGGTACATCGATCGCGCAGGCTCTGTGTTACTCGAATTATGGGTGGTGCACGGCGAGGGTCACGCGTGGTCGGGCGGCAGCCGCGACGGCTCCTACACCGATCCGAACGGACCCGATGCGACACGAGAGATGCTCCGCTTTTTCGGCTATCACTCCCGGCCGGGTAGTGGCTAACCTGGTTATGGTGGTGAATTTGATGGGCAACGCAGTAGCAAGCGTAGGGTGGGTAGAGCGCAAGTGAAGCCCATCACGAAATCGGGTTTGGCTCCCGGAAATAGACTTCACTCGGCTCAGCACATCCACGTTTCGGCCGATGCACCAACCCCGCACCGAGCATTGGGTGGTCGTGCAGGGCACCGCCAGGATCGTGTGCTGCAACTCGGTAAAATCCTGCGAGGACCAGTCCACCTATATACCGTTCGGCACCCCGCACCGCCTCGAAAATCCCGGTAAAATCCCGCTGCAAGTCATCGAAGTGCAAAGCGGCAGCTATCCCGGCGAAGACGACATCGTCCGATCCGAGGACCATTACGACGGGAATAGAGCCGCCACCGCCGCCGTCCGTTCGCGCAGTGGCGGTGTCTTCTCTCAACCCCCGATCCTGTCCTATGATGGCGGGCAGGCAAGATCAGGCATATCGGGGAGGGACGCATGACGCGGATTTCGTTGGTAATGACGGCTGCGTTGTTGGGTGGTATCGCATTCGCCTCCGCAGGCGCGCAGGCGCAGGGACTGATCACGAATCAGAAGCTCTCGGCGGCGCTCGCCAACGAGCTGGTCGGCAACTCGGTGACGGAGTGCGCCAAGAAGAATTACGCCGTGACCGCCGTCGTGGTCGATCTCGATGGTGTCCGCCAGGCCGTGTTGCGCGGCGACGGCGCGCCGATCCATACGCTCGACAACGCCTTCTACAAGGCCTACTCCTCCGCCTCGCTGACCCTCTCGCGCAAGGAGGACAGCACTGGGGCGGTGGCCGAACGGATGGCGAAGAACGCGCCGACGACGGTGCCACAGACCCCGCTGCCCAATGTCACTTACGCGAGGGGCGGCGTGGCGATAATGGCCGGCGGCAGCATCATCGGCGGGCTCGGTGTCAGCGGCGCACCCGGCGGTCAATTCGACGAAGAATGCGCCCGAGCCGCCCTCGCAAAAATCGCCGACCGGATGAAATAACGAGCAAGCGCAGGGATGGGCCGACCCCGGAAGGGCGGGGATGCCCATCACCATCCGAACTGCGTTTGGCGCGCCAGGAATAGGCTTTGCCTTGCTCAGTACCTGCTGATCACAAATCAGGTATTTAAGCATTATACGGGGCAGAATAGGGTGCGAGAGGAGCGGTGTCTGGATCTACTTCGCATCTTCTGACGGGAGGCGCAGGACTAGCGATCGCCTCCTTTCTGGCGAAGACCTGCTGGAATGGCGATGAGACGGTATCGGTTTCATACCGAAACTTGGTTCGGGAGCGTATTCGCGGCGGTGTACCGCATTCCCTAACCGAATGGCCTGTCGCATTTCGCGGGGTGCTTGACGAATTTCTCGGTATTGACGCCCTCCGTATGCGATTCGTAGTGCGTACAACCTTAATTTCTATTCTTCTCATATGCGTATTCTTTGCCACCTATTTGGCCATACGACCTAGTTTACTAACAAGTCTTTTGAATGATCCGTTTCAACGTGCAGCGGTATTGCGCCAAGTTTTGGCCCAAACGGTATTCGTTAATATTGAGCTGGACCCCGAAGACGACACAGTAGGTTAAGGTGGGCCCTGCCCCCAGAAGCGCCGATGGCGCGGGAGCAGGACATGAAACAGACACGCAAGAAGCACGGGGCGGCGTTCAAGGCCAAGGTTGCGCTGGCGGCGATCAAGGGTGGCCGAACTGGCGAGCGGGTACGGGGTCCACCCGAACCAGATCTACGCCTGGAAGAAGCAGCTGCTGGATGGCGCGGCGGGCGTTTTCGGGAGCGGCGGCACGGAGGATGCCGCCAGCGAGGCGCAGGTCGATGTTCTGTATCGACAGATTGGCCAGCTGAAGGTCGAAAACGATTTATATGAGGGACTTGCTGTCAAGCAGGTGACGTTTCTCTGTTCGGCCGAGGGCGGTTTCTCCGTCCCGGCCTACGGAATTCGTGCGTCGCGCGCAGAAGCGGTCGAGACTGGCCGAAGGCCACCGCCATGAGGCGGCTTGGTCTTGACCGTTTCGAGCACGGCGCGATCCTGAGCTGGACCGGCCCGGTCCTACTATCGGTCGGCGAGGTCGATCCTCTGCGGTGCCGTCGAGCGCCTGGCGCATCAACTTATATCCGGCAGCTCCGTTACGGCTTGCCACAATCCTGCATGCACGGCACAGATGATCGAGGGGACGGGTTCACACTTTTTGCCGGCGCGAGAGACGCCAATCGTATCCTCGACTACCCGTCGCCTCGCCTCTGGAGCCCTATGCAGGGTTCCAAAGCTTGGAGAAGCGCCTTGATTTCAGGCCAGCGCGCATCCCAACTCGGCTCGGGCGATGACTACCCCCTCGGGCACTAGGCCGGTCTCGACATAGCGCCAGAGAGAGATCGCCAGCTTGCGGGCCAGGGCGATCAGCATGATGCGCCGGATCCGACTTGATTGGCCGGTTGTCTTCTGGATGTACCAATTCGTGAGTGGGCTGGCAGGCTGGTATTTCTGCCAGAGCCACGCGACTTCAATCAGGATGCGCCGAGCCCAGCTGTTGCCAGCCTTGGATATTCCCTGGCTGCGTGTCATCGATCCGCTGTCGTAGGCGCTCGGTGTCAGGCCGAGATACGAGCCCAATTGCCGTCGGCTCGCGAAGGATCGGGCGAACACCTCGCGAGCAAGGATCGCCGCACTTGTGCCACCCACTCCCTGCACGGCGACGAGCATTTGTCTCTTTTGTTCGACCGCCGGGTCTTGTGCATCGGTCGTGTCGCGTTCCTTCTCGACTTCACGAAGCTGTGCCTCGATCAAGGCGAGGCGAGCGTATTCGCGTTCGAGCTCGCGACGTAGCCGCTGGGGCAGCGGATGACCTTCCGCGGTCTTGAGGGCGGCAAAGTCGATTGGGGTTCGGCGCAACTTCGGCTTGATGTCGCGGATACCCTGGGCAAACAGCAATCCCTTGATCCGATTGATATGGCCGGTGCGTTCCCGGACAAGACGCTGCCGTTCTCGATGCGAGCGGCGGGCATCTTCTTCCTCGACCGACGGTACTCGTACGATGGCACAGACGTGGCGTTCTCCTCGATCGGTCGCGATCAGGGCACGCACGAGCGCCAAAACGTCGATGCGGTCAGTCTTGACGCGCCGGGCGCGGCGATTGACCTGGATGCTGGCGGGATCCAGGACGCGGCACTCGATGCCGATCTTCCCTAATGCCCTGGCCAGCCAGAAGCCGTCGTACCCGGCTTCGTAACAGACCAGGATCCGACGGTTATTCTTGGCGGCGACACGCAATCTGCTGACCAGTTCCACGATGCTGCCGCCGGAGATGCGATGAATGCTGGGACGATCACGGTCGGGATGAGCGATACCCAGCACCCACGTTTTCTTGCTCAACTCGATTGCTGCATAAACCGTTTCCCGGGCTTCGGCTGGCGGGTCGGTGATCGTCATGACTGCCGCTCCTCAAAACGCAGATGAAGACGGCGATCGTAGGAGGGTCGATCAGCCGCCCTCATAGGATCTTTTTGTCACGCAAGCGAGGAACGCCAGCACCAGAGCCTCAGCTATCGCACGCCGCGCCAAGCATACGAAGCAGAATGCCGGTGGATATGTGGACGATCGGCTTCGCCGAACGGCTGCGCCTTCGCCCACATCCCCACCGGCACAACCGCCAACCACAGGATCGATGTTGACGAGGAGGAAGCCAGAAGCAATGCCATGACCGTCGCGCCGGGCGCGATCGGAGCCGATCCCGAAATCGGCAGGGCTACACCTTAGAACACGGCTCCGGCTGTCTCACGATCGGGGTCCATCTCAATATAATTGCCACATGGCTTTGCCTAGCTTACTCGGGATCGCTCGCGCTTCGGATGGAACGCCAGCCGGGCATCAAGGCAATGCTGTTGTTTCTCGCCCAAGATTTTGCCGTTAAAACTGCCGTAGTATTTGTGGGATTAGGTCTCGTCTATATTGCGTTTTCCAGCTCAGAAGGAAGCTTTGGTGGTGATCCTAAGACCGCTCTGATGGCGTTGCCGCAAACATTTATCGAAGGTCTTCGATTTGACAATTTAAGCGCTGTTTACGTTTACAGTGCGTACGCAAGCTCAATATGGTTGTGGGCTTACGCTGTTGCATGGTTGATCGCGCCAGTCATGCGGTTCACATCCGATGTGTTGCGCTGGGACGAGTACCCAGTCCGATCGCTCGGCATTCTCGCCGCATTCCTGGTACTATTCTCGTATTACGGCTGCTATGGCATACTCATGACTGTTCGGTAGCAAGCGTGGGCTGGGCTGAGCGAAAGCGAATCCCATCATCTCACCACTATATGCAGCATGGGCTCCCCCCGGCGCCGGGGCAACCCATCCTACACCGTTATCGGGTGCCTCACCCCCGGTATTCGAGAATATCGAGCCCGTTCAACCGGTCGATCAGGTAGACGAGGCCGCGGTCCTTATCGACGAACACGTCGTTCGACTGCACGATATTCTGGCCGGCTCCCGGTGCGGGCATGAAATGCTCGACTTCCTCGGGGCGGTACGGGTTCGAAATATCGACCGCACGCAGGCCACCACCGAACCATGTCACCAGGATGATGTTGCCGTTGACGGTCTCCTGCGGCTGGTGCGCGCCAAACCAGCAGTCGCGGTTGAACGGCTCGTCATGCGGCACCCGCCACGTCGCGACCGGCACCGGGTGCTTTTCGTCAGTGATATCGACGATCCACATAAAGGCGTTCGGCGACGGCGTCAGCCGGTCGGAGACTTCCTCGTCGGTGACGACCGCGATCCTGCGTCCCATCAATTCGTGCGGGATCGGCAACACTGTGTGCGTCGGGCACGGATAGGGCGGGCTCCAGTCGAGACCGCTGACATAGGTCGGTTTGCGCAAGTCGCTGACGTCGAGGATGACGAACCCGCCATGCCAGTAACTCGTATAGAGCCGGTCGCCGCGGCGCAGCGGATGGTGGCAGCGGTGCCGCCGCCCCGGCCATGTCGGCTCCTCGCCGCCCTCCGCCCATTGCCCCTTCATCCACCAGCGCGCGATCGGCTCCGGCCTTGTCGGGTCGGCGAGGTCGAGGATCACAACGATGTCGCCGACAAACCCGTTTTCCTCGGACGAGATGTAGGCATAGCGCCCGTCGGAATCGAAACGGTGCGAGCCCAGCGATTTGTAATGCCCGATCTGGCGCGGCCTCGTCTTGTCGCTGGTATCGTAAACTTTGATGCCGCCCTCGAAAGCGTCCGGACGCTCGCCGGTGGTGCTGCGGAACAGCTCGTTGTTGACCAGCATGATATCGCCGTGCGCCCGCACCTTGTGCGAATGCGTGTGCGCCGGCAGCGAGACCTGCGAGACGATGCGCGGCCGTTTCGGGTCCGCGACGTCGATGATCGAGGTGCCCTCGGGCGGGCGCATATGCCCGACATAGGCCCAGCCCCCCTCGGCGACGACCTGCCCGCCGCCAGGGATGTCGAGCCGGGCTAGGTGGCGCAGCAGTTCCGGCATCGCGTAATGCTCCCGTTTTCGTTTGTTTGTCCCTGGGGTGGGACGCTAGCACGGCCGCGCCGGCGCCTCCATGCCGCTGCCACCGGTTCAATCACGGCCGCAACGATTAGGCGCGCCTCGTCAATCTGGAAAAGGTCCCGCCGCCGCATGCTAACGACGCGCAAACAGCAGCGCTTCAGCGCCGGAGACGGTCCGTCTCGCGAATGCCGAACTGCGAGCGCCGCTGCAGCATCGTCACCTCCGAACTCCCGTTCGACAAGCGGCGCGAAGTCTGATCGCCTCTCTTGATGCTCTTCCAATGGACGGAGGGGGCATGCGGATCAGCAAGTGTTGCTGACGCTGCATCGCACGAGCACTACCGGCCGGCCGCCACTCGGCGGTCGGCCGAAGGCGGAATCACCCCACGTCCGACAAAAATTCCTGCAATCGCTCGCGGGGCGCGTCCCGCATCACGAAGCAGTCGCCGATCCGCCGCGGCATAATCAGCGTAATCGCCCCGTCGCGCACTTTTTTGTCCTTGCCCATGTGAGCCAGCAGCCGGTCGGCCGCGTCGCCGGAAACCCCGATCTCGGCGAGCGTGGTCGGCAGCCCGGAAGCGGCCAGGTGTTGCCGGACGCGGTGCGCCTCCTGCCCCGAGGCGAGACCGAGACGCACGGCGAAATCGAACGCCAGCACCATGCCCAGAGCGACCGCCTCGCCGTGCAGCAGGCGTTCGCCGAACCCGGTCTCGGCCTCCAGCGCGTGCCCGAACGTGTGGCCGAAATTCAAGAGCGCCCGGTCGTCGCCGGTCTCGCGTTCGTCGGCCTGCGACGATTTCGGCCTTCATGCGGCAGCTGACCATCACCGCGCGGGTCAGCGCCGCGGCTTCGAGATCGCAGACCGCGCGTCCCTCGGCTTCGAGCCATTCGAAAAACTTCGCGTCGCGGATCAGACCGTATTTGACGATTTCGCCATAGCCTGCGCGCACCTCGCGGCGCGGCAGGGTCGCCAAGCTCGACGTGTCTGCCAATACCAGCCGCGGCTGGTAGAAAGCTCCGACGAGGTTCTTGCCGGCCCTGGTGTTGATCGCCGTCTTGCCGCCGACGGAGCTGTCGACCTGCGCCAACAGCGTCGTCGGAATCTGCACGAAATCGATCCCGCGCAGCAGCGTCGCGGCGGCAAACCCGGCGATGTCGCCGACCACCCCGCCGCCGAGCGCGATAAGCATCGTCGCCCGCTCGATGCCGCACGCCAGGACGTCGTCGACGAGCCGCCCGAAATGGGCTAGATCCTTCGTGCTTTCGCCGGCCGGCAGCACGATCGAGTGGTTTGCGATGTCCTGCCCATCTAGGCTCCGGCGCAGCGCCGGAAGATGATGGCGCGCAACCTGCTCGTCGGTGACAATGATCGCCTGCCGCCGCCGCAGCAGCGGCAGCATCGCCGCTCCGGCGGTTTCGATCAGCCCAGGACCGACGAGAATGTCATAACTCCGTTCCGCGAGCGCGACGCGCAGGCGCTCGGTCGCGGCCTGATTTCCCTCTGTCATTTATCTCTCTCCGCGTCGGGGGGCCGTGAAACGAGCGGACAGTTCGCCAGCGCGGCGATCACGCGCGCGGTCGTCTGTTCGGCCGAGCCGTCGCTGCTGTCGATCACGATATCGGCCTCGGCATAGATCGGGTGACGCCGCTCGATCAACCCGGCGAGCACGGATCGCGGGTCGCTGCGCTGCAGCAAGGGCCGGTTATTGCGGCGGGATACGCGCGCCACCAGCACGTCGAGATCGGCGCGCAGCCATACCGAGACGCCGCGCCTCGCGATCAGCGCGCGGGTCGCCGGATCCATGAAGGCGCCTCCGCCGGTCGCGAGGATATGCGGCGGTTGCTCCATTAGCCGTGCGATAACCCGGCGTTCGCCGTCGCGAAACACCTGTTCCCCGCGGTTGCGGAAGATTTCCTCGATCGTTTCGCCGGCGGCGGTCTCGATCTCGTTGTCCGAATCGAAAAACGGCAGGTTCAGCCGGGCTCCCAGGCGTCGCCCGATCTTTGTCTTGCCGGCACCCATCAGGCCGACGAGAACGATCGTGCGCCGCGGCGAGAAAAGCTGCGGGCGCGCCGCTGTTCCGATCCGTGGGCTGGTCTCCAGGTCCAACGCGCGCCTCTGTCTCCGTTACGGCCCTTTCGCACGGCACCCTGTGAGGGTACTAGCATAACGCGCCGCCGGTTCGTCAATCGGCGAGCTTTGGCGACGCGCGGATCGGATCAAGTTCCACATTGGGGGTGCGGTCGGGGCCATGGGTCGGTGGTGGTTGGGGATCATTCTCGCGCTTGTCGTCGTGCTGGCGATTGTCGGCGGCCTGCTTTACCTGGCCTATGGCGATTTCCCCGTTCCGGCGAAGCCGGTCGAGAAGGTGCTGCCGAATGACCGATTCCCGAGGTAAGGCCGCAACGGGCTCGCGAGAGCTGCTATCGGACGCCGTGGCGGGGGCGATCCCTGCCACGACCGCGCGTCGAATCGAGGCATTTCTCGAGACGCTCGCGGCCGAACGCGGCGCGGCGCGGCTGACGCTGGGCGCCTATCGCGCCGATCTGGAGGATCTTGCGACCTTTCTCGCAACCCGCGGCTCTCCACTCGAAAGCGCCGATGCCGCAGCGCTGCGGAACTATGTCGGCGCGATGACCGGGCGGTGTCTGGCGCCGCGGACCGTGGCGCGGCGGCTATCGGCGACGCGGCAGTTCTTCCGCTTTCTGGTCAGCGACGGCAGCCGCGCCGACGACCCGACGGCCGATCTTGATCCGCCGCGGCTTGGACGACCATTGCCGAAAGATCCTCAGCCGGAGCGAGATCGACACGCTGATCGCGGCCGGCTCGAAATGGCCCGGTGAGGACGGGGTCCGACTGCGCTGCATTGTCGAACTGCTGTACGCGACCGGGCTACGCATCTCGGAGCTGGTCGCGCTGCCGCTGGCCGCGGTGCGCCGCGACCCGCGCTTTCTGATCGTACGCGGCAAGGGCGGCAAGGAGCGGATCGTGCCGTTGAGCGAGCCGGCGCGGCAGGCTTTGGCCGAATATATCGAATGCCGCAGCGGCTTTGTCCCGCGGAACGCGGTGGGCAGCTCGAAGGCGGAGCGCTGGCTGTTTCCATCGCGTGGCGGCGAGGGCTGTCTAACGCGGCAGCGCTGCGGCCAACTGCTCAAGGAGCTGGCGCTGAAAGCGGGGCTCGACCCGGTGCGGCTGTCGCCGCATGTGCTGCGGCATGCCTTTGCCAGCCATCTGCTCGACGGCGGCGCCGATCTGCGCAGCGTACAGCAGATGCTCGGTCACGCCGATATCGCGACGACGCAGATCTATACGCATGTCCAGGGCGAGCGGCTGCGCCGGCTGGTCGAGACCGCGCACCCCCTCGCAGCGCGGAAGCGCTGATGCGGCATTTTTTGGAGTTCGAGCGGCCGATCGCGGAGCTTGAGGGCAAGATCGACGAGCTGCGCCGCCTTTCGAACGACAGCGGTCTCAACATCGCCGAGGAGGTCGGGCGGCTTGAGGCGCAGGTACAGCGTCTCGTCAGCCAAAGCTATGCGAAGCTGACGGCTTGGCAAAAGGTTCAGGTCGCGCGCCATCCTGAGCGGCCGCATTGCCTCGACTACATCGCCGGGCTGATCGACGAGTTCACGCCGCTTGCCGGTGACCGCGCCTTTGCCGAGGACTTGGCCGTGATCGGCGGGCTGGGCCGGTTTCGCGGGCGCAGCGTCATCGTGCTCGGCACCGAGAAAGGGGCCGATACCGAGGCGCGCGTGAAGCACAATTTCGGCATGGCGCGCCCAGAAGGATATCGCAAGGCGCGGCGGCTGATGCGGCTTGCCGAAAGGTTCAGACTGCCGGTGCTCACCTTTATCGACACAGCCGGCGCCTATCCCGGGGTTGACGCCGAGGCGCGCGGACAGAGCGAGGCGATCGCCGGCGCGATCGAGACCTGTCTCGACCTTCGCGTGCCGCTGGTAGCCGCCATTATCGGCGAGGGCGGCTCGGGCGGCGCGATCGCGCTGGCCACCGGCAACGCGGTGCTGATGCTCGAACACGCGATTTATTCGGTGATTTCGCCCGAGGGCTGCGCCTCGATCCTGTGGCGCGACGCGGGGCATGCACAGGACGCGGCCGAAGCGCTGCGGCTGACCGCGCAGGACCTGCTGCGGCTCGGGGTCATCGACCGCGTCGTGCCGGAGCCGCTGGGCGGCGCGCACCGCGAGCCAAAGACCGCCATCGGCGCGCTCGGAGATGCGCTCGACGAGGTGCTGAGCCCGCTGCTGGACACGGACGGCGACGCCCTACGCACCGAGCGCCGCCGCAAATACCTCGCGATCGGTACGCTGCGGCCGTCAGCGTGAGCGGTTCCCGCGCGTCTGCTAAAGATAGCGCAACGCCACAAAACCGGCGACGAGCAGCACGACGAAGACGGTCGTCACCAGCGTCAGGCGGCGCTCGATAAATTCGCGCGCGAAGTCGCCGAACCACCACAGCACGCCGGCGAGCAGAAAGAAGCGCAGCGCGCGCGAAATGATCGAGGCGCCGATAAACGACAACAAATCGAAATGCGCGACCCCGCTCGCTATCGTGATCAGCTTGTACGGGATCGGCGTCATACCCTTGATGATGATGATCCACACGCCCCATTGATCGAACCCGGTCTTCAGCGCGTCGTAGCGACCCATCGCGTTGTAGAATTCGAGCACCGGCCGTCCGACCGCGTTGAACAGGAAATAACCGATCGCATAGCCCAGTAACCCGCCGACGACCGAACTCAGCGTGCAGAGCGCCGCGAGCCGCCATGCCTGGCTCGGCCGCGCCAGGATTATCGGGATCAGCAGGATGTCGGGCGGGATCGGAAAGACCGAACTCTCCGCGAACGATATCAGTAGCAGCGCGGGGAGCGCGTGCGGGCCGGCGGCGATCTCCAAAGTGCGAGCATAAAACCGCTCCAGCATCGAGGGTCTGGTTCAAATTTGCGGAGCGTCGGAAAAGTCGAACCCCTCATACAGGTCGGCCATTGAGATTTCGATGCCGACCGACGAAAGCGGGATTGTGCCGTCGGGTTTGGTGAGGATTTGAATGATCCACTGCTCGCCTTGTCGGCGATGGATTTCGGCATAGCGGGAATCCAAATCGACCAGCAGTATCTCTTGGACGGAGGGGATGCGCTGATAGGCAGGAACCTTCCCCTTGCGGTCATCGCGCTCGGTACTTGGAGACAGAATCTCGATCAAAAAGATCGGGTCCTCCATGTATTGCCGCCGGCGATCGTAGGGTGCGCGGGTCACGCCGATATCGGCGACGAAATAAGTGTCGTTCCGGTCCGGATCCAGGATTCCGGCTTCCGTTCCGGCGCGGCAGGGACGACGCCCCGAGAGGGCCGCATCAATCCGGGTTATAAGCCGCGTCGAAAGGGTCCAGTACCCTTCCAGTCCGGGAGTCATCGCCATCGGAACCCCGGCGATCAGCTCATACAGGGTATCGGTGCCGTCGTCCCAATCAAGGAACTCATTAAGCGTCATACGCTTGATCGCAGCGTCGCTCATCACTTGGCCTCCTGCGCCCTGCCCCACCCGCCGCCGCCCGGGGTTTCGACGATGACGACCTCGCCCGGCCCGAGCGTCATGGTGGCCTTGCCGGGCAGCTCCTCGACGCTGCCGTCGGCATGCAGCGCGGCGTTGCGGCCGGGCTTGCCGTCGGCCCCGCCATGCAAGCCATAAGGCGCGTAGCGGCGGCGTTCGCATTGCAGCGACACGCGCGCCTCGTGGCCGAGAATGCGGATCGCGCGGATTAGGCCGTTGCCGCCGCGGTGCCGCCCCTCGCCCGCCGACCCCTCGCGCAGCTCGTAGCGCTCGACGCGCAGCGGATAGGTGATTTCGAGCGCCTCGACCGGCGTGTTCATCGTATTGGTCATGTTGCACTGGATGCCGTCGTCGCCCGGCCCCATTGGCCGCCCGCCCTGGCCGCCGCCGACCGTCTCGTAATAGCTGTACGGCCGTCCGTCCGGAACATCGGTGGTGCGCGGGTCATGGCCGCCGATAATGACCGAGTTCATTGTGCCCTGGCTCGCCGCCGGCACCCGATCGGGAGCGAATTGCGCGCAGACCTTCAGCACCGTGTCGGCGACGCGCTGCGTCGTCTCCGTGTTGCCGGCGCACACCGCCGCGGGCGGGCGCGACGCGAGGAACGATCCTTCCGGCAAGCGCAGCTCGACGCTGCGGAAGGTGCCGGCATTGACCGGGACCTCCGGGTCGGTCAGGACCTTGATCGCGAAAAAGCTCGCCGAATAGGTCATCGGCGCGACCGCGTTGATGTTGCCGGGCCGCTGCCGCGACGAGCCGGTGAAATCGAGAACCAATTTTTCCGGACCTACGGTGATCGCGAGCGCCACCCGGACCGGCTCGTCGCTCCAGCCGTCGTCATCGAGAAAATCCTCGGCGTAGTAGGTACCTGGCGGGAAATCGGCGAGGCGGCGGCGCATGCGGCGTTCGGCATAATCCAGCAGCGCCGCGAAGCCGGTGGTCACGAGATCGGCGCCGTGGCGGCGCGCCAGCTCGGCGACGCGCTGCTGTCCGATGAGCAGCGCCGCGAGCTGCGCGTTGAGGTCGCCGCGCCGCTCGGTCGGCGTGCGCACATTGGCGAGGATCAGGCGCAGCACGTCGTCCTGGAGCTCGCCGCGCCGGTACAGCTTGATGGCCGGGATGATGATCCCTTCCTGGTACAATTCGCGGCTCCTTCCGGGCATCGATCCCGGCTCCATACCGCCGATATCGGCGTGGTGCGCGCGCGTCGCGACATAGCCGAGGTGCCGCATTGTTTGTCCCTCGGAGATATGTACCGGCGCGACGAGCGTGATGTCGGGCAGGTGCGAGCCGCCGGTGAACGGGTCGTTGACGATCACGACGTCGCCCTCGTCGATCGCGACAACGGCATCGACGGTCGCGCCCACGGCGCGCAGCATCGAGCCGAGATGCACCGGCACATGCTCCGCCTGCGCGACAAGCTGCGCCTCGGCATCGAAGATCGCGCACGAGGCGTCCATGCGCTCCTTGATGTTCGGCGAGAACGAGGTGCGCTTCAAGACGGCACCCATCTCGTCGGCGATCAATTCGAGCGCATTGCGCAGCACTTCGAGCGTGATCGGGTCGATTATGTTCGGCCGAAGCGGCGCGTCGTTCATGCTCCAACCTCCACAATCAGACTGCCGATCGCATCGACATGGGCGCGGTCGCCCGGGTAGAGCACCGTCGTCGCCGAGATTTCCTCGACGATCGCCGGCCCGGCGATTTCGTTTCCCGCAAGCAACGCCTCGCGCCGCCACACCGGACATTGGGCCCACCCGGCGGGCTGCCCGTCGCTCGCCTCGAAATAGGCCCGGCGGGTGCCGCTGCGGGCTTCGTGCGGCGGCTCGACGGCGCCCCGCGGCGGGCGCGGCAGTTCCGGCGTATCGATCAGCCCGGTGGCGGTCACCGCGAAGCTGACGATCTCGACCGGCGCCCTGGGATCGCTATGGCCGAAGCGCCTTGCGTGCTCGGCATGAAACGCCAGGACCAGCGCTACCCATTCGGCCTCGGAAAAGCCCGCGATCGCGATTGGCAATTCATAGGACTGCCCGACATAGCGCATGTCGAGCCGCATCTCGATCCGTTGTCGTTCGTTGCGCACACGGTCGGCGTCGAGCAGGCGGCGCGCCTCGGCGAGCATCGGGTCGAACAGCGTCCGCGCCTCGCCGGGCGACAGGTCGCGGTGCGCGGCTAGCTTTGTCTGCACCAGATCGTGCCGCAGATCGGCGACCAGCATGCCGAGCGCGCACAAAATGCCAGGGGTCGGCGGGATCAATAGGCGCGGGATCGCCAGCTCGCGCGCCAGGGGCGACCCGTGCATCGGTCCGGCGCCGCCGAATGGCACCAGCGTCAGGCGGCGCGGGTCGTGGCCGCGCTCGACCGAGACGACACGGATGCCGCGCGCCATCGTCGCGTTCGCGACGCGCAGGATCCCGGAGGCGGCTTCGATCAGGTCAAGGCCGAGCGGTTCGGCGATGCGCGTGGCGATGGCCCGCGTTGCGGCCTCCACGTCGAGGGCCATTTCGCCGCCAAGCCTTGTGTCGCCGCCGAGCCGGCCGAGCGCGAGATTGGCGTCTGTGACGGTCGGCTCACTGCCGCCGCGACCGTAACAGGCCGGACCCGGAACCGCCTCGGCGCTCCTCGGTCCGACGCGCAGCGCGCCGCCCTCGTCGATCCAGGCGATCGACCCGCCGCCGGCCCCGATCGCATTGATGTCGATGACCGGAATGCGGACCGGGATGCCGTCGAGCGAGGCCTCGCGCGTCACCTGCGGCCGGCCGTCGAGCACCAGGCTGATGTCGGTGCTGGTGCCGCCCATGTCCATCGCGATGATGTCTGCGACGCCCGACAGAGCGGCGACATGCGCGCTGGCCACAACCCCGCCGGCCGGCCCCGACAGCACCGTGTGCACCGGCTTGGCGCGCGCGCTGGCGATCGTCATCAGCCCGCCGGCCGCCTCCATGACCATGACCGGCACGTCTTCCGCAAGGCCGAGCCCGTTCGCGGGGTCGGCGAGCAGCTCGGTCAGGCTCGCGAGGTAGTCTGCGATGACCGGCAGCACATAAGCGTTCAGCACCACCGTGCTGGCCCGCTCGTATTCGCGGAATTCGGCGAGGATGTCGGTCGAGAGGCAGACCGGGACGCCGGGCAACGCCTCCGTCAGGATTGCCGCGGCCCGCTTTTCGTGCACGGGGTTGGCGTAGGCGTGCAGAAAGCATATCGCCACCGCAGCGACCCTGTCGGCGCGCAGGCGCTCGGCAACATCGCGCAGTCCAGCCTCGTCGAGCGGCGCGATCTCGTTTCCGGCGGGATCGAGCCGGCCGCGCACGGTGTGGCAATCCTCGCGCGCTACGAGCGGCTGCGGTCTGGTCCGGCGGATATCGTAAAGGCTCGGCCGGTTCTGGCGTCCGATCAGCAGCAGGTCTCGGAAACCCTCGTTGGTGACGAAGGCAACGCGGGCGCCGCTGCGCGTTAACAGCGCGTTGGTCGCGGTCGTCATGCCGTGCCCGACATAGTCGATTTCGCCGTCCGGCCCCTGTGCCGCCAGGGCGTGCTTCAGCCCGCGCACCGTACCGAGCGCGCGGTTTTCCGGCGTCGTTGGTATTTTCGCGACCGTGATCCGCTTTGCCGCCGCGTCGTAGGCGAGATTGTCGGTGAACGTGCCGCCGACATCGGAGGCGACGCGCAGGCGGCTCGTCATCGGAATGCCCTCATCTCTTTATTGTAGCGGCGCGGCCGGATAGTTCCAGGCGCCGCCATGGCGCATGCGGGCAAGTCTGGAAGGATGACGGCAGCGGCCGTGATGCGGGAGGTGCGGCGACGAGGCAGCCCCGTCACACACGCTCCGCCGCTACCGGAAGCGCCGGCCGCGGGTTCCGGTCAGCGCGGCGTAGACCAGCTGGCGGCTCAGATAGCGGTAGTGCAGCCGCTGGTCTGGGGCGGCCAGCATCAGGACCGCGATCAGCTGCTCGCGCGGATCGATCCAGAAATAGGTGCCGGTGACGCCGCCCCAGAAAAACTCGCCGACCGAGCCCGGCACCGGCGAGCGGCCGGGTTCGTTGCGTACCGCGAAGCCGAGGCCGAAGCCGTAGCCCATCTCCGGCACCGGCGCCAATGCTCCGAACCGCGCCCGCGCCGTCTCGCCGTATCCGACGCCGGGCGGCAGGTGGTCGGAGGCCATCAGCGCGACGGTCTTCGGCGCCAGCAGGCGCACGCCGTCGAGATCACCGCCGTTCAACAGCATTTGACAAAAACGCACGTAATCCGCCGCCGTCGAAACCGCCCCACCGCCGCCCGACTGCCAGCGCCCGGGCTGTTTGACGTTGCGCATCGGCGGACGCTGGCCGGTCGAAGGATCGCCCTGCGGCTCCGCGATCCGCATGGCGCGCTCGCCGGTCGCGCCGAACCCCGTGTCGCGCATCCCGAGCGGCCCGGTGATGCGAGACGTGAAGAATTCTCCCAATGTCATGCCCGAGACCATCTCGACGACGCGGCCGAGTACGTCGGTCGACATGCTGTATTCCCAGGTCGTCCCGGGCTCGAACATCAGCGGCAGACCCGCGAGCTTTTGGACAAGCTCGGCATTGGTCTGCGTCTCGTCCATCAGCTTGACGTCGCGCCACAGCATCTGCACCGGCGAGTCGCCAAACATTGCGTACGTCAGGCCGGAGGTATGCCGCATCAGGTCCTGCACGGTCATCACGCGTGTCGCCCTGGCGCGTTCGACGCCGACCGTCATGTCGGAAAATTCGGTCAGGTACTGCGCGACCGGCGCGGCGATTTCGAGCTTTCCCTCCTCGGACAGCATCATCGCCGCGACCGAGGTCACCGGCTTGGTCATCGACGCGACGCGAAAGATCGAGTCAAGCGCCATTGGCGTCCCGGCCTCGCGGTCCTGAAAACCGAAGGCCTCGGCAAAGCCGACCCGCCCGCCGCGCGCCAGCAGCACGACCGCGCCGGGGATCAGCCGGCGCTCGACATCGTGCCGCACGACGGAAGCCAGCCGCTCCAGCCGCGCCGACGAGAACCCAACTTGCTCCGGAGCCTCGACCCGCGGCAATCCCAGATCCGTCATTTCTGCTCCTTCCCGCCCGGCGGGCTCGCGATGGCCCACTCCTTGCGCGCCTTCCTCTCAGACAACCCGGACACTCCCTCGCGCCGTGCCAATTCGGCCGCGACATCGGAGGGGCTCACGCCGGTCGCCGCCCACATTACAAGCAGATGATAAAGCACATCGGCGCTTTCGCCGACCAGCGCGGCGCGGTCGCCCCGGACGCCCTCGATGACCGCCTCGACCGCTTCCTCGCCGAATTTCTGCGCGACTTTGGCCTTGCCGCGCGACAGCAGCTTCGCGGTATAGGAACTGGCCGGGTCCGCGCCGCGCCGCAATTCGATCACCCGCCAGAGGCGATGCAGGCGCTCGCCCAGCGCGTCGGTCATAACCACTCGATTTCGATCCGGCATGGCACAATCCAGGTTGAGCCGCGTTGGCGAGGTTTGCCGATAAAACAAGGAATCTGCAGCAAAAAGACCCTAAAGATTGCGTTTCCCGCCAGAGCCGCCCCGGGGAACAAGGCTTCCGTTAGTTCAAACTCGGACACGGTCCACCGATCCCAGCATTCCGGCAGCCGGGATGCTTCTCAAACAATCAATAATAGCCGCTTAATTTGGCGAAATTAGCGCCGACATCAGGTCAGCCCCGCAAAGCACTCCGAAACCCGTCAGTGCGTGGCGGCCCGATGAGCGACGGCACCGGCCTTCTGGGCAAATCGGCGGCTGGAGAGCCAGTTAAGCATAGCCGAGGAGGTGTTCAGGATTGAATTCGACGCGGAAGGGAACGAAGAGACCGCTGCTGTCGAGCCGGTCAGGAATGCTGTTCCCGTGCGCAGCCGCTGCTTTGCACCCCTTTTACAACCGCACCGGAATCCCGGCGGCGGCGAGGTGCGCCTTCGCTTCGCCGATGCGAAACGCGCCGAAATGGAAGATCGAGGCGGCCAGCACGGCGGTTGCGTGCCCGTCGCGAATGCCCTCGGCAAGATGCTCCAGCGTGCCGACCCCGCCCGAGGCGATGACCGGCACGCGAACCGCGTCGGCGACGGCGCGCGTCAGCGCGATGTCGAAGCCGGATTTCGTGCCGTCGCGGTCCATCGAGGTCAGCAGGATTTCCCCGGCACCGTAATCGGCGAGACGGCAGGCCCAGTCGACGGCGTCGAGCCCGGTCGGCCGCCGTCCGCCATGCGTGAAAACGCCCCACCTGTCCGGGCCCACGGCCTTCGCATCGACCGCGGCGACGATGCACTGGCTGCCGAACTTCTCGGCCGCCTCCCGCACGAATTCGGGACGGGCGACCGCGGCGGTATTGATCGACACCTTGTCGGCGCCCGCGAGCAAGAGCCTGCGGATGTCCTCGACCGTGCGCACACCGCCGCCGACGGTCAGCGGCATGAAGCATTGTTCGGCGGTGCGGCCGACCACGTCGTACAGCGTGTCGCGCCCCTCATGGCTCGCCGTGATGTCGAGAAAGCAGAGTTCGTCGGCGCCCTCGTGGTCATAGAGGCGGGCCTGCTGGACCGGATCGCCGGCATCGGCCAGATCGACGAAGTTGACTCCCTTGACGACCCGGCCGTCCTTGACGTCGAGGCATGGGATCACACGCATCTTCAGCATGAGGCGGCGGGTCCGGCGGCAGTCCGCAACGCGGCTCGCGGGTCGAGCCGGCCGTCGTAGAGAGCTCGACCGCAGATCGCACCGGCGACGCCGTCGCCGGTGCGCGCCGCCAGCGCCTCGATATCGGCGAGCGAGGCGATGCCGCCCGAGGCGATCACCGGAATCCCAACCTGCCGCGCGAACTCGGCGGTCGCCACGGCATCGACGCCGGATAATGCGCCGTCGCGCGAGATGTCGGTGTAGACGATCGCGGCAACACCAACGTCAGCAAAGCGCTTGCCGAGCTCGACGGCTCCGACCATGCTCGTCTCGGCCCAACCCTCGACCGCGACGAGCCCGTCGCGCGCGTCGATGCCGACCACGATGCGGGCCGGAAAATCAGCCGCCGCCTGGCGCACCAGCTCGGGATCGCGCAACGCCGTGGTTCCGAGCACGACCCGGTCGATGCCGAGTTCGAGCCAATACTCGATGGCCGCGCGGTCGCGGATGCCGCCGCCGAGCTGAATGCGGAGATCGACCGCGGCGCGGATCGCGCGCACGGCCTCCCCATTGACCGATTTCCCGGCGAACGCGCCGTCGAGATCGACCACATGCAGCCACGCAAAACCAGTTTCGGCGAACGCCCGCGCCTGTGCCGCCGGGTTGTCGTTGAACACCGTCGCGCTCGCCATCTCGCCGCGTACGAGCCGAACGCAAGCGCCGCCCTTCAGGTCGATCGCCGGGAACAACGTCAGCGCGCCGGACCGACTGGGCCGGGTTTCGCCGGCATCGGGCACAATGCGCTTGTAATAGTAATAGCCCGGGATAACGCGCCCTTCGACCTGGGCGTAGCACGGATGCGTGCCCCAGCGGCGGTAACCCAGGCTCTCGTAAAGCGCAATCGCGGCGCGCTGCGTATCGCGCAGGTCGAGGTTCAGCACCACGAGCCCCAGTTCGCGCGCCAGCGCCTCCAGCTCGGTGACGATCGCGTGGCCGATGCCGTGCCCGCGGGCCCACGGCGCGACGAACGCCGCCGAGACGGTGCCGGCGAAGGCCTGCGCCTCATTATTGCGCGGCGCTCGCGTCAGCTGCACCGATCCGGCGATGACGCCGTCGAGCCTACCGACGACGAGCTGCCGCTCCGGCACCAGCAGCACACCCTTCCAGTAATTTTCCAGAACCTGACGGGCTGGAGCCTTGATCCATCCGAAACCGCCGCCTTCGACGATTGCGCTCTCGGTCGCTTCGCACAGATCGTCGAGATCGGTGCCGGAATACTGCGTCAGGCGTTCGACGGTGACTCGCCCGGCCGGCCCGCCGTTGCCCGGCGCGCTCATGGACGCCCCCTCATGGACGCCATCCAAGAAAATTCGCGATCAGCCGCAGTCCCGACATTTGGCTCTTTTCCGGATGAAATTGAGTGCCGATCAGATTGTCCCGACCGACCACCGCGGCAAGTTGGCCGCCGTAATCGGTGACCGCGAAGAAGTGGGCCGGATCGGCCGGCCGCAAATGGTAGCTGTGGACGAAATAGGCATGCGTGCCGGTACCGAGCCCGGCGAGCACCGGATGCGCCGCACCGGGGAGACCGGCGGAACGCAGCTCGTTCCAGCCCATATGCGGGATCTTCAGCGACGGGTCGGACGGCGCGATGGCGACGACCTCCCCCGCGATCCAGCCGAGACCCTCGACCGTTTCGAACTCGCGACCGCACGACGCCATTAGCTGCATGCCGACGCAAATGCCGAGAAACGGCCGCCCGCGCCCGATGACCGCCTCGCGCAGGGCCTCCTCCAGTCCAGGCACCGCGGCAAGGCCGCGGCGGCAGTCCGCGAACGCGCCGACGCCGGGCAGCACGACCCTATCGGCGGCGGCAATTTCCTCGGGGCGGGTGGTGACGGCGATAGTCTCGCCCCTCCCGCTCTCGGCGGCAGCGCGCTCGAAGGCCTTCGCCGCCGAGCGCAGATTGCCCGAGCCGTAATCGATGATTACGGTCGTCATCATCGGGGGGTAATCACAAGCTGCCGCCGAGCGTGCCCTTTGTGGACGGCACCGCGCCGGCGCGCCGCGGATCGATCTCGACAGCCTGGCGCAGCGCCCGCGCCAAGCCCTTGAAACAGGATTCGACAATGTGGTGGTTGTTCTCGCCGTACAAGTTTTCGACGTGCAATGTCATCCCGGCCGATTGCGCGAAGGCCTGAAACCACTCCTTGAACAGCTCGGTGTCCATCTCGCCGAGCTTCGGCCGCAACAGAGCCACCTTCCAGACCAGATATGGCCGGTTCGACAGGTCGATGCTGACCCGGGTCAGCGCCTCGTCGAACGGGATCATTGCGTGACCGTAGCGCTCGATCCCGGCGCGATTGCCGAGCGCCTTCGAGACCGCCTCTCCGATCACGTAGCCGGTATCCTCAGTCGTGTGATGGTAGTCGATATGCAGATCGCCCTTGGCCTCTAACGCGATGTCGATCAGGCTGTGCCTCGCGAGTTGTTCGAGCATGTGGTCGAGAAAACCGATGCCGGTCGCGATCTCGCCCGCGCCGGCGCCGTCGAGATTGACCCGCCCCTTGATCCGCGTCTCCCGCGTGTTCCGCTCGACTGTCGCGACCCGCACACCGTTCTCTCCCGAAGCCGCTTCCGCTGCTCCGCTGTTGCAACGAGCGCACTTTTAACAAGAACGGCCCGGGACCGCCAGTATGCCCACGGCCGGTGTGCTGTCCGTCGGCAGGTTTCAGAACGGGCGGCCTGGGGCCAGGCGGCGCAGCGCTTCGGCGTCATCGACATCCTCGAGCCGCGCGGCAAAGCCGACCGAAACCCGGCGCGGCAGGTTGCCGAGGACGTCGGCGAGTGCGTGCGGCCCGGACCAGCGCACCGTCCCGAACAGCGGCGGCAGGCTCGGCGAGCGGCGCGCTCCGACCAGCCAGAAACCGCCATCCGCCGCCGGGCCGAACACAAGGTCGCGCCGGCCCAGCAGGCGGAACGCCGCGGCGATGTGGCCCGCCTCGATCGCCGGAATATCGGCTCCGATCAGCACCACCGGGCCGGGCGGACAGGAGGCGAGGGCGCGACGCATGCGCGCGCCGATATCGCCGCCGCCCTGCGCCCGGATAGAGGCGGCGCGCGGCCACAGATGCCGGTGCATGACGCTGCGATCCGGAGTGACGGCGAGGTGCAACCGCCAGCGCCGGTTGCGGGCGAGCCGGCGCGACAGGAGGCCGAGCATCGCGCGCTCGAAGCGCAGCGCCGCGACATCGCCGATCTCGCCGGCCAAGCGGCGCTTGCCGACCCCCAGACGCGGCGCGCGCACGAACAACACTAGGTGACGCCGGACCACGCGGTCCTTATCTGTATAGGCGCAGCAAGCAGCGCGGCGGGACGCCGGCGAAGTAGAGCGAGAGGCAGAACAGGTTGCGCAGCGGCCGCCGAATGTATCCGTCCTCGCGATAGCGTCGGGCCGAGCTGTAGAGCGGCACCGGGATCGGCGCAAGGCGACAGCTCCCGAGACGCCGAACCAGATCGACATCCTCCATCAGCGGGATCACGGCGAACCCGCCGACCTCATCATAGAGTCGGCGCGAAATCAGCAGACCTTGATCGCCGTAAGGGAGCGCCAGCAACTGGCAGCGAAACCGAACGGCACGTTCCAGCCGTCGCGCCGCCGGGCTCGGGTCATCCAGCGCGAATTCGAAATAGCCGGCCCGACCGGCTGCCCCCGGCGCGGTGATGAAAGCGCGAACGACCGCGTCCCACGCCGGCGCCGGACGGCAATCTGCGTGCAGGAACAGCAGCCAATCCCCGGAGGCCGCGGCGGCCCCGGCTGCAAGCTGACTGCCCCGGCCGCGCGGCGCGCTGACGACAAGCGCGCCGGCCGTGCTAGCGATACTCGCCGTGCCGTCGGTCGATCCGCCATCCGATACGATGATTTCCGCCAATCGCGGGCGAAGCGCGGCCAAAATCGTTGGCAACCAAGCGGCTGCGTCAAGCGTCGGGATGATTGCCGAGACCGGAACATGTTCTTGCAATGTTCTCACCGGCAAGGCATGATCGACGCATGGATATGCCGGGCACCGTCATGGCGCGCAAGGGACGCGGCGCCACCAGCAACGAGACAGGCCGCTTCGAGAGCGAGAAACGGGTCTCCTTCGATGACGGCTGGGATCATATCGAGGAGGACCCGCCGCCCCGGTTGGCGACCCGGCTCAGCGTCGATGCGACGCGCACGATCATTGCGCGCAACGACTCGCCCGATATCGGGTTCGACCGCTCGATCAACCCGTATCGCGGCTGCGAGCACGGCTGCATCTACTGCTACGCCCGTCCAAGCCACGCCTATCTTGGCCTGTCGCCCGGCCTCGATTTCGAGACCCGCATTTTCTACAAGCCGCGGGCGGCGGCGCTGTTACAGGCGGAATTGCGCAACAAGGGCTACAAATGCCGGCCGATCGCGCTCGGCAGCAATACCGACCCGTATCAGCCCTCCGAGCGTCGTCTCGGGATCACCCGCGCGATCCTGGAGGTGCTGCGCGATTTCCGCCATCCGGTCACGATCGTCACCAAGGGGGCGCTGATCCAGCGCGACCTCGACATTCTCGCCGACATGGCGCGCGACAACCTAGCCGTCGTCACGGTCTCGGTCACAACGCTCGATCGCGAGTTGGCGCGCCGGATGGAGCCGCGTGCTTCGACCCCGGAGCGCCGCCTCGACGCGATCGCGGCGCTGGCCGGGGCGGGCGTCCCGACTGGCGTGTTGGCGGCGCCGATGATCCCGGCCCTCAACGACGGCGAGATGGAGGCGATCCTCGAACGCGCCCGCGCGGCAGGCGCCACGGTTGCCGGGTACACGCTGCTGCGGCTGCCGCTCGAATTGAAGGCGCTGTTCAGGGAATGGCTCGAAGAGCACGCATCGGCGAAGGCGTCGCACGTGCTCTCGCTGGTCGCGCAATGCCATGGCGGCCGTCTCTACAACTCGGCCTGGTCGAAGCGGATGGTCGGCGGCGGCCCCTATGCCGACATGCTGGCGGCGCGTTTCGACCGGGCCTGCCGGCGGCTCGGCTTCGCCCCGCGCTCGACGCACGCGCTCGACACGGCCCGTTTCCGTCCGCCGCCGCAAAAGGGCGATCAGCTCGCGCTGTTCTGATAGGCTGTGCCGCGCGAGTCGCTGTCGCCGGGGATTTCCCGGCGATCCACCGGGCCGTCCGGTGCGCGTCTCGCGACGGGATTGTCTTGCGCGGAGGCAGACAGCGTGGCCACGGAACGGCGGCTCGAAGCACGCGATGTCGAGGCGATCTTCCGCGCCTTCGCCGAGGTCATGCGCGAATTGCCGCCCGACACCGAGGCCGGCTGGCTCGACGCCGCTGGCGATCTGCGCCTCGCACCCGATATCGGGCGCAAGCTGCGCACCGCTCGCGGCGTCCGCGATCTGCTTCGAGAGATCCGCCAGTCCCATACCGAGCGGGATTCGTAACCGGCGAGGCGCGCCCCCGACCGCCATTTTGGCCGCGGCCATTCGGAGGACCAGATGAAATTCGGAATTTTCGTGATGCCGCAGCAGCCGCGCTCGGACGATCCGGTGCGCCGGTTCCGCGAGGTCGTGGATCAGGTAAAGCTCGCCCGCGACGCCGGGTTCGACGCGCTGGCCGCCGGCCATCACTACTTGTCGCCGCCATTCCAGTCGCTGCAGAGCCTGCCGCTGTTGGCGCGGCTGTCCGGCGAGGCGCCGGGCATGGAGCTGTGCCTGTCGGTGCTGCTCTGGCGATGCTGAACCCGGTGCAGACCGCCGAGGAAGTCGCCAGCCTCGACATCATGTCGGAGGGCCGCGTCGTTTTCGGCATCGGCATCGGCTATCGCGACGTCGAATACGAGGCGTTCGGCATGACCTCGCGCGAGCGGGTGCCGCGCATGCTGGAAGCCCTCGATCTGATCAAGCGGCTGTGGACCGAGGAGGTCGTGACGCATGAGGGCCGCTTCTTCCGGGTGCACGACGCGACCTGCACGATCCGCCCGGTGCAGAAGCCGTTCCCGCCGATCTGGATCGCCGCGAACGCCGACCCGGCGGTGCTGCGCACGGCGCGCATGGGCCTGTCGTGGTTTATCAACCCGCACGCCGCGCTGCCGACCATCGAGCGCCAGTGGCAACGCTACAAGCAGGCGCTCGCCGAGGCCAACCATCCGATGCCGGCGGCGCGGCCGATCGCGCTCGAACTGCACGTCGCCCCGACCCATGAGGAAGCGGTCGCAACGGCGCGGCCGTTCCTCGAAGCCAAGTACGCCGCCTATGCCGAATGGGGCCAGGACAAGGCGTTGCCGGGCCAGGAAAGCTTCCGGGTGCCGTTCGACGATCTGGCGCGCGACCGCTTCGTCCTCGGCACGCCGGACGAGGTCATCGAGCAGATCGAGGAACGCGTGCGGCGTCTCGAATTCGAACTATCTGATTTTCCGGATGGGCTGGCCCGGCATGGAATCGGCGAAAATCCTGCGGGTCATCGACCTGATGGGCCGCCACGTGCTGCCGTATTTTCACAAGAAATACGGTCGGGGCTGAGCGCCGGGTCTTCTCCCGGCCGCATGCCGGGACCGGGCGGCGGCCCGTCGCGCGGTATCGCGAGCCGGACGGCAAGTCTTGCCACCCGCGACGTTTTTGGCGATGAAGGTCATCATGGGAACGCAGAGCGTCACGGGCGCGGCGATCGACCCGTCGCGCTTCGGGATGCGCGCGCTGGTGACCCGGCCGCGCGCCGAGGCGGCGGAGTTGGCCGACGCGCTCGCCGCCCGCGGCATCGCCGCGCTGCTCGAACCGCTGCTCGACATTCATTATCGCGACCTCGGCCAGCCCGCCCGATCTTGCCGGCGTGCAGGCGGTGCTGTGCACCAGCGCGAACGGGGTGCGCGCCTTCGCCCGGCTCAGCCCGGAACGCGCCGTGAAGCTGTTCGCGGTCGGCGAGGCCACCGCGGCGCGGGCGCGCGCCGAAGGATTTGGCGATGTCCATAGCGCCGGCGGCGCGGTCGGCGATCTGGTCGAGCTGGTGAGCGCGCGTTTGCGGCCGGAGGCGGGTCGGCTGCTGCATGTCGCCGGCAGCCTCGTTGCCGGCGATCTCACGGGCGAATTGCGCGCTCGCGGCTTTACGGTCGAGCGCATGGTGCTCTATGAGGCGCGGCCGGTCAGCGGCATTGACCGCCGCGACGGTGCGGTCGCTCGCCGCCGGCATCGTCGATTTCGCGCTGTTCTTCTCGCCGCGCACCGCCGCGATCTTCGCCCGGCTCGCCGATCAGGCCGGCATCGCCGAGGCGATGCAGCGGGTCACGGCGATCTCGATCAGCGCCGCCGCCGACGCGGCGCTCGACCCACTGCGCTTCCGGGAGCGGCTTGTCGCCGACCGGCCCGATCAGCCCGCGCTGCTGGCCGCGCTCGACCGGCTTGTTGAGGAGCGCCGCCGCAAATGAGCGATCGTCCGGAGCGTCCGACCGCCGATAGCCGCCCCGATACGGCCGACCCCGCGCGGTCCTCGCCGCCGCCCGGCACCACGGGGCCGGCCGGACCCGAGGCAGGCGAGCCGGCGCCGACCGAACCGGCTGCGACCCAGCCGTTCGGCGAGTCCGCGCAGCGAGCGGGTATGGTCGACGAACCGGCCGAGACCGCCGCACCCGGCGAGCCCTCAGCCACTGCCGCCCCGGCCCGCGGGCGGAACTATCGCGGGCTGGCGCTCGGCCTCGCCGCGACCCTGCTGCTCGTCCTGGCGCTGGTCGGGACGGCGCCGTTCTGGGCTCCTCTGCTGCCCTGGGGCGGCGAGCGCTCCGGCCTCGATCCGGCGGTCGTCGAACGGCTCGACGCGGAGCAGCAGCAGATCGGAGCCCTGCAGCAGCAGATCGCGGCGGCGACCGCCGCAATGCCGAAACTCGAACAGCGCGTCGGCGCCCTCGAACAGAAGCCCCCGGCGCCTCCCCCCGAGATGGACGAGATGCGGCAGCGGATCGCCGCGGTTTCGGCCGGCATTTCCGACCTGACGACCCGGCTCGAACGGCTGGCGAACTCGGTAAAGGCGCAGGCCGGAGGTGTCGCGGACCTGACGACCCGTCTCGACCGAACCGAGCAGGCGCAGCAGGCGCGGATCGCCGACCTCGCGGCCAAACTCGAACCACTGCAACAGTCGTTGCAGGCACAGCAATCGGCCATAGCCGAGCTGGGGAACCGGCTGCAGGGTTTCGAAAAGGCCGAGCGGTCGCGGGCCGGCGACCTGACCGACATGGGACTGGCGCTGGCGTTGCTGCAAATCCGCGACGCAGTCGACGCCGGTCGGCCGTTTCCGGCGGAATACGACGCCTTTTCGTCGCTCGCCAAGGCGCGGCCTGAAATCGCCGCCGCCACCGCGCCGCTCGCCGCCGCGGCCCCGACCGGCGCCGCGACACGCGCGGAGCTGGCGCAGGAACTGCGCGCGCTGGGACAAAAAATCGACGAAGGGGCCCCGGCAAACGCCCGCAGCCGACGGCGGCTGGACCGGCGCGGCTCTCGACCGCCTGCGCGGTCTGGTCAGGATCCGCCGCGCCGACGAGGCAGAGCCGAGCAAGGAGGCCGAGGCGGCCATGACGGTAGCGGAGCGGGCGCTCGCCGGCGGCGATCTGGCGCGCGCCGTGGCGGCTATCGAGACGCTGCAAGGGCCGGCGGCCGCTTCCGCCGCGGACTGGCTGCGTCAGGCTCGCGAGCGGCTTGCCGTCGAGGCGGCGCTGCGGCAGCTGCAAGCGCTGCTGACCGGGCGGCTCGGCGATACGGCCGCAACACCGGGCGCGCCGGGCTGATGCGTATTCTGCTGGCGCTGATCCTGCTGGCCGCCGCGGTCGCCGCCGCCGTGTACTTCGCGGACAATCCCGGCCAGGTCGAAATCGCCTGGCAGGGATGGCTGATCGACACGTCGGTCGGCGTTCTGGTCGCGCTCGCCGCTCTGTTCGCGTTTCTCGTGTCGGTGCTGGCGCTGATCGTTACCGGCCTGCGCCGCGCGCCGACCGCCGTCCGCCGCTGGCGGCGGGACAGCCGCCGGCGAGCCGGCGAGGCAGAGCTGACCCGGGGCCTTGTCGCGCTCGCGGCAGCCGATGCGGGCGAAGCCCGGCGGCATGCCGAGCGGGCGCGAGCGCTGCTGGGCGACACGCCGGTCGTGCTGCTGCTCTCCGCTGAGGCGGCATCGCGTGACAGCGATACCGCCTCGGCGCGGCGCGCTTATGCCGCGCTGCTCGATCGGCGCGACACCGAGTTTCTCGGGCTTCGCGGGCTGATCGGGCAGGCGTTGCGGGCCGGCGACGACGCGGCGGCGCTGCCGCTCGCGGAGCGCGCCCGGACGCTGCGCCCCGACGCACCCTGGCTTGCCGACAACCTGGTGCGGCTGCAGGCCCGGGCCGGCGATTGGCAGGGGGCGCGGGACACGCTGGCCGCGGCGGCCCGGCGCCGTGCATTGACGGCCGGCGCCGAGCGTCACGGGCGCGGCGTCGTGCTGTATGAGCTGAGCCGGTCAGCCGAACGCGCCGGCGATATTGGCCGCGCCTCCGGACTAGCCGCCAGGCGACGCAACTTGCGCCCGACCTCGCGCCTGTCGCCGCCAACAACGCCCGCCTGCTGCTCACGCGCGGGCGCCGGCGTAGCGCGGCACGCGCCATCGAGCGCGCCTGGAAGACGGCGCCACATCCAGAACTCGCCAGGCTTTACTTGGAAGCGCGGCGCGCCACCGAACCGCTGGCGGGCGCGGCCTCGCTGCAGCGGCTCGCGGCGCGCAATCCCGAAGCGGCCGAAAGCCACCTCGCGCTCGGTGAAGCCGCGCTCGCGGCGCGGCTGTGGGGCGAGGCGCGCCGGCACCTGACGCTCGCGGCAGAGGCCTCGCCGGCGATCGGTTCTCGCCGCCTGTGTCTGCTCATGGCGCGGCTCGAGGAAAGCGAGGCCGGAGAGCCGCAGGCGGCACGCGAATGGCTCGATCGCGCGATCGGTGCGCCGCCAGATCCGGGCTATGTCTGCGCCCGCTGCGGCAGTACGGCTCCGGAGTGGCAGTCGCTGTGTCCGGCTTGCTGCGGTTTCGATACGCTCGCCTGGCGATCGCCGGAGGCGCACGGCGCGATCGGCGTCGATCGGGAGGCAGGCCCGGCGCCGCTGATGCTGCCTGCGGTCGATGCCGGCGATCCGGCGACAGCGCCGCTACAACCTGCCGAGCCGCTTGGCTCCGGACGCACAATCGGATAATAAGCCGGCTCAGGCTGGAGTCGGCGCAGCCCCGATAGCTCAGCGGTAGAGCAACCGCTTCGTAAGCGGTAGGCCGTTGGTTCAAATCCGAACTCGGGGCACCAGCTTTCTCAATGACTTACAAGCAGCATAGGCAATGTTCTCGTTCCTTCCAATGTCGTAGTACTAATGACTGTCCGGACAATCGGCATCATTATCGACGGCGCCACCGGCCGGCTCGGAACCACGCAGCACCTGCGCGCGCTGCTCGACATCCGTCGCGAAGGCGGGCTGCGGCTCGCGAACGGCGAACAGCTGGTGCCGAAACCGGTATTGCTCGGCCGCGACGCCGACAGGTTATCAGCTCTCGCCGAGCGCAGCGGTGGCCTCGACTGGAGCACCGAGCGTGACGCCGCGCTTGCCAACGCGGCCGTCGATATTTACTTCGACGCAAGCGCCACTGGCGGCCGGCCCGACCGCATCCTTGCCGCATTCGCCGCCGGCAAGCATGTCTATGTCGAAAAGCCTGTTGCGGAAAACCTGGACGCTGCGCTGAGCCTGGCCCGCGCGGCCGAGCGCGCCGGCAAGAAGGGCGGTGTCGTGCAGGACAAGCTTTTCCTTCCCGGCCTCAAGAAACTCCGCCGCCTGTACGACGCAAATTATTTCGGCCGCATCTTATCGGTGCGGCTCGATTTCGGCTGGTGGGTGTTCGACGGCGAGCTGATCCCGGCGCAGCGCCCGAGCTGGAACTACAGACAGGCGACCGGCGGCGGACTGATCCTCGATATGTTCGCGCATTGGCGCTACATCTTCGATCGCCTCCTCGGTCCGATCAGAGCCGTCTCGTGCCGCCACGCGACGTTGCAGGGGCGCCGTATCGACGAAAGCGGCCGCCCCTACGATGTCGATGTCGAGGACCACGCCTTCGCGCTGTTCGAACTCGAGGGCGGCGCGTTGGCTCAGATCGCCTCGTCCTGGGCCAACCGCGTCAAGCGCGACGACCTGCTGCAGATCCAGGTCGACGGCACGGCGGGATCGGCGATCGCCGGGCTGCATCGTTGCTTCATCCAGCCTTCTGTCGCAACGCCGCGACCGTTTTTCAGCCCCGAGCAGCCACAGCCGATGAATTTCGACGCGCAATGGCAGGAGCTGCCCGATCTCGAACCGTTCGAGAACGGCTACCGCGCCGGCTGGGAATTGTTTCTGCGTCATGTCGCCGAGGACGCGCCGTTCCCGGCCCCGCTGATCGAAGGCGCAAAAGGCGTGCAGCTCGCCGAAGCCTGCCACCGCAGCCACCGCGAGCGACGCTGGGTCGATCTGCCGAAGCTGGACTAAACCCGCATTCGCCGGATGGAGGCCGCAACGCCGGGTACGTTGTGGGCTGTTTTCATCTAAGATTCAGGAACTTTCCCAGGGCAGCGGCGCGTCATAAGGCTTGCACGCTACCGAAGCTGAGAGCAACGCGCCGGTGCCGGCTTGCGCGAGGAATACCGCCTTGACCGGGGCCAAAGCAGCGCCGCAATCTCCAGCGAACCGCGGAGCGTCGGCTCGAAACTGATGGAGGGGGAAATGGCCAGCAAATCAATCGGTGCAGACGGGCTGATCGACCGGCGCAGCGTGCTGCGGGTTGGGGCAACGCTGGCCGCGGCCGGCCCGGCGCTACTGCGCGGAACGCAAGCCAAAGCGCAGCAGCGCCCCCCAATGATCATCGATTGCCAGGTCCACGCCTATGAGGCCACACGCCGCAGCGACCCTGGTTCAGGGTGCCGAACTGGCCCCCGCACGTCACCGGCGACGAGATGGTGGCGGCAATGGACAAGGTCGGCATCGATGGCGCGATCTTCGTCTCGCCGTTTTCGATGTACCAGTACGACGGCAGCTACGCCGTGGAAGTGCAAAAGGCCCATCCGGGCCGGTTCGCGCTTATCAAGCCGGTCAACCCGGACGATCCGGCGGTGGCCGATGTCATCGCCGATTGGAAGAAGACGCCGGGCACCGTCGGCATTCGCGTCATCTTGACGAAGGAGACGAACCGGGCGCCGGACGACCCCGGTCTGGACCGAATCTGACGCGCGGCGGTTCGCCATGATTTTCCGGTCAACATCCTGTTCTGGGGCAACCTCGACGCGGGCACGGCGGTGATCGACCGGCATCCCGATACGCGCTTCGTCATCGATCATATGGCCATCCTGCAGCCGAACGCTCCGCCGCCACCGGCGGAGCCCTGGGCCGACCTGCCGAAGGTGCTGGATCTGGCCAAGCGCAAAAACGCGGTGATCAAGGTCAGCGGCGCCTGCACCCTCTCCAAGCAGCCTTATCCCTTCCCGGACATCTGGAACCCGCTCGCCCGCATATTCGATGCCTGGGGGTTCGAGCGCTGCCTGTGGGGCACGGACTGGACTCGCGCGTTCGCGGTCGTCAACTACGAGCAGGCGGTCGAGCCCTTCCTGAAGACTGATCGCCTCAACGACAGCGAGCGGGCAATGCTGATGGGCGGCGCTACCGCCAAGACTTATGGTTGGTCACCGAAGAAGGCTTAGCCCATCTCCGGTGCGGGGCCTTTCGGACTGCCAGACACCGAGTGCCGACTGTGTCCGCCCGGCGACTGCGTTAGGGCAGCGTCTCGGACCTCGTATAGCGGCGCCAGGCGCTCATCTGGATCGCCGATGTCAGGCAATGCACGACCACCGGCCGGGTCTTCACCGCGAAGGCGCGCGCGATGCCGTCTCGGACCTCGTCCTCGGTCCGGATCGTGATCCCCTCGGCGCCGAACGAGCGGCCCCAGTCGGCGAAATCGGGATTGGTGAGCCGCGTCCCTTCCATAAAGGCACGCTCAGGATAGCGCACATAAGAGTGCATCCCGATCGTGCCGTACATCCGGTTGTCCGAGATGATCATGATCGGGTTGGCGCCGTATTGCACCGCGGTCGCGATCTCGTTGCCCATCATCAGCGCGCCGCCGTCGCCGATGAAGCGACGACCTGCGTGCCGGGCCGGCGCAAGGCCGCGGCGACCGCCATCGGCATCCCCGACCCCATCGCGCCAACGACCGACGACAGGAACACCTGGCTCTGGCGGAAGCCGATATAGCGGTGGACGAAGCTGCCGAAATTGCCGGCGTCGGTCGTCACGGTCGCGTCCGGCGCCAGATGCTTGTCGACCTCGCAGACGATCGCCGCGAAATTGACGCCGTCGTCGGTGGCGTCCCACTCCTTCGCCAGCAGCTTGCTTGTGGATCGCGTTGAGCCCGGCGACCCAGCCGCGCCGCTTCGCCGCATCGGACGGCGCGCCGCGTTTCAGCAGCCCCTTGATGACCTCGTGCGGGCTAGCCGGGATGCCGAGATCGGGACGCCAGACGCGGCCGACCTCGTTCGCATCGGGCCAGACATGGACGAACGGCAGTTGCGGCGCCGGCGCCTTCGGAAAACGTGTAGGACTGGCTGACCGTGTCGGTCATGCGCTCGCCCAGCGCGACCATCAGATCGGCCTTTTTCATCTCGCCGATCAGATCGGGCGGCACGCGGATACCCATATAGCCGCCGTAATTCGGGTGCGTCGCGTCGAACAGTTGCGGCCTGCGATGCGTCGGGCTGATCGGCAGTACCCATTCCTCGGCCAGCCGGTTCAGGTCGGCGAGCGCCGCCTTGTCGCGCACCGCATCGGCCATCAGCGCGCCGCCGACCAGCACCAGCGGCCGCTCGGCCTTTTGCCAGCATATCGGCCAGCCGCTCCAGATCCTCGGCGCGCGGCCCGGCGACGACATGCGGGCGCGGCATATCCGTTTCGATCTCGGTCTCGTCGTCGAAAATGTCCTCGGGCAGGATCACCGCGACCGGCCCCGGCGTGCCGCTCTCGGCCAGATGAAACGCGCGCGCGATCGCTTCGGAGGCCTGCTCGGGCTCGTTGACCTCGATGACCTGTTTCGTGACGTCCGACAGCAGCCGCGAATAGTTCTGTTCCTGCAGCGCAAGACGGCCGAAATCGCCGCGCTCGACTTGGCCGACCAGCATCACCATCGGCGTCGCGTCATGATAGGCCGAGTGCAGCGAGACCATCGCGTTCGACAGACCGGGTCCGCGCGAGACGATCGCGACACCGGCGCGGTCGCGCAGCCTGCCGTCCGCCACGGCCATATACCCGGCGCCGGCCTCGTGGCGGCACACGACGACGCGGATCGAATTGCGGTCGATCAGCGCGCTGGTCAGCCCGATATAGCTCTCGCCGGGCACGCAATAGACCTGATCGACGTCATGCGCTTCGAGGCTCTCCGCCAAAAGGCGGGCGACGCTGCGGCTCATCCAGCGCTCTCCCTCTATCTCTCTGTACACCCCTGTGCGCAGGCATACAGAGTTACCTGATAGCTGCAAAGCCCCATCAGCCAGGCCACTCCCCAGGCCGGATGAGCCGGAGCAGTTCGGACGGTTTCTTCGAGCCGCTTCCGAACCTCCGATGCAGGTGGGGCAATATAGGCGGCGTTCGGATTGCGTTCTGCGGACGCGCTGATGCAGAGGAACCCCACAGTGAATGTCGATGGCGCAGCCCGCATATCATCCCTTGTGCGGCACGTTCCGGGAGATCGATCGCGTAACCGCCGTAGGCTCGAGCAGCCGGCGGCAGTCTTACGATTCAGAAACGCCTGCAGCGGCACTGACGGTCACCGCCTGAGCGCGGTCGTGCGGCGTGCCGCGGCATGACCGACAGACGCGGCCGCGGCATTGCGCTCGGGCTGTTGTCATCGACAGCCGGCGTGATGGACGGAACCGCGTTCCTGACGCTGGGCGAAGTCTTTACATCCGCGATGAGCGGCAACACGATAGTATTGGGCGTCGCACTCGGCGAAGGGCGCTTTTATGTAGCCCTGCATGCGCTTGCCGCCTTTCTGGGCTACGCGAGCGGGGCCGCTCTTGCCGCGCTGCCGTTGCATAGCCCGACGCGCGGCCTCGCGTGGACTATCTACCTGGAAGGCGTGTTTCTTGCCGCGTTTGCCGCTGTTTGGACCTTCGTCGGTGGGCCGCCGGCGTCGACCGAGGTGTATGTCCTCATCGTGCTCTCCGCTATTGCGATGGGACTGCAAGGCGCGGTCGGCCGGGCGCTTGCACTACCCGGGATTCCAACGATTGTCATCACGAGCACGTTGACCGCCGTGATCGGAACTGTCGCCGAACGCGCGCTCAGGCGAGGAGATCAAGTGTCCGCCCCGGCGATGCCGCACCAGCTTGTGAGCCTTGTGGCTTACCTTTTGGGTGCGGTCATCGCCGGTGGCCTCGTATCGCGTTGGCTTGGCTTGTTGCCATTCGTGCCGATAGCGCTAATTCTCGTTCTCGTTATCGGTTTCCGGAAATACCTCGCGCGGCCGTAATACCTCCGCATCGGAGCTATCTTTCTCCGGCAAGATAGCTATCGGGCCACAAACGGGGCGGCAGATTAGGGCGATAAGCGCTTGCTGCGGCGTGCTTTTTCACGCCGTCTCGCACGCCAGAAAAGCGGGAGGTAAACTGCGGTTTATTTGCCATCTGTAAAAGCCGCCGCGATCCTCGTATAACCGCTTCGTCAGCGGCGGGCCATTGGGTCAATCCGGTTCGGATCGTTCGTTTTTTTAAGTGCTTATGAGATAGGAGCGGAGCCGCAAAGCCCGATCCGGGGCAACATCGAGGAGAGTTCGCGAGCGATGGCCATCGTTGATGATTACGCTGCGATTTCGGCAGAGATCCGCCGCATCCAGGCCGAACGGTCGCCGCAGGCCAAACCGGCTGACGCAGCAAGCGACGGGCCTGGGTGGCAGCATCGCATGCGGGCGACCATCACCGGCGAGTTGCTGTATCGACGGCTTGTGTCGCAGCGCACGCGGCGCCGCTGAGCGTGCACAACACGAATGAAGTGATCCGTCCCGCGGCGCGATCGCTGCAGCTCCTCTCGGGTTGAGCAAGCGCCGGCAAGCGGGTCGTCAGGCAGGTACACGGGCCGCTTGATCATGCGGTTTCCGCTCCGTTGAGATCCGTTGCGCGACGCCAAGCCCGCCACCCGCCAAAAGCCGTAATGTCCCGCGCGTCGCCGACACAGTGCGCCTCGCATAGAAAGCCGCACACCGGCTCCCCCCCTTGCAGAACGACCGTTCCGAGCCCTAGCGGAGGCGCAATTCCCGCCAGAAAAGCGCCGATATTGCTGGTCGGCATGTCCCAGATTTCGACCTCGATTGGCGCCCCGCCGGCGCCGCGGACCAGGCCGGGACGCTTGCCGTCGGGCAGCGCGTAAAGGCGGTAATCGCCGGACGTCCGTGCCGTTCGCCGCTTCCTGGCGCCGAGCGCCACCAGTTCGCCGTTGAGCGGCTCTCCGGAAAGGTGGGCGCCAACCACGGCTATCGGCAGGTAGGGGAAGGCTGACCGACGCTGCGGCTCGGGCCGCGGCAACGGCGCCCCGGTGGCCCCAAGCGGCAGGCCGGTTTCCGCGTTGAAAGCGTGCGCCGACCGCCGCGAGCAGCGGGTCATGGAATGCCGGCCCCACAACGGTCACGCCGCCCGGCAGCCCATTTCGCCGGAAACCGTTCGGAACGGCCACCGCGGCCAGGTCGAGCGGGTTGACGAAATTGGTGTACCGACCGAGAGTTTCGTTGAGCGCGATCGGATCGGCCTCGATCTCGGCGATCGTGTACGTGGTCCCGGTCGTCGGGACCAGCAGCAGGTCGATCTGCCGCCAGACCGCGGCAGCCTGCGCGCGCGCCGCCGCCAGCCGGTCGAAATCGCGGAAAACGTCGGTGCCGCGGATCATCGCGCCACGCTCGATGATCTCCCGGGTCACCGGCAGCAGGATCTCGCGGCGACCGCCGGTGGCGTCGTCGATCGCCGCCAGGCGCTCCGCCACCCATGCGCCGCGATAGACCAGTGAGGCGGCCTCGCGAAACGGGGCGAAATCGATCGTGACCGCCTCGCCGCCGATCCGGACCAAGCGCGCGATCGCGGCTTCGTAAAGGGCAGGGGCGTCCTCGTCGCCGAAAAATTCGAGCTCGGCATCGGGCAGAACGCCAAAGGCAAACCGTGGCGGCATGGCGCCGACCGCGCCAAACCCGGCCGGCGCGGGACGCGAATACGGATCGCCGGGATCGACCGCGCAAGCGACCTCGATGCACGGCGGCGGCATCCTCGACGGTGAGCGCGAAGATCGACACGCAATCGAGCGAGCGGCAGGCCGGGACAACGCCGGCGGTGCTGATCAGGCCGCGGGTCGGCTTGAGCCCGACGATATTGTTGAAACTCGCCGGCACCCGCCCGGAACCCGCCGTATCGGTCCCCAGCGCGAACGCGACGAGCCCGGCGCTCACCGCCACCGCCGAGCCCGAACTCGACCCGCCCGGAATATACGCCGGGTCGAACGGGTTTCGCGGGATGCCGTAGGGCGACCGGGTGCCCACCAGACCCGTGGCGAACTGGTCGAGATTGGTCTTGCCGATCAGCAGGGCGCCCGCCGCGATCAGTCGCTCCACGACCGGGGCGGACACGTGCCGCGGGCCTGCTGTATCCGGGACAGGCCGCGGTTGTCGGCAGACCGCCGACATCGATATTGTCCTTGACGGCGAACGGGAGCCCGAACAGCGGCAATGCGTCGGTCCCGGCCGCCGCCGCCCGGTCTTCCAGAGACGCGGCCGCCGCCAGCAGCCGATCCGGGTCGGCCAGCGAGATCCAGACCCCGTCATTGCCGCGCGCGGCAATGCGCGCCACCACCTCGCGCGCAATCTCGGTCGGCCGCACTTCGCCGCTCCCGTAGGCTTGGCGCAGCGTCGCAAAGTCGAAACTCAGCACTCTCGCAGGCTCCCTTCTTCCGGTCTGGCGTGTAGCGGTTGTGCCGCTTGAGATGCAAGACGCGTTCCGACTGCCTGCAAAAAGGGCAGCTTGCCGCAGGTTTGCCCGGCTGTGCCGAACCTCCGCACTCGTTCGAGCGCGCTTTTACGCACGACCGCACGCGATGCTCGCGCTTTTCTTGCTGGCACGCCGCTTGCTGCGCTGCGAGAGCGCGACAGAGCAGAACAGGCGGACGACCATGCGGCGACGGGAGTTTCTGAAGAATGCCGGCGCGGCCGCGGCGGGCACGGTGGCGGCGGCCTATTTGCGGCCGGCGTCGGGCGCAATCACGCAAGGAGACTTTGCTGACGATCTCCGAGAACGGCCCAAACAGCCTCGACATCATGGGGATCGGCACGAACCGTCCCGGCTACGAGGCGGCTTGGAATACCTATGACCGGCTGGTCACGTTCGGAGTCAAGAAGGACGCTGGCGGCAACGACCACTACGACTACACGAAGATCGAGCCGGAGCTGGCCGAAGCCTGGGAGGTCGGCGACATGTCGGCGACTTTCAAGCTGCGCCGCGACGCCACGTTTCACGACGGCACCCCAGTCACCGCCGAGCGACGTCAAATGGTCATTCGACCGCGCGGTATCGGTCGGCGGCTTTCCAACCTTCCAGATGAAGGCGGGTTCGCTCGAAAAACCGGAGCAGTTCGTGGTTGTCGACGACCACACCTTCCGCATCGACTTTGTGCGCAAGGACAAGCTGACGCTGCCCGATCTCGGCGTGCCGGTGCCGGTCATCATCAATTCCGGGCTGGCGAAGAAACACGCCACCGACAAAGACCCGTGGGCGTTGGAGTGGCTGAAGACCAACGAGACCGGGGGCGGCGCCTTCCGTGTCGCGAAATGGACGCCCGGTCAGGAACTGGTCTACGAGCGGTTCGACGGCTGGAAATCCGGCAGGCTGCCAGCCTTGCAGCGGGTGATCTGGCGCACCATCCCGTCGGCCGGCAATCGCCGTGCGCTGATGGAGCGCGGCGACGCGGACGTCTCCTTCGACCTGCCGCCCAAGGACGTCGCCGAACTGGCGAAAGAGGGGAAGCTCAAGGTGGTCGGCACGCCGATCGAGAACGCGATCCAGTATATCGGCATGCTGGTCACCAAACCGCCCTTCGACAACGTCAAGGTGCGGCAGGCAGTCGCGTATGCGCTGCCGTACCAGAAGATCATGGACGCGGCGATGTTCGGTCGCGGCAAGCCGATGTTCGGCGGGCCGCCCGAGGTCACCGAGCCGGTATGGCCTCAGCCACACCCCTACACGACCGATATTGCCAAGGCGAAGCAGCTATTAAGCGAAGCCGGCTATCCGGACGGGTTCGAGACAACGCTGTCGTCCGATCTCGGTTTCGCCGTCACCAATGAGCCGCTATCCATACTGGTTCAGGAAAGCTTGGCGCAGATCGGAATCAAGGCCAGCCTCAACAAGATTCCCGGCGCCAACTGGCGCGCTGAGTTTTCGAAAAAGAGCCTGCCGTTTATCACTAATGTGTTCGGCGGCTGGCTCAACTATCCTGAATACTTCTTCTACTGGACCTATCACGGTCAGAACGCGATTTTCAACACCATGTCTTACCAGAACCCGGCGATGGACAAGCTGATCGACGCCGCCCGGTTCGAAAACGACCCTCAGAAATACAAGGAAGAGGTTGACGGCTTTATCAACATCGCCTTTGCCGAGGTGCCGCGCATCCCGCTGTTCCAGCCGTATCTCGACGTGGCGATGCAAAAGAATATCGCCGGATACCGCTACTGGTTCCATCGCCAGCTCGATTACCGCCAGATGAGCAAGACGTAACCGCGCCGGGAGGCGATAGCGATGGTTGTGTATCTTAGAGATGCGTTCGTGACGGTCGAATGCCCCGCAGCGCCGGTTGCATTCGTGCCGCGGCGCCGCATCGCACCCAGGCTCACAAACCTCCGCTCCATTACCGCGGCGTTAGCTTCGCTGCGCCTGGTAGCGGCGCTCAGGGGCGATCGGCGCAAGCGGCGATCGGAAAGCACCGGTCCGGGTGACCCGCCGGAAGAACCGGCTGGCGACGACATCTGGAACGACCCCGCCTTGTACATGCTGCTGATCCACTGAGATGCCGCGGAGATGATCGTCCTGCGCCGCCTCGCGACCGCGCTGCCGAGCATCGCCGGGGTCATCGTCGTGACCTTTTTGCTGACTCGCGCGCTTCCCGGCGACCCGGCCGCCTATTTCGCCGGGCCGGCAGCGACTGAGCAGGCGATTGAGCAAATCCGCCATCAGCTCGGCCTCGACCGCAGCCTGCCGCTGCAATTCGTCGATTATGTCGGACAGCTTGCGCGCGGCGATCTCGGCATGTCGCTCAACACCGGACAGCCGGTCCTGCGTGAGCTTCTGACCCGGTTGCCGGCTTCGGCCGAGTTGACCCTGCTTGGCCTATTGCTGTCGGTCGCCATCGCCATCCCGCTCGGGATTGCGGCGGCGTTGCGGCCGGGTTCGTTGATCGATCATGCCTGCCGCATCCTCGCGACGGCCGGCGTGTCGCTGCCGATCTTCTTTACCGGGTTGGTCCTGGTCTATGTTTTCTATTACCTCGCCGGCTGGGCGCCGGCGCCGCTCGGCCGGCTCGACATCTATTATTCCGCGCCACCGCACTGGACCGGCTTCTATCTGATCGACAGCCTGATCGCCGGCGATCTCGGCACCTTCCGGGCGGCGCTGGCGCAATTGGTGCTGCCGGTTGCGGCGCTGGCGATCTTCTCGCTGGCGCCGCTGGCGCGCATCACGCGGGCCGGCATGATCGGCGCCCTCGGCAGCGAGTTCATCCGAACCGCGCGGGCGAGCGGCTTGCCGTGGCGCACCATCGTCTTTGTCTATGCCTTTCGCAACGCGGTGCTGCCGGTCGTCACGACGCTCGGGATGGTGTTCTCGTTTCTGCTCGGCGCCAATGTGCTGATCGAGAAGGTCTTCGCCTGGCCGGGCATCGGCTCTTACGCGGTCGAAGCGCTGATCGCATCGGATTATGCGCCGGTGCAGGGCTTCGTGCTGGCGATGGCGCTGGTTTATGTCCTGCTCAACCTGATGATCGATCTGGGCTACGGCCTGCTCGATCCGCGCATGCGGGTCGAGGCATGAGGGGGCTGCTGCGCCACACCGAGCTATGTGCTGGGTGAGAACCCGTTGACGGCCGTGTCGTTCGGCGTGTTCTTTGTATTTCTGGTGCTGGCCGCGTTCGGTCCGTGGATCGCGCCATACAATCCGCTGGCGAGCGATACGGCCAACGCGCTGCACGGGCCGTCGGCCCGCCACTGGTTCGGCACCGACCAGCTCGGGCGCGACATCCTGAGCCGTCTGATCGTCGCGACCCGGCTCGATCTCGGCATCGCCGGCGTGTCGGTTGCGCTCGCTTTCGCGATCGGCAGCCTGCTCGGACTGGCGGCCGGTTATTACGGCGGCTGGCTCGACCGCATCGTCGGCCGCGTTGTCGATACGATCATGGCGTTTCCGCTGTTCGTGCTGGCGATGGGGATTGTCGCGGCGCTCGGCAACAGCATCGCCAACATCGTCTACGCCACTGCGATCATCAACCTGCCGATCTACGCCCGGCTGGCGCGGACCGAGGCGAATGTCCGGCGCGACGCCGGGTTTGTCGAGGCGGCCCGGCTATGCGGCAACAGCCGGCCGCGCATCATCCTGACCCAGCTTCTGCCGACCATCATGCCGCTGATGATGGTGCAGGTGTCGCTGACCCTCGGCTACGCGATCCTCAACGCCGCCGGGCTCTCGTTTATCGGCCTCGGCGTCCGGCCGCCGACCGCCGAATGGGGAATCATGGTCGCCGAGGGCGCCAGCTTCATCGTCTCGGGCGAGTGGTGGGTCGCGCTGTTCCCCGGCCTCGTACTGATGGCGTCGGTGTTCTGCTTCAACCTGATGGGCGACGGGCTGCGCGACATCGTCGACCCGCGGCGGCGCACATGACGACCACCTGACATGACGCCCACCTGACATGCCGATCGACCGCCACTCCGTGCCGCTGCTCGCCGTCGAGGATCTCGGCGTCGAGTTCCGCACCCGCAGCGGCACCGTGCGCGCGCTCGAAAATGTCGGCTTCGAGCTGCATCGCGGCGAGACGATGGCGCTGGTCGGCGAAAGCGGCTCCGGCAAGTCGGTCACAGCCTATGCGGTGATGGGCATTCTCGACGGCGCGGCGCGGGTCACCTCGGGCACGATCGTGTTCGGCGGGCTCGACCTGCTGCAAGCCGATGCCGGGACCCTGTCGGACATCCGCGGCCGCGAACTTGCGATCATCTTCCAGAGCCCGCGCACCGCGCTCAACCCGATCCGGCCGGTCGGCCGGCAGATCGCCGACATCCTGCTGCAGCACGCCAATGTCACCGCCGCGCAGGCGCCGGCGCGCGCGGTCGAGATGCTGGCGAAAGTGCGCATCCCCGATCCGGAGCGGCGCGCCGCCGCCTATCCGTTCGAACTCTCCGGCGGCATGTGCCAGCGCGCCATGATCGCGATGGCGCTCGCGTGCGAGCCGGCGCTGCTGATTGCCGACGAGCCGACCACCGGGCTCGACGTTACGACACAGGCGGTGATCATGGACCTGATCGCCGAACTGGCCGCCCAAAATAACATGGCGACCCTCCTGATCACGCACGATCTCGGCCTCGCTTCCGAATATTGCGGGCATATCGCGGTCATGCACGCCGGCCATATCGTCGAGACCGCGCCGACCGCGGAGCTGTTCGCCGCCCCGCGCCATCCGTATACCGCGAAGCTCATCGCGGCGACGCCCGGCTCTACGACGCGGCTCGATGCGCTCGCCGCCATTCCCGGCACGCTGCCCGATTTGCGGCGCGCCGATCTGCCGCCCTGCCGCTATAGCGGGCGCTGCGAGCGCCGCGGCGACGATTGCGGCGACGCGCCACTGCCGCGCAGCGTGTTTGCGGCGGGACAATGGGTCGCATGCCGGCATCCGCTTCAGGAATGGGCTTCGTAATGCCGGATGGGCGCTTCGCCTCCGAACCACCGCTGCTCGCCGTCGAAGGGCTGCGCAAGCTGTTCCCTGTCGCGCGCAGCAAGGCGGCATGGCGCGCGCCGCCGGCCTTTCTGCACGCCGTCGAGGACGTCAGCTTCACCATCGCGCCGGGCGAGACGGTCGGACTGGTCGGCAAGTCCGGCTGCGGCAAATCCACGCTCGTTCGGCTGATTACCCGGTTGATCGACCCGACCTCCGGCGAAATCCGTTTCGCCGGCGCCGACATCGGCGCGATGCCGGCAAGCCGCTTCGGCCGGGCGCCGCAGCGTGGCCAGATCCAGATCCAGATGGTGTTTCAGGATGCGACGGACAGCCTCAATCCGCATTTCACCGCCTCCCGCGCCATCGCCGACCCGCTGATGCGGTTGACCCGGCTGTCCGGCGCCGCGCTGCGCACGCGGGTCGACGAGGTGGCGCAGATGGTAGGAATGCCGCTGGAGCTGCTGAGCCGGTATCCGCACCAGCTCTCGGGCGGTCAGAAGGCTCGGGTCGGGATCGCGCGCGCGATCGCCGTCGAGCCGCGGCTGCTGATCCTCGACGAGCCGACCTCGGCGCTCGATGTCTCGGTGCAGGTCGTGATCCTGCAATTGCTGGACTCGCTGAAGCAGCGCCTCAACCTGTCCTACCTGTTCGTCAGCCACGACCTCAATGTCGTGCGGCTGCTATGCGACCGCATTCTCGTCATGTATCTTGGGCGCATCGTCGAAAGCGGTCCGGCCGATCGGGTGTTCGCCGCCCCTGCCCATCCCTATACTCAGGCGCTGCTGTCGGCGGTGCCGCAACCGGGCGTCGCGGCGGCGGCGCAGCGTCGCATCGGGTTGCCCGGCGAGCCGCGCAGCCCGATCGATCCCGATCCGGCGGTCTGCCCGCTTTACGGCCGCTGCGGCAGGGCCACGGATTTGTGCCGCAGCCGGATGCCGCCGCTGCGCGAGGTCGCCCCGGGCCGGTTCGCCGCGTGCCATTTCCCGGCGGCCGGCGAGGCGGCCGAGGGCGCAGTCGCGGCAGTCGCGTGAGAGGGACGGGAGATGCATTGCGGAGACCGCAGACCTCGGAGACTATGTCGATGCCGCCGCGGCGCTGATCGGCTTGTCGCTCGATCCGGCTCACCGCCCCGGCGTTATTCTGAACATGCAGCGGATTTCCGAGATGGCGGCGCTGGTCACGGAGTTCCCGCTGCCCGACACGTGCGAACCGGCCCCTGTGTTTCTGCCATGACAGTGCCCAATGGAGAGGCAGGAGCGTTGGCGATTGCCGCGATGGTGCGCAGCGGCGCGATCATCCGCCGTCGCTGTTGCCGAGGCGGCGCTGGCGCGGATTGCACTGCGCAACCCGACCCTCAACGCCTTCACGACGGTCACCACGGAACGCGCGCTGAGCGATGCGCGCCGCGTCGATGCGAAGCTGGCGCGCGGCGAGGATCCCGGACCGCTCGCCGGCGTCCCGTTCGCCGTCAAGGATCTCTACGATATCGCCGGGGTGGTGACGCGCGCCGGCTCGAAAATCGACGCCGAGGGCGCGCCCGCCGCCGCCGACGCCACCCTCGTGCGGCGTCTCGCCGAGGCCGGCGCGGTGCTGGTCGGCGCCCTCAACATGGACGAATACGCCTACGGCTTCACGACCGAGAACAGCCATTACGGGCCGACCCACAACCCGCACGATCCGGCGCGCATCGCCGGCGGCTCGTCGGGCGGATCGGCGGCGGCGGTCGCCGGTGGCCTGGTGCCGCTGTCGCTCGGTTCGGATACCAACGGCTCGATCCGGGTGCCTGCCTCGCTGTGCGGCGTTTTCGGGCTGAAGCCGACTTACGGCCGCCTCGGGCGCGGCGGCGCGCGGCTGTTCGTCGCCAGCCTCGACCATGTCGGGCCGTTCGCGCGCAGCGCCTCCGACCTCGCCGCCGCCTATGACGCGCTGCAAGGCCCCGACCCGCGCGACCCGGTCTGTGCCGGTCGGCCGGCCGAGTCGAGCCTGCCGCTGCTCGGAAGCGGTGCCGACGGGCTGCGGATCGCGGTGGCCGGCGGACACTTCGCCGGTAGCGGCGCGGCGGCCGAGGCTGTGGCGACCGCCGCCGGGGCGCTTGGCGCCGAGCGGGTCGTGGAAATCCCGGAGGCGGCGCGGGCGCGCGCCGCGGCGTTTGTTATCAGCGCCTCGGAAGGCGCCAACCTGCACTTCGCCGATTTGCGGAAGCGGCCCGGCGATTTCGACCCAAACACGCGCGACCGCTTCCTGGCCGGCGCGCTGATACCGGCGACCTGGGTGATCCAGGCGCAGCGCTTTCGCCGCTGGTATCGCGAGCGTGTCATGGCGCTGTTCGATGACATCGACATTCTGCTCGCGCCGGCGACGCCCTGCGCGGCGCCGCTTATCGGCCAGGAAACGATCGAGATCGACGGCGCCACGGTCGCGGTGCGCCCCTATCTCGGCGTCTACACGCAGCCGCTTTCGTTCATCGGGTTGCCGATCGTGGCGGCGCCGCTGCGTCCCGGCGGCGGCTTGCCGATCGGCGTCCAGATCATTGCCGCGCCGTGGCGCGAGGCCGACGCGCTGCGGGTTGCGGCGGCGCTGGAACAGGCCGGCGTTACCAATGCGGAGCCGGCCCTTGCCTGAGACCGCCGCGCCGGAAATGAATATTCCCGAGGTGCTCGCGGAAGTGACGGCGGCGTTCCGGCGCTACGAGGCGGCGCTGGTGTCGAACGACATCGCGACCCTGAACGCGTTGTTCCACGAGGCGCCGCAAACCGTGCGTTATGGCGTGACCGAAAACCTGTACGGTTACGAACAGATCCGGTCGTTTCGCGCCTCTCGCTCGCCGGCGGGCCTCGCGCGCACGCTGCGCAATACCGTGATCACCACTTACGGCCGCGATTTCGCCATCGCCAGCACCGAATTCATCCGCGCCGGCGAACCCCGCATCGGGCGCCAGATGCAGAGCTGGGTGCGCTTTCCTGAGGGCTGGCGGGTAGTCGCCGCGCATGTCAGCCTGATGCTGTCGCCCGGCTGATTCAGCGTTGCCGGTCTGGTTTGCCGAAAGGCTTCCGGCCCCAGCCAATTGCGTCGCGATACTCGATACGCGGCACGGAATTGTAAGCCGCGTAAGGCCTCTTCCTATCGCGGTACGAATTGGGCGCGCATAATAGCCGTCGGCCGTGGCCTGATCATGAAAACGCAGCGACGCCACGCAATTCGAGGGCAATTAAGTCCATCATGGTGGCGATTGCGGAAGAGAAATGTCAATTCTGACGGCACGCCATGTAACTGTTTATCGGTATCGTGAGCCGGTGGCGTTTGGCGATCACCGGATCATGTTTCGCCCGCGGGATGGTTTTGATCAAAAGGTCATCGAAGCCACAATCGACATCAGCCCCGCGCCCAATCACCTCCGCTGGATACATGACGTGTTCGGGAATTTCGTTACGATTGCCGAGTTCGACGCGCGCGCCGTGGAACTGCGTTTCGAGAGCAACATCTGCCTGGAGCATACCGCGTCGAACCTTCCGGATCTGCGGATTGAGCCGGAGGCGCAGGTTTATCCGTTCGCCTATAGTGAGGAGGAACTGCCCGATCTGTTGCCTTTTATTGCGCGGCGATATCCCGATCCCGATAATGTCCTGGACCGCTGGGTTCGCCGTTTTCTGCGCCAGGGACGGCCGAACGAGACGGGGGCGCTGCTGATGACCCTCAACACGGCCATCCGGGAAAGCTTCGTCTACGTTCGCCGCTCGGAGGAGGGGACCCGCGATCCGGGGCTGACGCTCAGGCTGGGTCAAGGCAGCTGTCGGGACTTGGCGCTATTGATGATGGAGGCGGTGCGTTCTCTCGGGCTCGCGGCTCGATTTGTTTCTGGCTATCTGTATGTTCCAAGTCGCGACACCCCAGATCATCGCGGCGGCGGCTCCACCCATGCATGGTGTCAGGTCTACCTTCCTGGCGCCGGATGGGTGGATTTCGACCCGACGAACGGCATTGTCGGCAATCGCGATCTAATTCGGGTTGCCGTCGCCCGCGATCCGCGGCAAGCCGTGCCGCTCTCCGGTACCTGGTATGGCCGGATCGAGGACAGTTTGGGGATGTCGGTGGAGGTGACCGTGCGCCGTGCCGGCAGTCCAGGAACTAGCCTCGGCAGATCGCGGTTCAGCCAAATAAGCCGGCGCAGCGGGCTTGGCACTGTTCTTGCTGTGCCAAGCGCATAGGCTTGCGACGCAGGAGCTTCGATGAGAATTCGTATCGGTTACACGCTCGCTTTCGAGAATTCGACCGAGACACCGTCAATTTTAATGTTCAACGTCCATCCGAGCCGCGAGCCGGATTTGATGAAGCCGAACGTGTATAAACGTCGATCCACTTGTTCCAGTTCAAGTATACATAGATCATTTCGGTAATATATGCACGCGAATAGTAATGCCGCCTGGAATACTTGCGGTGTCGACCGAAAACATCGTGCGGGACAGTGGCGAACCGGATTTGGTTCCGTTCGGCGTGGGTCAGGTTGCGATCCCGGATCTGCCCCAGGAAACGCTCGAATTTCTGCTCGGCAGCCGATACTGCGAGACCGATCGCCTCTCGGACACCGCCTGGTCGATTTTCGGCAGCGTTCGGCCAGGGTGGGAACGGGTGCAGGCGATCTGCGATTACGTGCACGACCGCCTGACCTTCAGCTATCCGGATGCCCGTTCGACGCGCACCGCCTGGGACGGGCATGAGGAAAGGCTCGGCGTTTGCCGCGACTTCGCCCATCTGGCAATTGCGTTCTGCCGCTGTATGAACATCCCGGCGCGGTATTGCACGGGATATCTCGGCGACATCGGCGTGCCCGCAGCGCCGGACCCGATGGATTTCAGCGCCTGGTTCGAGGTCTTTCTGGAAGGCGGCTGGTACACATTCGACGCCCGCCACAACAAGCCTCGGATCGGTCGGATCTTGATGGCGCGCGGACGCGATGCGGCGGATGTCGCGTTGTCGACGAGCTTCGGCCCCAGTCGACTCGCCGATTTCAGCGTGATTACCGAGGAAGTGTAGAGGAACCGCGGAAGAACGGTCAGTCAGTCGCCTTCTGCGAGCAGGCTCTGCTGCGCCGCCTCTTCCTCGGAGGTGACGCTGACCTCGACCGTCATGCCGAGCAGGTCCGAGGGCCGGCCGGTCCAGCTTCCCGACAGCGGCACCGCCTGGCGCGGGTCGCGCACAACCGCCACCCGGATCAGGTCGCGGTTGCCGACGATGCCGTTCGTCGGATCGAACTCGACCCAGCCGGCGCCCGGTAGATACACCTCCAGCCAGGCATGCGTCGCGCCGCCGCCGACCCGGCCGGGCACGTCGTTGTCGGGAACATAGAGATAGCCCGAGACGAACCGCGCCGCGAGACCGAGCGAGCGCACCGCCTCCATCATCAGAAGCGCGAAATCGCGACAGCTGCCGCTGCCGAGCTGCAATGTTAAAAGCGGGTCCTGCGTGCCCGGCTCGTCGCGCGCGATATACGTGAACCGTTCCTTGATCGCGAAGGTCATCGATTCGAGCAGTTCGCGCGTAGCCGGTCGGACCGTCGCGCGCAGGAACTCATAGGCCCAGCGGTCGACCTTGCGCTCGGGATCGAGATATTGCCGCTCAATCGAGCGCAACAGGTCGGGCTGCTCCTCGGCGCCGTAGGAAAACGGGTACTCGCGCGCGTAATCCTCGAGCTGGAAATCGAGGACATTGCTGGCGGAATGATCGAGGCGGATCATGCTGTCGAAGCGCAGCTCGTCGCTGTGCCCCTCGAAGCTCGCCAGCGCGACGCAGTTGCCGAACACGTCGTGCACCCAGCGCAGCGCAACCGGCTCCGGTTCGATGACGAGACGCGCCTCGATCAGCCGTTGATCGTAGCTGTCGCGCGGCCGGAACATCATGCGATGCTCGCCGAACGAGACCGGCTGGCGGTAGCGATAAGTCGTGACGTGACGAACCGTGAGCAGCTGCATCGGCCTTTGCGGTACGAAAAAGACGGTCGAGATCAGATGAACACATTTAGCAGGAGATTTGCGCCACGTGAGCGAGCGGCGCCGGCGCGGAGCCGTCCGACGCTGCGTCTCCGGGGCCGCGATAATACCCAAAAAACTCCACCGAAAGCCGGTTTGTCAGCTCGATAAATGCAGCGTTGCAGAAAATCGATGAACTCGTGCAAGCCCGTCCCCGAGGATCTGCTCGGTCGAGCGGCTTTCGAGAATCGCCCGCAGCGCATCGACGCCCTCCGCGACATCATTGCCGCGCCGCACCCGGTATTGTGATTTTATCTCGGTCAAGCGCGCGTTCGATCTCTCGCACACAAAGCGCGACCGAGCGAGGGAAGCTTGGATTGAACAGCAGAAACCCGACTACCCGCGCCGCCGTCAGGTCGCTCGTATGCACCCGGCGGAAGGCGTGATAGCCCGAGGCCGAGCGCAGCAGCGCATGCCATTGGCCGATCTCCCTCGCGGATGCGGCGTCGCCGGTCAGCAGCCGATACTTCGTGTCGAGCAGCCGCGTCATCTGGTCGGCCCGCTCGATATAGCGGCCGAGCTGGTAGAAATACCACGCTTGATCCCGATAGAACGTGCCCTCGGTAATGCCGGTGAAGGTCTGGCAGGTTTCCTTGATTTCGGTCAGCAGCCGGCTGAGATTTGCCGCTGTCAGTTCGTCCGCCTCGATTACCTTCAATCGGTTGTGGAACACGTTCAGCGTCACCCACATCTCGGTCGAGACCAGCGGGCGCAGCGCGCGGGCGTTCTCGCGCGCATTGCCGATCGCGGAGACAATCGAGGTCGGGTTCTCGGCGTCGGTCACATAGAAGCGGATCACGCTGTCGGCGGTTGCGCATGACGTGCTTCGCCGCGAAAACCGCCTCGTCGGCGTTGAGCTCGACAATCGACAGCCAATTCTGCACGCCGTTGCGGTCGCGCCCATAGGTCTCATTGACTTCGAGAATCCGCGCCAGGTTTTCGGAGCGCTCGACAAAGCGGGCGAGCCAGAAAATGCATTCGGCATAGCGGGCGAGCAGCGGATTATTCAAGCACCCACGTGTCTTTCGACCCGCCTCCCTGCGACGAGTTGACGATCAGCGATCCCTCGCGCAACGCGACGCGCGTCAGCCCGCCGGGCAATACCCAGGTCTCCTTGCCGGTGATCGCGAAGGGCCGCAGGTCGACATGGCGGGCTACGACCTGGCCGTCGCACAGCGTCGGCGACACCGACAAATTGACACAGGGCTGGCTGATGTAGTTGGCCGGATCGGCGAGCAGTTTGGCGCGGCACTCGGCAAGCTCGGCGCGGCTCGCCCGCGGCCCGATCGTGATGCCGTAGCCGCCGGCTTCGCCGACCGGCTTGACGACGAGCCGGTCGAGATTGTCGAGCGTATAGCGGAGCCCCTCCGGCTCGCGGCAGATATGCGTCTCGACATTTGGCAGCACCGGCTCCTCGTCGAGGTAGTAGCGGATGATCCGCGGCATGTAGGCATAGACCGCCTTGTCATCCGCGACGCCGGTGCCGACTGCATTGGCAAGCGCCACATTGCCTGCGAGATAGGCACGCATCAGGCCCGCGAACGCCCAGCATGCTGTCGGGGCGGAAGGCCTCGGGATCGAGAAAATCGTCGTTGATCCGGCGGTAGATCACATCGACCCGCGCCAGGCCGTCGATCGTGCGCATATAGACGCGCTCGTTCTCGACGACGAGGTCGCGGCCCTCGACCAGCGGCACGCCCATGTCGCGCGCCAGGAAGACATGCTCGAAATAGGCCGAGTTGTAGGTGCCGGGCGACAGCAGCACGATCTGCGGCTCGCGGCTCGGTCGGCGGCGCGATCTCGCGCAACGCCGCGACCAGCTTCAGCCCGTACCCGTCGACGCCGCGCAGGCCGATCCCATTCAGCAGATCGGGAAAGGCGCGCTGCATCATGTTGCGGTTCTCGATCACGTAGCTGACCCCCGACGGGGTGCGGGCATTGTCTTCGAGAACCCGGAACACCCCATCGTCGCCGCGGATGATGTCGGTGCCGCAGATATTGACGTAGGCCTTGTGCGGCACCGTCAGACCGCGCATCAGCGGACGGAAATGGCCGTTGTCCGAGGACGAGATCGCTCGGCAGGACCCCGTCGCGCAAAATCATCTGCCGGTGATAGAGGTCGTCGAGCAACAGATTGAGCGCGGTGACGCGCTGGACGACGCCGCGCTCGATGTGCCGCCATTCCTCGGCCGAGATGACCCGCGGGATGGCGTCGAACGGCAGGATGCGGTCGATCGCGGCACCGTCGCTATAGACCGTAAAGGTGACCCCGAGGGCGTGCAGCGCCCGTTCAGCGGCCTCCATGCGGCACGCAAATTCGGCGAGCGGGATCGCGGCAAAGCGCTCGCGAAGCATCTCGGCGCCCGGGCAGCGCAACATTTCGCAATAGAAGCCCCGGGGGTCGTAGCCGTCCAGCACGGCGCATTCCTCTCCCGCCTCTGCCGCCTATTGCTTATGCACGCCGCGGGCCAACGATGCGGCGAAATGATAGTGTCTTAGTTCGAATGTAACATTGTCCTTCAGAGGCGCCAGCGCGGCCCGCGAGCCCGGAATCCAGGAACACAGGGATCGAAGCTCTTGGAAAGCTGGTGTTCATACATTCCGGGCTCGCCGCTGCGCGCCGCCCCGGAATATACTGAATCACCGATCGGACTCTGCCGGGATACCGGCTGCAAACGCGCGACGCGCGATTCCGCCGGGGCAGCCGCCCAGCGCTGTCAGGGAGCATTCTGTGGGGGGTTTGATGTTGACTTGGCGCTCGCGCCTTTGCCGCTGGCCGGCTAGGCCTCGCGCTGGCCCTCGCTTCCTGCAGTCCGGCCGGCGTGTTGGATCCGCAGGGGCCGATCGCGGCGGCGCAGCGGCTGCTGCTGATCAACTCGACCGCGATCATGCTGGTCGTCGTCGTGCCGGTCATCGTCGCGACGCTGGCCTTTGCCTGGTGGTACCGCGCCTCCAACCCGCGCGCCGCGCGCGGGCTCGACCCCGCCTATGAGGGGCGCATGGAATTCGTTCTCTGGTCGATCCCGGCGCTGATCGTGATCCTGTTGGGCGGGCGTCATCTGGATCGGCTCGCACGAGCTCGATCCGCGGGCGCCGATCCCGGCAAACGCGGCGCCGCTGCGGGTGGATGTCGTCGCGCTCGATTGGAAATGGCTGTTCCTCTACCCCGAACAGGGCATCGCCACGGTCAATCAGCTGGTCATTCCGGCCGGAACCCCGATCAATTTCACGCTCACCTCGGCGACGGTAATGAATTCGTTCTTCATCCCGCAGCTTGGCAGCCAGATCTACACGATGGGCGGCATGACCACGCACCTCAACCTGCTCGCGGATCGGCCGGGCGAATTTCCCGGGTTTTCGGCCAATTACAGCGGCGCCGGCTTTGCCGAGATGCGGTTCGTCGCCAAGGCCGTGCCCGAGGCCGATTTCAGCGCCTGGGTGACACAGGTGCGCGGTGCCCGGCCGGCACTCGACGATGCCGGCTACGCCGCACTGGCAAAGCCCAGCAAAGCGGTGCCGCCGGCGGCCTACGGCTCGGTCGAGCCAAACCTGTTCGACCGCATCATCGACGCAGACGATCTCGGGTCCCGAAAACGCGGGCGTTGGGGCGGCGCTGGTGTCCGCCGACGCGGCAGGCAGGGGGAGGTTGAGATGCTGGGCAGGCTGAGCTGGGCGGCGATCCCGTTCAACGAGCCGCTGCCGCTGATTGCCGGGGGGGTGGTGGTGCTCGTTATCCTCGCCGTGCTGGCGTTGGTCACCGTCAAGGGATGGGTGCCGTATCTGTGGCGCGAGTGGATCACCAGCGTCGATCACAAGCGGATCGGCGCGATGTACGTGCTGCTGGGTCTGGTCATGCTGCTGCGCGGTTTTTCCGACGCGATCATGATGCGCACGCAGCAGGCGATCGCGGTCGGCCAGTCGCAGGGTTATCTGCCGCCCGAGCACTACGACCAGATCTTCTCGGCGCACGGCTCGATCATGATCTTTTTCGTGGCGATGCCGCTCGTCATCGGTCTGATGAACTTTGTCGTGCCGCTGCAGCTCGGGGTGCGGGATGTCGCGTTTCCGGTGCTGAACTCGGTCAGCTTCTGGCTCACCGCATCGGGCGCCCTGCTGATCAATCTGTCGCTTGTCATCGGCAATTTCGCTCGCACCGGCTGGATGGGCTATCCGCCGCTGTCCGGGCTCGCCTTTTCGCCCGATGTCGGCGTCGATTACTATCTCTGGTCGTTGCAGATCTCCGGCATCGGCACGTTGCTGACCGGCGTCAATTTCGTGACGACAATTCTCAAATTGCGCGCGCCGGGCATGACCTATATGCGCATGCCGGTATTCTGCTGGACCGCCCTGGCGTCGAGCCTGCTGATCGTCGCCGCGTTTCCGATCCTGACCGTCACTTTCATAATGCTGCTGCTCGACCGCTATCTCGGCATGCATTTCTTTACCAATGACGGCGGCGGCAACCAGATGATGTATGTCAACCTCTTCTGGGCGTGGGGCCATCCGGAAGTCTACATCCTCATCCTGCCGGTGTTCGGCGTCTTCTCCGAAGTGGTTGCGACCTTTTCCGGCAAGGCGCTGTTCAGCTACCGCTCGATGGTGCTCGCGACACTTGGGATCTGCATCCTCTCGTTCATGGTCTGGTTGCACCATTTCTTCACGATGGGAGCAGGCGCCGACGTCAATGCGTTTTTCGGCATCATGTCGGCGATCATCGCGGTGCCGACCGGCGTCAAAGTATTCAACTGGCTGTTCACGATGTTCCGCGGCCGCATCGTATTCGCGACCCCGATGCTGTTCACCGTCGGTTTCATCGTGACATTCGTGATCGGCGGCTTGACCGGCGTGCTGCTGGCCGTCCCGCCCGTCGATTTCATTCTGCACAACAGCACCTTCCTGGTCGCGCATTTCCACAACGTCATCATCGGCGGCGTCGTGTTCGGCGCGCTTGGCAGGCTACAATTACTGGTTCCCGAAAGCGTTCGGCTTCACGCTCGACGAACGGTGGGGCAAGGCCAGCTTCTGGTGCTGGCTCATCGGCTTCTATCTCGCCTTCACGCCGCTTTATGCGCTGGGCCTGATGGGGATGACCCGGCGCCTGCAGCACATTCCCGATCCCTCCTGGCAGCCGCTGCTGCTGGTCGCCGAGGTCGGCGCCATCGTGATCTTCTGCGGCATCCTGTGCCAGATCGCGCAGCTCTATGTCAGCATCCGCACGCGCGAGCGCCGCCGCGACCTGACCGGCGACCCGTGGAACGGCCGAACGCTCGAGTGGGCGACCTCGTCGCCGCCGCCTTCCTACAATTTCGCGGTGCTGCCGAGGGTCGAGACGATCGACGCCTTCTGGGAGATGAAGCAGCGGGGCCTGAGCCCGGTCCAGCCGTCCTATGAAGCCATCGAAATGCCGCGCAACAGCCCGATCGGTTTCATCATCGCGCTTTTTCGCGTCATTTGTCGGGTTTGCGCTGATCTGGCACATCTGGTGGGTTGTGATCCTCGGCCTTCTCGCGATCGCGATAACGGTGCTGGTGTTCGGCTGGAGCGACGAGCGCGAGCGCGAAATCTCGGCCGCGCGAAGTGGCGCGGATCGAACGGACCCGGTTGGCCGGGAGGCAGGCCGCATGACCATAACAACCACGCTCGACGCGCCGCCGACCGAACTCGTGCGCGGGCACGGCGGCGGCGGGCCGGCCCCGACGCGCACCGTCGTCGCGTACGGGTTCTGGATCTTCATCCTGAGCGACATGGTGATGTTCTCGGGACTGTTCGCGGCCTATGCGGTCTTGTCGGGCAACACCGCCGGCGGACCGACCGGGCGCGAGCTGTTCAATCTCACCAATGTGTTCATCGAGACCATGTGCCTCTTGGTCTCGAGCTACACTGCCGGGCTCGGCGCACTCGCTGCTGAGCGGAGGCAGCGCGGCCGCTTTCTGATTTTCGCCGCACTCACCTTCGCGCTCGGCGCCGCCTTCCTCTCCATCGAGGTCTCGGAATTCGCCGGGATGGTCGCCCACGGGGCGGGCCCGTCGCGCAGCGCGTTTCTGTCCAGCTTCTTCAGCCTGGTCGGCATGCACGGCGCCCATGTCACGGCCGGCCTGATCTGGCTAACCTACATGGTCGCGCAGGTGGTCGTGAAGGGATTGCGGCAGCCCGTGTTGCAGCGCGTCTTGTGCTGGAGCCTGTTCTGGCACGCCTTGGACATCGTTTGGGTCGGCGTGCTGACGCTGGTTTACCTGATGGGAGCCCGGTGATGGACGGCGACGAAAGGGTCTTACATGATCGGGCGCCGGGCGTCGAAGGCGAGCCGACGGCAACCTGGCGGTCGTACACGCGTGGGGTTGGGCCTCGCGATCCTGGCGACGATCGCATCGTTTGTCGTCTCGCAAACCAACCTGCTGTGGCCGCCCGGGCGTCCCAGTCGGTCTCATCGTGCTCGCTTTCGCGCAGATCGGGGTGCACCTCGTCTTCTTCCTGCATCTCGGCAGCGGGCCCGACCACACGAACAACATCCTGGCGCTCGCTTTCGGCATACTGATCGTGTTTCTGGTGATCACCGGCTCGATCTGGATCATCGCCAACCTCAACGAGAACATGATGAATATGCCATGAATATAATTTTCTGATCGGGATCGCTGCTGCAGTGTAGCGAGGCATTTATGGTCGGTTTGACTGTTTTGTACTCTGGCGCACCGGTCGAGTTGTGCCTCGTTCTTCGGCGGGCGCCAGATTGGCTTGAGCCGCAGCCCGCGTGTGAGGCAGGGTGACCCAAGGCCTGTGAACCGGAGGCGGCATTTCCATGCGGCATCGAACGAGGATCGCGCTTCTGCTCGCCGGTCTGCTGCCCGGCTGCTACTGGGAGCCGTCGGCCAGCGAGATCATGGTCGAAACGTCGCCGCCCGGCGCCTCGTGTATGATCAGCCAGCGCGGAGCACCGCTTGGCATCGCCGAGCCGACCCCGGCCATAGCCGTGGTTGATTTAGCTGACGCCGAAATCGGCGTAACGTGCCGCCGCGCCGGCTTCGCCGAGGCCGCCGTTACCCTTCCGCCGCCGGCGCCGGGCTCCGCATTGCCCGGTTACGTCCCAAACCGCCGCCCGGAGATCGACTACAAAACGAGGGTCGCCATCACCCTGATCCCGGCGCAGCCGGAGCAGCGCGGCAAGTGAAAGCCGAACGCCGCGATACAGAACAAAGGAGCGCCCTCCTTCGCGGCGAGCGCGCTCCAATCGGCTAATGCGGGCGGCGCGCCATCGCCAACCAGATCAGGGCAGCTCCTCCGCTATCGCACCCCTCACCCGAAGATCGGAAACAAGCTCGACGCCCTTGGTCTCGGGGCTCAGCAGCAGCGCGATGACGACGCTGACCGCCGCCACGACGGTGCCGATCAGCATCGGGATGGCGTAGCCGATCTGGTACTCGATCGCGAAAAAGGCCAGGACCGGCGCGACGAGACCGCCGAAGATCGCCCCCTGGTGATAGCAGAACGCGCTCGCTGTCGCCCGCACCTCGGTCGGGAAGCGCTCGGACAGATAGGCCGGCAGCTGGCTGTACAACGCGCCGCCAAAGGCGCCCTGCAGGCCGAACCCGATCGTGATCCACAATTCGCTGTTGGTGAACAGGTACAGCGGCGCGATCGGGATCGCGATTGCCGCCGGGATGATCATCGCCCAGCGCCGTCCGATGATGTCCGCGGTCCAGCCCCAGAACGACATCCCGAGAAAACTCAAGATAGTTCGCGATGATGAATGGCACCGCCGTGCCCATCGTGGTCAGGTGCAGGTCGGACTGCAGGTGCGTCGCGAACAGGGCCCAGATCGAGTAATACAGGATGAAATTGCTCGCCATCCACCAGCACGCCAGCAGAGTGTTGCGAGAGCATTCCGGGCTTGAAGATCTCGATCAGCGGCGCCCTGACCTCGCGCTGCTGCTCGCGCTGCTGGCGCCGGTTCTCGACCCAGATCTCCGGTTCCTTGACGTAATAGCGGATCCAGACGACCGACAGCGCCGGCAGCACGCCGATCCACAGCATGCCGCGCCAGCCGATGTAGTCGAACAGCAGGCCGTAGATCACGCTCGACAGCAGGAAGCCGATGCTCCACGAGCCTTGCAGGATTCCGCTCATAAAGCCGCGCGAGCGGATCGGCCAGTGCTCCATTGCCAGCGCCGCGCCGGCCGGCCATTCGGCGCCCATGCCGATGCCGAGCAGCGTGCGGAACACGCAGCAGAAACCAGAAGCTCGGCGAGAAGCCGGCGATGAAATTGCAGATCGAATACCACAGGATCGAGATCATCAGCGGCGTCTTGCGTCCGATTCGGTCGGCAAGCCAGCCCGACTGCCACCGCGCCGATGAGCCGCATCCACAGGGTCAGCGTGAAAACGATCGCCACCTCGGTCGTCGGCACCTGAAATTCGTCGGCAATCGGCTTTATGATCAGCAAAAAAACAGTGAAATCGAACGCATCGAGCGTCCAGCCGAGCCAGGCCGCCCACCAGGCGTACCACTGGTCCTTTGTGGGTTCCTTCCACCACGGAACCTGCGCAGCTCCCGCCATCGCCATTGCGACGTCCTCCCCAATTCCCGGTTCGTTGGTCGAACCTGAGCATGAGTGTAGGACGCTGATACCGAAGTGTCATGACATTTTGCCACATCGACTTTTGCGGAAAGAGCTTGTGCGGCGGATGCGATGCGGCCCTCAACCTCGATAGGCCACATGGCGTAGCTTAGGGCCTATAGTGATGTTCCATCGGCAATGGAGCGGGGGGAGATAAAAATGACCATGCCTTATGCTCGCGACCTCATCGGCTACGGCGCGAACCCGCCGCACGCGCAATGGCCGGGCGGGGCGCGAATCGCGCTGCAATTCGTCATCAACTACGAGGAGGGCGCGCGAGAACTCGATCCTGCACGGCGACGCCGGCATCCGAGGCGTTTCTGTCGGAGATGGTCGGCGCCGACGCCGACGCTCGGGATGCGCAACATGAACATGGAGTCGCTGTACGAGTACGGCAGCCGGGCCGGGTTCTGGCGGCTCCACCGCGCCGTTCACGGCGCGCAACCTGCCGGTCACGGTGTACGCCGTCGCGATGGCGCTGGAGCGCAACCCCGAGCCGTGCGCCGCGATGGTCGAGTCCGGCTGGGAGATCGCGACGCACGGCTATCGCTGGATCGACTACCAGTACGTTCCCGAAGCGGTCGAGCGCGAGCACATCGCCAACGCGGTCGAGATCCACGCGCATGATCACCGGCAACCGCCCGCTCGGCTGGTACCAGGGACGGAGCAGCCCCCAGACCCGGCGCCTGGTCGCCGAGGAAGGCGGGTTCCTCTACGACGCCGACAGCTACGCCGACGACCTGCCCGTACTGGGACACGACCACACGGCAAGCCGCAGCTGATCGTCCCTATACCCTCGACGCCAACGACATGCGCTTCGCGACCGCGCAGGGCTTCAACTCGGGCGACCAGTTCTTCGCCTACCTGCGGGACACGTTCGACGTGCTGTATCGCGAAGGCGCCGAGCGCCCGCGGATGATGTCGGTCGGCCTGCATTGCCGCCTCGCCGGCCGGCCCGGCCGCACCGCCGCGCTGGAACGCTTCCTCGACTACGCCGCCGGTCACGAGCGCGTCTGGATCGCCCGCCGCATCGACATCGCGCGTCACTGGATCGCGACGCACCCGTTCGGCTAAGACGGCCATCCGGTGCGCATCCCGGCGAACGCCCGGATCCGTCTGCCAGCAATCCCGTCTGGCCGACGCGTGGATCGCGGCTTTCGTCCATGCGCACTAGGACTGCTGTCATTCCGAGCCCACCTGCCGGCTCCGGCCTCCGACAATCGGCTCCGAAATGACAGCCGGAGGACCTACTCCGCCGCCGCCCGCGTCCCGACCTTGCCGGCGCCGAAGGCCGGCATGACCTCCTTCGCGAAGCGGTCGAGGTCTTCGAGCTGGACGTCGAGCGGGGTGCCGAGCGGCGTCGCGCAAATCACCCGGTCGATCGCCGGGATAGCGCTTCTCGACCGCTTTCAGCTGCTCGATGATGTCCTCGGGCCGGCCCGCCAGGAAGCCGCCCATTTTCACCGCGTCCTCGATCGTCGGCAGCTTGACGGTGCCGGCCAGCGCCGGATCGCGCATCGCCGCGATCTGCTCGTCGGTCAAGCGCCCGCACCAGGCGCAATTCGCCGAACATCTTCATGTTCTCTTCGTAATGCGGCGCGGCCTCGCGGATCGCCTGCTCGCGGCTCGACGCGATATGGAACTGGTAGCCGAGCGCCGAGCCGCTCGCCGAGTTCGAGCTTGACGCCGCGCCTGGCATAGGCCTGCCTGGAAGCCGATCATGTGCCGCTCGACGGCGCCGCCCTCGGCCGAGCCGCCGCCGATCACGCCGCTGATGCCGTACTTCGCCATGAAGTCGAAGGCGCGGTCCGAGCCGCTCTGGATCGGCTGCCAGCATTCGACCGGCAGGCGCTCCGGCCCCGGCACCAGCGTGATCTCCTTCAGCGTATAGCCGCGATACGGCACCTCCGGCGGGATCGTGTAGTACTTGCCCTTGTGCGAGAACGGCTTGCCCTCGAACGCCTTGAAGATGACTTCGACGCCCTCCTCGAAGATCTCGCGGTTGGCGTGCTGGTCCATAAGCGGCGATCCGAAGGTCTCGACCTCGCGCGTGTGATAGCCGCGCCCGACGCCGAAAATCACCCGCCCGCCGGTCAGGATGTCGGCCATCGCATAGTCTTCGGCGAGGCGCAGCGGATGCCACATCGGCACGATGTTGAAGCCGCAGCCGATCTTGAGGTTCTTGGTGACGCCGCACAGATGCATCGCCATCATCAAGAGGTTCGGGATCAGTTCCGTGCCTTCCGGCTGGAAATGATGCTCGGCCATCCAGAAGGTGTTGTAGCCGCGCTCGTCCATGCACTTGGCGTATTGCACGACCTTGTGCAGCGCCTTCTGCAATTCCTTCTGCGAATAATTGCGCTCGTTGATCGGCGTGCCCTTGTAGCCGAGGTTCTCCATATCGGCGGTGCCGTAATACGAGCTGTCGAATTTCGTGATCATCGCGGTTCCTCGCAGTCTGGATGGGGCCGGATGTTAGGGTCCGGGCCGGTCTGGCTCTCGCGACAATATCACAGGGCTGGCATCGGGGTGTCACGCACGGGATGCGCGCGAGGATGCGCTCTCTTGGGTTGGGGGGCGCGATCCTATAGGGTGGTGCGACGCATCGATACCGCCATGTGCCAGGGAGGACGCCGTGCAGCTGAGCCGCCAGGAGCTGATCCGCGCCTATCGCGACATGGTCACGATCCGCCGCTTCGAGGAGCGCGTGCAGGAGGAGTTCTCGAAGGGCGGCATCCCCGGCTTTGTCCACCTCTATGCCGGCGAGGAGGCCTCCGCGGTCGGCATGTGCCAGCATCTCGGGCCAAAGGATTACATCGCCTCGACGCATCGCGGCCACGGCCACTCGATCGCCAAGGGCTGCGACGTCGTCGGCATGATGTGCGAGCTGTTCGCCAAGCAGAGCGGGCTGTGCGGCGGCAAGGGCGGCTCGATGCACATCGCCGATCTCGATCGTCGGGATGCTCGGCGCCAACGGCATCGTCGGCGGCGGGCCGCCCTTGGTGATCGGCGCGGCGCTGACCGCGAAGACGCTCGGGCACCGGCACTGTCGCGGTGTGCTTCTCGGGCGACGGCGCCTCGAACCAGGGGACGACGTTCGAGGCGCTGAACATGGCGGTGGTGCTGCAACTGCCGGCGGTGTTCGTGTTCGAGAACAACCAGTACGGCGAGGGCACCGGCTGGCGCTACGCGGTCGGCAGCAAGGACATCGCCGGGCGCGCCGGGCGGCTTCGGGCTGCCGGCGGTCAAGGTCGACGGCGACGATTTCTTCGCGGTGCACGAGGCGGCGCGCGAGGCCGTCGAACGGGCGCGCGGCGGCGGCGGCCCCAGCGTCATCGAGGTCGATACCTGCCGCTTCTTCGGCCACCACTCGGGCGACGCGCAGCTCTATCGCGGCAAGGACGAGGTCAAGCGGCTGCGCGAGGAGCGCGACTGCATCGCCAATTTCCGCCGTCGGGTGGCCGAGGCGGCGTTGCTGGAGACGGATGCTTTGGATGCGGTTGACGGCGAGGTCGCGGCGCTGATCGACCGCGCCGTCGCTACCGCCCGCGAGGCGCCGGTGCCGGATGAGGGGGCGCTGCTGACGGATGTGTATGTGTCGTATTGAGTTTAGGTAACGCAAAGATCGCATAGGATACGCAAAGGAGCGAAGGCAATGTACCGGCGCGGAGCGCCAATACGATATTTCGGTACACCAGGATTATTATTTGCGCTGCGCGCCGCGAAGTTACTTTCGCGTCCTTTGCGAACCCATCGCGTCCTTTGCGTTTCATGAATTTAGCATGGAGAACCGACATGCCGAAGGGATACATTATCGCCGAACTTACGGTGACTAACCCTGGTGCAGAATTCGACGAGTACCGCGAAAAAGTTCTTGGCACGATCGAAGCTTTCGGCGGTCGTTTTCTTGTCCGCAGCGCCGATCCGAAACTGCTTGAAGGCGATCATCCGGAAGGACGCGTGGTTGTCGTAGAGTTCGAAAGCGTCGATCGGGCGATGGCGTGGTATAATTCCGCTGAGTATCAAAAAATACTACCGCTGCGCCTCAAGAACGCGGTCAGCCGCACGCTCTGCGCCGGCGGAAGCTAGGTACGCCGAACAGCCATAGTGTACCAAGGGAACCTGTGATGCCGCAGAAATCGATCCGTCAGGCGCTGAACGAGGCGCTGCGTCAGGAGATGCGCCGCGATCCGACCATTATCGTGATCGGCGAGGATGTCGCCGGCGGGCGCGGCGAGCGAGGGACAGCGGGACGCCTATGGCGGCGTGCTCGGGGTCACGAAGGGCCTCATTGGCGAATTCGGCGAGAACAGGGTCATTGATACGCCGATCACCGAGAGCGCGATCATGGGGGCGGCGGCCGGGGCCGCGGTGACCGGTCTCAGGCCGGTCGCCGAATTGATGTTCAGCGATTTTCTCGGCGTCTGTTTCGACCAGATATTCAACCAGGCCGCCAAGTTCCGCTATATGTTCGGCGGCAAGGCGAAGACGCCGATGGTGATCCGCACGATGGTCGGGGCCGGGCGCAGCGCCGCGGCGCAGCATTCGCAAAGCCCGTATCACATCTTTACCTCGGTGCCGGGGCTTGAAGGTCGTCGTGCCGTCGAACGCCTACGACGCGAAGGGGTTGTTGATCCAGGCGATCCGCGACGACGACCCGGTGATCTTCTGCGAACACAAGCTGATGTACGATCTGCGCGCCGAGGTGCCGGACGAGCCGTATACGATCCCGTTCGGCGAGGCGAATATCGTGCGCGACGGCGACGACGTGACCGTCGTGGCGCTGGCCCGCATGGTGCATTACGCTAGCGAGGCGGCCGAGGCGCTGGCGAAGGACGGCATCGAGATCGAGTTGATCGACCCGCGCACGATTTCGCCGCTCGACGAGGACACGATATTGGAGAGCGTCGAGCGCACCGGGCGGCTGGTCATCGTCGACGAGGCGACGCCGCGCTGCTCGATCGCGACCGACATCGCCGCGCTGGTCGCCGACAAGGCGTTCGACGCGCTGAAGGCGCCGATCCGCCGCGTGACCGCGCCGCACACCCCGGTGCCGTTCGCGCCGAACCTGGAAAAACTCTATATCCCGAGCCCCGACAAGATCGCCGCCGCGGTGCGCGAGGTATACGGCTACGGCAAATAGAGTTCCGGCTCAGGAACCCCGCGCCGCCAGATACCAGTCGAGGATTTCCCGCCCGTTCCAGTGAATGACGCCGGCATGGCGGTTGATGTGGTCGTAGACGGCTTCGAGGTATTTGATGCGGTGCGGCTGGCCGCTGATATAGGGGTGGATCGCGATCGCCATGATCTTGGCGCGCTCGGCGCCTTCGCGGTAGAGCCGGTCGAACGTGTCGATGACGCGGGTCGTGAAATACGCCGAACTCGTGGTGCTGCACGATCATCATCGGGATGTCGTTCAGCTCGACCGAATAGGGCAGGGTGATCAGCGGCCCGTTGGCGGTGTGGATCTCGGTCGGCTCGTCGTCATAGACCCAGTCGCCGATATATTTGATGCCGGCGGCGGCGAGCAGCTCCGGGGTCTCCTCGGTCTCGGTCAGGCCGGGGCCGAGCCAGCCGACCGGCTTCTCGCCGGTAAAGCGCTCGATGATGCCGACCGAGCGCTCGATCATCGCGCGCTGGTCGTCGACCCTGTGGATCGGCATCTGCTCGTAGGCGTGGCCCATGAACTCCCAGCCGGAGTCGCGGCACTCGCGGGCGACGCGCTCGTAATCCTCGCAGACCCGCGCGTTGATCGACACGGTCGGACGGATGCCGAGCCGGCGGTACAGGTCGAAAAAGCGCCACACGCCGACCCGCATGCCGTATTCGTGCCAGGCCCAGTTCGGCACGTCGGGCAGCAATACCTGGCCGGTCGGCGCCGGCAGGACCTGCCGCGCCATCGGCCGCGCGATGTCCCAGACTTCGAGATTGACGATCGTCCAGACGACGATGCGGGCGCCGCCCGGCAGACGCAGCGGGGGGCGATCGACGATCGCCGAAAACGGCGCGCGGTCGCGCGGGATCATCCCTCTACCTATCCGTGCTGGCCGTGCATCGCCGCGGCGCGCCGCGCGATCTCGTCGGGCGAGACGTCCTCGACATGGGTCGAGATGTACCAGCGGTGCCCGAACGGATCTTCGACCGTGCTGTTGCGGTCGCCGTAGAACTTGGTTTCGGGCGCTTGCAGCAGCTTGCCGCCGGCGGCGACGGCGCGATCCGTTACGGCATCGACATCGGGAACGTAGAGGTGAAGCCCGACCGGCGTGCCGCCGACGCTGGTCGGCGACAATGCGCCCATTTCCGGATGCTCGTCGGCCAGCATGATGACCGAATCGCCGATCGTCAGCTCGGCATGCCCGATCTTGCCGCCGGGTGCGTCGAGGCGCATGCGCTCGGTCGCTCCGAACGCCTTCGCATAGAACGCGATGGCGCCGGCGCCATCGCCGACGATCAGATATGGGGTCAGCGTGTTGTATCCGTCCGGAATCGGTTTGACGGCGGGCATCGGCGCGGTCCTCCGTGCAGAATATGGGCCGTGCGGCGCGGGACGTTTGCCCGCCCGCCGCGTTCGCCTGATGATGCCGGATCGTGCCGCGCCGCGTTCGTTCTGGCAATGGAGTGAAAGACGCGCTCTATTCGCGTCCTGCGCGGCGCGGCCGGTTGCACAAAGGGTCTTGTTGCAAAGCAGCGATGCCGTCCCATATCGGCTCGGGGAATTGACCGCCACCCGTGCGGCGTCGCAATTTCGTAACACCATTGTTCGAAACTGCTGGGGGTACCGCGACAGGCGGATTGCATGTGGGTGCGCAACAACAAGGGGAATGTCTTTGTCGGCAATCTGCCGCCGGAGTTTACCGATGAGCGGCTGGCGGAGACATTCGATCCGTTCGGCATCGTGCTGAGCGCCATCGTCGCCCGCGATCCGGCGACCGGCGCGCGGCTGCGCTATGGCTTTGTCGACATCGCCACCGAACGCGCCGCAAGCAAGGCGATCGAGTCGCTCGACGGCAGCGAAGTCGATGGGTGCAAGCTGAACGTGAAGCCGCGCGACAAGCCATCGAAAAAGCCGGCCGGCGGCGGGGCGGGTGCCCGTAAACCATCACCGCGGGCAGCGCGCCCGAACGGCAACGCTGCCGGGGTTTGGCGAACGAGTTCCTGAGCCGGGTGCCGCCGGCTTCTGCCGAGCCGGAGCGGCGCCCGTCGCAGTCGGAGCTGGCGGAGAGCCGCCGCCCGGTCGAGGACCTGCCGCCGATCGAACCACCGCCGCGGCGCGATTTCGAAATCGTCCGCCGGCCTATCCGTCGCACGACCGGCCCGAAGACGTTCCAGGTCGAGCGCCGCCCGCTGCCGCGGCGCGTATAACGAGCTAACGGTACTCGTCGCCGCAATCGCCGATCGCCGCCATCAGGTCGCGTCCCTTCGCGCAGAACCGGGGCGAGCGCTGTCGTCGTCCTCGGCGTCGAGCATGACATCGAAGGCGCGGGCATTCTCGGCGATGTGCGCGGCTACTCCAAGCCGGGCGCCGACGATGATCCCGGCCACCGCCGGGCGATCGAGCAGATAGCGGATCGCGACGGCGGCGAGGCCGACCCGGTGTTTGTCGGCTGCCCGTTTGACAGCGGCCAGCAGCTCCTGAAACAGCGCCCAGCCGCCCCAGGCGTCGATCATCTGCTTGTACTTGCGCAGCGAGGCCGTGTTGAGGTCGGCGCGGCCGGGCTCGGCGCGGCCGAGATATTTTTCCGACAGCAGGCCGCCGAGGATCGTGCCGTAGGCCAGCAGACTGACGCCGTGCTCGTGGCACCATGCCGCCATGCGCGCGTCGGGACGCCGATCGACCAGCGAATACTGCACCTGGTTCGAGACGATCGCGATGCCGTGTTCGGCGATGATCGCGAGCCGTTCGGTGTCGAAATTGGTCAGGCCGAGATGCCGTATCCGGCCTTCCGCGCGCAGATCGGCGAGGTGCCGCAGCGCGTCGAGATAGCGCCGGTCGCCGTAATCCCACCAATGGAACTGCAGCAGATCGAGACGCTCGACATCCATGCGGCGCAGCGAGGTCGCGACCGCCTCCTCGACGACGCGCCTTGTCATCGGCCCGGGATAGGGCACCCATTTCGTGAAAGCCTGGATTTCGCCGAGCCGGGCGGCGCCGTAGCGCGCGGCAAATTGCCGGCGGAAGGCGCCGATGAAATCCTCGGCCGGTCCGTAATGGTCGGCGAGGTCCCAGGTCGTGAACCCGGCATCGTGATAGGCGAACATCGCGTCGACGGCCCGCGCCGGGTCGATCGCGCCATGCGCGCCCGAAACCTGCCACATGCCGTTCAGGATGCGGCAGATCGGCAGATCGGCGGCCAGATGGAAGCGGCTGTGCGGCGGCAATGTCATGACGCGTCTCCGGTATCGATACGCGGTGTCTGAGGATCGGCCCGAACCCGCGGCGGTGGCAAGCCGGACGGCGCATCTCGCGGCGGAAGGGTTCGTTGCCGGGCATCGCCTGGAAGCTTGCGCCGGGCGCCACCGCACCCGGCATAGCCGCTTTCCGTTCGCCGCTCGGCATCGCCGCCGGTCACCCGGCCCTCGCGATAAAATGTTGATCTCACCGGAAGTAAGCCATAAGCCTTTACGATCGAACGGCCGTAGCCTTTTCGTCTTGCCATGATCCGCTTCATGCCGCGCCGCTTGACCCGCCCAGGACATTCAGCCTGAATCCTTTCTTCTTGGATTGCCTCTAACACGGTTGTTGGAAAACAAAGGGGAAAATCATGCACACAAAGGAATTCTTGGGTAGAGCAGGAAAGCGATATTGGTGGTGGCGCATTCCGAATGTCACGCACGATCCCTTGTTTCAAATGATCGCCAGCGAGAGCGAGCGAAAACTCCTCGCAGACTGGTACACCGATACGGAGAACAAAAAGTTGATCGGGGAGTGCGCTCCACCACTCATATCACTGCTGATGGGGTTTCTGGTCGGCAATTCGGTCGAGCGCATGGTCCAACTCGGGCACTATGCCGGCTATTCCACGCTGCACATTGGCATCCTGTTCCGCAAAATGGCGAAGGGTAAGTTGTATACTATCGATATCGCCGAAAGGATGTCGGCCTACACTCAAAGTTGGGTCGAGAAGGCTGGCATCGGCGAGCATGTTTGTGTCGTCACCGGTGATTCAGCCGACGTAGGCATGCCGAGTGCTGCGGCAATGTATCTTGGAGGACAGCCGGACATCGTCTTCATCGATTCCTCGCACAAGTATGACCATACGCTCAAGGAGCTCGATCTTTGGTACGAGGCGCTACGTCCGAACGGCTTTATTTTCTTGCATGACGCGTCCAGGGCCGCGAGAGAGTACGACCCGGCCAACGGCGCGGTTGCGGGCGCTCTGGCGGATTGGTGTAAGAAAACCGAGGCAGAGTTCTTCGTTCTGAATGGGGGCAATTCCACACCGGCAAAAAGCCATTCAGACCTTGTATACAGAGATGGCCGCGGATTAGGAATTATACAGAAACGAAACAGTATCTAAGAGCGTGCCTTAGTCTCCGAAATCCCAATCGTAATAGTTTCTATTACAGGCAGACCAGGTCTCCTGAGGCAATGCAAACCCAGGCTTCGTCGCTGGCGATCCCGGATCTGAGAAGATCATGTTGCCCACGACGGCTCGGGGGTTAGGGAACACGGCTCTGCCTAGCACCGCGCCTCAGCATCGGCCTAAAATCGTTACATGTCTATCCATTGGCCAGAACGAGCGGCCCTGATCGCATCGACAATTTGGTTGCGGGCCGCATAGGCGATCACCCGCCCGGTGCCGGCATTCCTGAGGCCATAGAGCATCCGGTTCGCCCCACCGTAAAAGGTATTGTCCAGCACCTGCAAGTTTTCGACCGATATGCCAGGCGACGGGCAGGACACTTCGAGGCCATACTTGGTCGGATTGATAATGGTATTGCGGCGGATGTAGATATTGCGGACCTGCATCCATGCTCGATCATTGCCAACCGACTGCACTTCGATCCCGACATTGCCGTTATCGGCGAGGCGGCATTCGTCCACGACCACGTCCGAAGCGTCGACTATTGCAACCCCCTGCCGTCCCCGCCGCCCCTCGCAACGGCGAAATACGATCGAATGCGCACCATTGACAGCACGCAGCGAAACGCCCCAGCCATGTACCGTGTGGTCCGCCTTGCAATCCTCAAACGTCACATCTTCGGAGCCGGATGCCTCGAATGCGGAAGGATTGTCCTTGTTGGTTCTGTTATCATCCGGAACACCGGAGGTGACAACGGCGCATTGGCGAACGGTCACGTTGCGCGACCGTCGGACATGGCAGCTTTTCGTGCCGCTACCGCGAATAACAATTCCTTCTATCAGGATGTCGCGCGCAAAACCCGCCTCGCCATCGGACAACTGGCCATCGCCATTGGTTTCCAGCGAACGGCCAAAGACATTGCGAATCTCCAACTGGCGGTATTGGATGCGCGCATTCCCGGCACCGCCCCTGATGCCCATATAGCTTGCCGAAAAGCCCGGCTGACGATCCCTGTTGCCATCCACCACGATATTCGACAGGGAGACATCCGAAACCCCGCGATCTAAGCCGATCACGGCCTGGGGCGCCTGCCCGTCCGCCAACTGGATGACCGACTTTCCGCGCTCACCGCTGATGTTCGCCGCGCCCCTGATCCGGAGGGCCGCTCCGGACCGGGACGTGCCGACCACACGGTAAACCCCAGGCGGCAGGTACAGCTCACCCTTAACGTCCAGCCATTTCTGCAAAGCAGCCGTATCGTCTGCGATGCCGTTTCCTCGCGCCCCGAAGGTCTGGGGCGTAACAAGGTTATCCTTGCCGTAGTCGAGCCGCGGCCAAACCGCGAATGGCGCGGCTGCCGCAAGCCCAGTGAGGAACTGCCGCCGATGCATCGTCACACTCTGGCACGAAGCCGGCGCATCATGTCATCGCCGGAGAGGACCACCTATCCTGATTCGCGGCCATCAGCTTGTGAAGGCGTGACAGCGAGCGCCGCAGATTCGGAAAATAGGCGATGGCTTTCATATTGGTCAACAAGAGCGCCTGTCCGGTAGTGGGTCAGTTTGACCCAAACTGACCCACTACCGCCTGTCCACCCTCACTGCAGTCTATCGGAATAGTGGACAACCTCAATAACCGTTCTTTGGCGCCGTAATGCTAGCCGCAAATTCACCGACAACCCGCCGTCAGGATTTAGAATAGGCATTGACGACCGCACGCGACTCGGTGGTACGAAGTTGCCCGCGCTGATGGGTGCAGGCAACAGAGATACATCAACGCCCACTCCGCATCGCTGATATCGGCTGCATAGCGACAACCCTCGCGGCGATACTGCGGCCGAGGGATCTCAGTCTACATCTTGTGTCCCTCACCTAGTTCAGTAACCAGACAGATACACAAGCATCTGGAATCGCTCAATTCATATTGGGGCAGGCTCTTATGTCGCAACCTACTTTCGACATTTGCAATTTTCCAGGAACTAAGCTAATTTTTTGCGTGGCGTCGACGTGAGCACGCGGGCTAAGAGCTGTACATAAGCAGGTCTCAAAAGTTTCACCTTGAACTTGGCATCAGTCGCGGAATCTTCCCAAATCTTATGCTAAAGGCGTCATTGCAAATACTGATTGGCATTCGCCCAATTTTGGAACTCGTTTTCACAACAGAAAAGTCCGAATTCGCAGCGAGCCCGAGCCTTTGCCTAAACGAACGCTTGCGCAACTCACTGAACCATCTCGATTATTCTCTCAACGCACATTAGGGGAGCTTCTGCGATGAGCCCAACTTGGATGAGGCCGCGTCTGCGCCATCCTCAACCGTGCGGAAATTGTCTGCATTTCTTCGTGGCTGCGCCGCGGTGACGACGTTGAGCGCAGGTCTCGAGGCGAAGTCCATGCATGACATTATGACCCAAGGGCGGTTTGCGAACCGTGTCTCCGATGCCCGCTTCGTGCGCTGCATGGAAGCCATTGCGCGCAGCACGAACAAACTCATTTCCTTCGATCTCTTCGATACGCTCGTCATCCGAAACGTCCTCGTGCCCACCGATGTTTTCCATTACTTGAACGAGGATGCCCGGCGCCTCGCGCGGGCTTCGACATTGAACTTCGCCACACAGCGCATCAAGGCCGAAAAAGCGGTATGCCACCGGTTCCAGAACATGGGCCTGATGCAAGACCCGTCGCTGGAGATGATCTACAATGAGTTCGCCGAACAGACCGGCGTCTCCCAGGCCATTATCGACAACCTAGTCCAGATGGAAATCTCAGCGGAAATTTCCTTCTGTCAGGCCCGCAAGCCGCTGCAGGCACTGCTCCAATACGCGCTGCAGCAGGGTAAGCCTGTCATCATCTGCACCGACACCTACCTGCCCAGCGCCGCAATCAAAAGCCTGGTGGTTAAGACAGGCTATCCCGCCTCCTTGCGCGTCTTCGCCTCGAACGAGATCGGCTGCACCAAGAAGCATGGCACTCTGTTTCCCCATGTCGCGCGGGAGCTGGGTTTCGCGTCGGAAGAAATCCTCCATATCGGCGATAACGCGAACTCGGATGTGCGAAAGGCGGAAGCGGCGGGCTGGAAGGCGCTGCGCCTGGCCGCGCCGAACGATCAGTTGCTGAAGCTGGAAAAGGGCTTCCCCCGCCTATTCCCCGGCTTCGAAACGAAGAAGCGCCTGCCGGAAGGCGCGCCGCGGTACAATGCGGGCCTGATCGTGTCCCAGAGTGCCAACCGCCATGAACGGTGCATTGACACTACCCTTCTGGACGATGGCGACCCTTACGACTTCGGCTATGCCGCCCTGGGGCCGTTCGTTTTGTCGCTCTGCCTCTCGATGCTGCGCCAGTCCAAGGAGAATGGCATCGATCATTTGTTCTTCCTGGCACGCGACGGATATCTGCCGCTGCTGGTCGCGCAGCGCCTGAGAGAAGCACTCGGTTACGGGCCGGAGCTGTCTTACCTTCCGATATCCCGCGCGGCCCTGCTGCCCTACATGCTATCGCGGCCGGGCGGCATCGACGCGGTACTCAACGTCACGCTGGACACCAAGAAGCTCTTGAGCGAGTTCGTGCGCGAACGCTTTGGTGAAACCGCGTGGCAGATCGTCCACGACGCGCTGTCCGAAGTTGCCCCCCTCAACCCGTTCGCCATTGCTCGCGATTACCTAGATGCGATTGCCGCCATCCTGAAGAAGAACGCACCCGCCGTCATCAAGGCGCGCCAGGCGGAGATCGACAATCTGGTGCGTTACTACACGTCCCGGCTCGCGTCCGGCTTCCGCAACGCGGTTTTCGGCGTGGGCCGCAAGGGCACCTTCCAGACGATCCTGTCGGAAATCAGCGACGCTACCGTGTACGGTTTCTATGTCGTCACCGATAACGCCATCGATTCCAATCTTCCGGAGCGGAACTATAGTTCTTTCCTCGGCGCGATCGACAAGAACGTCCGTGCCAAGAATCCTGACACTATCCTCTACGAAGTGTTCCTGTCCGAACGTGCCGGGCCCGTCACCGGCTTCAGCGCATTCCTGGAGCCGCTCCGGGGCGAGAGCTACGAGACCGAAGACGAGCGGGAATTCTTCGACAAGCTGCATGCCGGTGCAATCAAGTTTGCCGAGGATGCCATCGCGCAACATCAGTCCAAAATCTACCGCCTGGAACAGCCGGCCTATTATGCCGCGCTGGCCATCGAGCGCTGCATGGAGCCCGGCGGCTCGCTCAAGCTTTTGGCCGCGATCCGGCACGAGGACAGCCTGACGACATCAACACCGCGCAGCCTGACGCATTATTTCGGGCCACGCGCAATGGAACAAAAAGAGGACGGTTGGCTCGCCTTCCCACCCAAGGGCGAGTACAGACGCATCGCCCTGTATTGCCCGGCCATGACGCGAATCCGCGGCGGCGCAGAGCGGGTTGCGGCGCGCCTGTGCCACCGCTTTGTGGCGGATGGATACGAAGTTCTCGTCATTTCCTCTGGCCGCGAAACCAATAGCACCACGCCGGTCTATCCGCTGCCGCCCAGCGTGTTCGTCCGTAATGCCGATCCGCACAATGTCGCGCGACTGAGCGCGCTGCTGGGCGCGTTCCAGGCCGATGCGGGCCTCATTCTGGCCTCTGGTAAAATCGTTATCCCGATCTCGCTGGCCTATCTTCAGCATGGTATTCCCTACCTGCTGTCGGAACGCGCCGCACCCCGCGCCTCTTTCGAAATTTATTGGCAAGATTTCACCTGGGACGATTATGTCGCGACCCATGAAGCCGCATCGCTGATCGGCTTACAGTTCGCTAACTTTGCCGAGGAATATCCGGCCCATTTCCATGGCCGGATATGGACGTTGCCTAACCCCATCGAAGTGCCGCCCGTCCGCACGCAGCCACAAGAAAAGCTGATCGCCTGTGTCGGGCGACTATTCCTGAAGCAGAAGCAGCAGCACCTGCTAATCGAAGCCTTCAGCCATGTCGTGTCCGACTACCCGGACTGGAGGCTGGAACTGTATGGCGAAGCCTATGGTGAGGATCGCACCTTTTTGGAGAATCTGGTGACCGCGCACAGGCTGGAAGACCGAGTTGGGCGGAAGGCGCTTCGCTGGCGGCGCTGGAAGCCGCCGCCAGCGGCGCCAACCTCGTGCTCAGCAACAATCCGCCGGAGCGGGAATACTTTGGCGATCACATCAGCTATTGCGATCCCCTGGACCCTGCCTCGATCCAGCGCGCAGTCTGCAGCGCTTATGACACGCGCCGGCGCGAAGACCAACGCGCCGCGCTGAAGCAGTTCGTGAGGGAGACCTATTCCTGGGAGCGGCATGTCACTCAAACCATAGCTGTCTATGACCAGGTCGCAGCGCAGTTCGCGCTTCGCACGGGCGACGATCGTCCTGCCGTGCCGGGCATGGCTCTCGTGCCGGAAGATGCTGTCCCAGCAAACGCGGTAACGGAGTTTTGCGAAGCCGTCGCAATGGGAGATCGGTACCGGGATATGCAAAGCTGGGCCGAGGCTGTGCCCTATTACCGGCAGGCCACGCAGCTATCACCTGGCGCCACGCCGATCTGGGTACAGCTGGGACACATGCTAAAGGAAAGCGGCGAACTTGCCGAGGCTGAAGCTTGCTATCGCCGCGCTATGGAACTGTCGCCGGAGGCGGCCGATCCCGTGTTTCAGCTGGGCCATTGGAAGAACCGTGCCGGCCAGTTCGCGGAAGCTTACGCCCTCTACTGCCAGGCGCTGCGGCTGGAGCCGTTTTCTGCTGACATCCGCCGCCACGCGGCTCTGTGCCTAAACCGGATGCAAGAGTTGGGAATGGACCTGCCCGCCCCACCGGGCACGCATGGCTCTGCCACAGCCATCGGTGAGACGCATCTGCGGCAGGGATACAAGAGCCTCGCGGTGGAGAGCCATGAAATCGCGCTACTGCGCGATCCCAATGACATCCGCCTTGAGGAAATGCTGCGCATGGCGCGGGCCGCCGCTCAGGAATAGAGCGTCAGCGTTTCCAGAAAGTCCAGCCGTCCATCGACATCCTGTCAACGCCGGAGAGAAAATGCATCGACGGGCCGGAGTAAAAATGCATCACGGGCGTGGCCGGTGCACGCGACCTGAATTCAGCTTTCCTGTTCGATTGCGCTGAGCCTTCTTTCCCGTCCCGACCTGGCGATTACCAGGCCACGGCGCGCAGCGTAGGGGATGGGAGGAGCGCAGCCACGCGCACCCCGGACTTGACCCGGGGGAGCATGGCGAGCACCGGACCTTCCCCGTAGCGAGCACCGTGGCAGGCTGACTGCCGGTCGGTTACGCCGGGCGCTGGCGTTGCTTGCTCTGCTTGAGGCGATAGCTGTCGCCGTTCATTTCCAGGATGTGGACGTGGTGGGTCAGCCGGTCGAGCAGCGCGCCGGTGAGCCGCTCGGACCCGAACACGCCGGTCCACTCGTCGAACGGCAGATTGCTGGTGACGAGGGTGGAGCCGCGCTCGTAACGCTGGCTGAAGACCTCGAAGAGGAGCTCGGCGCCGGTCGTCGACAGCGGTACATAACCGAGCTCATCGATGATCAGCAGCTTGTAGGCTGCCAATTGCCGCTGCAGGCGGAGCAGCCGTTTCTCGTCCCTGGCCTCGATCAGCTCGTGGACCAGGGCGGCGGCGGTGCTGAAGCCGACCGACAAGCCCTTCTGGCAGGCGGCCAGCCCCAATCCCAGCGAAATATGCGTCTTGCCGGTGCCGCTGTTGCCGACCGCGATGACGTTCTCGCGGCGTGCGATGTACTCGCAGCGGGCGAGCTCCAGGACCAAGGTCTTGTTGAGCGAGGGGATCGCCGTGAAGTCGAAACTGTCGAGGCTCTTCACTGTCGGGAACCGTGCCTCCTTGATGCGGCGCTCGATCATCCGGCGCTCCCGCTCGATCAGTTCGAGCTCGGCCAGGCGCAGCAGGTAGCGGACGTGATCGACACCCTCGGAGGCACATTGCCGGGCGAGCTTGTCGTATTCGCGCAAGAACGTCGGTAGTCTGAGCGCCTTGAGATGATGCGCGAGCAGCAGTTGCGGCTCCTCGCTCACGACGCCGCCCCGGCGAGCAGGTCGAGATAGGCCTTGGCCGAGGTTGTCGCGACTTTTGCCTTTGGCAGGTAGGGGTAGACCGTCAGGTCGAGCCGCGGCGGCCGGCGCTCGATCCGGCACAGCACCAGATGCTTGACCGCGTCAAAGCCGATCGCGCCGCGGGCGGTGGCTTCCCGGACCCCGGCCAGCACGTCCTCGGGGCGGAATACCTCCAGAAGCCGCAGGATCTGGACGAACTCGCGTTTGCCACGCTTGCCCATGCGGGCCTCGATCAGACGCCGCAGGGTGGCGAATTCCTCAGGCAGATCCCAGCCGACCAGCGGCGCCGCCTGGTCGAGAGCGCCGATCTTGTGTTCGAGTAACGCCAGGTAATGCAGCGGATCGAAGACGAAGTCCTCGCGCTGGTAGGAGCGCGGATGGCGGGCGATTACCTCCGCCCCGCACGAGATCACCACCTCCTCGATATAGCCGCGGATCAGCACCTCGCGATGGCCGTAGGCGGTCGGCACCGAGTAATCGGTGCCGCGATAGCGCACCAGCGACAGCGAGCTGACCCGGCCTGGCTTCTTCTCGCAGGCGTCATACGGCGCCGGCGGCAAATCGTGGAACGCCGCCAGATCGCGGACCAGCCGTTCGCCGATCGTCTCCTCGTGACCGCGCAGCCGATCACCGAACCGGCGGCGACAACCCTCGAGCAGCTGCTCATTCAGCGCCGCCAGACTGGCTGCCCGTGGCACCGGTACCAGCAGGTTGCGGCGTACCCAACCGACCAATCCCTCAACTTTGCCTTTGTCATTGCCTTTGCCGGGTCGGCCGAACCGGTCGGCAAATACGCAATGCGACTGCAGCTCGCTGAAGACCCGCGTGCGCTGGCGCACCCCGTCACCCAGGATCCGCGCCACCGCCAGCGTTGTGTTGTCGTACAAGATCGACTGCGGCACCTTGCCGAAGAAGCCGAACGCGGCGTTGTGCCCGTCGCAGAACGCTTCGGCCGTTTCCGCTGGATAGGCCTGCACGAAACAGGCATCGCTGTGCGGCAGGTCCATCGCGAAGAAGTGGATCTTGCCTTCCACCCCGGCGATCTCCGCCAGTGCCTCGCCAAAATCCACCTGCGCATGGCCGGGATCGTGCCGTAACGGCACAAATACCTCGCGATGCCGCAGTCGGTGCGCCCGCACGTAGTCCTTTACGATGGTGATCCCGCCGGCGTAGCCGTGCTCGTCGCGCAGCCGTTCGAAAATCCGCTTCGCCGTGTGCCGCTGCTTCTTCGGCCGTCCCTCGTCAGCCGTCAGGATCGCGTCGATGATCCCGGTGAACGCGTCGAGCTTCGGTCGCGCCGGCGGTCGGCTCCGCCGGTACCCGGGCGGCACCGAAAACGCCAGCATCTTGGCAACCGTCCGCGGGTCGATGCCAAAACGCCGCGCCACTTCCCGACGGCTCAATCCTTCAATCTGAACCGCAAAACGAACCTGAGCGTATAGCTCCACGCCCTTCATCCCCGGCCCCTGCCGTTCGCCGACAAAGGCCTTCTGCTGCCGGATTTTTACTCCGGCGCCACCGGTCAATCCGGCCGCTTCAGTGAGGGATTTTCGCTCCGGCGCTTACACAGGACTGACGCGTAGATAAAGAGGACTGTGCGTCTAGGCCGTTATACCCGGAAAAATGCCTAGCGGGGTATTCCACCTGCGAAAAGCTTCCCGACCGCTGCGTCGTTCGATTTCCGATCCAGCACCAGAATGGGCAGATTCCTCCCCGACCCACCACCCAGAACAGGTATTTTCGAGCAATCTATCAGCGGGACCTACCCCCCAGGTGATTGCGGAGAGTACTCAACAGCAGCTGATTGGCGAGGGGCTTTTTCAGGACATGTCGGATGCCAAGTTCAGCAGCGCGACGCTCGACTGACGGGTCGGTAGCCGCCGTGATCATGATAATGGCCGGGACGTCGCGGCCGCGCTTGCGCAATTCCGCAACCACATCCAGACCATTCAACCCGGGCATGTGATAATCGACGATCAGGCAGGCAATCACACGAGTGTCGCGGAGAAAATCGGCGCCGCTCTGATAGGTGTGCACGTCGAAATCGTATGTCTCCAATAGAAAACGGGTCGAATCGCAAACCGCGGCATCGTCATCGATGACGGCGATCGCGCCTCCTGTCGAGGTCATCTCGGGCCTATGGCTTGCCGGTATGAAGATCGTGACTTGCAAGTCTATGGCACAGCGCATCATAGCGCCCTGATCCAAATCAAAGACGTCGTTAATACTCCCCGAACGGAGTGTGGCCGAGCCGCTGTCTGCTGGCTGCTTCAGCCCGCCGGATGCACGCCGGCGGCCACGGTCATCCGCACCAGGGCGGGAAGGCTGCGCGCCTGCATCTTATCCATGACGCGGGCACGGTGGACCTCGACGGTCCGGGGGCTCATCCCGAGATTGTAGGCGATCATCTTGTTCTGATTGCCGAATACGAGCTGTTCCATGACTTCACGCTCGCGCGGGGTGAGCGTGGCAATCCTTCTATCTATCTCAGCAGTGTCGGCGCCTTCCTTGCGCGTCTGATCGATCGTCTTCAGCGCGGACAGAACGGCATCCATCAAAGCGTCGCCGGCAAACGGTTTTTCGATGAAATCGCTTGCCCCGGCCTTGAGCGCCTGGACGGCGAGCGGAACCTCGCCATGCGCCGTCATGACGACGACCGGCCAAGTCAGATTGCGTTCTCTGATGTGCCGCAGCAGATCGAGCCCGTCCATCCCCGGCATGCGCATGTCGGTAAGCACGCAACCGGGTGCCAGCGAGGGCACCGCGGCGAGAAATTCGCCAGCCGACGCAAAGCTTTGCGCCTGAAGCTCGCGCGCTTCCAACAGAAAGGCCACGGAATCCCGAACCGCCTCCTCATCGTCGATCACATAGATAATTCGCGGTTCAGCCATTGCTCGCCTCCGCGCTCGGCGCGGTCGGCAAAATCAGGCGGAAAATCGTTCCGCCCTCGGGATTAGCCTCGGCCCAGAGCCGCCCGTCATGCGCCGTGGCGATGTCGTGGCAGATCGACAGTCCCATTCCCATGCCGGTCTTTTTCGTCGATACAAACGGCTGAAAGAGCCGTGCCTTGACATCCTCGGGGAGCCCCGGACCGTTATCGATGACGCTGATCCGGACCATTCCATCGTGCGTTTCAGCGACAAGAGCGACGTCCCGCTGCTCCAGCTCCGCAACGGCCTCGAGGGCGTTCCGCAGCAGGTTCAACAGCACCTGCTGGACTTGGATTTTATCGGCCAAAATCACGGCATCTTCGAGATTGTCCTCGACGCGGATATTAACGCCTTTCTGCCGGGTGCCGAGCAAGGCCAGCTCCGCCGCCTCCCTGACAAGCGGCGACACGGCCTCGATCCGCTTCTCGCTGTCCCCGCGCGACACGAAGCTGCGCAGCTGCTGAATGATCTGGCCGGCACGGACAGCCTGTTCCCCGGCGCGGCTCATCGCGCCGCGAAGTCTCGCAACCGGGAGCTCGCCACCCCGGTCGAGAAGCGTAGCGGCCGCCTCCATGTAATTACCGATCGCGGTGAGCGGCTGGTTCAGTTCATGGGCGACCATTGCCGCCATCTGCCCCATCGCACTCAAGCGCGACACGTGAAGCAGTTCGGCGTGCAATTCCTGCAGCCGCCTTTCGGACCCCCTGAGGGCAGCTTCGGCCGCCTTGCGTTCGGTAATGTCGACGATCGCGGACAGCACCATCGTGCCCTCGTCGGTCGCGATCGGGTTCAACCCGATCTCGATCGGGAATTCGCTGCCGTCCTTTTTGAGGCCAAAGAGCTCCCGGCCGGCGCCCATCGGCCTGGCGTGGGGCTCTCTATAAAATCCCTCGCGCAATCCGGGGTGATGGGCCCGATACCGCGGCGGTACGAGCATTTCGACGGGCCGACCGAGAAGTTCCGTCCGCGAATAGCCAAACAGTCGCTCAGCCTGCGCATTGACCATGACGATGGCGCCGGTCCGATCGAGCATCACCATGCCGCTCGGCGCCGCCTCCACGACCAGCCGGAACCGCTGCTCGGCAGCCAGCGCCGCTTCCGGCTGGTGACCCGACTCCACCTTCCCGCCGTGATCGATCGTGTCGTCGTTCGAGCTGTCGCCGTCGCGCCGCCCGACATCGGTGCTCATTACTCACCTCGCCGCGATCTTCGGCATCGCCAGCGAGCACAAAACCGTGCATGGCTCGGCATAGGCGGAGATCTGCTACGTGTGTAAATCTTGGTTCGTGCTCATCGGATTATATTCGGGGCGTTCCGCTTATGCCGCGGGTGTCCATATCAGCTGAGCCGAACCGTCGTATCTTGGCGTCTGAGCCTTAGGGTTTACGCCAACTTAACTTCCGGCGGAACGAGGCGCAACAACGCACGCCGGATGCCGAGCGATCCGCTCAGATGCGGTGTGGTGGCGGACAGCATCCGGACTTCGGATCCCCACTGACACAAAGGCGCCGATTTCGGTCACGCTTTTCGATGGCTCATCGGATCGGCCTTGATCCAGATCAGGGCCGAGGCGCGGGCCAGCGGGCTAAATTATCCGCGATGAAACAAACGATACGGAGAGCGGCGATGCCGGTCGGCCTTTATCTGCTCAGTCCGGCGCGGACCCTGCGCGAAGCCTCCCAGGAAGCGAACCGGGACAGCCAGGGTAGAAGATGTGCCGATTGCCCACTTGCCGATCTCTGCGAGCCGGAATGGCGCAGGACCCAACATACAACGACCCGGCCAATTTAGTGCGAGAGAAGGACGAATTGGAGACTTGGTGGCACGAACAGCGGGTGCGCGAGCGGGCTTACGAGATTTGGAAAAACGCAGGCTGTCCCGATGGCAGATCGGTCGAGCACTGGCTGCAAGCGGAAGCCGAGATCGCCGCCGCAGAGCAGGGTCTCGAACACGAGATCGCGCTCGAGAGCGAAGGCGTGGTTTGATCCGCAGATCGCGGAGTTTTTGTCGTGAATGATGCCTTCGTGACGCACGAGCGGACCGGCATCGACATCCCCGAGGCCGATTATCCGCGCCTGCACACACTCGACGCCGCCGCCGCCTGCCCCAGCCGCTGAGCTGGGTACTCGTTGCCGGCCGCGGGCCTACCGCCCGATCGAACCGTTGCCCCGGTCACAATGTCGAGCAGTTCGGTCATGAATTTTGTCCTGCCGAATCCGGCACGCCGACCAGCACCCGCGCCACCTCGCCGGTTCCCTTGACCCGGCCGGCATCGACGAACGCTCGCGCGAAGAGGCATTGACTGCTGCTCGAGCTCTGCGCGCCGCGGGGTATCGGGGCGCCTACGGCGGAACAGACGGCTTTCGCGGCTGCGGCGCCGTTGCGACGCGACCCCGCGCGTCATACCTAAAGCCGGCTTCTGCCCCCAACCCTTCCGCGAGGAGAACCATGCGCTCCCGGATCAAGGCCCTGCCGCTCGCGATGGGCCTCGCCGCCGTGGTGCTGATCGCCGGCGTTGTACCGGCTTTCGCGTCGTTCGGCGCCTTCGCCTATGATGAAGCCACCGGGAAATATGGCGCCAGCTGGAATCAGGCGACCGAGAAGGAGGCCGACGCGGCCGCCCTCAAAGGCTGCGCGTCGGATAAATGCAAGGTCGTTTTCCGCACCGCCGCCGGCCAGTGCGGCGCGATCGCGACCACCGACAACGGAAAGGCCTGGGGCGGTGCGAAGCGGCCGAAGCGCGAAGAGGCCGAAAAAGCCGCCCTCGCCAATTGTCAGAAGCGCGTCAAGGCCGGCGCGCAGTGCAACGTGAAAGCCGCCGATTGTAACAAATGAGGCGGACAGCGCGGCGTTTTCTGGCGGCGATCGCGCTGTTACTGGCGCTGCTGACCCAGCCGCCGCCGCCGAGACGATCCAGCTCAAGAAGCATCCCGGCGGCGGCTATACGATCCCCGGGCGCATCAACGATGCGGTTTCGCTCACCTTCATCCTCGACACCGGCGCGTCCGACGTGTCGATCCCGGACGAGGTGGCGCGCGAACTGGAACGCGCCGGCAAGCTCGAACGCGGCGATTTCATCGGTACCCGCACCTATGTCCTGGCGGACGGCTCGAAAGTTCCGAGCCGGCGCGTCCTGTTGCGCGAATTGACGGTCGGCGGCCAGACCGTGTCGAATGTCACGGCGAGCATCGGCCGACCCGGCAGCCCGCCGCTGCTCGGCCAGAGTTTTCTGTCGAAATTCGCGTCCTGGACACTCGACAACGAGCGCAACGTCCTCGTACTGCAGAGCAAGGGCGGAACCACGGCGAGCTTCGGACAGCAGCCGCGGCGGCGGACCCTACGGCGCGTTCGCCCATGACGAGACGAGCGGGCGCTACGGCGCGAGCTGGAACCAGGGATCGCAGGCGCGGGCCGACGAAGCCGCGCTCAAGGGCTGCGCCTCGGAATCATGCAAGATCGCCTTTCGCATGGCCGCCGGGCAATGCGGCGCGATCGCGATGAGCGAAAACGGCAGGATCTGGGGCGGCGCCACCCGACCCGACCGCGCCGCCGCCGAGCGCGCCGCCATCGAGAACTGCGAGAAACGCGGCAGCGGCTCCTGTCGCTCGCGCAGCGTCCAGTGCAACCGCTGAGGATTTGGCCTGGCGTTTCGCCCTGCGCCGATGGGGTGTCACGGAACAACAGCAGCTTTCATAGGCGATGACGCTCTCAGGGACCTTCGGAAGAATAGGGCGACGGTCCGTACGCCCCGCCGCCATAGCCGCGGGACGGGTCGGGATACGGCGAGCGGGCATAGTACGCCGGCGGCGGGTAGTAATACGCGGGACCGGGCCGCCGGGCATGCCGTCTGGTCCGAGCCTGCCGCCGGTCCTTCCGGGTCACGGTTTTGTTCGGCTTCTCGGGTTGCGTCGCGGCGGCTTGACCGGCCGGCGCTTCCGGTAGACGCCGCTGGTGTCTCAGGCGCCGGCGCTGGCTTCTGGGTCGCCGCAGTTTCGCGCCGCGGGGGACAGTGTCGCACCGGCAGTGCCTGTTTTGGAGGCCGGGGCGGACCGGGGCGGCGGGATCGTAGCCGCCGCATCCGAACTGTGTGCCGCTGCCGTCGATGCCGGGCGCGAGCCGGTCTCGGCGCCCTCGCCGTCCTTGCTGGCGTCGCCTGACGGTGGCGGCGGGATCGGCGCGGTCGCGACCGGCTGCTGCTCGACAGCTTTCGGTTTCACGGGCGGCGCGTGCTCCTCCGGCGAACGCTCGGCCGTTGCTGGCGCGGTGTCCGTCGCGGCGGACGCCGCCTTGTCAGCTTGGAGGGCGGCCTTTCTGTCTCGCTCCGGTAGACCGGGCCCATCGGCAGCTGCGCCACAGCGGACGGAACGATTGCTATCGCGGCAAGCAGCGCTCCGACGCCGAACAAGCGGATCATCGACACCCATCCCGATCCAACACCGCGGCGATCGTGCCCGCACCCGCCGCCCTCGTCCGGCTGACCGTCGAGGGCAGGCGGGCTACGCGGGAAGATCGCCCGGCATTTTACGACCGCATAAACCCTTCGAGTTCATTGGCGGCCCAAGCCATCGCCTGGTCGGCCGAGCGGCCCTGCACGACGTGCTGCGCGATCATCTTGGTCATCGTCGCTTGCGCGAACATCTGCGTCGCGATCGGCACCGGCGCCGGCGCCCCGGAGATCGACACGATGACGTCGCCGCGCGGCGGGTAGTTGGCGATCGTGCCCGGCGGCGGACCCTGCTTTGCCCAGGTGTCGAAGTCGAGCTGCCCCTGGAACGACGGGATATCGAAAGCCCTGGCTGGCCGCGACCAGCTTCTGGGCTTGCGGGCGGTCGGCCAGATACTGGATCAAATCCTTCGCCGCGCCTTGGTTCTTGCCGAACTTCCAGGCGCCGAAGAAATAGGTGTTGCCGGCGACGAAACGCCCCTTCGGACCCTTTGGCGGCGGGAAGCTCCAGCACTTCTCGGCGACCTGCGGCGCGTCGCGCTTGGCGACGGCCCAGGCGCTCGGCGGGTTCTGGATCAGGCTGCCCTTGCCCGAGATCAGCCATTTGTTGTTGCCGGCGTTGTCCCATGCCCAGGTCTCTTCCGGCATCGTCTTCATGAAGCGCTTGAACCAGTCGAGCACCTGCCGCGTCGCGTCGGACTTGACCGTGATGTTGCCGTCCTTGTCGACCAGTTCGGAGCCATAGGCCTGGAACACCGAGCCGACCCAGTTGACCGCGTCGCTCGCCGAGCTCATCGGCTCGCCGAACGGAAACCCGGCCTTGTTCATCTTTTCGGCGACCGACAGAAACGTGTCCCAGGTCCAGTTGTTCGCGAGTTCCTTGTCGGGCTCGCCGCGTCGCCGGGTACATCTTCATAACGTCGAGCCCGGCGTGCTCCTTCAGCAGGTCAATGCGCCCGACGCACGGAAACATGGCGTTGCCCCAGACGCCCGGCACCGCGACCCACTTGCCTTTCTGCTTGCCGAGATATTCGGCGGCGTCGCTGACCTTGCCGTTATCGGCGATCAGCTGCTTCATGACCTCGTCCATCGGCACGAGATTGTCGGCCTGCGCCGAGGCGTACCAGGTCGGGATCGACAGAATGTCGTGGCCAGACTTCGCCTGCGCCTCGGCGGCGATCGTCAACAGCAGCTTGTCGCCGTTCGAGGTGATGAAGTCGATGCTCAGCTCGACCTTGTTCTTGTCCGCCCATTCCTGGCAGATCTTGCGCATCGGATCGAGCGCGGTCGGCACCCAATGATCCCAGAACCCGCAGGACAACTTGCCGGCGGCATAGGCGCCGCTGACAAACGGGGCGCTGATCGCGGTCGCACCGGCCGCCGCCGCAGCCGTTTGCAACAACGTGCGTCTCGTCAATTTTTGCGACAATGATTCCTCCAAATTCCACTTAAGCGCGTAATGCGCATTGTGCATACTGATATAGTACGGACGGACGGGTTCCGCCCGTCATTTCGTCGCATTAACCCAAAAGGGAGGGCTCAGGTCCCGATCGCGAGCGGGCTGCCGAGCTTGCGCAGCAGCGCGACGACCGACAGCGGCGTCAGGCGGCCGGTTTTCGGGTTTTCGACGCTCGGCACGTTCTCGATCTGCAACGTCAGGCGCACCGTATCGGCCTCGACCTCGATACGGTGGATGTTGCGGTCCACCTCAGGGTCGGCCCAGATCTCGATCGTCGTGCGGTCCGGGCCGATCCCGGCCAGCGCCAGCGCCGCCGCGACGTTGACATTCGCCGGAAAGCCGCGCGCCGCCTCGCGCGCGCTGCCGCTGAAGACGCATTGCCGCTTCCAGATGCCGAGCACCGAGATGCCGCGCTCGACCAGATACGGCGCGCCGTCGAGCCCCTCGGGCGGCTTGCGTCGTGACCATGTGAACCCGCGCGATCTCGCCCTCCGCCGCCGCCTGCACCGCGTCGAGACCCAAGCAGCGCGCCGGTCGGCACGAGGATGCGTCCGCCATGCCGCCTCGCCAGCTCGACCAGGTCGAAATTGTCGAGCAGCGCGCCGCAGGACAGCGTGATCAGCGTGCGCCCGGCCCGCAGCGCCGGCTCGGCGATGTCGCGCAGCAGCGCCGCCGGGGCGCATTCGACGACGATGTCGAGATCGGCCTCCGCCAGCCCGGCGAGCGGCACCACCGGAACCGGCCGCGCGAACCCCGCCATCGCCTGTTCGGCCCGCCCGATATCCCGCGCCGACACGGCGGCGAGCGCGACCCCGTCGATCCCGCGATCGATATGCCGGGCGACGACCTTGCCGATCGTCCCGAACCCGGCGATGCCGACCCGCAATTGCCGCCGCGCTGCCATTCTCGCGTCTCCCGCTGCCTACCGTTTACCGCCCCGGCAGCACCAGGATCTCCGGCTGTCTCCGGCAAATCGGCGCGCGACACGATAATATGCGGCTCCGGCGCGTGCCGCACCTCGAACCCGCGCTCGCCGGCACGCGCCAGGAACCGCGCCAGCGTCGCCTCGGTAAACACATGCATCGGGATCGCGATCTTCGCCTTCAGCTGCCGCAAAACCTCGATCATCTCCGGCTGGTTCAGCGTAAACGAGCCGTCCACCGGCACCAGCACGATATCGATCGTCCCGAGCACGGCGAGATCCGCCTCGGTCAGCGTATGGTGCAAATGCCCGAGATGCGCGATGCACAAATCGGCGAGGTCGAACACGAAGATCGAATTGCCATTATACCGCGTCTCGCCGAAACCGCGCACATTCGTCGGACATTGTTCACCCGACGTCGCGATATTGCAGATGATGGTTCGCCACCCCGCCGCCCGGATCCCAGCCGCGCAATACGAATTTGACGCCCGGCTCGATCACGTCGGTATAATGCGACGAATGCGCGTTGTTCATCGTCACGATGTCGGGGTCACCTTCGCCCGATGGACGCCGTTATAGTCGGTGACGATGCGCACCCCCTCGGGCTTTCGATCAGAAAACTCGAATGCCCGAGATAGGTGATCGCCGCCGCCTTCTCCCCCGCCGCCGCGCGCCACAACCGCGCCCCGCCATCCGCCACAACCCCGGTACAAGCCGCCGAGCCGGTGCAACAAAAAGGCGCGAGCAGCGCAAGCATAAAAAACGAATTTAACGCAAAGACCGCAAAGGACACGCGATGGTCGCGAAGAGGCTGAAATCCTTTGCGTCCTTTGCGCATCCTTCGCGTCCTTTGCGTTAAATAAATATTGCTGCCTTTCGCCTCCTACAGCACCACCTCGACCAGATACGGCCCCGGCGTCGCCAGCCCCTCGGCGAAGCGGCGGTTGAACCCGTCCATGTCGGTGACCCGCGCCCCCGGCACGCCGAGGCTCTTCGCCAGCCCCACCCAGTCGATGTCCGGGCTCCCCAAATCGAGCATGTCCAACGCCTTGCGCCCCGGATTGCCGGCCCCGACATTGGCCAACTCGCCGCGCAATATCTGATAGCAGCGGTTCGAGAACAGCACCGTCGTCACGTCGAGCCCCTCGCGCGCCTGCGTCCACAGCGCCTGCACCGTGTACATCGCGCTGCCGTCGGCCTGCAGCCCGACGACCTTGCGGTCCGGGCACGCCACCGCCGCCCCGGTCGCCAGCGGCGGCCCCAGCCCGATCGACCCGCCCATGTTCGACAGCCAGTCATGCGGGTTGGCGGCCTTCGTCGGCGCGAAAAACCCGCGCCCGGTCGTCACCGCCTCGTCGGCGACGATAGCGTTCTCCGGCAACAGCGCCCCGATCGACGCGCCCAACGCCTCCGACGTGATCGCGCCCGAAGCCGGCGCCGGCCGCGGCTCGTTGACGACCGGCGCCGGCGTCCCCCGCGCGCCGACCGCCTCCGCCAGCATCTCCAAGCGCCGCGATCAGATCCTCGTCGGGCCGCGCCAGCACATGCCCCTCGCAGCCTTCCGGCGTCAACAGGCTCGGCTTGTCGGGATAGGCGAAAAACGCGACCGGCATTTTCGCGCCCACCAGGATCACGTGCTTCAACCCCGCGAGCACCTTCAGCGCCTGATCGACGACATAGGGAATGCGCTCGACCGACACCCGCCCGCGGCCGCGCTGCGTCCGCGCGTTCGACCCCTGCGCGATGATCCGCGCCCCGGTCTTCGCGGCGATCTTGCCGGCCAGCGCCAGCCCGTCCTCGCGCAGGGCGCGTCCGGTCACCAGGATCAGGGTCGGCTCGCCGGAGCGCAGCACCCGCGCCGCCTCCTCGACCGCCTCCGCCGACGGCGCGGCCGGCTTGACCGGCGGCGGCACCGCGACCGGCCCGGAGCCCTCGTTCCACGCCGTATCGGCCGGCAGGATCAGGCTCGCGATCCGGCCCGGCGGCATCCGCGCCTGCGCCACCGCCTCGGCCCCGTCCGCCGCGATGCCCATCGCGTCGGGCGAAGTCTTGACCCAGTGCGACGACGGCCGCGCCAGCCCCTCGATATCCGAGGTCAACGGCGCGTCGTATTGCCGGTGATAGGTGGCATGGTCGCCGACGATATTGACCATGCCCGAGGCCGCCTTGTTGGCGTTGTGGATATTGGCGAGCCCGTTGGCCAGCCCCGGCCCGAGATGCAGCAAGGTGGCGGCCGGGTTGTCGGTCATCCGGTAATAGCCGTCCGCCGCCCCGGTCACGACCCCCTCGAACAGCCCCAGGACGCAGCGCATCCCGTCGACCCGGTCGAGCGCGGCGACAAAATGCATCTCCGAGGTGCCGGGATTGGCGAAACACACATTGACGCCGCCCCCGACCAGCGTCCGCACCAGACTTTCCGCCCCGTTCATCCCGCTCTCCCGCGCATCGCCGCACCGGAGCGCATCCTGCCCGCGACCGGGAGGCGGGGCAATAGACTGCTCCCGTTAAAGCTTGTCGAGAATATTTGCGCATACTACGCTGAATTAAAGCCGATCAGTTCTCGATGGAACCTGAGAACGGCTTCGGGAGCTTCCAATGTCGGAAGAGACAGCACCAAGGGTTTTCATCAGCTATAGCCACGACAGCCTGGAGCATGAGGACCGAGTGCTGGATTTTGCCGATCGCCTGCGGGCCGATGGTATAGATGCGAGTCTCGACCAATACGAAGCATCGCCTCCGGAGGGGTGGCCTGCGTGGTGCGCAAATGAGATTCGCCGGGCCGACTTCGTGCTAATGGTATGCACCGAAATATATTATCGCAGAGTCAACCTTGACGAAGAGCCGGGCAAAGGGCATGGCGTCCTGTGGGAGGGCCGGCTCATAAAACAGCAGCTCCATGATTCCGGCTCTGTAAGTAGGAAATTATTCCGATTCTTTTTGAAGATAGCATCATTGACCATATTCCCGAGCCGGTAAAGGGAGCGAGCTTCTTTCGTGCTGCAACCTCGGAAGAATACGACTTGCTATATCGCCTTCTTACGGGGCAGCCGGCAGCCCGTAAGCCGGATTTGGGAAAACTTCGTCGTATGCCCGAACGTCATCGTAGATCTCGGGCGGAATCTCCGGGCAATGAGAGTGGACAACAAGAGAGGGTTGTAGAGCAATCCAAAGAACATCCGACGACGTCGATTTCGAACATCCCGATCGGGGTGCCACGTTATTTCCTGGGCCGGGACGATGTGCTGGCCGACATGGATACGATCCTGCGGCAGAACGAAGGAAGAGTCGCGATCACCGCATTGCACGGGCTGCGCGGCGTTGGCAAGACAGTGTTGGCTGCGGCCTACGCCGAGCGTCATAGCGGCGAATATCGCGTCACATGGTGGATTCGATCCGAGACGGAGCCGACACTGCGCGCCGATCTGGCAGCGCTGGCAGTTCGTCTCGGCTGGGCCGCTCGTGACGACAAAGAAGAACTGGCGTTGACCATCGTCCTGCAAAGGCTCCGGCACGAGGGCGACGGCGTCCTGTTGATCTTCGATAATGCACCCGATGACGGTGCGATCCGACCGTATTTGCCGCGCGGCGGCGGCGCCCAAATCATTATTACATCGAACGCACCTGCTTGGCGCGGGATGGCCGAGCCGGTCGAGATTCGAGTGTGGCCCGAGAAAATCGGCGCTGATTATCTGATCCGCCGTACCGGCCGCACCGCCGAGCGCGAAGCGGCCGAGGAATTGTCCGTGGCACTCGGCGGATTGCCGCTTGCGCATGAACAAGCAGCGGCCTATTGCGAGCGGCTCGACATCCCGCTTCGCGAGTACCGCCAGCGTTTCGAGAACGCGCCGGCTCGCATGCTCGACACCGAGCGCGACGCGCCGGCCGACTATCATGACCGGCGCACCGTCGCAAAGACGTTCGCGCTGGCGATCGACGAGGCGGCCAAACTTCATCCGGCTGCGGAACCGCTGATCGTGCATGCCGCGCTGCTGGCTCCGGAGCCGATCCCGCTTTACCTGTTCTCGGAGGCGCGCGAGAAATTCGCCGAACCGCTCGCTTCCGCGCTCGCCGGCGACGGCTTGGATGAAGCCATCGCCGCGTTGCGTACTTTTGCCCTGATCGCTCGCGAGACGATAATTGACGAGCGCGATCCTACGATTACAACCACTGCCATCCGGCTGCATCGTCTCGTCCGCGACGTCTCAGCCGCCCGCAAAACTCCGGGTGAAAAAGAGGTGGCGCGGTGCGCCCTAATCAAGGCGATTGCCGAAACCTATCCGCAAGATGTGGAGCAACATCCCGAAATGTGGCCGCGCGGGTGCTCCTCAATGCACTCGCGGCGGACTTGGTACGGGCGGATGACGTGGTGCCCATTAGTGCCGAACTGTCAGCAAGCACTGTCCTGGATTGCTGGGGACGATATAGTTTTGCAATCGGCGCTTATGCTCGGGCACGGCCACTTTTTGAACGCGCGCTGGAAATTCGTGAAAAGATTTTGGGTCCCACTCACCCAGGGACTGCTCATGTACTTAATTATTTTGCGATGTTACTGCACGGTCAGGGCGAGTTTCCTAAGGCACAGCCGCTATTTCAGCGCGCCCTAACAATTCGAGAAAAGGTATTTGGCCCCGAGCACCCCGATACGGCCGGAAGCCTCAACAATCTCGCGGCATGGCTTCGGGATCAGGGGAAACTTGCGGAGGCGCGTCCGCTCTTGGAACGGGCGCTGGCCATCCATGAAAAGGTGCTTGGCCCCGAGCACCCCGACACGGCCCAGAGCCTCAACAATCTCGCGGCATGGCTTCGGGATCAGGGGAAACTTGCGGAGGCGCGTCCGCTCTTGGAACAGGCGCTGGCCATCCATGAAAAGGTGCTTGGCCCCGAGCACCCCGACACCGCTAGCAGCCTCAACAATCTCGCGGCATTGCTTGGGGATCAGGGCAAACCCGCGGAGGCGCGCCCGCTCCACGAGCGGGCGTTGGCCATCCATGAAAAGGTGCTTGGCCCCGAGCACCCCGACACGGCCCAGAGCCTCAACAATCTCGCGGCATTGCTTGGGGATCAGGGCAAACCCGCGGAGGCGCGCCCGCTCTACGAACGAGCGTTGGCCATCCGTGAAAAGGTGCTTGGCCCCGAGCACCCCGATACGGCCGGAAGCCTCAACAATCTCGCGGCATGGCTTCGGGATCAGGGGAAACTTGCGGAGGCGCGTCCGCTCTTGGAACGGGCGCTGGCCATCCATGAAAAGGTGCTTGGCCCCGAGCAGCCCGACACGGCCCAGAGCCTCAACAATCTCGCGGCATTGCTTGGGGATCAGGGCAAACCCGCGGAGCGCGCCCGCTCCACGAACGGGCGTTGGCCATCCGTGAAAAGGTGCTTGGCCCCGCTCACCCCGACACCGCTACCAGCCTCAACAATCTCGCGTTCGTACGAATGGCTGTGGGCAACGTCATCGGTGCGCGGCTCCTCATGCAACGCGCTATCGCAATCTCGATAAAGGCGTTCGGGCCGAAGCACCCGACGACTGTAGCTCTACGTAAAAACTTAGCCGGCATGACAAGCCATCACCATCGGCGATGATCCGATACTGACACGATCGTCTCAGCAAGCGTAGGGCCGGATGACCTGGCCAAAACCGGGGGGAATCCGCCGACTGAGAGTAGTCTTGGAGGCATCCCCCGGCAACTCGACGCCTCCGGCAAACTCGCCCCGGTCGATGCCTGGATACCGGACGCCCTGGCCCGCCGCCTGGCCGAACTCACGCCAAATAGACGCCCGTAGGATGGAGCTGAGCAACGCGAAGCCCATCACCGACCCGGAAGGCGCGGCGCGTCTTGACTCCGCGCATATGTTCCGCTAATGTTCTCACCTTCCGGACTAATGGCAGCGAGTTCCTAAGCTTCCCTGATACGCCAAGCGAGTTCCCAGCAACCGCCGATAAAATTCCCTGCAACGGCTGACGAATTTTCCCTGTAAGCCGCACCGCGAATTATTGTAGCCAAGCACTTGCGGACTCGGGACGCGGAAAATTCCCTGCGAACAGGGAAATCGGCCGCGACTGCCTCGCTACGACCCGCGCACGACGCGGACGACCGTCCCGGTGACGCCGGTGAATCCGTTCCCGCTTGCAGGGCGACGGCCGCTCGGGCATTGACCAGGGTCAATGCGGGAACGGCTCGTCAGCCGTTTACTGTGCATGTAGGGCAATGGATGGCGCGATGGACCGGATTTTGACCACGGCGGCGGCGGTTTGTGCTCTGGCAGTCTGCGGCCCCGCACTCGCCCAGACCCGCGCCGGCGGAAATATCGCGAACGAACTGAACCGCCAGGAAGCGGCCCGCTTGTCGTTCGAGGCCGCTCCACCGGTCCAGGTCGCGCCGCAACAGGCCTTCCAGGCAGGCTATCCGCCGCAAGCTGCCGCCCCGCCGGGCTATGCGCCGCAACAGGCCTTCCCGGCGGGTTACCCGCCGCAAGCTGCTGCCCCGCCGGGCTACGCGCCGCAACCCTACCCGAGCGGCGCGGCCGCTGCCGGATACCCGTACCAGCCCGGCCCGTATTATTCCGCTCATCCTTACGCCGATTCCGGCTACGCCTATCCGGGATACTATTACCCGCAACCCTACCCGTACGACTACGCGCCCTATGCGTATTCCTACGACCCGCTTGTTGCCGCGTCTCTGGCCTGGGGATGGTACGGCTATCCCGGATGGTACGGCGGCCCGTATTGGGGCTGGCGCGGCGGATGGGCCGGCGGCCGGCGCGGCGGCTGGGCGGGAGGCTGGCACGGCGGTTCAGGCGCGGGCTGGGGAGGCGGATCGGGGGGTGGCTGGCGCGGCGGTTCAGGAGCGGGCTGGGGAGGCGGATCGGGGGGAGGCTGGCACGGCGGTTCAGGAGCGGGCGGAGGCGGCCGGGGCGGCCGGGGTCGGTAACGGATCAGCCTCGCGCCGCGTCCGCGATCGACCCCGAGTGCCCACACGGCAACCGGAGCGGCGATTAAGGCTTGCGCATCGCCGCGCGCCGACAGAACTATCCGACGATCCCGCGAGACACGAGAAAAGGAGCGTCCCATGGATGTCGGCATGATGATGGTCTTCGCCAGCTACGGCTGGGACGACTGCCCCGATGCGCGGGTCTGGGACGAGGAGATCAGGCTGGCCCGGCTGGCCGCCGATCTCGGTTTCGACTGCCTGTGGTCGGCCGAGCATCACTTCAACGATTACTCGTTCGTGCCCGACAATCTGCAGCTAATGACATATCTGACAGCGCTGTGCCCGAATGTCGATTTGGGCACCGCGGCCGTCATCCTGCCGTGGCACGACCCGCTGCGCGTCGCCGAGAACGCCGCCGTGCTCGACATGCTGAGCAAGGGCAGGCTGCGCCTCGGTTTCGGGCGCGGTCTGGCGCGCCGTGAATTCGCCGCGTTTCGCCTGAGCATGGACGAGTTGCGCGAGCGCTTCGACGAGGCGGCGCCGATGATCGTCAAGGCGCTGGAAACCGGCTTTATCGAAGGCGACGGGAAATTCTACAAACAGCCGCGCATCGAGATCCGGCCGCGCCCGCAGTATTCGTTCGATGGACGCATCTACGCCGTAGCGTCGAGCGAGGACTTCGATCGAACTCGGCCGCCAAGCTCGGCGCCCATATCGTCATGTTCGCCGACCGCCCGTGGGAGATGCGGCTGCCCAATATCGAGCGCGGGCGCCAGCTGCACCGCAAGTATCACGGCACCGAGCCGCCTGAAGTCATGCTGACCGAATTCGTCGTGTGCGGCGCCAACCTCGCCGAAACCGAGGAGGAAGCCCGCAAATACCAGGGGAAATTCGTCGAAAGCAATTTCTACCACTACGAATTTCTCGGCGACCACTTCAAGACCGTCAAAGGCTACGATTCCTACCAGCAGAAGGCCGAGATCGCGCGCAAGGCCGGGCTCGAAGGCGCGGTCAACGGCTTCATGCAGGCCGCGAGCTGGGGTACGCCGGACAAGATCCTGCGCGGCCTCGAGGAACGCCGGAAGATCATCGGGGATTTCGAGCTGAACGTCGCCTTCCGCTTCGGCGGCACGCCCTACGAGGTCGCCGAGCGCGGCTTGAGGCTCTTCGCCAAGGAGGTCTTGCCGAGCCTCAAATCGCAATCCTCCGCCATCCCGGGCCGCGCCGCGGCGGAGTGAGGCAGGCCGAGAAACTGCAGACGTAATGACGGAAAGAGCGAAGATTCTGATCGACTGCGATCCCGGTCACGACGATGCGGTGGCGATCCTGTTCGCGGCCCGGCATCTGGAGCTCGTCGCGGTCACGACCGTTCACGGCAACTCTTCCCTGGCGAACACGACCCGTAATGCGCTCGCGATCGTCGAACTAGCCGGGATCGACGTGCCGGTCGCGGCGGGATGCTCCGAACCGCTCGTCCAAGCACCCGCACACGCCGGTTATCTCCACGGCAAGACGGGCCTGGATGGCGCGGATATCGCAGCGCCGACGCGTCGGCCGATTGATACGCACGCGGTCGATCTGATCATCGAGCTTACATCCCAGTACCGCGGCGAGCTGGTTGTTGCGCTGATCGGCCCCGAGACCAATTTTGCCGTCGCGCTGAAACGGGAGCCTCGGCTGAGGCAGTGGGTGCGGGAAGTGACGATCATGGGAGGCTCGGCGACGTTCGGCAACATCACGCCCGCGGCGGAATTCAACGTCCACTGCGACCCGGAGGCGGCTTCCGTCGTGTTTGAAAGCGGCATTCCGATCCGGATGGTCGGCTACAACGTGACGCGTCAGACCGGCTTCGACACAGGCGACGTCGAGCGCCTGCGAGCGAGCGGTCGAAGGGTCGCCACGGTCATCGGTGATCTGATGGCGTTCTATCTTGCGGGGCAGAACCGCGCCTTTGGGCTTACCGTCGCCCCGGTGCACGACGTCTGCGCCGTCATACCCTATGTCGCGCCTGACCTGATCCGTTATGTCGAGACCTCGGTGAAGGTGGAACTGGCCGGGATGCACACGCGCGGCATGACGGTCTGCGATCTGCGCGGCGTGCGACCCGGTGCACCGACCGGTCTCCGTCCCGCCGAACCGGCGAGGACAAACGTCGCGATGGAAGCGGAAAGCCGGAAGTTGATCGATCTGGTTGTCGATGCGGTGCTCAGTTACCACTGACGGCGCAGGCCGATCGGCAAAGGGCACCCGCCTCACCGCCAACTCGGGTATAATCGCCGCGAGCATCCTGCCGCGACGGAGGCGCCGATGGAACCGCGCGAATACGGCCCTTACCCCTATGTCCCGATCAACGACCGGCCGAAACTGACTTGGCCGAACGGCGCCAGGCTCGCGGTATGGGTCATCCCGAACATCGAATTCTTCCCGCTGACCCAGGGCATCGCGGGCAGCGTCTACAATTCCCACGCACCGGTGCCGTCGGTGCGCGCCTGGGCGCAGCGCGATTACGGCAACCGGGTCGGCATCTGGCGCATTATGGAGGTGCTGCAAAAGCACGGCGTGCGCGCCAGCCCGACGATGAACAGCGACATCTGCGACCACCATCCGCAGATCGTGCGTGCCTGCGTCGAATTGGGCTGGGAGATACTCGGCCATAATGAGACCAATTCGCGATGGCTGAACCAGATGGAGCCGGATGAGGAACGCGAGTCGATCGCCCGCGCGTTGGGGAAAATCGAGGCGCTGAGCGGGCGGCGGCCGACCGGCTGGCTCGGCGCCGGTCTCGCCGAGACCTGGAACACGCTCGATAACCTGCTCGATGAAGGCATCGAATACGTCGCCGACTGGGTCTGCGACGACCAGCCGTTTTCTATGGATGTCGGGGGCAGGAAACTCGTCTCGATCCCGTATTCCTATGAGATCAACGACTCGCCGTTCCTGCAGACGCGTAATCACTCGATTGACGAATTCGTCACGGCGATCAAACGCCAATTCGACACGCTATACGACGAGGGCGCGCAGTCCGGCCGGGTGATGGCGATCTGCCTGCCCTCCTACCTGATCGGCGTGCCCTACCGCATCAAAGGCCTCGACGATGCGCTCGCGTACATCTCGGTGCATGACGGCGTATGGTTCGCCACCGGAAGCGAGATCGTGCGGGCGTGGCGAGAGTCGGGGGCGACCTTCTAGTATAAGGCTGGATTATTGCGGTTTCCGCGCGTTTCTGAGAAGCGCGGTAGATCGCGCGCCCGAGCTGGCCCCACTGGCTGCCGACGTGATCTCCGCGCCGTCGAGGCGCACCGAGGCTGGTGCGCATCAGATCACGATGGCGCCGATCGCGGACGCGCCGGTCCGCGCCGGCGAAGAATACGGTCCCTGCCTATTGGGGCACCGTGACGGCTCGGTTGTGTTGTCGGCTTGGGTATCACCGAGCAACGGCGCGCATGAGCGTCAAGAGGATTCCGCGCGGTCGTCGGCAGCCGGGAAACAGCCGGCGGGTAACAGAAGCGGTGGGGTCAGGCTCGGTTGCGGCCAATGCCGGCTCTAGGAAACCGGAGCACGGAGCGGCGGCGCGGCCGACGGCCGACGGCGTTACCCGTCGCGTTACCCGATAATGAGAATGGCCGCTGCCGGGCGGCCTAATTGTCCCAGAAGACATTGGAAAAGTTGGCGCGCCCGAGAGGAGTTGAACCCCTAACCCCCAGATCCGTAGGAATTGGGTTCTTCAATGATTTCAAGGGGCGGTTGTCACATTGGGCCGATAGAGGCCGATAGGGGCCGGTGGGGTGGGAGGGGGTGACAACCGGCGGGGGCTGATTCGGGCCAGCCCCCTCACAGCCATCAGACCGCAATACCCGCAAGCAGGGGGTGGCTCAGGCAGTGCGGCCAATCTGACGATTTGGTTGCCTACATAGCCAGCCGCCAGTCAAATTTCGTTGCAGCGCGCTTCGATGGGATAGAAAATCGACCTAAGCCGACATTCGCCGGATTCCCGGTCGTTTTAGGGGATTTTCCGTCCCGTTGAGGCGCGCTGCAAGGAAATTCAATCGATGGCTGGCCGTGCCGGCAGCCAAATCGCCGGATTAGCCGCCTCGAAGGGCGATAATGCATCGCTGGGCCTTCGTCAGGGCGCACCTCTGCCGTCATCATCTGCCACAGCTGCTATCGTCGTCCCCTCATGTCGGCGCAGGCGGTGCCCGCAGTCCGGCGATCAACGGCAGGATTTCAGCGAACAGCCGGCGGGGCACCGCGACCTCAGCCATTTGGAAAGTCACGTAGCGCCCATGACTGACGACCTTCGCGCCGATTTTGATCAGCTTCTCGCGCAGGCTGGTCAGCGACCACGGCTTCGCCGTCTTCGGCATCGCCAGCGTGCGCATGAAGTTCCCGAGATTATAGGCCAGCGCATGGAGTTGGAGGCGCACTGCGTTGGCGGCGAAGGTCCGGCATGACAGCCGCGTCCACTTGATCGCATTCTTCCCTTCTTTGATATACTGCTCACACGTGCCGCGCCGATTATAGAAGGCGACGACGCCCTCAGCGGACCGCGCCAGGTTCGTAACGATGAACCCGACGCGCGGGTACAGCTCGCCCGGGTGCCATTCGATTTTGGCCACAACATGGCGCGGCTTGTTCCAGCTCTGCGCCTGATAGCGGAAGCTGGCGTAGTAACGTCGTACCTCGTGAGGCGGTCGCCCGACCGGGCGCTTCAGCAAATGTCCGATCTTGTCCTGCAAGACCTGGTTGGCAGGCAGGCGGATCGTGTAGCTCGCACCCTCGGCTTCGAGGAACTCGTAAACCTCGGGATTGGCGAAGGCTGCGTCACCGCGGAAATACAGATGCTTCACGATGCCCCGGTAACGCGCGATTACCGGCTCCAGCAGCGCGCGCCAGTCGTCAGCACTGTGAACGTTGCCCGGCCTCAGCACACATCGCTCAACGTCGCCAAACTGGTTGAACACGAACAGCGGATGATAGCAGGTACAAGCGAAATGACCGTTATACGCACTGCCTTCCTGTTCGCCATAGGTCGGACTTTCGCTCGAATCCATGTCAAGTATGACGGTCTTCGGCCCTCGCCGCCGGCGCACCTTGTCAATCCACTGACCAGACAGATCGGCGAGCACGGTAAGGTTCTCGGGTCGGCTCAACCACTTTGTCTCAAAGCGGCCCATCTGGCTCGCTGAGGCGGCAGACCCGCTGATCGCCCGGTCGCCAACCACCCAGCGCATCGCCGGGTCGCGGCACAGCCTCTCGGCGTCGTTCACGTCCTCGTAGCCGGCCAGCCGCCCAAACAATGCTTGGCGCAGAAGGCCCGATAACCGATGCCGACCGTTCTTGCCGGTGCGTTCGTCCGCCAGTGTATTTGCAGCCGTATCGGTCAGATGCAGCGCGTCGTCCAATTCACGGTAGGCCAGCAGTCCGGCATCAGACGTAATCGTAGAACCGCGAAATTGGAGCATGAGCCGCCGGTCAAAGTTGAGCCGCAGCGCCTCGTTGTTCGATTCACCCGTCGGGTCTGCCATCGCCGGCTCGGTTGGCTAGAAGTAAGATGCTGAATTCTAACCGAAAACCGTTCCCATAGTGCTCAAAATTACCGCCTCATCCGGCGAATGCGGGCTAAGAAGCCCGGCAATCTGGGGATGTCGGCCAATACAAGAAACTACGTTTAAAGGATGTATCCGAGGGAGGGAGCAATGACGGCACAGGATCAACGTCTTCTGGTTCAGTTAGATCCGCCTGCTACATCCAGCGCACTCCTCGCAGACTATCAGTGGACAAACGAGCAAATCAAACTTCTGACTGATATCCGGTTTAGGCTACTAGCTTTTGTGCCGCCTGCAGTCACGATAACTGTGGCATTGCTTCAAACCCCACTTTTGGGGTCCGCGCAAATTCATCCTCTAATTATGGCTGGAGTCGGGGTTTTGGGATTTCGTGTCACACTTGGGATTATTCTGTATGACTTGAGGAATTCACAGCTCTACAACGCCTTGGTGCATCGTGCGATGCTCATCGAGAGAGAGCTTAAGATCAGGCGTTTAGCAGGGGTTCTGGCCGCTGCCTCAATGTCACGCGATCCAGGCGAAAATTTATACGGCGGAATACACGCGCATCGGCCGATGTCGTTTGGCAGGTTTTTGGGATTTTCCATCAGCCATAATTCAGCATTAAGTATAGTTTACGGCACTGTTCTAGCTGTATGGATATATCCGATCGTAAAGGGATTTGCGTTGGTATTCGGACTGTTTGTGAAAGGCGAGTTGCAAGGAATACCATGGGGGCATCCATCTCTATGGTGCGAGGCTTGTAAAGATATTTTTGCACCTAACTCGGGCAACGTTGTCGTAGCCGTTTCGCTTTTAGTAACGGTCATAGCGGCGCTATTGTTTACTCGAGTGCTCGCGTTGCTAGATTTACCGGGGGTAGCGAGACGAGCGATTTACAATAACGCTTCCAACAGACAGGTCTCATGGACAGCGTTCTATCGCGGAGTTGACAAACTCGCTACGGACGAAAATAAGGGGCTGTTTGGACGAATTTCGAGATGGCTTCGTCTGTGGCGTATTGGAGTTTATAAGGTGGAGAGCAAGCGTACGGTGGAGTACAAGACTGTGGAATACCGGCGTGTTCGCAAACCTCGTAATAAAAAGGCCAACACCACCGAAAAAATAAGGTCTATATAGCTCAAGAGGCAGCTAAAATAATGTGAAAGAAGACAAGCGTTGGAGCAGGAACGACGCCAGAAACGAACCGCACAGAATGCCGACGCCTAGCTGTGCGGTCCTGAGATCACCGCCATGCGAGCAAAGCCCCCCCTTTCCAGGAGAGCCGCTGGAATGGAGACGCTCTTCGCACTACCCCGATCGGACAACGCCCGCCGCGCATTGGTCGCGGCGAGCCCTAAGCTCTGCGAGCTTGCTATCGATGTACTCGATGCTCTCCTGAAATCCCTTCAACCTTTCGTCGCGCCGCAATCCAAGATCATGAAGGGTCCGTCCCAACGGGCCTATCTCCCTGCGGCGCGCTTGTTGCCCATAGGCTCGCACATCCCTCTCTCTCAGAGCGACTTCAATCTCCTTCTCGATTAGCTGAAGTTGGTCAGACATCTCCTTCTCCCTCCTCCCGGCCTGTTCCTTCTTACGCCGTTCGTCATTCTCCTTCTCACGCCGCTTGCCTGCCTTCTTCGCACGCAGGTCGGCCCCCCTTCAGTCAGCAGCCGAAATATCCGCAGCGCGACGGCCATTCAGAAGGTGCATTACACATGTAGCCGACAGCTAGCGCAATCGCTCTCATGCCTCCCTCCCTCTTATCCGTGTCGTATTACGCGATAGATTGGGGCGTGACGCAAGAGAAAGTTGGGTCAGCGCCTGCCGCACGAACCCTGAGCCTTTCAGGGCAAGAGCGAGAGGGGGACGCATCGGCAGCCTGGCACACTGACTTGGCCCGCAATTTTTGAGAAACGATCTTCTACGACATCGGCGCCCTGTTGCCCGCCGGTTCCGTCCTTGGTGGCGCAACCGCCTAGCCCGCGCAGAAATCCGGTGCGAATGTCGCCTTCAACCCGAGCCTACTCCGGCGCAGGCAACCAAGCGTTAGAATTCAACAGAGAACGGTGTTCCCTTTCTGATTTCCTCGGCCCTTCGCCAGGTTTCTATATGCAGCTCACCATAACCAGATGCCTGAATTTCGAGTGATGCTAAGTCGCGCATCGCTCTCTCATGCAAGTCGACAAAAAATCTTTCAATCCAGCTATGGTCAAAGACGGTTCGCCCTTGGCTCGTGCCGCGCTCAAATAGCCGCTCAGGCCGTTTCGGATCGATAACGATAAAGCTGACATTGGTGATGCCACGCTCTTTGCATAGCTGCTCGACACGCCTTGCTTCTCTCTCATTATCAAAAACGACCCTATCGCCCTCTTTTAGGGAGCTCACTAGAGATAAAGTCCTTCCGCTGTGGCGAGCGCCTTGGAAATAGATATTCATCCCGCTCAACAGCGCGTAACCGATACCATAGAAGTCCCCCTTTCCTGTTTTCATGCATGTTGCCTCTTTGGCGATTAAACAGCTTTGCCGTCCGGTTTGGCGCGGTTTTCTGGTTTGTGGTCCGCTCTTGTCTTGTTATATTCAAGTTTTTCAGCGATTGCGCCGCCAAGGTCCATTCCGAGACCCTCAGCGGTATCGAAAATACGAATCACGGCGTCCGCAAGTTCGACCTCAAACGTTGTTCTATGCGGCAATTTGTCGTCCATTAGATTTTTACGAATACCCTCGGCTCCTTCGATAATTTCCGATATCATCAAGAGTAACGGCCACGCTATAGCCTGAAAGCCCTCTTTCGTTTTCGGATCGAGATTGCGGGGTGTGCCGTCTAGATTTGTCCACCATCCCGCATTAAACGCGCAGGCATGGCAGCCCTCAGCTAAGGTTTTTGCGGCAACTCGTAATTCATCATTCGTCTTATAGTTTTTCATTTTCTTGCTTCCCGTTTCTTGGCCCGCTATGGGCGATGAACCTACAATACAGCACCTGTCTATTATTTAACAGTCTGTTCTGGCGCAATTCTGTTGCTTATTTCCCAGCCACTGGCCCCACGGCATGGGTCGTCACCGCCTGCCTCGACCGGCTCAGGCGGGAGGGGGTGTCCGAGCTCCCTCTATACCGGCAGTCCGATTGACCCGACATAGAGCATCAGATGACGTTCAGGGTGCTCTATGGGCCGTTCGTTGGCTGCAGGCACAATGCAGGCACAATGGTTGTCACTATGCGGATGCTGTTCTGACAACCGCTGACAACCGCCCGCAACTCGACGACGCCCTAAGGCGTTGTAATCAAAGGAGAGTTGGCGCGCCCGAGAGGAGTCGAACCCCTAACCCCCAGATCCGTAGTCTGGTGCTCTATCCAGTTGAGCTACGGGCGCATAATGAATTAGCGCTGTTCCCGCCTACGGTTAGCGTTGCTATCCATTCGGCCGGCCTCCCTATGAGGGGCGGATATCTAGCGTCTGCCGCGCCGGATTGCAACGACTACGCCACGTTTTTTGACGACCCTCCCCCGCGAGCGGGGGAGGGTCCGGTCGGATAAGCGGCGTCCGGCTACTTCGCGGCGTCGAGCAGGACGGGCTGCTTCTGCGCGTTCAGGACTTCGGCGGCCTGCTTGGCGACCGAGGTGCCTTCGAAGAAGCGCGGGTTCTGCGTGCCCCACAGCTTGACGGCATTGGTGAACGTGAAGTCGCGGAAATCGTCTGATCGTGATCAGCCCGTCCTCGACCAGTTCCCAGGCTTCGGGCAGCACCTGGTTCATGTCGGGCACGTCGAAATGCCCGATATCGGAGCTGTAGATCGCCTGGATCTTGGCGCCGAACGGGTTGAAGTTGCTGAACGCGACCGCGTTCATCTTGTCGTCGGCCTCGCAGCCGAAGAAATACGGCGTCACGAACAGGTCGATCCAGTCCTGCTTCTTCGTGATGTTGCAGGCGGCGTAGTCGTCGAGCGCCGGGACGCCGCCGGTCAGCGAATCCTCTTCCTTCATCGGCCAGCCGTCGCGCCTGTCGAGTTCGGCGGCGATCTCCTCGTAGCCGTATTTGTCGACCATCTGGCGCAGCAATTTCCGGTCGAGCTTCTCGGGGTTCATGTAGGCAATGCCCTTGGCGCCGCGCCGCTCCCAATGCTCGATCAGATCGGCGAACAGCTGGCAGCCCCAGCCGACGCCGCCTTCGAGGAAGCCGAAGCGCAGATCCGGGAAGCGCCGTGTGACGCCGCCGAGGAACAGCCCCTTCGCGACCGCGTGCCCGGCCGCCGCGAAATGGCCGATATGGTTGAAGGTGAAATTGCTCGGGTTGTTGCGCAGCCCGAAGCCGCGGCCGCCGGTGTGGAAGGTCGGCGCGACGCCGAGTTCGCGGCACTTCTCCCAGACCGGATCGTAGTCGTAATCGCTGTCGAGGCCGAACTGGTCGTACAGCACCGCATGGCGCGCCACTTGCGGGTCGAGGCCCTTGGCGACGGCTTCCTTCGTGGCCGGCAATGGCCGCGCGATGCTGCTGCCGAACATCGCGACCTTCGAGCCGAGCTGCTTGATGCAGAATTCGAGTTCGGCGATCGCCTCCTCGGGGGTGTGCATCGGGATCACCGCGGCCGGGGTCAGCCGGTCGCTAGAGTTTCGCGAAATACTCGGCCGTCACGATGTTGAAGCCGTGGATCACGGCGCGGCGGGTCTCGTCGTCGGCGATGCGCGGGATGCCGAGCCCGGCGGTCGGATAGACGATGCCGAAATCGATGCCGAGTTCGTCGAGCCGGTCGTACAGCATCTTGGGCAGCATCGCGGTGGCGCGGTCGAGCGTGTTGGTCGATTGCCGGCCCCAATAGCCTTCCATCGCGGTGCCGCGCGCCTTGCGCTCGGCGATCGACAGCTTCAGCGCGTCGGGGATGCGGCGCTGCGAGGCGATGAACCCGTCGGCGCCCTTGTCGCCGACAACCTTGCGCATCCGCTCGGCAAAGACCGGCGTGTATTCGATCCAATGCCCGTCGCCGTCGATGACCGGATGCGACAGCTTTGCGCGAATTTGTTCGGGGGTGCCGTGAGCGCTCATCAAGAATCCTCCAGAAAGCGGTGGGTATCAGAGCCGTTTCCGCCACCGCAAGGCTACGAGCGGGCAGGCCGCAAGTCAAATGACCAGCGCCGGAGCATGGACGCTTCCGCGCCTATCGAAACCGCAAACCCGAAACGACGAAGTTGCAGCCAAACCGAGCATCGAACCTATGTGCCCACCCGTCGAGCGGCGGCGGTTTGCTGATTTTGCAAGGAAATGAACAGCAAACGCGGTCGGCACCGCGCCGCTTTCCGCCGTTTTTGCGCGGTTGACGGCTTCTTTCTGCAGCATAAAGAACAGCAAACACCCACCCCGTGCGACCACGCCCCACCCGGGCATCGAGTAATAATGCACCGGCAATGTGGCGGATTTTGCGTCGCCGCCGGCCGGGCCGGTCATCTGCTGCGGTTAGCGGCCGAAACGCGTCCCGGTTGCGTAATCGGCGGTCCGAGATTTTCGATCCGGTAGCCTTCCGGATAGGAGCGGTGCGTCATTTCGGTCCGCAGCCGCGGGCCGCGACGAGCCGGCAGGAGGCGCAGCAGTCGCGCCCGCAGCCGCAGCGCCGCGGTCACAAACGCCCGCATTGCCGGCGATGGTTTCGGGAAGCCGAACCCCCGGATCACGGAATCGTCCATGATCGCGTACATCGACCGGCGCACGAGCGGCCGGAGAGGGCGGGGAAACCAGCTCGCGAACAATTCGACGGTCGCGGCGCCGACGCGGCGGTTGGCGTCGGTGTAGCGGAAATGCCTGCTTCTCGTAGTCGATGTTGTAGCGCTCGAACTCGGCGTAATCGGCCGGAATGTCCGCGATCCCCATGCGCTCGCCGACTGCCCGCCAGAAATGGAAGAAGGCGAGCCGCTCGATTGTCGCACATCAGGCGCCAGCCGAACCGCTCGTTCCAGCGGATCGGCTCATAGATGAAGGTCGAAAGGACGTAGCGGAAATCGTCGTTCGCGATCTTGAAGCGGCCGTGCTGCGCATTCATGCACGCGAGCGCCCGGCGGCCGCGCTCGCTGTCGTAGCCGTGCTCCATCAGCTCGCTGACGATGATGTCGGTATCGTCGTAGCGCTTCTGCGCGCGGTTGCGGAATTCGCCGGTGCCGTCGAGCAGACGGGCGATGCGCGGCACGCAGAAGGTGCGGAACAGCGCGAATTCCAGCGCGCGCGTCGTGTCGAACGGGAATTCGTAGCAGCTGCTCAGGAACACGATGCGCTGGTGATCGCGCTCGGGGTCGAGCGCGCGGATCTGGTCGAGGATCGTCGGGCGCTTCATGCCACCTCCCCAGCGATTCTGGCGGCCAGAGAGCTTCACACCGAGATTGCTTCGTCGCTGCGCTCCTCGCAATGACTGCGCCTTGCCGTCATTGCGAGCGAAGCGAAGCAATCTCGTCGAAACTAGCTCTTAGCGGAACGCGAAGTCCCGGTAGCCCTCGCGCGCGACCTCGTCGCATTTGCGGCGGTAGTGCACGCCGTTGCCGTTATAGCCGAGCACGCGGCGGACGTTGCGGCCCTCGACGTTGCGGTTCACGCCGGTCTGCCAGGAATTGATCTTGCTGGAGAGCAGCGGCTCGGACGCCTTGATAACGGTCTCGGTCCACTCCGCCACCTGCTCGGGCGGGTCTCGACGCGCGTGTAGTCGTGCGCCGCATGAATTCCAGCAGGCCGGTCAGGCATTCGACGCTCGTGTTCGACGGCGCGCGGGATGTTGCCGCGCGCGGTGTGCGGGCCCAGCACCATCAGCATGTTCGGGAAACCCTCCGGCCATGCATGCCGAGATAGGTGCGGGGACCGTCCGCCCAGACATCCTTGAGCCGGCGCGCCGCCGGGGCCTCTGATGTCGATGCGGTCGAACGCGCCGGTGACGCCGTCGAAGCCGGTGGCGTAGACCAGGATGTCGAATTCGTAGTCCTCGGTCGCTGGTTCTGACGCCACTCGCGGCGTGATCCGCTCGATCGGCGTCTCGTTGAGGTCGACGAGCCGCACGTTGTCGCGGTTGTAGGCCTCGAAATAGCCGCTCTCCAGCGGCACGCGCCTGCGTGCCGAAGCCGTGGTCCTTCGGGATCAGCTTGTCGGCGACATCAGGGTCCTTCACCCGCTGCGCGGATCTTCCTGGCGATGAACTCGGTGACAGCGGCGTTGGCCTTCTCGTCGATCAGGATGTCGCGGAAATTGCCCATCCAGATGCCGAAACCCGGCTCGGCATAGAGTTTTTCCCAGAACGCCTCGCGTTCCTCGGGCGGCACGTCCAGCGTCTTGCGCGGGTCGGCCTGATGGATGAACCAGCTCGGCGTCTCGCGGCAGCGGGCGTAGATCTCGTCGTAGCGCGCCTTGATCGTCGCCATCTCCTCCTTGCTGATCTTGGCGTTGTGCAGCGGCGCGGCCCAGTTCGGCCGGCGCTGGAAGACCGTCAGGTGCCGACCTGCTTGGCGATCTCGGGGATGGCCTGGATCGCGGTGGCGCCGGTGCCGATGACGCCGACGCGCTTGCCGGTGAAATCGACCGGCCGCTTGCGGCCAGCGCGCCGGGTGATAGGCCGGGACCGCGGAAGCTGTCGCGGCCCGGGATGGCCGGCAATGTGTGGGCCGACAGGATGCCGACCGCGGTGAACAGGAAGCGCGAGCGCGCCTGCTGGCCGCTTTCCAGCGTCACGGTCCATTCGTTCCGTCGTCGTCCCAATGCGCGGCAGTGACGCGTGCTGTGGAACTGGATGTCGCGGCGCAGGTCGAATTTGTCGGCGACGTAGGTTGAGGTATTCCAGCGTGTCGGGCTGCGGCGAGAAATGCTCCTTCCAGTCCCATTCCTGCAGCAGCTCCTTCGAGAACGAATAGCCGTAGGTCCAGCTTTCGGAATCGAAGCGGGCGCCGGGATAGCGGTTCCAGTACCAGGTGCCGCCGACGTCGGTGCCGGCCTCGAACACCCGCACATTCATGCCGAGCTCGCGCAGGCGGTAGAGCATGAACATGCCGGAAATCCCGGCGCCGATGACGATCGCGTCGTATTCGGCGACCTGGTCGAGAGTGAGCGGCTCGGCTGTCATCAATGGAGTCCGGCATGCTGTCCTTTCCCGGCTGTCCGGCCCCATTGTGCACCGCGCCGCCCGCATTCAGTTTTGCAAAAACTGAACGGCGTTCATGCTTGCAGCATCGCGGCGACCTGGTCGAGGGTGCGGATGCGGGCGTACATTTTCATCGCCTTGTCGAGGCTGTAGGCGTGCGCGGCCGCATCGCCGCCCCAGCAGCATTCGCGCACGACGACCGAGGCAATGTCCCTGTTGAAGGCTTCGCGAACACTGGTCTCGACGCCGCGATTGGTCGCGCCGCCGCCGATGACGATCACGTCGCGGCGCAGCATGTGCAGCAACTCGGCAACACCGGTCCCCCAGAAGGCGCTGGGACGGCGCTTCAGGAAGACATAATCCTCGGGACGAGGCGCGATTTCGTCGGGGAAGCCGGCCTCGGGCGTGCCCTCGATGCCATTGGTCAGCGGCGGCACGCCGGTCTCTGCCGAGAGGTCGGTGGGCAGCAGCACGACATCGGCCCCGTCGGCGCGGCTGACCGGCGTCGTATAAATCACTGGCAGGCCGGCTTCGCGCGCGGCCGCAATCATCTTAACCCAGGCGTCGAGCACCGGGCGCATCGCTTCCCAGCGCGCGGGGTCAGACGGCGTCAGCGCGCGCCGGCAGACGTCGTAGGCAATCAGCGCGGTTCGACGCCGGTCGATGCGTTCGGCATCGGCGCTTTTGGCGCTTTCGGGCATCACGACACTCCCGATTTGTGAGGGCGCGGCATCTCTAGCCGCCGAGCGACACACGATCGCAATTTTGCGGCGGCGCGGCAACCGGGCCGCGGTCTGTCCGGCACCACCGCCAAATCGCACGGCCGGACCGGGGGTCCAATGCCCTCGGCTCAACAGCAGCTTCGATTTCCCCCGCTCGAAACGCCCTCTCAGGGTGGTCGTCTTCCTTGATTCTCGGGTCCGCGTTGGGCGGTTCAGGCGCTATGTTCCGGCCGCCGCCGGCTCGCCGAGCGACAGCATCAGCCGGTTGGCCCAGTTGAAGAACGCCGCCGCATGGATCACGTCGGCGATCGCCAGATCGTCGAGCCCGACGCGGCGCAGGCGCTCGACATGCGGCGATCCGAACGTGATCGGCGTCGCGCTCAGCGCCACCGAGGCGGCGACGATGGCGTTCCAGCGCTCGCCGAGATCGGCGGTTGACGCCGTCGTCCAGCAGAAGCTGCACGTCCGCCTCGCGCTTCGAATAGGTCGCCGCGTGCCGCGCATGCACCGAGGCGCAGTAGATGCAGCCGTTGAACGCGCGATGTCGCGGCGGCGGCCAGTTCGCGCTCGGCCCGCGGCAGACCGGCATCGGGGTTGTAGAAGATGTCCTTGTCGGTCCGCGTGCGGGCCCGCAGCGCGTCCGGGTCGCGCGCCAGCAGGCGGAAATACGGCGATTTCGCCCGCGCGGCATCCACCAGGGCGGCCATGTGCCGTTCGGTCAATGCCTCGACCGCCAGCGGCTCGAGCCAGGGCAGCCAGTCGAGCAGCGCCCGGGTGAAGGCGGCGGGAACCGTGTGCGGCGGCGGTTCGAGGACCGTATCGGGCATGTGCACCTTGGACAGACCTCGTGTATCAGACGGCGTGGCCGGCCAGGACGCGCAAGCCGGCGACGACGCGGATCTGGAACGACAGGAAGGCGGCGATCTGCGACAGCGTCACGATGTCGGTGGTGGACCAGCCGGCATCCAGCAAGGCCTGCAGCGCCGCCGGCGCCGCGTCGCGCGGGTGGAACACCAGCAGGTGCATGTGCTCGAACGCCGCGGCGAGGCGCGGCCCCAGCGCGCGGCGGGTTTCCGGCGCGACGCGATGGATCGGTCCGGCGGTGTCCTCGCGGCTCAGCGGGCCCGCGGGGATAGCGGCCATAGGGGCCCTGCCCCGTGGCCGCCGCGATCGCCGGCGTCGACCGCACGGCGTAATTCGCGACGATGCCCCGCTGGCGGCCAGGCGTGCGGCGTAGAACGACGCGGTCGCCGCCTCGCGATGCAGGCCGGTGACGAAGGCGGCCACCGCGAAACGCTCTGTCGCGGTGACACTCGCCGGGAATTTCCGGCGCGAACAGCGCGCGATAGCTGGCCTGCGCGTGCGTCGCGCGCCTCGGGCCGCCGGGTGCGGATCGCGTCCAGCGGCGAGCCCGGCGCGATCCCGACCAGCGTGTCGATGATCGGTTCCGTCTCCGGATCATGCCCTGTCATGGCCATCCTTCCTTGCCCGCCTCACGCGACGTGCCGCGCGGCTGCCGCGCCGTTGCGCACCCAGCCCAGCGCCGGCGCCACCACCTCGGCGACCAGCTCGATCGAGCGCAGGATGAAGGGATGCGGCGGGTCGATCGAATGCGACTGAACCGTCAGATCGGTGGCGCGGGCCAGCGTCGCTGTCGGCGCGCAGCGAGGCGATCACGTCGTCCGGGGTGCCGATATGGATGTCCATGGCGGCGATCTGGTCGTGCACCGACATGCCCTCGACAAACACCGCGCGACCGATCGCGGCGTAGCCGCGCCCGCTGCCGCGCCAGGCCGATTTCGGCGAGGCGCATGCGCCTCGTCGCGGTCGTCGGCGACGAACACGGTGCGCGAGGCGAGGATGCGCGGCGCGCGGCCCGCGCGGCAGGCGCCGCCAGATAGGCGTCGATCATCGGGTTCTGGATGTCGGCCAGCGACAGGTCGGGGCGCGCCCGCCGGCCGGGGCTGGGTGCGCGACAGCATCAGGCCGTCCCCCGCCGCGCCGGCCCGCCGCGCGCCGTCCACGTTGAAGGTGGCCTGCCAGATGCGATCGACGAGGCCGGGATTGGGCGGATACAAGCCGGTCGCCGCCGGGCAGCGGCCGCCCCGCCCAGGCGTCGACGCAGCACGCGATGATGCCGGACCAGCAGCGCCGTGCGCTCGGCGCTGTCCAGGCCGAACGCCTCGTACGCCGAGAGGTTGCCGCCGGGGCCGACCCCCACTTCCAGGCGGCCGCCGCACATCAGGTCGAGCACCGCGGCGTCCTCGGCCACCCGGATCGGCAGCTCCAGCGGCAGGGTGACGATCCCGGTTCCCAGGCGGATCCGCGCGGTCTGCGCGGCGACCTGGGCGAGGAACACGAAGGGCGCCGGCAGGCCGCCTTCGTCCTCGTGGAAATGGTGCTGCGCGACCCAGGCGGAATCGAAGCCGCAGCGCTCGGCATGCACGATCTGCGCGATGGCCAATCGGTAGCGCTCGGCCGCATCCGCCTGATCGAGCAGGCGGGTGAAGAAGCCCAGGCGTATCGGGGGCTTCGCTGTCGTCAAGCGCTCAACCTCGTGCTGTGCCAGGGCGATCAGACACACCGGGCGAATGCCGGAGCGAAGCAGGAACCGGCCGTTGCATGCATCCTCCGCAGGCTTGACGCCCTCGTGACGGGCAGCCTACCGCCCAGGCGCGGCCCGGTCATCATTAGCTCTATCTCGCCTATCTTCGCGACCCTGACGGCAACAAACTCTGCGGGCTGTGTCGCATGCCAGCCGCCTGAATTGCCGCAGCTGATTGAGTAGCGCCGCCTTTCGGCGGCCCTCCCGCACAAAAAACCGGGTGCCGCGGGCGAGCGCGCGTCTAGGCCAGCGCCAGCTCGCGGTATCCGTCCGCTACGACCGTATCGCAGTGCTCGCGGAAGGTCGGGTGGCCGCCGCTGTAGCGCATGATCTTGCGGGTCTGCTTGCCCTCGACGTTGCGGTTGACGCCAGTCATCCACGAGTTGATCTCGTTGAACAGGAGGCCTTCGCCGGTCGCTTTGACGTGGTCGGTCCAGCGGGCGACGCCAGCCGAAGTGGCCTCGATCCGCGTCACACCGCGGTCGTGCGCGTGGCGGATCAGATCCGTCACCCAATCGACATTGTACTCGACCGCGCGCGGGAAATTGCCGAGCGCGGCGTGCGGTCCCATGACCATCAGCATGTTGGGGAAATCTTCGACGAGAACACCGAGATAGGTCTGTGGCCCGTCGCGCCACTTGCCTTGCAGCGACATGCCGCCCGTGCCTCGTATGTCGATGCGGTCAAAGGTGCCGGTGATTGCGTCGAAGCCGGTCGCGTAGATGATCATGTCGAATTCGTATTCGGCGCCGCTGGTCATGACGCCCGCCGGGGTGACCCGCTCGATCGGCGTCTCGTTGACGTCAACCAGCGTGACGTTAGGCTGGTTGTAGACCTCATAATAGCCGCTTTCGAGCGGCACGCGGCGGGTGCCGAAACCATGATTCTTCGGGATCAGCTTTTCTGCCACGGCCGGGTCCTTGACCCGCTCGCGGATTTTGCGGGCGATGAAATCCGAGATCAGCGCGTTCGCCTCGCGGTTGGTCAGGATGTCGCGGAAATTGCCCTGCCAGATGCCGAAGCCGGGCTCGCCGTAAAGCTTTTCCCAGAACGCTTCGCGTTCCTCTCGGGTTACCTCGAACGTGCCGCGCGGGTCGGGTTTGTGGATGAAGCATCCCGGGCTCTCGTTGCAGCGCGCGAAGATCTCGTCATAGCTGCCCCTGATGCGCTCCATTTCATCGTCGGGGATCGGCGCGTTGTGCAGCGGCGCGCACCAGTTCGGGGTGCGTTGAAACACGGTCATTTGGCCGACCGTTTTGGCGATTTCGGTAATCGCCTGCACCGCGGTCGCGCCGGTGCCGATGACGCCAACGCGTTTGCCCGCGAAGCTGACCGGTTCCTTCGGCCAGTAATGTGTGTGAAAGGACTGGCCCCGGAAGCTCTCGACGCCGGCGATGCGCGGCATCGTCGGGGCCGACAGCACGCCGATCGCGGTTATCAGGAACCTTGTGTCATAGGCGCGGCCATCCTCCAGCGTGACATGCCAGCCGCGCATATCCTCGTCGTAATGCGCAGCGGAAACGCGGCTGTTGAACTGGATGTCGCGGCGCAGGGCGAACCGGTCCGCGACATGGTTCAGATAGCGCTCGGTCTCGGGCTGGCCGGCGAAACGCTCCTGCCAGTTCCATTCCCGCAGCAGCTCCGGCGAGAACGAGTAGGCATAGGTATAGCTTTCCGAGTCGAAGCGGGCGCCGGGGTAACGGTTCCAGTACCAGGTGCCGCCGACGCCGCTGCCGGTTTCGAATACCCGCACACGCATCCCGAGCTGGCGGAGCCTGTAGAGCTGATACAGTCCGGAAACGCCGGCGCCGATGATCACGGCATCGAAATCGAGAGCGGTCTCGACTTGGTCGCTTGGCATTGCCGCTGCTGAAGCACTCATAATTTCTTCCCCGAAGCGGAGCTGGTCATCGTTTCAGATTTACTACAAAGATCACCGATGGCTGCACAAAGGACAGGAAGGAGAATTCTCCATTGTGCCCTTCGTGTTTCCTTCACGTCCTTCGTGGTAAATTACGGCATTTAATTCATGCCGTAGAACGACAACGCGCCGCCGGCGAGCACGCCATGCCTTGCCTCTTGTGACAGCGGGCCAAGCCGCTCCTTCAGCATCTGAGGCGCGCCGGGGAAGAACCCGTCCTGGTGCGGGTAATCGGTCGCCCACATAATCTTGTTCGGGCCGATATAGTCGGCCAGCACGGCGATGCTGTTTTCGACCGGCTCGAATGAAATCCAGCAATTGCGCTTGAACAGTTCGGTGGGCCGCATCGACGGGGCGGTTTCGTTGAAGCCCTTGTCGTCGAAATGCCGGTCCATCCGGTCGAGCCAGGGCGCAATCCAGCCGCCGCCCGACTCGAGGAAGCCGACGCGCAGCCGCTTATGGCGATCGACGACTCCGCCCCAGATCACCGCCATCGCCACCAGCATCATCTCCATCGTATGCGAGATCATGTGGCGCGCCGCGCGGTCGCTCTCGAAGCGGTCGACGCCGACCGTCGGCATCGCGTTCGTCGAACCCTCGTGAAAGCCGACCGAGAAGTCGAGTTCCTCTGCCATCGTCCAGAACGGCTCGTAGATCGGGTCGTTGATCATCTTCTTGCCGTGGTACGGGTTCGGCCGCAGAAAGCCGCCGCGCATCCCGAGCTGCTGGCGCGCGAAGCGCATCTCCTCGATCGCCAGATCGACCGACTGCATCGGCAGCATCGCGACCCCGAACAGCCGGTCCGGGTACGGCGCGCAGTAATCGGCAAGCCAGCGGTTGTAGGCCCGGCACATCGCACCCGCGAGCGCGGGGTCCTCGACGGCGCCGGCAAACAGCCCGAGGCTCGGGTACAGGAAGGCGGCGTCAATGCCGTCCGCGTCCATGTCCTTGATGCGGGCATGCGGGTCGAACCCGCCCTTTTTCCCTTCGGCATATTTCTGGGTGTCGGGAATGACGGCGCCCTGCCGCACTCCGACCGCGCCGAGGCTGCCGATCCCGCGCGGATTGCCCAAGAGCTTGCCCTCGACGCTGAGCCGCTCCTTACCGTTGTCGTCGATGACGAACCGCGGTCTGCGCTCGCGAAATTCGGGATCGATGTAGCGGTCCCACAGATCGAGCGGCTCCAGGATATGGCCGTCGGCATCGACCACGTTGTACGCGCGGGTCATTGGCGTGCCCTCCAACTGTAATCGGGTCTGCGGCACCCTACCGCAGCGGCGCACACGGCGCGAGCCTGAACGTCATTCACGATATGGAATGCAGGCATGCCGCGGCTCCGGGAGGCAAGTCGGATACGATCGCGACCGGAGTACCGTTCGCGATCTCGGTCTCCCGCGCGTCGCGAACGCGGCATCTGGACCGGTTCAGACCAGCGAGTGGCATCAACGAAGCCTTCTCGATGATGTATGCACCGGACGCGGTGTATATCGGAATCGCGGCGCTTGCTGGTACGGAGAGCGCTTGCGAGCCAGCTAAGAGAAACTGCCGCTCAAAGCAATCATGCTTCCCGGGATCTCGGCGCCGAGGGGGTGTGGTCGCAACCGCAACATGAAGTCCACCTATCGCTTAAGCGGGGGCGACTGGTTCAACCGATACGCCTCCGGCGCCACCTGGTGGCCGCCCGTTGAGTTCCGCGCAGCGGTTCATGAAAGCCCGCGGAGTCGCGCGTCGGCGAGCGGCAGGAGACGGGCGAGACGCGCCACCCAGGCGACCTGCCCGGCCGCGTCGGCGATCAGGTCCTGGCGGATTTCGATCTCGACATGGGGGAGACCGCGCGCCTCGCCGTGCGTCGGCACGGTGTAGTCGCTGGTGTCGGTGATCGCATAAGGCGCGTTGTCGCCGACGGCGAGATCGCCCTCGGCACGGAACAGGTCGAGCATGATCGACGCCAGGCGCGCGTCGCGGTTGTAGAGCACTCCGATCTCGACATTGCGTGTCTCGCCTTTGAAGACCGGCGTGAAGCTGTGCATCGCGACGAGGATTGTGCGCCTGCCCGCCACCATCCGCCGGGCGAGCAGCGCCGCGATTTGCTGATGATAGGGATCGAAGATCTCGCGTCGGCGGGCCTCGCGCTCGGCCTCGGAGAGGTCGCGATTGCCGGGGATTTCGGTGTGCTCACTGATAACCGGGATCGCACTGTCCCAATCCGGTCGGCGGTTGCAGTCGATCACGAGCCGTGAATAGGTCTGCAGCACCGCGACGGCGTCGAGCGCAAGCGACAGGCGCTCGGTAACTGCAGCAATGCCGATATCCCACGCGATGTGCCGCTCCCATTCGCGTTGCAGCACGCCGAGATCGCCAAGAGAGCGCGGCACCGCCCGCCCGGCGTGATCGGCGGTCAGGAAAAAATCAGAAGCGCCGTCCGGGCGCAATACGCGGACGGGAGCGGGGTCGGTATCCGAGAACAGGGTTCGGGGTTGCATGCTGATCGGGGAGCTGTGGGTTCCGCCTCAGGCGATTGTAGGGCGGGTGAGCGCAACGTAACCCGCCTTTTCGGCATCCGTCGCGGGACGGTGGATTGCGCTTCGCTTATCCACCCTACGATTTTGTTTTCGCTTCGAGATCGTCCAGCATCCGGTGGATGCGGGCGATCGGGGCGTCCTTTTCGTAGAGGTTATAGAGCGCGCCGGCGAGGCGGACCGGGTCGCCCGAATAATAGCGCTCGTAAAGCTGCTGGCGGCCGGAGAACGACGATACGGCGGCGTCGAAGGCGAGGCGGAACAGCTTGACGCGGGTCGGCGCGTCGGCGTTGGCGGCCTGCGCGTAGGTCTCGACATCGGCTGCGGCAGGTCCCGTAAGCTCGGCGTAGGACGGCACCGCGACGAGACCGCCGGCGCCGAGGGTCTGGATGATCTCGCAGGCGCGGATGAACATCTTCGGATACATCATCCGCACCGTCCACAGCGGCATGTCGGCCGGGGTCATCAGCCCGGAGACCGGGCTCACGCCGCGTCGGCCTCACTCGCGCGAATGCAGGCGCGCACGAATTCGGCGTGCTGGATCAGCTCGGCAAGCATTCCCTGGACGTGCAGATGCGCGTCGATATTGGTCGAGCGCGCGATCGCGAAGCCCAGCGCCATCATGAACTCGGATTTCGCGAGGTTCTTTGTCGAGGTCTGGTGCATGACCTGCGGCATCGCCTGGGTGCGCTGGAACAGGCCGTTGCACATCGCGGGATCGCGATGGATGAAGACGCGCTCCCACGGCACGAGCACGTTGTCGAATACAGCGAGCCCGTCGCCCTCGTCGAGCCGCGACGACAGCGGGAAATCCATCGGCGACGCCGCGTTCTGATGCACTACCGACGGGCGGCAGACGAAGCGCAGCCCCGGCGTCGCGACCGGGATCGCAAAGCCGAACGCATAGGGCGCGGCCTCTTCGTTGGTCGGCAGAAACGTCGAAGGCATGACCAGGATTTCGTCGGCATAGGCGCACAGGGTCGAGACCATGCGCGCGCCGGTTATGACGATGCCGGCGTCGGTTTCCTTTACGATCTTCGCGGCGAGGTCCTTTTCCTGGCGTTCGACCGGGCGCGAACGATCGACCTGCGGATTGAGCAAGGTGTGCGTCATGCACAGATCGCGCTCGCGGGCGAGGGCATGATAGGCGCGGATATTGTCGGCGAAGCGCTTGTCGGCGCGGCCGAATTCGGGCGCGGCGGCGGCCAGCCCGGTCACCATGACATTGAGGAAATCCGGGCTGCGGCCGAACATGCCGCAGGTCGCGTCCATCCAGGTCTTGATCATGCTGCGGCGGCGGATCAGATCGTCGACCGGAGCGCGGCTCGATAAACGACAGCCCGACCGGCTCGCCGGTGGAGGGCGAGGCAAAGGTCATGCGGTCGCGCAGCGCCGGATCGTGCTGCATGTCGTAGAGCTCGGCGAGGCTTCGCGCCGCCCCGGCAAGGCGCCGGTCGGCGGCCACGTCGCGAACCCGCTCGCCGTCGATAAAGATCTGCCGGTCGTCGTCCAGCGCGTCGAGAAACTGCCTGCCGGTGCGGATGGGCATGGTGGCGACTCCTTCCCTCCCGAGATCGCCATCCCGACGAAAGCCGGGATCCATCGATCAGCCTACCTGACGGCCGAAACATGGGCCCTGGCTTTCCCCACGGATCAAGTCCGTCGACTGCAGGCCTACGGGGCGCGACGATTCAGTGTGGCTCAGCTCTGCAACAGCGGGCTCTGCTCGCGTTCGAGGACCTTGCGCACCGCTGGGCGATGCAACAGTCGATCCTTCAGCGCGGTGTAGTTCTTGAGCCGCTCGACCGGCAGGCCGATGCGCTTGCCCCAGCCGTAAAAGACCAGCGTATAGCCGTCCGCGGAGGAATAGTGCGAGCCGAGCACGTATTCCTTGCCTTCGAGCAGATGGTCGATTTCCTGCAGCATCTTCCAGAAATTCTCGCGCCCGGTGGCCTTCAGGTTTTCGTGCGCCGCCTCGTCGGTCGCGAAGCGTCCCGGGCGCATGATGTGCGTGAAGGCCGGATGCACCGCGCTGGTCAGATAGGTCATGTGCGACAGCGCGCGGGCGAGCGGCAGCGGGTCCTCCGGCAGCAGCTTTGCTTGCGGGAAGGCGCGCGCGAGATAGGTGATGATCGCGACATTCTCGGTCAGGACGCCCTCGTCGGTCCTGAGCGCCGGCACCTTGCCGCGCGGGTTGACGTTTGTCAGGTACTCGTCCTTGAGGTGCTCGCCGGTCGCCAGCGACACCGGTTTCGCCTCATAGGGCGCGCCGGTCTCCTCGAGCGCAATATGCGAGGCCATCGAGCAAGCGCCGGGGGCGTAATAGAGAGTCAGCATCGGGGGTCTCCGAAACGGGTCGGGAGACCCCTACCTTGCCGCCTCCACACCTCCACGCCAAGCAGCCAAATCGGCGAGAGCGCGGCGCGCAACCAGCGGCTTGCGGTCGGCACGGCGGCCCGGATCGGGCGAGAGCGGCGGGAACAGGCCGAAATTGACGTTCATCGGCTGGAACGTGCCGGTACGCGCGCCGCCGGTGATGTGGCGCAACAGCGCGCCGAGCGCCGTCGTCTCGGGCGGCGGTGGCGATGTCGCGGCCGAGCCGCGGAGCAGGCCGCGAAGCGGCCCGCCAAGAGCCCGATCGCGGCGCTCTCGACATAGCCCTCGACGCCGGTGATCTGCCCGGCGAAGCGCAGCCGGGGCATCGCCTTGAGGCGCAGCGCGCCGTCGAGCAGGCGCGGGCTGTTGATGAAGGTGTTGCGGTGCAGGCCGCCGAGCCGGGCGAACTCGGCGCGCTCCAGACCGGGGATCATGCGGAAGATGCGCGTCTGCTCGCCGTGCCGCAGCTTCGTCTGAAAACCGACCATGTTGTAGAGCGTGGCCAAGGCGTTGTCCTGGCGCAGCTGGACGACGGCATGCGGCCGCTTTCCGGTGCGCGGGTCGCGCAGGCCGACCGGCTTCATCGGCCCCCAGCGCAGCGTGTCCGGGCCGCGCGCCGCCATGATCTCGACCGGCAGGCAGCCGTCGAAATACGGCGTCGATTTCTCCCATTCGTGGAACTCGGTCTTCTCGCCGGCCAAGAGCGCGGCGACGAATGCCTCGTATTGCTCGCGGTCGAGCGGGCAGTTGATGTAATCGGCGCTCCCTCGCCCTTGTCGTAGCGCGACTGGAACCACGCCGCGTCGAAATCGATCGTGTCGCGGTAGACGATCGGCGCGATCGCGTCGAAAAATGCGAAGCTCTCTTCGCCGGTCAGCGCCGCCAGCGCCTCGGCGAGAGTCGGGCGAGGTCAGCGGGCCGGTCGCGATGATGACCTCGTCCCATTCCGGCGGCGGCAGGCCGGCGATCTCCTCGCGGCGGATTTCGACGAGCGGGTCGGCGGTGAGCGCCGCCTCGACCGCGTCGGAAAACCCGACGCGATCGACCGCGAGCGCGCCGCCGGCCGGCACCTTGTGCCGGTCGGCGGCGGCGAGGATCAGCGACCCGCAACGCCGCATCTCCTCGTGCAACAGGCCGACCGCGTTGCGCTCGGGGTCATCGGAGCGGAACGAGTTCGAGCACACCAGCTCGGCGAGACCGGCACCGACATGCGCCTCGGTGCGCCGCACCGGCCGCATCTCGTGCAGCACGGCAGGCACCCCGGCGCGCGCCAGCTGCCACGCCGCCTCGCTGCCGGCGAGCCCGCCGCCAATGACGTGGACCGGGTTCATGCCGGTTTACGTGTCGCTTGCCGAGGCTGCTTCAAGCCTATCCGTCCATTGCGAGACAGGCGCAAAAAACGGCCGGGCGCGAGGCCCGGCCGCCGGGAGTCATAGGTCGATCCGGGTTCGCCGTCAGTCGCGGCGGGCGCCGAGCAGCTGCAGCAGCATCATGAACAGGTTGATGAAGTCGAGATACAGCCGCAGCGCGCCCATGATCGCCGCCTTGCCGGCGGTCTGGCCGTCCGCGTATTGCAGCTCGTAGTACTGCTGCTTGATCGACTGCGTGTCATACGCGGTCAGGCCGACGAACACGATCACGCCGATCACCGAGATCGCGAACTGCAGCGCCGACGAGGCGATGAAGAGGTTCACGAGCCATGGCGATGATGATGCCGATCAGCCCCATGATCAGGAACGAGCCGAACTGCGTCAGATCGCGCTTCGTCGTGTAGCCGTAAAGGCTCATCGCCGCGAACGTGCCGGCCGTGATGAAGAACACGCGCGCGATGCTGGCCCCGGTGAACACCAGGAATATCGAGGCGAGCGACAGCCCCATCACTCCGGCAAACAGCCAGAACAAGAGCTGCGCGGTGCTCGCCTGCATCCGCTGGATGCCGAAGCTCATCACCATCACGAAGCCGAGCGGCGCCAGCATGATCAGCCAGATCAACGGCGTTGCCGCGACCTGCGCATACATCCCGGATTGCGCGAACACGTAGGCGACGATGCCGGTCAGCGCGAGGCCGGACGCCATGTAGTTGTAGATGCGGAGCATGTACTCCCGCAGGCCGACATCGATGTCGGCCTGGACACCGCCAACCGCCGGCCGCACCGTCCAGCGGGGCTGCGAACCCAAAGCCATTGACCCCCTCCACGGAGAACAAGAGGACAATTCCTCGCAGCCAGATATTGGCAGAATCCAGAGCTGGTTCAATGACGCCCTGCAAACCCGCTCGCGGCGCAGACGCAACCGCGATTTTCGCGATGGCTCGGCCGCCGGATGAGCGTAGCTATTCGCTGCGCAGGTACGTGCGCCGGTTTCGCCCCGAGCGCGCGCCAGGTGCCGAGGAGGCCGAGCCCGATCGTCAACCCGACAGCGCCCGATGCCGTCAGCAGCAGCGGCCACGGCAGGAAGGTCCAGCCGGCGCGCATCGGCCCGGTGACGAGAGCCCAGGCGGCGAGCGTGCCGACGCCGGCCGCGACCGAAGCCGTGACCAGCCCCAGCAGCAGATGCTCGACCAGAAACATGCCGGCGATAAAGACCGGGGTCGCGCCGAGCACCTTCAGCAGCACCGCGTCGTAGACCCGGCGGCGATGACCGGCGGCAATCGCGCCGCCGAGCACCAGCACCCCGGCGGCCAGCGTCACCGATGCGATGGCGCGGACCGCATCGCCGATCCGTTCGACGACCGCCGCCACCGCCGCCAGCGCCTCGCGCACCGGGATCGCGGTGACGTTCGGGAAACCGCTCGGTGACCTGCGGCCGCGATGCGCTCGGCGTCGGCCGGCGGCGCGTACACGGCGGCGAGGTGGGTCTGCGGCGCCGCTTCGAGCGTGCCCGGCGCGAAGACGATGGCGAAATTGATGCCGAGCCGGGTCCATTCGATCCGCCGCAGATTGGCGATGCGCCCGGTGATCTCGCGGCCGAGCAGGTTGACCGTCAGCGTGTCGCCGACCGCGAGCCCCATGCCATGCGCCAGTTCGGCGTCGAACGATATCAGCGGCGGACCGCGATAATCTGGCGGCCACCATTCGCCGGCGACGATGCTGCGAGCCTTTCGGCGGCGCGGCGGCATAGGTCAGGCCGCGCTCGTTGCGCAGCGCCCATTCCGCATCCTGCGCCACCTCGGCCCGTTCGACCGGCATGCCGTTCAGCCGCGTGATGCGGCCGCGCAGCATCGGCACCTCTTCGAACCGGGCGCCGGGCACCGCGGCGACAATGCGCTCAAACCCGGCGAGCTGGTCGGGCTGAATGTCGATATAGAAATCGGCCGGGGCGCCGTCGGCCAGACGCTCGCCGATCTCGGCCGCGAGATTGCCCTGGACGAGCGCGACCGCAATCATGACGCTGAGACCGATGCCGAGCGAGACGACGATCCGCGCCGCCGCGCCGCCGGGACGGTGCAGGTTGGCGAGCGCCAGCCGAGGCAGCGGATGCCGCGGGCTCGGGGCATGCCGCGCGGCGGCGGTCACCAGCCATGCGGCAACGCGGAACAGCGCGAAGGCGACGACGGCGCCGCCGAGATACCACAGCGCGAAGCGCGGCTCCGGCGCGCTCAGCACGATTGCCGCCGCGAGCGACGAGGCGGCGATTGCGGTCGCGGCCGCCGCCAGCGGCGCCAGACGGCGCGGCGCCGGCGATACGACGTCGCGCCACAGCGCGCCGGGCGGAATGCGGCCGATCGCGGCCAGCGGCCATAGTGTAAAGACCAGCGTCGCGAGCAGACCGCACAACGCCGCGAACCCGAGCGGCGCCCAATACGACCTGGAACGGCAGCGAGACCGGCAGCAAGCCCGCGAGCAGCGGTCCCGCGAGCAGCGGAGCCGCAGCGCCGAGCAAAAGGCCGACCGCGATCCCGATCAGAGCAAGCGTCAGGATCTGCAGCAGATAGGCGGCGAAGACGAGGCTCGTCGAGGCGCCGAGGCATTTCAACGTCGCGATCGCCTCGGTCTTGCTCGCGATGTAGCCGACGACGGCATTGCCGATCCCGATGCCGCCGACGAGCAGCGCGGTGATGCCGGCCAGGCTCAGAAAGAACCCGAGCCGGTCGAGCAATCGCTCCAGCGACGGTGAAGGATCGGCGCTGCCGCGCAGACGCCAGCCGGCTTGCGGAAACGCGGCGCGGGCCTGTTCGATCCAGGCGGCGGCATCGCCGCCGGCCGGCAGTCTGATCCGGTACTCGTAAGTGACCAGCGCGCCGGGGCGCAGCAACCCGGTTTCCGCCAGCGCCGGCCGGGCGATGATAACGCGCGGACCAAACGACAAGCCGCCCAGCGCGGCGTCGGGCAGGCGCTGGATCAGCGCCGTCAGGCGAAATACCGCATCGCCGATGCGAAATTCTTCCCCCGGCCGCACGGCCGAGCCGGGTCGCCGCGGCCGGTTCCATGACGGCGCCGAACACGCCGCCATGCTGTGCGAGAGCCGTCCCGAGCGCGTCGCGGTCGGGCTCAGCGCGACCGTGCCATAGAGCGGATAGGCGGCATCGACCGCCCGCAGCTCGATCAAGCTGCGGCGCTTCCCATCGAGCGAGCGCGCCATCGCGCGCAAACTCGCGGTCTCGGAGAGTGTGCCGCTGCGGGCGAGAAACTCGCGCTCGGCGGCATCCGCCGGACGCAGCGTCAACCGCGCGCTGACATCGCCGCCCAACAGAAGCCGTGCGTCGGCGCGCAGCCCGGCCTCGACGGCGGCGCGCAGCGAACCGATCGCGGCAATTGCGCCGACCCCGAGCACGAGACATGCGAGAAAGACGCGGAAACCGCGCACCCCGCCGCGCAGCTCGCGCTTGGCGAGGCGGAAGGCGTCGATCAATTCAGCGATGACAGCTTTGGTCGAGACAGCTCTGGTCTAGAATGCGCGCCGCAACTCATCGACGAGGTCGAGCCGCTCCCAGGAAAACCCGCCATCGGGCTCGGGCGGGCGGCCGAAATGGCCATAGGCGGCGGTGCGGGCGTAGATCGGCTTGTTGAGACGCGAGATGCGTGCGGATGCCGCGCGGCGACAGATCCATCAGCTCCTGCAGCACTCGCGACAGCTTGTCCTCGTCGACCAGCGCCGTGCCGTCGGTTTCGACATAGACCGAAAGCGGCTTGGCGATGCCGATCGCGTAGGCGACCTGGATCGTGCAGCGATCGGCGAGCCCGGCCGCGACGACGTTTTTCGCCAGATAGCGCGCGGCATAGGCGGCCGACCGATCGACCTTGGTCGGGTCCTTGCCGGAGAACGCGCCGCCGCCATGCGGCGCCGCGCCGCCATAGGTATCGACGATGATCTTGCGGCCGGTCAGCCCGCAATCGCCATCCGGACCGCCGATCACGAAGCGGCCGGTCGGGTTGATGTAGAAATGGTCCTCGTCGCACATCCAGCCTTCCGGCAGAACGTTGACGACGTGCGGCCGCACGATCTCGCGCACTTCCTCCTGGCCGATGCTCGGCGCGTGCTGCGCCGAGACCAGCACCGCGGCCGCGCCGACCGGCTTGCCGCCGACATATTGCAGCGTCACCTGGCTTTTCGCGTCGGGCCCGAGCAGCGGCGCCGCGCCGGAATGCCGCGCCTCCGCCAGCGAACGCAGGATCGCATGGGCGTAATAGATCGGCGCCGGCATCAATTCGGGCGTCTCGTTGCAGGCATAGCCGAACATCATGCCCTGGTCGCCGGCGCCTTCATCCTTGTTGCCGGCGGCATCGACGCCCTGCGCGATGTCGGTCGATTGGCCGTGGATGTGGCAGTCGATCTGGGCGCGCTGCCAGTGAAAGCCTTCCTGCTCATAGCCGATCTCGCGCACCGCGTGGCGCGCGACCTCGACCATCAGCTCCCTGGTGATCGAGGCGGGGCCGCGCACCTCGCCGGCGAGCACGATGCGGTTGGTGGTCGCCAAGGTCTCGACGCCGCAGCGCGCCTGCGGCTCGGCGGCAAGAAACGTATCGACGATCGCGTCCGAGATGCGGTCGCAGACCTTGTCGGGGTGCCCTTCCGACACCGATTCGCTGGTAAAAACAAAATCGTGCTTCGGCAACGGACGGTCTCCCTTAAACCCGGTACTCTCGAACGTACGAGGATACAGCCGGTGCGCGACGGCAACAGGCCGCAACCCGGCCCTACGTTGTCGGATCGCCGCCCGAAGCGTCAAGTCCGATCTTGCCGTCTGCCGCGTCGCCTTGTCGGGGGGCCAGGCCGTTCGGGAGATGCGTCGCCTCCGGTGGCGAGCGCTTTCGCGAGATCGAGCAGACGCCGGCGAACCGCCGCGTCCTCGATCGAGAAATAGGCCCGGACGAGTTCGATCGTCTCCTGCTTGCGCAACGGGTCGGATTCGAAGGCTTCGGCCGGCGGCTCGGCAAAGCCGCCCATCGCCGGCGCGCGCACCGGGTCGGTATCGTCGAAGAAGAACGATATCGGCACGTCCAGCACCCGGCTCAGCTCGTGCAGCCGGCTCGCCCCGATCCGGTTCGCGCCGCGTTCGTATTTCTGCACCTGCTGGAAGGTTAACCCGATCGCCTCGCCGAGCTTTTCCTGGCTGAGGCCAAGCATGTTGCGGCGCAATCGCAACCGCGCCCCGACCCGAACGTCGATCGGGTTCGGTATATCGGTTTTCGGACGGCCCGGCCGCCGGGGAGGTTGCGATCGTGCCATTTCCGATCGTGCAAGAAAAATCCCTTTCTGGGATGGCATTAATGCAAGCAATTCGTGTGCCATACGTGATTTCTCAACCTGTTAGGGTTTTGAGATCACAACGCGCACGCACAATGTGTAAACTCGGGCGACACGCTCTCTCGCGGGCACAACACGAAAACGCCCGGAACCGCTCAGGATTCAGGGCGCCGCCGCTGGAAGCACGCTGTAAGATTTGTCGACGAAACCTGACGCAAAAGCAACATGGTTAATCGCCGCGCCATCCCACGACCGGGACGAGACCAAGCAGCAGCATCAGCAGAAAGCCCCACTCCCCCACCTTTGAAAAAAGGGTCGGACCCGCTGCTTCCGGCAGCGCTATGTCGGCGTAGCCGATGCTGTCGAGACGGGTACGCGCAACAACGCGGCCAGCCGGATCGATGACGCCGCTAATGCCATTATTGGCGACGCGTACCAGCGGCATTCCCTCTTCGATCGCGCGGGTGCGGGCAATCGCGAAATGTTGGTACGGACCGGAGCTGCGGCCGTACCAGGCGTCGTTCGTGACATTGAGCATCCAGGCGGGGCGCGCGCCGGCGCCGGTGACACGGCCGGGAGTTACGCGCCCAGGGAAGATCGCCTCGTAGCATATCGAAGCGGCGAACGGCGGCAGGCCCGGGAGGTTCAGGGTTCGCGGCCCCGGGCCGGGGGTCATGTCGATCGCCCCCGGAATGAAGTCATTGATCGGCAGCAGGCCGCGGAACGGCATGTACTCGCCGAACGGCACGAGATGCGCCTTGTCGTAAACGGCGCGGATCGCGCCGGCGCCGTCGATCGCCTCGATGCTGTTCCATATCTGCGTCGGCGGTTCGGGCGGCGGGTTGGCCCGCAGCGCGCCGGTGATCACGTATCCATCCTCCGGCGCGACCGCCGCGATCGCGGCGCGGTGCTGGGGATCGCGTTCGAGCAGAAACGTCGCGGCCGCTTCCGGCCAGATCACCGCAGCGAGCTTGTGCATCGCGGGCGCGCCGCTGAGTTCGATCAAACCCCGGAAATTGGCCTCGGCGACGGCCGGGTCCCATTTTATTCCCTGCGGCACCGAGGGCTGCACGAGGCGCAGCCAGATGTCCGTCAACCGCGTCGGCAGAATCCCGAGCCGGATCGCGCCGGCGGTCGCGGGCACCAGGACGAGCAGCGCGGCGGCAACGACCGGGGCGGCGCGTCGCGCCCGCGGCATCGGCGACAGGGAGGCGCCGCCGAGCAGCGCCGGCAACGAGGCCGCCAGCACGGTGAGAAAACTCAGCCCGTAAATCCCGATCCACGCGGTGCTCTGCAACATCGCGAGCGCTCCCGGGAAGCCGCCGGCCCAGACATACCCGACCAGGTTCCACGGAAACCCGGTCAGGACATGGCCGCGCAGCCATTCGGCCGCGCTCCATGCCGCCGCGAACAGGCAGATTCGCGCCGCCGGAGCGAGGCGCAGCCGCCGCGCGCCGTAGGCGGACAGGCCGAGCACGGCAGCGGGGAACAACGCCAGGAAGGCCGGCAGGCCGAACACGGCGAACGGCAACGCCCACCAGAAACGGGCGATATCGACGAACAGCGCCGCCGCGATCCAGTAGAGGCCGGCGGCGAAGAAACCGAGCCCGAAAGCATATCCGAGGCGGGCGGATGCCCAGACGCCGGCGCTGCCCTCGTCGATCCACAGCAGCGCCGGAAAGGCGATGAAGATCAGCGGGGTCAAATCGACCGGCGGCAGCGCGCCGGCGAGCAGCGCGCCGAGCAGGAAGCCGAGCCCGTAGCGCCGCCAACCGGTCAGCGCCGGCGAGTTCCTGCGCCAGCCGGCACAGCGGGGTTTCGACTCTTGCCCCCGGGTCGACCCGCAGCAGCGAGCTGTCGGGCGCTCCGTCAGGCACTGGCCACCCCCTTGCTCGCCGCCGCCGGAAGTCCGCGAAGGCGCAGCCGCTTGATGCGCCGCGGATCGGCGTCGAGCACCTCGAATTCGATGCCGTCCGGGTGCGCAATCACGTCGCCGCGTTTCGGCACGCGCCCGGCCAGCGTAAAGACAAGGCCGCCGAGCGTATCGACGGTCTCTTCCTCGCCCTCCGGCCGCAGGCTGATGCCGTGCTGCTCCTCGACGGCCTCGATCGGAATGCGCGCGTCGGCAATGATCGTACCGTCGGGCCGCTCGATCAGGCGTGGGCGTCTCCGGAACATCGTGCTCGTCCTCGATCTCGCCGACGATCTCCTCGATCAGATCCTCGATCGTCACCAGACCGTCGATCCCGCCGAATTCGTCGACGACCATCGCGATATGCGTGCGCGCCTGACGCATCTGGACGAGCAGGTCGAGGATAGGCAGCGACGGCGCGACGTACAGGACCTTGCGCAACAACCGCTCAAGCCGGGCCGGCCGGCGGTCGGCGACCGGGGCCAGTACGTCCTTGACATGGATGAAGCCGACCACGTCGTCCAAAGTCTCGCGATAGACGGGGACCCGCGAATGGCCGTGCTCGACCATGCACTTGACGACCTCGGAAAACGGCTGGTCGATGTCGAGCGCGACGATATCGACGCGCGGCACCATGACATCGCCGGCGTTACGCTCGTGCACCTTCAGGATATTGCCGATCAGAAACCGCTCCTGCGGCGTGATCGGGGTCTCGCCGTCGAGGTCGGCGGCCGCGATCAGCGCCTCCATTGCCGCCTCTGGTCCGCGCGAGGCGGGCCGGCGCAGCAGCCGCAGCAGGTTGCGCAGCCGCGCCAGCGATCCTCCCCCGTTTCTCGGCTGGTGATGGTGAGATGGTCCGTCGCCGTCCGGCGGGTCGCTGTCGCTCATCGAAAAAAAAGACGGTCTGTTTGCCGTTCACATGGTGTCGGCATACGGCGCCGGCACCCCCAGCGCCGCGAGTATCTCGGTTTCGCGCGCTTCCATGATCGCGGCCTCGGCGTCGCTCTCGTGATCGAAGCCGAGCAGGTGCAAGACGCCGTGCACGACCAGATGCGCGAGATGGTCGGCCAGCTTCTTGTGCTGCTCCGCCGCCTCGCGCGCGACGGTCTCGAACGCGAGCACGACGTCGCCGAGCAGGAGCGGCGCGCCGGGCGGCGGCGGGTGCGTCCGGGTCGGTCATCGCAAAGGACAGCACGTTGGTCGGCGCGTCCTTGCCGCGATAGGTGCGGTTCAGCGCCCGCTGCTCGCTGTCGTCGGTCAGCACGATGCCGAGCAGCACTGGCATATCGCGCGTTCGGCGGTTCGGCACGCGAGCGCGGCGCGGGCGGCTCCCTCGGCCAGCGCCTCGGCGTCGGGACAGGCGGTCAGCCAGGAGTCGCTGGACACGGCAGACATTGATCTCGACGGTGATTCGGCGGGCGTCGGTCATCGCAGGCGGGGAAGAGTGCACATCGGCCGGACCGCGCGCCGGCTCGGCCGCAATGCCGGCGAGACGCCGGCGGTCCAGGATCGGCGCGTATACGATTAGCCGCTCACCCCTGCTCCTCGTCGCCGCGGAGGGCGCGGTCGCGCGCCTCGTAGGCGCCGACGATGCGCGCCACCAGCCTGTGGCGCACAACATCCTTTTCGGTGAAGCGGACGATGCCGATGTCCTCGACCCCGCGCAGCGCTTCCAGCGCGTCGGCGAGGCCGGAACGGGTGCCGGGCGGCAGGTCGACCTGGGTCGGGTCGCCGGTCACGACCATGCGCGAGTCTTCGCCGAGCCGGGTCAGAAACATCTTCATCTGCACCGGCGTCGTGTTCTGCGCCTCGTCGAGGATCACGAAGGCGTGCGCCAGGGTGCGGCCGCGCATGAACGCGATGCGGCGCCACCTCGATCTCGCCGCTGGCGAGACGCTTGGCGAGCTGGTCGGCCGGCAGCATGTCGTTCAGCGCGTCGAAGATCGGCCGCAGATACGGGTCGACCTTCTCGCGCAGATCGCCGGGCAGAAAGCCGAGCCGCTCGCCGGCCTCTACCGCCGGCCGCGACAGGATGATCCGCTCGACCTTGCCGGTCATCAGCAGATCGATCGCGGCGGCGACCGCGAGATAGGTTTTTCCGGTGCCGGCGGGGCCGAGGCCGAACACCAACTCGTGCTCGCGCATCGCCTTGACGTAATGCGCCTGCGCCGCCGAGCGCGGCGCGATGCGCCGCTTGCGCGTGCGGAACCCGGTGTCGTCGCGCCACAGCCCCGGGGTCTTGTCCTCGATCTCGGCCTGCGCCAGCCGGATCGCCGCGTCCACCGAAGCGGTGTCGATATCCTGGCCGCGCTTCAGCCGATCGTAGAGCCGGGTCAGCACGAGACGGCTCACTTCGGTTGCGGAAGCGGGACCGGCGATCGACAGGCGGTTGCCGCGCGGGATCAGCGACACGCCGAGCTGGCGCTCGATGCGGTCGAGATGCTGATCGCGCTCGCCGTAAAGCGCCGGCAGCAGCAGATTGTCCTCGAATTCGAGCTGGGTGCGCCCAGCGGCGGTTGACCCGGCGCCGAGATCGGCCTCGATCTGCGGCGGCAGAGCCGCTCATGCCGCTTCTCCATGCCTGTTGTCGGAAGGCTCGGTGACGCCGGAAGGCGCGACGGCGCCGGCAAGGCTGTTGGGCTCGACCCCGCGGATCATGACCGGCACGATGTCGCCGATCCGCTCCGGCCCGGCCGCGGCATGCACGGCCTGCAGATACGGGCTGCGGCCGACGAGCTGCCCGTCATGCCGCCCCGGTTTCTCGAACAGCACCGGCAGTACCCGGCCGACGCAGGCGGCGTTGAAGGCACGCTGCTGCTGCTGCAACAGGGCCTGCAATTCGGCGAGGCGCTCGGTCTTGACCGGCTCCGGAACCTGGTCCGCTTCGCTCGCGGCCGGGGTGCCGGGGCGCGGCGAATATTTGAACGAGAAGGCCTGCGCGAACCCGATGTCGCGCACGAGATCGAAGCGTGTCCCGGAAATCGGCCTCGCTTTCGCCCGGATAGCCGACGATGAAATCCGAGGACAGCGCGAGATCCGGGCGCGCATGGCGGAGCCGCTCGACGGTGCGGCGGTAATCGTCGGCGGTGTGCTTGCGGTTCATCGCTCGCAGCACCCGGTCGGAGCCGCTCTGCACCGGCAGGTGCAGAAACGGCATCAGCTCCGGCACGTCGCGATGCGCCGCGACCAGCGCTTCATCGACATCGCGCGGATGCGAGGTCGTGTAGCGCAGCCGGGCCAGACCGGGGATTGCGGCGAGCGCGCGGATCAGTTCGCCGAGCCGCCACTCGCCGCCGCCCATCCCCCCGTTCGCGGGCGCGGCGCCGTGATAGGCGTTGACGTTCTGCCCGAGCAACGTGATCTCGCGCGCGCCGTTCGCGACCAGCCGGCTCGCCTCCGCGATCACGGCGTCGGCCGGCCGCGAATATTCGGCGCCGCGCGTGTAGGGGACGACGCAGAAGGTGCAGAACTTGTCGCAGCCTTCCTGCACGGTCAGAAACGCCGTGACGCCGCTCGCGCCCCCTGCGGTACGTGCCGGCGGGCGGCAGATGGTCGAATTTCGGCTCGGCAGGGAAAGCTCGTGTCGAGCACCTGACTGCCGCCGCGCTGCGGCCTCCGCCAGCATCTCGGGCAGGCGATGATAGGCCTGCGGGCCGAAAACGAGATCGACGAACGGCGCGCGCGCCAGGATTTCCTCGCCTTCGGCCTGCGCGACGCAGCCGGCGACCGCGATCATCATCCGGCCGCCCCGGCGCTCGCGGGCGGTTTTCAGGCGGCGGATCGTGCCGAGTTCGGAAAAGACCTTTTCGGCCGCCTTTTCGCGGATATGGCAGGTGTTGAGGATGACGAGGTCGGCGCCGTCCGGACCGGCGGCCGGGGTGTAGCCGAGCGGCGCCAGCAACTCGGCCATGCGCGCCGAGTCGTAGACGTTCATCTGGCAGCCATAGGTCTTGATGAACAGCCGCTTCGTCACGATGCGAATTCGTCAGGAGATAAATCGCCACGGCGGGAAAACCATTCCTCGGGGTCCGATTTCGTGCCTGAGGGCAGTCGACATCCCTGAAGCTGGCATCAGGCGGCGGCGCGCAGGCGCGGTTCGGACGGCGGCGCAGCGCGTTCCGGGGTCTCGCGCCGCCCGCTTAATGCGTTGGCAAGGCCCTCGGCGACGCGCTCCTCGCAATAGCGCGCCAGCGCCTTGCGCGAGCCGCACGCGGCCAAGCTCGTCGGCGGATGGAACTCGACGACGACTTCGAGCCGCCCCAGACCCAGCATCCGCCACAAATGGGGCGCCAGCGACATCGAGCCATACCAGGCAAAAAACGGCCGCAGCGCGCGCCCGAGCGGCATGCCGTCGAGCCTCGTATAGGCGATCGACACGGGCTGAACCGTCACCGCGCCGGCCGCCCCGTGTCCGGTCCCGTGGTCGGTGACGTGATCGGCGACGCCGAACAGCGCGCTCTTGAACGGCAATAGCCGGGTGCCGTCGCCGCTCGTCCCCTCGGGGAACAGGATCAGCGCCTCGCCGGCGGCGAGCCGCGCGGCGATGCTGTCGCGCTGATCGCGCCGTGCTGCGCGCCCGCCGGTCGATGAACACCGAGCGCTGCAGCCGCGCCAGCCAGCCGAACAGCGGCCATCCGGCGATTTCGGTCTTGGCGATGAACGAGGCGTCGAGCAGCGAACCCAGCACCGTGATGTCGAGATAGGAGATGTGATTGGCCGCGAACAGCACCGGGCGCGACGCGGCGGGCACCCCGATCACGCACACCTCGAGGCCGAGAATGCGGCGGCAACAGCGGTGATAGAACCGCGGGAAGGTCGCGACCCAGCGCCGCCGCAGCGCCAGACCCAGGGCTTGCACCGGCATCAGCGGCACGGTCCAGGCGAGATACGCGCCGAGCCGCCAGAACCGCAGCGCGGACGAGCCGATGCGATCCAGGCTGCCCATCTAGGCCGCCCACGCGTCTTTCGACTGGCGCTCGTAATGGCGCGAGTATTTCTCGGCGACGAGATCGGTTTTGACGACGATGCAGATGTCGGTGGTATTGAACTGGTCGTCGATCACCGCGCCGTCGCCGACAAAGCCGCCGAGCCGCAGATAGCCTTTGATCAGCGGCGGCAGCGCCGCAAGCATCCGGTTCGGGTCGATCTGCCCGGAGTCGCGCCGGCGCATCTCGACAAAGCGCTCGGGCAGCGCCCGCGCGCGCAACGCCGGCGGCGCCAGGTGGTGGTAGTAGAGATAGGAGAGCGGCGCCGCCAGCGCCTCGGGGTCGGTGCCCGGCAGGCTGGCGCAGCCGAACATCAGCGCGATGTCGTGGTGGAATACATAGGCGGCGATGCCGCTCCAGAGCAGCTGCATCACCGGACGGGCGCGATACCCGGCATCGACGCAGGAACGTCCCAGTTCGAGAATTTCGCCGGGATAGGCGACGAGCGCGGCGATGTCGTATTCCGCCGCCGAGTAGAACGCGCCGAGGCGGGACGCCGCCTCGCGCCGGATCAGCCGGTAGGTGCCGACGACGCGAATCGGCACCGCTCCCCCGGCTGTGGTCGAGCACGAGAAGGTGATCGCAGATGTGGTCGTAGCCGTCGAAGTCGCGCCGCAGCGCTCTCCATCCCGGGCAGCGGCCGCGCGCCCATGATCTCGTAGAAAATGCGATAGCGCAGCGCCTGCGCCGCCTCGATGTCGGCCGGGCCTTCGGCGAGCCGAACCTGCAGCGGCCCGGAGACGATATCGACGACCCGCCGCCCGCCGCGGGACAAGACCGCTCGGGAACGAGACCGGGCAGCGGCGCCGCGCGCCTCGATAGGCGAGGCGGGCGGCTCGGCGCGCATGCCGCGGATCATTTCGGCGGACCCGCCAAGCACATCCTCCATCCCGCGCATTACCCGCCGAGCCATGAGCGTCCGCCGCCGAGCGCATCGATGTCATTCCTCATCCGGATCGCCGGCACCGGACCGCGGCACGGCATAGAGTTCGAGACGGTGGCCAACCAGCTCGTAGCCGAGCTTGTCCGCGATGATCTCCTGCAGCTTTTCGATCTCCTCGTTGCGGAACTCGATCACACGGCCGCTCTGCAAGTCGATCAGGTGGTCGTGATGCGCGCTCGGCATCTCCTCATAGCGGGCGCGCCCGTCGCCGAAATCGTGTCGCGCCAGAATATTCGCCTCCTCGAACAGCCGCACGGTCCGATAGACGGTGGCAATGCTGATGCGCGGATCGATCGCGGTGGCCCGGCGATAGACCTGCTCGACATCGGGATGATCCTCCGAATCCGACAGAACGCGCGCGATGACACGACGCTGCTCGGTCATCTTCAACCCTTTGTCGAGGCATAGCTGCTCAAGACGGGAAGTCATGCACGCGCGATCCGGGCCGAGCCTCTCGCTGCCATCATACAGCAACCGACCGGATCAGCCTATGCCCGATCATCCGGCAGCGCCGCCGACCGCCACCGCACCGGTGCCGATCCGCTCAGATTCGGCCGCGCCGAGCGCGAGTTCCGAGGCCGATTTCCTTCGCCAGATGGCTGCGCTGCCTGCGCGTAGTTCGGCGCCACCATCGGATAGTCGGGCGACAGCCCCCAGCGCTCGCGATACGCTTCGGGCGACATATTGTAGGCCGTCTTCAAGTGCCGCTTGAGCATCTTGAGCTTCTTGCCGTCCTCGAGGCAGACGATGTAGTCGGGCTGCACCGACTTCTTGACGCTGACCGCCGGCTGCGGTCGCGTCGCCGGCGCGACCGGCGCCACTCCGATATTCGCGAGCGAATTGTAGACCTGGTTGATCAGCTGCGGCAGATCGCCTAGAGCCACGGTATTGTTCGACACGTGCGCGGCGACGATTTCGGTCGTCAGAGCCAGCAATTCGTTCGATTGCTCGGTATTATTCATCAGGCGTCTTTCCCGGCGGCTTTCGCCAGGAATATAAGTAATCGTCGTCCTTCACGCAATACGAAGACAGCGTCGTTAAGATTCGTCGCCCGGCTTACCAAGTCGTCGTCTGGCAGACCGCAGCAAGAGTCGAATACATGGCGGCGATGCGGATGATCCGGCCAAATCCGAGCCGCTACGGCACGGATAAGCATACGGTTTAGGCCGGGCACCGACAGCCTGGGTACGAATCGGCCTCCGCTCCGGTCGGCAGACGCAGGATCAGCGCGTCGATCCGCCCCTGGCCGCGCCGGTAATAGCGCGCCCGCGTGCCCACCCGGATGAAGCCCATCGCGCCGTAGAGCCGGCGCGCCGCCTCGTTGTCCGCCGCGACTTCCAGAACAATCGAGCCGATACGCCGCCGCACCGCCTCTGCCCGGAGCAGGTCGAGCAGCGCCCGGCCGATCGCCGCGCCGCCGCATCCCGGGCAGGACGCCCAGCGTCAGGATCTCGGCTTCGCCGCCGAGATCGCGCGCCAGAACGAAGCCGGCGGGGAGTTCTCGTCACAGCCAGGCGAGATGACCGAAGACGCCATGGAGGGCGAGAAGCTGCGCGAACGAGACGGCGTCCCAGGGATCGTCCGGAAAGCAGGCCGCATGCATCAGCGACAGCGGCTCCGCAGCTCCTGCCGGGAGCGGCGCGAGACGGAGGCTCATGGCCCGGCAGCCGGACCCGAACTTTTCGCTGGCGGCAGCGTCACGTCCGGGGGACGCAGGTAAAGCGGCCGCACCGGCGCATTCACCGGTCGACGCCGGGCGCCGCACCGGCCTTCAGCCCGAACAGCGCCGCGGCCGCAACGCCGAGCGCGTCGGGCGCCGAGTCGCGGATGAGGTGACCGGGCGATCCAGCCCGAGCGCGGCGGCGGCAGGCTCGGCCATATCGCCGGCGATCAGCAGCCTCGCGCCGCCGATCAGCCCGGCGACATAGGATTGCGAGCCGGTCCGGCAGGATCGCGGCTGGCTCGGCCAGCGGCGTCGCGTGATCCTCGGCGAAGAGCTGGACGTAAAAATCGGCGCGCCGGCTGTCGAGGGCGACCAGCAACGCTGGCGCATCGTCGGCCTCCACCGCGCCCTCCCCGGACTCGACCAAGCCGGAGCCGCGCGCCCGCGAAGCGGCGGCGACCGCGGCAAAGCTCGTGACCCCGACGAGCCGCGCCCCGGCCGCCAGCGCAATCCCGTGCGCCGCGGCAAGCCCGGCGCGAATGCCGGTAAAGCCGCCGGGTCCGGTCGCGGCGGCGACGAGCGCCAATTCGCCGGGTTCAACGCCGGCCGCGCCCGCGACGCGATCGACCATCGGCAGCAGCGCCTCGGCATGGCCGTGGCGCAGCGGGCAGGCCTCGGCCGCCAGCGTCTCGTCGCCGCGCAGGATCGCCGCCGAGCAGCCCGAGCCCGCGGTCTCGATCGCGAGCAGCAGCGGCGCCGACGAACTGGATCGCGGCGGGCAGGTCCGGCGCCGTCACACGGCCCGCACCTCGAGCACTTCGGGGATGTAATGGCGCAGCATGTTCTCGATCCCGGCCTTCAGCGTCGCGGTCGAACTCGGGCAACCCGAGCAGGAGCCCTGCATGTGCAGATAGACGATGCCGTCCTCGAAATCCTCGAAGGTGATGTCGCCGCCATCCATCGCCACCGCCGGGCGCACGCGCGTTTCCAGCAGCTCCTTGATCTGCGAGACGATCTCGTCGTCCTCCTCGCTCGCCGCGCCGGGCTCGGCCGCTTCCGGGCCGCCGATGATGACCGGACGTCCGGCCGTGAAATGCTCCATGATCGCCGCCAGCACAGCCGGCTTCAGCTGACGCCAGTCGCTGTCCTCGCTTTTCGTCACGGTGATGAAATCGGCGCCGAGAAAGACGCCGCCGACCTCGGGAAGCTCAAACAGCCGCTCGGCAAGCGGCGAGCGCGAGGCGGCGCCGCGCTCCGGAAAATTCGCGGTTCCCGATTCCATGACGGTGCGGCCAGGCAGGAATTTCAGCGTCGCCGGATTCGGCGTCTGCTCCGTTTGGATGAACATCGGAAACTCCGCGAAAATGACCGAGAATTGCGTGTAAAGCATGGGGGGCCGCGTCGCCAAATCAACCCCATGCTCCTGCCTAGGCGCGGTTTCGCGGGGTGTCGGCGGCAGCAGTGCTCCGAGCCGACGCCGCCGGAAACATGCCATGCGCGCATCATCGAGCGGGCGAGAGCTGCGACACCGATCGCTGGCCGCCGCCCGGCGAGGCGGATAGATTGTCTTTGTCGTAAAAAGGGAGGAGACCGCCATGGCCGCCAACCGCGTCGCGCTTTACGCGAGCGTCGGGCCGGAGCTGACGCAGTACGATGTCGATGTCGAGGCGGCGACCCTGACCCGCCGCGGCACGGTTACATTGCCGGCTCAATGTGCATTACTGCTGGCCGCACGCCTCGCGGCCGATCCTGTACGCCGCGTCGAGCGACAGCGCCTCCGGCGTCGGCGGTTTCGTCGGCAGCAATCACCATGTGACGGCGCTGGCGATCGATCCGGCGAACGGTGCGCTGTCGCGGCTCGGCGAGCCGATACCGCTGCCGACCCGGCCGATCCACATGACGACCGACATCCCGTCCGAGTACATCCTGGTCGCGTTCAGCAACCCGAGCGGCCTCAGGGTCTATCGCGTCAACGCCGACGGCACGCCGGGATCGGAAGTCGAGCAGCCCGAGAAGATCGACCCCGGCATCTACGGCCACCAGGTGCGGGTCAGCCTCGACAACCGCAAGGTCATCCTGGTCACGCGCGGCCACGACGCGGCCGGGGGCAAGCCCGAGGAACCGGGAGCGCTGAAGGTCTTCGACTATCGCGACGGGAAGCTCGACCAACGAGGTCTCGGTCGCGCCGAATGGCGGCTTCGGCTTCGGCCCGCGCCATCTCGATTTCCATCCGACAAAGCCCTGGGTCTATGTCGCGCTGGAGCGGCAGAACCGTCTCGATGTCTTCGAATTCGACAATGGCGGCGCGTTGTCGCCCGAGCCGATCCATCGCGCCGGCACGCTGCGAGCGCCCGAACGACATACGAGGACGGCAGGTCGTCGGCACGGTGCATGTCCATCCGAACGGGCGCACCGTTTATGTCGCGAACCGCGCCTCCTCGACGGTCGAGGCGAACGGCGAGCGGGTCTTCGTCGGCGGCGAGAACTCGCTCGCCGTGTTCGGCATCGACCCGAATACCGGCGCGCCGACGCCGATCCAGCATGTCGATACGCGCGGCATCCATTGCCGCACCTTCCATATCGACCCGAGCGGGCGCCTCTTGGTGGCGGCGCACATCATGGGGCTGCCGGTGCGCGACAATGGCGGCACCCGTTTTGTCCCGGCCTGTCTGTCGCTGTTCCGCATCGGGGTCAGCGGCAGGCTCGATTTCGTGCGCAAATACGATGTCGATGTCGGCGACCGGACGATGTGGTGGATGGGCATGGTGGCGCTATAGTCGGCGATACGGCGGCCGTCGCGCGAAGGAGAGCAAAGGTGGACACGATCGAGAACGACATCGTCGAGACCGCGAAGCGCGTTCTGCCGGGCGGCACGTTCGGCAACTTTCCGGGCGAGGTCATCATTCGCGAGGGCAAGGGCGGCCGGGTGTGGGACGAGAAGGGCAAGGAATATGTCGATTACCTGCTCGGCTCGGGGCCGATGCTGGTCGGCCACGCGCATCCCGAGGTGACCGCGGCGGCGCAGGCGCAGATCGAGAAGGGCACGACGTTCTTCGCCAACAACCGGCTCGGCATCGAATTGGCCGAGGCGATCGTCGACGCGGTGCCGTGCGCCGAGCAGGTGCGCTTCGTGTCGTCCGGCACCGAGGCCGACCTCTATGCGATGCGCGCCGCGCGCGCCTATACGCGCCGCGACAAGATCCTCAAATTCGAGGGCGGCTATCACGGGATGAGCGATTATTCGCTGATGAGCCTGGCGCCGAAGCGCTCCGGCAATTTCCCGCTGCCGGTGCCGGATTCGGCCGGCATCCCGAAAAGCGTGCGCGAGGACATGATCATCGCGCCGTTCAACGACGCCGACGCGGTGTCGGATCTGGTGCGCGAGCACAAAAGCGATCTCGCCGGCGTCATCGTCGAGCCGTTCCAGCGGATTATCCCGCCCGCCCCCGGCTTTTTGCAGGATCTGCGCAGGATCACGCAGGAGAACGGCGTGCCGCTGATCTTCGACGAGGTCGTGACCGGCTTCCGCCTCGCCTATGGCGGCGCGCAGGAATATTACGGCGTCGTCCCCGATCTGTGCACGCTGGGGAAAGTGATCGGCGGCGGCTTCCCGCTGGCGGCGATCGCCGGCAAGGCCGAGATCATGGCCCATTTCGACAAGAACAAGGTCGGCGACGAAAATTACCTCGTGCAGATCGGCACATTGTCGGGCAACCCGGTCGCCGCCGCCGCGGGCCTCGCGACGATGGCGATCCTGAAGCGCCCCGGCGCCTACGAGCGCATCCACGGCACCGGACGCGAGCTGATGGCTGCGCTCGGCGGCTTGCTGCGCGAGGCCGGCATCCCGGCGCAGATCAGCGGCGAGCCGCCGCTGTTCGATGTCGTGTTCACCGACCAGCCGGTGCGCGACTATCGCGGCACGCTTGATGGCGACGCGGAGCTGATGCGCCGCTTCAACGCGCTGTTGCGCGAGCGCGGCATCCTGAAGGGCGAGTCGAAATACTACATCTCGCTGGCGCACACCGACGACGACATCGCCTTCACGATCGACGCCTGGAAATCGGCGATCAAGGAACTGAAGGCGTAGAGGCCCGAACGCGAAGCGTTGACGACCAGCCTGCCAGGTCTTGAACCGCAGGCCCGACGCAAGCTGGGACCCATTTGTCAACGTTCTCGTGTGCGGCGGAGTTGGTCTCGGCTTTCCCCCGGGTCACGGGGCTACGACAATCTCGGATGAACCTCCGCGAAATCGGCGCTACCGCAGGCGCGGTCCGGGGTCGATGCCGAGCAGGATGCGGCCGCCGATCGGGTACCATTCCGGCGCGATCGTCACGGTCTGGCCGACCACTTGCAGGTCGCGCCAGCATTCGGCGAGCCGGCTGTCGCGCTTGAACGACGTGCTGCCGCCGTGGCGGTACATCAGATCCATTGCCTGCCGCGCGCAGTCGGCGGCGTGAACCGCCGCCAAGCGGCAGCGCGCGCGCTGCTTCGAGCGTCGTGCCCTCGCCGGCGGCGACGCGACTTCCAGAGGTCGGCGATCATCGCGCTGCGGTAATTGCGGCCGGCTTCGAGGATCGCGTCGGCGCGGCCGACCGCGTCCTGCACCTGCGGGTTGTCGCATAACAGCCCGGTGCGGCCGCGCGGCGTCTTGCCGCCGGCCAGATCGATCAGCGCGTTGATGCCGGCGCGCGCGATGCCGGTGATCACGGAACTGTGATGCGGCCCGACCCAGCACGCCGCCGGCAATTTGTACGTGACGCCCGGCCAGCGTTCCCACTGGTTGTCGAGCGGCACGCCGGCATGCACCATCGTGCGCCGCTCCGGCAGGAAGACGTCGTGGACGGTCCAGTCGAAGCTGCCGGTGCCGCGCAGCCCGGACACGTCCCAGCTTCCGGGCACGATTTCGGCCTCTTCGCGCTTGAACACTCCGCGCCAGTGGAGCGGCCGGCCGTCAGCGCCGACGCGCGGCTTGCCGTCCTCGACGATCTGGAAGCTGCCGAGCATCCAGTGGCTCTCCTGGCAGCCGCTGCCGAAGCTCCAGCGCCCGGTGACGCGATAGCCGCCGGCGACCGGCACCGCCTGCCCGCCGCCCTGAACCGCGGTTCCGGCCATCACGGTGTGGCCCTTGTGGCCGTACAGCTCCTCGACGCCGTCCTCCGGCAAGCCGAGCGTGACGAGCTGGCCGATGCTGTTATTGGCGAGGTTCCAGCCGACCGAGCCGCAACCCTCGGCGAGCAGCTCGACGGCGCGCGTATAGGTAATCGGATCGACCTGCAGCCCGCCGAGCGAGCGCGGGATCACCATGCGGTACAACCCGCCGTCGCGCAGCTTTTCGACAAGCGGAGTCGGCAGCCGCTGCTCGGCTTCGATCTGCTCGCGGTACTCGCGCAGGATCGGCTGCAACGAAGCGGCGGCTTGCACAACCGGCTGTGCGTCGATATCGGCCGGCAGGCGCGCGTCGTCGGCCATTATGCTGTCCATCGAAACTCCTCCATCCGCCGTTCCCGCCGCAGCGGTCTGGGCATACCACCGGCCGATAGGTTCCTTCCGAACGGCTCGCGCGGCAAGGTTTTTCCGGACTGACAGCCGCGGCGTACAGGCTCGGTGGCAGTCTGACGCACGGGTTGAGTTTTCCCGGCGCGAACGCCGTGCCGTCGAGCGGCGTCTCGACGCTACTTTGTCGTTCGATCCGGCCGGGGCCGGCAGCTCGTCAAGCTCCACGCTGGACACGCTGCTGGGACCCGAACCTGAGCGGGCCGCCGTTCTCCTGGTCTTGACCCGGTCGGGTGCCCGCACGCCCCGCAGTGGCGAGGGTTACCTCGGACGTTCCTCAGATTTCAGCCACTAAATCGCCCGCAGCTGCCAGGCAATATCGTTGGCGATGCCCCAGAGATAGCCGACATCGGCCTGCCCGACGAGGGCATAGGCACGGCCCTGATTGCGCCAATAGAGCAGGTTGACGTCCTGGCGTCGCTCGATCGTCGGCGACAGATCGGGCTGCTTCGCGGCGGAAATGACCAGGGTTACCGGACCGAGCGCCTTGTCGTCGGCGACATACACGAGCTGCGCCGCCGGGCGTCCATCGACCACCACAAGACGGGCGCCGCGCAGCGTCAGCCCCCATGGCTTCAGATCGGGAAGCCGCACCTGCGGCACGTTCTGGCTGATCCGCTGCAGCGCCTCGCGCGGGTCGTTGCTGGCCGGGACATCGACCAGCATGCCGTCCCCGGCATTCACCGCCAGCTTGTATGAGGCGGCGGCATTGTCGAGCCAGATCCGTTGCGCCGCGGCAGTGGTAAGCTTCGTCTGTTCCGCGTCGTTGGCTCTCGGCAGGAACCCCATCCCGACATAAGTACCGGCGCCGCCGATCATGATGCCGAACAGCGCCGCCGCCGCGGCGAGACCGACGTACCGGCCCCACCCAAACACCGGCCTCGCGGCCCGGCGCGGCGGCAGGACCACGACCTCGCGCCTGTGGCAATGGAGCGGCGCCGGCAATCTCGCCGCGCGCCGCCGCCAACAGCCATTCCGGCACCGGCTCGTTGACGATATCGGCGTAGGCGTCGCGCACCAGATCGGCGGATTGCGCGAGCGCGCTCATCCGCTCGCGTGCCGCCGGATCGGCGTCGAGCCAAGCTTCAACATGACGCTGCTCGGCAGGATCGAGCTCGCCGTCGAGATAGGCGACGAGCGCCTCGTCGCTATGCTTTTGCATTCTGCGCACTCCTGCGGACCCCGGCTCCGGCGTCGAGCTGCTGCTGCAGCGCGATCCGCGCCCGCGCCAAGCGGCTCATGATCGTGCCGACCGGCACGCCGGCCACTGCCGCCGCCTCCTTGTAGCTGAGCCCTTCGACTGTCACGAGCATCAGCGTCATCCGCTGATCCGGCGGCAGACGCTCAACGGCGTTGCGGACCTCGGCCAGGGCGAGCCGGGCCTCGACGCCGCGGACCGCAGCATCCGATCCAAGCCGTTCCTCAGCGACATCGCCATCCTCCTTGCGCACGTCGCGTGCCCGAAGCTGGTCGATCCAGATCGTCTGGACGATCCGAAACATCCAGCTGTCGAAGCGGGTGCCCTCCTGGAACTGATGCGCCCGCGCCAGCGCGCGTTCGCATGCAGCCTGTACGAGGTCGTCGGCTTCGGCTCGTGGAGCCGGTCAGCCCACGCGCGAAACGGCGCAGCCGCGGCAGCACGGCGACAAGCTGATCGCTGAACAGCCGTGCGCTCACCGGTTCGCCGCGTTCAGCCTCGCGGCTCGGCGCCTCTGCCTGCTTCGAACGCAACAACAACGGGCCTCCTTGTGGTTTATTCCCGTCGCGAGACCGCGTGGCGGGCAGGAAGCGGCAATGGCACGGGCGAGACGGCCGTGTGATCGGCAATAGATGGGGCGCGTGGTCCGGCAGGCGGAGTTCGGGCGCATCGCCGCAGCTTATCACGCTTATCCGGCGGGTCCAGAAAGCCCCGCGTTCGCGGCGGCACCGACCCCATTCCTGGCTCGCCTACTCAGCCGCGGCGTGAATCGCAAGCGGGATGTTCGCCGATATCAGCGGCAGGTCGACCGATCGGAACCGGAAAGCAAAATTTAGCGTGGCGCCGACCGGATGCGTCTTTACTTCGCCCGCCAATGCTTTTTCGCTCCGGCGCTAAACCGTCGGTGCGCACGATTTCAACGGCTGGCCCAAGCTGATCCTGCCGCAACGGGTAAAGCTGATCTGAGCGCTCGCAATCATCACTGGAGTGAATCAACAACCCAGGCCGTGAGCAATCCTTTTTTGCACGCGGCCGCCAATGCGCAGTTCAGCTGCCGATCCACGCTCGACATCAACGTTTCAGCCATGCTCATTTCCTGGACCATGGCGCGGTAGCGCCGCCCGCCCGATTGTCAGCGCGGCGCGGCGCGCAGGCGGAAGGTCGGGTCCTTGTCAGTCCCGCCCGGCCTGCCGCGGCGCCACCCCAGCGCCCGTCGGTAGCTTCCGAACAAGCCCTTAGCTTCGATTTCTTGTTCGGTTACCGCTTCTTGTTCGGTTACCGCGTTTGACCCCTCGGCACCGGGCGCCACATAGAGCGCATCGGTCGGACAGTAGATCTCACACAGAAAACAGGTCTGGCAGTCGTTCTGGCGCGCGATCGCCGGCGCCGCGTCGGGTATGGGGTCGAAAACATTGGCCGGGCAGACCTTGACGCAAATATCGCACGCGATGCAGCGGCGCTCCGAAACGATCTCGATCATGCCGCCGCTCTCCACGGAACCGGCAACTGCGCGATCTTCACGCTGTCGAGACCGCTGGCCTGGAACAGGCAGGCAAAGGCCGGATCGGTTGCGGTCCGGTCGCGGCGGCGGTGCATCCCACGGCTCTCGGCACGGGCCAGCGCGCTGCGGTAAGCCCAGCGGCTTGTTGCAATCAGCGCCGCGGCTTCGCGCGCCTTTACCGCTGCGGCGCCGTCGCCGCGCAGATGCCCGCTCAGCGCCGACCAGCTCGCATCCAGCCGCCTCAGCGACGCCTCTAGACCGGGAGCGGAACGGAAGTAGTTGCGGTCGAGTGGGAGCATTTCTTCGCGCACGACCTGCACGAGTTCGGCCGGGCAAACATCGTTGCGCACTTCGACGCTCGGCCGCAGACCGGCACGCCCAAGCGGGAAGGCGGAGCGATCGGAACTCCGTTCGGCCCGCCGGGCGTATACCGCGGCGGCCCGTCCGGCCCAGTTCCCGGAAGCGATAGCCCAGGACGAATTGGGACCGCCGCCACCGCTGATCGCGCCGGTCAGGCGCTCGCGGCTCGCCGCGTCGCCGGCGGCGTAGAGCCCGGGGACGCCGGTCGCACAATCATCGCCGACGAGGCTGATCCCGCCGACGCCGCGCACCGTTCCCTCGCAGCGCAGCGTGACCGGCCATCGCTCCGTGAAGGGATCGACAAAGCTGCGGTCGAGCGGCAGAAAACAGTTCGGCTGGCCCTCACGCAGCCATGTCTGCAATTCCGGCCCGGCTTTGTCGTATTGCGCATAGACCGGCCCTTCGAGCAGCGCCTCGGCGACGACACGATAACGATCCCGTCCCTCGGTTTCGAGCCTCGTGCCGTCCTCACGGTAAAAGCTCGCCCACGCAAACGGCAGCCCTTTGTTCAGCGCGCTCGGCTTCGGGGCGGTGGCGTATTGCGATGAGAACTCCATGCCGGACAGCACGGCGCCGGCTTCCACCGCCATCAGGTAGCCATCCCCGGTGAGGGTGGCGGCGCCGAGCATGCGTTCGCCGAATGCGCAGCCGCCGGTTGCGAGCACGACGGCGCCGGCGCGCACCCGCCAGGGATGCCCGCTTTGCCGGTTCATACCGGCTGCTCCGATGACACGGTCACCATCGCTCAGCAGTTCGAGGGCCGGGTGATGGTCAAAAATCTTCACCCCGCAGCGCAGCGCGCGGCGGCGCATGAAATGCATGTAGTCGGGCCCGCGCAGATTGGCGCGATAGACCTCGCCGTTATCGTCGCGCGGGAACGGATAACCCCATTCGGCGAGGCAGTGCAGCTTCTCCCAGACCGTGTCCAGCGTGCGTTCGACCCAAGCCGGGTCGGCGAGGCCGCCGGTCCGCGGCATGCGTGCGGCAATGGCAGCCTGTCGCCGTTCGCCGGGCGGCGGCGACCACGTGCCGGTATTGGCCGGCGCCGTTGCGCCGCTCGTTCCGACATAGCCCTTGTCAACCAGAATGACGTGCGCCCCGGCTTGAGCCGCCGCGACAGAAGCCCATGTTGCCGCGGGGCCTCCGCCGAGGACCAGCACATCGGCGGCCATGTCGCGGGTTCCGTCATTGCGCCGTTTCATTGCCGCCTCTCCGTCGCGACGACGTGCACTAGGTCGCTCGGAGTACATCCGACGACAGTCGCGGCAGCATAAGAAGCGGCCCGAACTGCCGCAACAGCATCACCGGAGCGATGCGTTAAACAAGGCAAATTTGGTGCGCTCGCGGTGCCGACCGGTCGAGCGCCGTCATGTTAGCTTTCGTGTCGATCTGCCGAATAAGGGCGGGTTTTGACCGAGGCCGCTTGTCGCTTTGAGCCACTCCGATCCCGACGTCTCCGCAACGTCACGGTTACATTCCGGGAACGGGGCGATGCGGGCGTTCGCTGCCTTTGCAGCAGTAGAACAGCCGAACCGCAACCCCGCGCGGCGGCGTCGCGAAACGCGGCTACCGCCGCGATCCGCCATTGCCGCCAGGCTCGACCTCCTCCTCGGGGCCGCGGATCGGCACCGTGCGCACCCGCGCCTCGACCGGCGGGCGCTCCAGATCGATATGCAATAGCCCGTTGTCGAGCCAGGCACCGCGCACCTCGATGCCCTCGGCGAGCACGAACGAGCGCTGAAACTGGCGCGCCGCGATGCCGCGATGCAGATAGACGCGCTGTGCATCGTCGGTCTGCTTGCCGCGGATCATCAGCTGGTTGTCCTCGACCGTGATGGTCAGATCGGCCATCGTGAAACCGGCGACGGCCAGCGTGATGCGCAGCGCGTCGTCGCCGGTCTGCTCGATATTGTAGGGCGGATAGCCGTCGGCGGCTCCCTTGTTGACGCGATCGAGCGCCCGCTCGAAATGCTCGAACCCGAGCAACAAGGGCGAATTGAACAGCGAGACCCGCGACATCGGATCCTCCTCGAACGAGCGAGCGGTGCGCCGCCGGGTCTCGAAAAGCAGCCCCCGGGGCGCGAGATATTTCAACCGAGATCCGGTCAATCAACATCCGGGCAATATCTGGGTGTGCGACGTTCCCGGTCAAGCAAGCCGCGCGGGCCGCGTGACCGGCGGTAGAATTGGCGCAGCGATCGCGAGGCGACGACGCGACGCCGCCGCTATCCGCCCGGCGACTACTCGAAATCCACCACATTGCGGGATTATCTAATTAACCAGTGCCGCGGGTCGGAGCGATGGTGGGCGGGGCGTTTGCTGTTCTTGTGCTGCAGAATCTGCCCTCCGCCGCCGCGAAACCCGCGCGGCGCAACGTGCTCGAGCGGGCGTTTGCTGTTCTTTTCCCGGAGAAACAGCAAACCGCGCTCGGAACAGGGAAAAAAGTGGCCACTCGCGCCCCGGAATTCACACCGAAGCAGCGCCCGGCGGTGAGGTATGGAGGATGAACCGATGATCGAAATCGTGCCGACCGGCGAGATCCTCGGGGCGACTGTCGCGGGCATCGACCTCGCGAAGCCGCTAGCCCCGGCGGACTTTCGCGCCATTCTGAAGGCGTTCGGCGAACACGGCGTGCTGCGCTTTCCGGCGCAGTCGCTCGATGCGACGCAGCTCAAGGCATTTTCGGCGCGGTTCGGCTCGCTCGAGATCAATGTCGCCGACGCCTATCAGGAGCCGGGCCACCCGGAGGTCATGATCCTGTCGAACATCGTCGAGAACGGCCGCCCGATCGGCGCGCGCGACGCCGGCCAGGATTGGCATACCGATATGTCCTACAGCGCGACGATTGCCTTCGCCAACGTGCTGTATGCGCTGAAGGTGCCGCGGCGCGACGGCACGCCGCTCGGCGGCACCGAATTCGCCAATATGCGCGCGGCCTATCGCGAACTGCCGCAGGATTTGAAGCGTCGCCTCGCCGGCATGACGGTGCTGCACGACTTCAACAAATTCTGGGAGATGATGCGGCAACGTCCGGGGAGCTGGCGCAAGCCGATGACCGCGGAGCAGCGCCGCCAAAAGCCGCCGGTGTCGCACCCGATCTTCCTGACGCATCCGATCACCGGCGACAGAGTGCTGTATGCGAACCCGGGTTACGCGATCCGCATCAACGAATTGCCGGAAGAAGAAAGCGATAAGACGCTGGCATTCCTGTTCGAGCACCAGCTGCAACCGCGGTTCCGCTACACGCATCGCTGGACCGAGGGCGATGTGCTGATGTGGGACGATCTGCTGACCCTGCACAACGCACAGGCCGATTACGGTCCGGACGAGCCGCGTCTGATCAAACGATGTCAGGTAATGGCCGACCGCATCTTCGATCCGCTCTTCCTGCGCGAGGTATTAGGCGAGCGGCAGCCGGCCTAGACTAGTCCGGCCGTATCGTCCGAGCGCGCCGTCACTCTCCGGCACCGGCATTGTCGGTAGAACCGCTAATCCGGCCTGGGCTGCACCGCGGCGGGCATGATAAGGACGCGGTCGACACGGCGGCCGTCCATGTCGACGATCTCGAACAGGAAACTCGCCGGCCGTTACCCGGTCGGCGACCATCGGGACGCGGTGCAGCCGCGCCATCATGTAGCCGCCCAGCGTGTGAAATTCCGGATCCTCGCCGGGCAGCACCGAGACGCCGAGCAGCTGCTTGACCTCGTCGAGGCTGACCATGCCGTCGATCAGCCAGGTGCCGTCCTCGCGGCGCACGATGCGCTGGTCGGTGTCGCCGATTTCCGGGATGTCGCCGACCAGCGCCTCCAGGATGTCGGTCAGGGTCACCAGCCCTTCCAGATCGCCGTATTCGTCGACGACCAGCGCCATCGGTTCGCCGCTGCTCTTGAACATTTCGAGCGCGCGCAGCACGCTGACCGTGTTCGGCAGGAACAGCGGCTGGCGCAGCGCCGGCTTCAGGTCGAACGGCTCGCCAGCGAGGCAGGCGGCGAGAAGGTCCTTGTCGTGCACGATCCCGGCGAGCTGGTCGATGCCGCCGCGCACGACCGGAAAGCGCGAATAGGGGCTGTTGCGGATCTGCCGCCGGAGTTCGTCGGCGGGATCGTCGAGGTCGAGAAATTCGATCTGCGTGCGCGGCGTCATCACCGAGCTGACGCGGCGGTCGCCGAGCCGCAGCGCCATCTCGACGATCGCGGTTTCGGCCGGCGGGATGTGACCGGCCGCCACCCCCTCGCGCAGCATGAAGGCGATTTCCTCGTCGGTGACCGCCGGCGGTTCGCCGCGCACCGGCAGCACGCGCAGGATCAGTCGGTCGTCGCGCTGAGCAGCCATTCGAGCGGCGCTCCGAGCCGCGCCAGGCCGCTCATGAAACGCGCCAGCGCGGCGGCGATGCGTTCGGGATGGATCAGCGCGATCCGCTTCGGCACCAGTTCGCCGAGGATCAGGGACAAGTACGAGATGCCGGTGACGACGACCGCCATGCTGATCGCGCCGGCATAGGCGGCGAGAAACCCGCCCTGCTCGATCAGGTATCGCTGCAGCGTGTCGCCGAGCGTCGCCTCGCCGATCGTGCCGGACAAGACGGCGATGATCGTGATCCCGATCTGCACCGTCGCGAGCAGGCGCGACGGGTCGCTCTTGAGTTCGAGCGCCGCCTCGGCGCCGCGGCTACCCTGCGCCGCCAATGGCTGCAGCCGGGCCGGCCGCGCCGAGACGAGCGCGATTTCGGCCATCGCGAAAAAGCCGTTCAGCAGGATCAGCAGCAGAACGATCGACAGATGCAGCGTCAGCATTGGCGGCCCCCGGGTCGCCGTCTCCCGCGTCGCGGGGAGGGTGCCCAGGGACGCAAACCCGAGGCAAACGCCCGCGGGCGCCTGCCTTCTGGAGCATGGGCGGGCGCCCCGACCCCGACCCGGCCGCCGACAGCGCGGCGCGCCACCCCTCCCGCGGTGCGGGAGAGGGTCAGGAAACGATGTCAGCGCGAATAGTATTCGATGACGAGGTTCGGCTCCATCGTAACCGGATACGGGACGTCGGCCAGCTTCGGCGCGCGCACGAAACGGCCGCGCATCCGGTCGTGGTCGATCTCGACATATTCGGGCACGTCGCGCTCGCTCGATCGGCTGGCCTCGATCACCAGGGCCATTTCCTTGGCGCGCTGCTTCAGCTCGATCGTGTCGCCGTCGCGCATCTGGTAGGATGGGATGTTGAGGCGCCTGTCCGTTGACCAGCACATGGCCGTGATTGACCAGCTGGCGCGCCGCGAACGGCGTCGGGGCCAGCTTCATGCGGTATACGGTCGCGTCGAGACGCCGCTCCAGCAGCTCGATCAGGTTCTCGCCGGTGTCGCCGCGCCGCCGCACCGCCTCCTCATAGAGGCGGCGGAACTGGCGCTCGCCGATATTGGCGTAATAGCCCTTCAGCTTCTGCTTCGCCGAGAGCTGGGTCCCGTAATCGGACGGCTTCTTGCGCCGCTGGCCGTGCTGTCCGGGGCCGTACTCGCGCCGATTGAGCGGGCTCTTGGCGCGGCCCCACAAATTGACGCCGAGACGGCGGTTGATCTTGTACTTCGATTCCTCACGCTTGCTCATGTCAGCCGAATCCGCTTTAGCTTGCCGCCTTGCCCGATCCTTCCCCGGCAGGAGGCACAGGGTTGAGGCCAGCGGGATGTTGTTGTCCCAATAGGGCTGCCCAACGCTTCGAGGCAAATGGGGATCGAGGCATGGGGGCCGGGGCGTGTCGCCCGCGTTCTTGGGAAAGGGGGAACACTATAGTCAGCGAGCCGCTCAAGTCAAATCCCGCCGGGTCAAATCCGCCGGGCAAATCGCGCGCAGCAGGCCGATACGCAGCCCGCCGCGCCCGGCCTTCGCCCTCTCTATTCTTACGCCGGAATCAACCCCCGCCCTCCGCTCACTTCCCAGCGGGGAAGGGTCCGGGAGCGGACACTGGCGAGAAGGCGGCGGCACGACGGAGAGTCGGGCGTGGTGGGACACGGGCTTGGTGGCATACAGGTGCGAGGCCGGCCTGGGCTTTTGCCTGTTCGTGCTGCCGGTCGCTGCTGGCGCTCGTGCCGCGGGGTGCGGCGCCGCTCGGCGCTGTTGCCGGATTGTGCGCGGCCGGGGTGATCGCGGCTGATCTGCCGGCAGCGCTGGCCGCCGAGCCGCTGGTGGACGGCGTGGTGGGCGCCGCTGCGAGTTCCGGCGGCGATCTTCGCGCTGCTGCTGCTGTGGGGTGGGCTGTCGGCGCTGTGGGCGATCGAGCCGGCGCACAGCCTGATGAAGGAAATACAGCTCGCCGGGCTGTTCGCGGCCGCGATCGCGCTGGCCGCCGCCGCGCGCTCGATCGCCGATCCGCGGCGGCTGGCGCTTCTGACGATCGCCGGGACCGTGCTCGGCCTTGTCGTGGCGTGGTGCGATTTCGGCACGAGCGGCGGGTCTCAGCCGCTATGTCACCGTGCGGCCCTTCGCGCCGCCGCGGCTGAACCAGATCGCGGTCTGGCTGGCGATCATGGTGCTGCCGATCGCGGCGCTGCTGGTTTGCCGCGGCCGCATGCTGCTCGGCGTCGCCGCCGCGTTGCATGATGGGCGCGACGGTGTTGCTGCTCGACGGCACGGCGGCGAAGACCGCGCTCGCGCTGAGCCTGCCGGTCGCCGCGCTGCTCTATGGCGGCGGCAGCGGCTGGTCGCCCGGATCGCGGCGGCGCTGACGCGTCGTCGCGGTGTTGACGGCGCCGCTGACGCTGCCGCTTCTGGCCGATCATCCGCTGGTGCTGCGGGACGCCGATGCGTTCAAGACCTCGTTCGGGCACCGGCTGCTGATCTGGGATTTCGCCGGCAAGCGCATCGCCGAGCGGCCGCTTCTCGGCTGGGGCCTCGATTCGTCGCGTTCGATACCGGGCGGCAAGGAGCTGATCCGGACGGACCAGAGACGGCTGCCGCTGCACCCGCACGACGCGGCGCTGCAGGTCTGGCTCGAACTGGGACTGCCCGGCGCGGCTCTGTCGGCGCTGCTGCTCGGCTGGTTGTGGCTGCGTCTCGCGGCGGCCGCGTGGCCGCGCCTCTATGCGGCGGCCGCCGGCGGCAGTCTTGCCGCCGCCTCGGCGGTCATGTCGGCCGGCTGGGGGGTGTGGCAGGAATGGTGGATCGCGACGCTGAGCCTGGCGGCGTTCGCGATCATCGCGATGGCGCGCGCCGCTGTCGACCTGCCACCGCCGCTGCCGAGCCTATTGCCCCGCTATTCCGCCGCCGCGGCGCGGGTCGCGCGCTTGCGGTCGTTGACGTCGAGGAGCCGCTTGCGCAGCCGGATCGCCTTCGGCGTCACCTCGACCAGCTCGTCGTCGTCGATATAGGCGATCGCCTCCTCGAGGCTCATCTGAATGGGCGGGGTCAGCCGCACCGCCTCGTCCTTCGAGGTCGTGCGGATATTGGTCAGCTGCTTGCCCTTGATCGGGTTGACGTCGAGATCGTTGCCGCGGCTGTGGGCGCCGACGATCATCCCGGCATAGACGTCGGCGCCCGGAGTGATGAACATCGGCCCGCGCTCTTCGAGGTTCCACAGCGCATAGGCGACCGCCTCGCCCTGCGCGGTCGAGATCAGGACGCCGTTGCGCCGCCCCTCGACCGGCCCCTTGTACGGCGCGTAGCCGTGGAACAGCCGGCTCATCACGCCGGTGCCGCGCGTGTCGGTGAGGAATTCGCCGTGATAGCCGATCAGACCGCGGGTCGGCGCCAGAAACGACAGCCGCAGCTTGCCGCCGCCCGACGGGCGCATGTCCTGCATCTCGGCCTTGCGCCGGCTCATCTTCTCGATGACGACGCCGGAGAATTCCTCGTCGACATCGACGATGATCTCCTCGATCGGTTCGAGCCGCTGGCCGGTCGCCGGATCGGTGCGGAACAGCACCTGCGGGCGCGAGATCGACATCTCGTAACCCTCGCGGCGCATCGTCTCGATCAGCACGCCGAGCTGCAATTCGCCGCGGCCGGCGACCTCGATCGAATCCTTCTCGCTGCTCTCGCGCACGCGGATCGCGACATTGCCCTCGGCCTCGCGATAGAGCCGCTCGGCGATGACGCGCGAGGTGACCTTGTCGCCGTCGCGCCCGGCGAGCGGCGAATCGTTGACCGAGAAACTCATCGACAGGGTCGGCGGGTCGATCGGGTCGGCCGGCAGCGCCTCGGTCACTTCGGGGGCGCAGATCGTGTCGGCCACCGTCGTTTCGGCGAGGCCGGCCACGGCGATGATGTCGCCGGCGCGCGCCTCGTCGGTCGGCGCGGCGTTCGATGCCGCGATAGGCCAGCAGCTTGGTCAGCCGTGCCTGCTCGATCACCCGCCCGTCGCGCGCCAGCGACTTCACCGGCATGTTGAGCCGCGCGACGCCGGAATGGATGCGCCCGGTCAGGACGCGGCCGAGAAACGGGTCGTAGTCCAGCGTCGTCGCCAGCATCGCGAACGGCGCGTCGGCATCGGCCCCCTCCGAGCCAAGCCGGGGCGGCGGCACATGCGCGACGATCAGCTCGAACAGCGGCGACAGGTCGCGGCGCGGCTCGCGACAGGTCGGACACCGCCCAGCCGTCGCGCCCGGAGGCGAACAGCGTCGGAAAATCGAGCTGCGCCTCGCTGGCGTCGAGCAGCGCGAACAGGTCGAAAATCTCGTTGTGGACCTCGGCGGCGCGCGCGTCCGGCCGATCGACCTTGTTGATGACGACGATCGGCTTGAGGCCGCGGGCGAGCGCCTTGCCGACGACGAACTTGGTCTGCGGCATCGGCCCCTCGGCGGCATCGACCAGCACGAGGACGCCGTCCACCATGCTCAGGATGCGCTCGACCTCGCCGCCGAAATCGGCGTGCCCCGGCGTATCGACGATATTGATGCGGATGTCCTTCCCGCCGGATTTCCACATTGCACCGAGGTGCATTTGGCGAGGATCGTGATGCCGCGCTCGCGCTCCAGATCGTTCGAGTCGAGCACCCGCTCGGCGACAAGCTGGTTGGCGCGGAAGGCGCCGCTCTGGCGCAGCAATTGATCGACCAGCGTCGTCTTGCCGTGATCGACATGCGCGATGATCGCGATGTTGCGGAGTTCCATAAAATCCTGACGTAGCATGTGAACGGCAAGGCCGGGCTCGCGCGTGAGCCCAAAGCTCACGGACCAAAGCCCGGCCATTACCGGTTAAATAGGCGCAATCCGTGTCAAACTGAAGACGCTTCAGCCGGGCGGGGTGCGTGCGGCAAAGCGCAACCCCATTGGCGTTGCCGCGGCGAGATCACCCGGTGCTGGCATCCTCGGGCAGGGATCGCGGCTTCTGCGGTTCCAGCCGTTCGAGAATAGCCTTCAACGCCTGGTTCTGGGGCGATAGCGGCTGCGGGTCGACGAGCCGGCGGAGCGCGATGATCAGCGCCGCGCGTTCGTTGTCGGTGAGGTCCAGTTGCTGCATCGCGCCAGATATGGGCCGCAAACGACGCGACGTCGAGTGCCGCTGCGAGGTAGCGGAGGATCTCGGCGCGTAGGGCGGATGAGCGAAGCGATCCGCCGAGCACTGCCGATCTGGCGGAATGCGCTTCGCTTCCTCCCTACAGTTTGCCAGGGACGTCAGATATACCCGGCGGCCGCGGCCAGGTCGCGCAGCGCAGTCTCGGGGCGGGCGCCGACATGGCTGATGATCTCGGCGGCGCACAGGCTGCCGATGGCGCCGCAGACGGGGAGCGCCAGGCCGCGGGTCAGGCCGTGGAGGAACCCGGCGGCGTAAAGGTCGCCGGCGCCGGTGGTGTCGGCGACGTGCTCGACCGGCACCGCCGCCACATCGTGCGCCTCGCCGTGTCCGAGCACGACGCTGCCATGCGCGCTGCGGGTCAGCGCCGCGACCGCGACATGGCCGCGCACCGCAGCGGCCGCCGTGGCGAAATCGTCGGTCTCGTATAGCGAGCAGATCTCGGCCTCGTTGGCGAACAGGATATCGACCTCGCCCATGACCAGCTCGCGGAACGCGGCGCGGTGGCGATCGACGCAGAACGGGTCGGACAGGCTCAGCGCGACCCGCCGTCCGGCCGCGTGCGCAATCCGGGCGGCGCGGCGGAACGCCTCCTGCGCGCGCGGCGGGTCGAACAGATAGCCTTCGAGATAGGTGACCTGCGCGGCTTCGATCAGCGCGGCGTCGATGTCCTCGGGGCCGAGTTCGACGCAGGCGCCGAGATAGGTCGCCATCGTGCGCTGCCCGTCCGAGCGTCACCAGGATCAGGCAGCGCGCGGTGCCCGGCCCGGAGGCGGCGGGCGGCGTCTCGAACCGGATGCCGGTAGCGGTGATGTCGTGCCGGAACACCTGCCCCAGCATGTCGTCGCGCACCTTGCCGATATAGCCTCCGCTGCCTCCGAGCGAGGCGAGGCCGGCCATCGTGTTGGCGGCCGAGCCGCCCGAGCTTTCGACCGCCGGCCCCATCCTTGTGTAAAGCGCCTGGGCGCGCTCGGCGTCGATCAGCGTCATCGCGCCTTTCGCGAGACCTTCCGCGGCGAGAAACCGCTCGTCGGCATGCGCGATGACATCGACGATCGCGTTGCCGATGCCGACGACATCGAGTGTGGAGGATTGCATTCGCGGTCCTCGTCAGGTCGAACGGAAAGGCGCGGAGTATAGGGGCATTCCACCGACCGGCAAGGCGGCGCGGCCGCGCTATGAGGCGAGCGCCGGCCGCAGTTCGCGCGCGAAAAACTCGAAGAAGGCGTCCTGTTCGGGGCCGATCTGCGTCAGGATCAGGTGGTCGTAGCCGGCGTCGATGTATTCGCGGATCGTCTTCAAATGCGGCTCCGGGGAGGGGCCGAGGCTGACCTCCTCGGCGACGTCGTCCTGAGTGATGTGACTGCTCGCCGCGTCGAAGGTCTCGGGGTCGGGGAGTTCCGGCATCACAGGGCCGCCGGCCAGCGACCAGCGGTGATAGCGGTGCGCGATCTGGCGCGCCTTGTCCTCGCCTTCGGCGTAGCACAGCGGCACCTCGGCATAGAGCGGGCCGCTGCCGCCGGTGGATTTGAACGCCTCGATCAGATCGGCGCGGGGCTCGGTCGTGATTAGCCCGTCGGCCTTGCGGCCCGCGAGGCGGGCGGCCTCGGGTCCGCCGGCCGCGCCGACGATGGCCGGCGCGCGGTCGGGACGGTCAAACAGCCTGGCGTGGTCGAGGCTGAAATAGGCGCCGCGGTAATTTGTCAGCGATCCGTCAAGCAGGCCCCGCATGATATCGCAGGCTTCGGACAGCCGTTCGTGCCGTTCGCCGAGACCGGGCCAGCCCTCGCCGATGATGTGCTCGTTGAGCCGCTCGCCGGCGCCGAGCCCGAGAATGAACCGATCGCCGCTCAGCACCGCCATTGTCGCCGCCCCTTGCGCGACGATCGCCGGATGGTAGCGCATGATCGGGCAGGTGACGGCCGTCATCAGTCCGATATGGCGTGTCGCCTGGGCGGCGGCGCCGAGCACCGTCCAGGCGAACGGCGAATGCCCCTGCTCGTCGAGCCAGGGAAAGAAGTGGTCGGAGATCGCCGCGAAGTCGAACCCGGCCTCTTCGGCCCGCGCCGTGTTGCGCACCAGGGCCGCCGGCCCGTGTTCCTCGGCCATCAGCTCGTAGCCGATCTTGATCATGTCGCGCGTCCTTAGCCGTGTCGTGTCGCCGTCTCTCTTGGAGTCAACAGCAGGGGGTCGGCTTGCTTCCCCATTGGCCGGGCACGCGGCGCTGATTTGCTGTGCGGAACAGGCATACCTGTCAATTTGCGGCGATTTTTGCTCTCGACAGGACAGCGCGACCCGGTAAAAAACCGCCGCCATGAGGAGCCCTGATTTTACCGACCGCCTCAGCGCCCAGCGCGAGGCGAAAAAAGCCCTGTTGGAACGCGCCAAGGCGATCGCCGAGAACCCGGAACGGGCCGAGCGCCGGAAAGAGCGGCAGGAGATCGTCGCGGCCCGCAATGCCCGGCTCGCCGAGCGCAAGGCCGCCGAGGAAGAGGTCAGACGGCGCGAGGCCGCCGAGCGCACCGAGCGGGAAGCGGCCGAGGCCGCAATCCGCGAGGCACAGCGCCGGGTTGAACAAGAGTCGCGCGCCAAGCAGCGTGCCGAGGAGGAGGCTCGGCGGGCCGCCGAGGAGGCCGAACGCGAGGCCATTTTGGCCGCCCGCCGAGCCGGCCGAAAAGCCCGCAAACGGAAAGGCAAGCGGTAGCGCCGATCGACTGGCTTAGCCCCGATGCTCATCCCCGGGCCTGACCCTGGGTGCTCGCCGTCGTCGCTTGATATCGGTTGCGTCCGCGGTCGTCCGGTCTCTATTGAGACCTGATGACGACAGTCAGCTATGACGGGCAGGAGATCGAGTTCGACGACGCCGCGGCCCAGATGGACCCGGCATTGCGCGAGATTGTCGCGGCCGAACTCGGTGAATGCTCGGAACAGGAGCTGATCGACGCCTATGCCGCCGCGCACCTCGCGGTCTACGGCGAGGATTTCTACGTGCCCTGACGCCTTGCCCGCCCGCATGGGGTCCCCTACTATGCGGCGAACGGACGCGGTCCCGCCGGCCGCGCGGCTCCGAGGAGGTTCCGATGCCGGATGACGTAAGGAGTGTGACCGGGAAGCCGGCCCAAAAACCAGCGATGAAGGTCGGCTACGCCAGCGAGAAAAAGCCGGTATTGGTCGCCGGACGGCGTGACTTCTTCGCGTACCGCGATCTCGGCATCGGCGAGGCGAGCGGCGGCACGATGCGTGGTCAGGTCATGAAGGCGAAAACCGGCATGACGCAGCCGACCGGCTGGCATTACCACACCTGCGACGGGCAATTCGTCTACACGTTGAAGGGGTGGGTTGAGCTCGAATTCGAGAGCGGCCAGACCCTGCGCCTCGAACCGGGCGACTCGGTATACATACCCGGCGGCATGCAGCATAACGAGTTGCGTACCTCGGACGATGTCGAGATCCTTGAAGTGTCGGTCCCGGGCGAACTCGGCACGGTGCCCTGCGACCCGCCGGTCCCGCGTCGCTGATCGCGGTTTCTCGAACCGGAGCCGCCCAGCCCGCGCCGCGCAGGGCGGTCGCGGAGTGGATCGGCGTCTCGCTTTGGCGAGAGCAGGATCACCAGCTGGATGGTGACGGCCAGGTCGCTCGGCGCGGTATCCCGCTGCCTTAGGGGTCGGAGATCGTTCGTCCATTTCCGTTTCGTTCGCGTGCAAAACGATGCTGCCCGGCATCCGAGAGCGGCGTGCGCCGCCGCCTGACAGCCCGACACGCACGGCAACCGCCCGATACGGTGACAACGAGGAAATACCATGCCTGACAAGCGAATCGAAAAGCTCGACCCCGCCTTCGACGCCATCATCGATGCATCGGAGACGATCCACGATCTCGCTGACGGGTTCGGCGGCGAGCAGGGTCCCGCCGAAGGACCGCTATGGTGGAAGGAGGGCGGTTATCTGCTGTTCAGCGACATCCATAACAACAGGCGGATGAAATATGATCCGGGCAAAGGCGCGTCGCTGTTCCTAGAGCCGACAAATCGCGCCAATGGGCTCACCCGCGACCTCCAGGGCCGTCTTGTCGCCTGCGAACATCACACCCGCCGCGTCACGCGGCTCGAGAACGACGGCAGCCTGACCGTCATCTGCAGCAGCTTCCAGGGCCGTCAGCTCAATCGCCCCAACGATGTCGTCGTGAAGTCCGACGGGTCGGTCTACTTCACCGATCCGTGGACCAGCCCGAACCCGCCGCAGCAATGGGACCTGACATTTTCCGGCGTCTACCGGCTGAGCCCCGATCTCGGCACATTGAGCCTGCTGGTCAACGACTTCACCCTGCCGAACGGGCTGGCTTTCTCGCCGGACGAGTCGGTGCTTTATATCAACGACACGCGCCGCGGCCATATCCGCGCGTTCGACATGATGCCGAACGGCATGCTCGCGCGGGCGAGCGACCGCGTATTCGCCGATTTGCGCGGCACCGAGCCGGGAGTACCCGACGGCATGAAGGTCGATACTCAGGGCAACGTCTATTGCGGCGGCGCCGGCGGCATTCACGTCATGGACAGGAACGGCAAGAAGCTGGGCCGCATCGTCCACGGCGCGCCGGCGACGACCAACATCGCCTTCGGCGGCGAGGACTGGAAGACCCTCTTTTTCACCAGCCGCAACCATCTGGGCTCGGTCCGGATAAAGATCGCCGGTATCCCGGTGCCTGTTAAGAGCGGCTGACCCCGACGGGTTCGTACCAACACGCGGCCGTGTTATCGCGGGGCCAATGCTTATCGGTTGCGCTCGAATGATAGCTGCCGCGCACCAGACCGGGTTCTATGCTCGGCCAGCCGTTGCGCGTCGCGTAATCGGTCATCGTCAGACCGAACAGGAACATCAGCCAGAAGATCCCGGTGCCGGCAAAAATCCATTTCAGCGACGGCGGGCCTTTCAACCGCATGAAAAGGACCGCAATGATCGCTACCTGGATCGCGGCTATACCGAATTGCAAGACAGGTGCCCAAACGCCAAGGCCGAGATACGCGGTCAGAATGCTTATCCCGGCCAGTAACAGTAGCACCAACCAAGCAATGACGAACGGCAGCGCAGCCGCTTCCTTTGCCTCGACCTTCATGACCGTCCCGGCAGGTAGATACAGGGATACAAGAAGATCCAGACAGCGTCGACGAAACTCCAATACAACCCGACAACCTCAAGCGGCGCATAATATGCCGGCGTGATGTCGCCCCGGCGCAGCTTGAAGATCATATAGACAACGAGTCCGATAGCGACAGAGAGATGCAACGCGTGCAGCCCGGTTGCGCAATAATAAAATGTCCAAAACAGAACGCCGACCGGGGCGAAGCCAGGCTTGATCTCGAAATGCACGCCCGGTACGACATGGCTTTCGGCATAGTCCAGGTAATACTCGTAGCCTTTGATGCAGAGAAATACGATCCCCAATGCCGCGGTAGCGACCAGCAGCCACTTTCCCTGATGCAATCTGCCCTGCGCCGTCGCGTTGATCGCCAGAACCATTGTCAGGCTGCTGGTCAACAACAGGCCAAGGTTGACCGTGCCGGCCCAGAATATCGCGTCCTTGGCGGCTTCGGCGAATTCGTGCGGGTAGGAAATGCGGTAGACGAAATACGTGAAAATCAACGCCCCGATGAACAGCGTTTCGGTTGCCAGAAATACCCACATGCCGAGCTGCGCGGCCTCGCCCTGTTGTCCGAGCGTGGCATACTGGACTTCCGGCTCCAACGTACGGCTATGCATATTGCGTCCCATCCTGGGTCGTAAAGCTGCCGTCCTCGGGCTCGTAGGCGTAAGGCCCCGTTGTCACCACCGGGGTGCGCTCGAAATTGTGCTTCGGTGGCGGGGAGGACGTGAGCCATTCGAGGCCGGTCGCCTGCCATGGATTTGCTCCGGCGCGGCGGCCATAGAACAGGCTCCAACCGAGATAAAGCAGCGGCAGAACATAGGCAACCGCCAGGATAGAGGCGCCAGCCGAAGACAGCAGGTTCCAGGACTGCCACTCCGGCGGATAGGCGTAATATCGCCGCGGCATTCCGAGATACCCGAGGATGAACTGCGGAAAGAAGGTCAGGTTGAAACCCACATAGGTAATGATTGCCGTAAAGCGAGCCCACATTTCCGGATAGAGCCGGCCGGTGATCTTTGGCCACCAGAAATGCAGCCCGCCGAAAAACGCGCTGACTGTGCCACCGACCATGATGTAATGAAAATGCGCGACGATAAAGTATGTGTCTTGCAGATGTATGTCGGCGGCCAGCGTCGCAACGACGAGACCAGTGACGCCGCCCGTCGTAAACAACAGCACGAAGCCGAGCGCATAGATCATCGGCGCGTCGAACAGGATGGCGCCCTTGTGCAGGCTGACGGTCCAGTTAAAAACCTTGATTGCTGACGGAACGGCGACGAAAAATGTCATCAGCGAGTACACCACCGCGGAATATATAGAAATACCGGCGGTGAACATATGGTGGCCCCAGACGAAGAAACTGAGGATCGCGATCGACATCAGCGCGTACACCATCCCGGTGTAACCGAATACCGGGCGTCGCGAGTAACAGGGGATCAGTTCGCTGACCACGCCCATCGCGGGCAGGATCATGATGTAGACGGCAGGATGCGAGTAGAACCAGAACATGTGCTGCCATAGCACGCGGATCGCCGCCGCGCGCCGGGTCGAACATCCCGACGCCAATGACCCGCTCGACCGCGAGCAGAAACGTATCCATCGCTAACACCGGTGTCGCGGTCAACATGACGACGCTGACCGCATATATGCCCCAAACGAAAAGCGGCAACCGCATCCAGGTCATCCCGGGCGCCCGCAGGCGGTGGATCGTTACGACAAAATTCAGCGCCGTCATAATCGTCGAAAATCCGTTGATGAACACGGCCATCATCGCGACGAAGACATAGCTGTTCGAGTACAATGACGAAAATGGCGTGTAAAAGTACCATCCGGTATCGACGCCACCCATGACCAGTGCGTACAGAAGCACGAGACCCGAAAGGTTGAAGACGTACCAGCTGGCCAGATTGATTCGCGGAAACGCCAGATCGTGTGACCCGATCATCAGCGGGATCAGAAAATTACCGAGCGTCGTCGGGATCGACGGGATCAGAAAGAACCAGACCATCACAACGCCATGCATCGTGAACATCCGATTGTAGACATCGGGCTTCCAGCAGGCCGCCGTCGGGCGTGGCGAGCTGCATCCGGATCAGCGTCGCGGCGGCGCCGCCGATGAAGAAGAAGAATGTGATCGACGCGAAAAACATCAACGCGATCCGCTTGTGATCGCGCGTCAACAGCCACGACTTTATCGTCCATTCGCCGGTCAAATAGCTTTGTTCCAGCGCGGGGAACGGCTCGGCGTGGGTGGGCAGAATGGCCATCAGCGCGTTCCTGGCGAAAGGGATTCGATATAGGCCAGCAATTTCATCAGATCCTCTTCGCCGATCTGGCCGGCGAAAGACGGCATGATCGGAGCATATCCGGCGACGACCTGTTTCTTCGGCAGCAGGATCGAGTCCATGATGTATTGCCGATCGGCAACGACCGACGTTCCATCCATCAGGTGGACAATCCGTCCGTAAAGCCCGACCAGGGAGGGCGCGTGCACGTCGCTCCTCGGAAAGTGACAGCCGCTGCACCCGAATTGGCGAAACAGGTCCTCGCCCTGTTGCGCGAGCGACTCGTGGACACCGCGCGTCGCCAGCCAGTCGGCGAAAGCCGCCGGCTCCATGACGACGATGTCGCCGCGCATCTTGTAATGCTCGGTGCCGCAAAACTCGGAGCATTGGAGCTTGTACACGCCGGGCTTTGTCGCCTTGAACCATAATGTCTCAAAGGTGCCCGGCACCGCATCGCGCTTGATGCGAAACGCCGGCACGAAAAAGCTGTGAACCACGTCCTCCGAGGCGAGAACGAGTCGCACGGTCTTGCCGACCGGGATATGCAATTCATCGATTTCGCGCTGGCCGCCGGGATGCTGGATCTTCCACATCCATTGCTTGCCGACTACGAAGATTTCGATATCCGCTTCCGGCGACTGATACAGCTCTATATAGTAAATTGCGCCGACGATGAACAATCCAAGAAAGGCGAGCAGGGTGGCGGCGGTCCAGACAATCTCGTAATGCCATGTCGCTTCGACCCGCCCCCCGCGCGATGCTTTGCTGCCGTGATGATATCGGATCACGAAATTCAGCATCAGGGCCGATGACCGAAAGCACGATCACCGTGCAGAGCGCGAGCTCGGCAATGAAAATATTGTTTATAATCACGCCGCTGGTCGAAGCGGTCCGCGGCCAAAAGGGAATCCAGGCGCTCATCGCGCTCAGCCGCGGCGGCGCCGGATAACGGCAAAGACGCCGATCAGTACGGCGGTGCCGGCGACATTGGCCGCCGCGAACGCGGCGAGGATCGGCACCGAATAGCGGCCGGTCGGTAGCCCCGCGGCATGACACAGCAGCACGATCCGGCTGAACACGCTCTGCTGTTCGCCCCGTGCCGCTTCGGCAAGCGCCTGACGCAGTTCGCTGGCGCTCGGATCGATACCGAGGACGTAGCGGCTGATCCGTCCGTCCGGCATCGCGACGATAAACCCGGCCGGATGAAGGTACTGGTCGAGCGTCGCATCGTATTCGTAAGGGAACCCGACCACGTCGGCGATCCGGCGCACGACAGCCGACTGCCCGGTCAGAAAATGCATGCCGCGCGCGCTCCCCGGATGGCTGTAGTCGGCGAGAAACTTTCGCTTGGCGGTGTCGGCGTCTGTGGGCGTGTCGCGCGGGTCGATGCTGATCGCGACGAGGTGGAAGTCGCGCCCGGCATCGACAGGCAGCGCATCGAGCGCGGTGATGAGGCGTTGCAGCGTCACCCCGCACAACGTCCGGCAGCGCAGGTATTCGAGCACCAGGACGACCGGCTTCCCGGTAAAGAAGGCCGCGAGAGGCTGCGTGCGGCCCTGCTCGTCGCGCAGGCTCGCCTGAAGCGGCAATTCGGCGCCGGGATGCGGCCGGAACTCAGAAGTCCGAAAGCGACCGTCCGGCGAGCGCCGGTGACGTACCGCCCGCTCCAAGCAGACAGGCGCCAAACAGAAGAACTGCCAGTGACCGCCTCATTGGCGTTCCTTTGGAAACCCGGGAATGCCGTGCTGGGCGACGCGTTTCATCGCCTCCTCGATCGGGATGTGGACGCGCCCGCGATCCCGGTCGATCCAGTAATAGGTCCCCAGCTTCCGCTTCTGCTCGGCGAGATACAGCGCCAGATCCGTAGCCGGTGCCACCTGCTGCCGCGGCGGCGGCGGCGCGATCGTCAGTTTGCGGCTGACGTCCTGCAGCGAATCCGGGAACGCCCACATCAGGATGAACGGCGTAACGAGCAGCAACAAAAACGTTCCGAGAAACACCAGCCCGATCTTGCCGATCGGCCAGTCCGACTTCTCGTAGGACGTGTTCTCGTTTTCGCGCAGGACGATGCCGGGGTCAGCCATGCCGGGGTCAGCCATGACCGGCCTTCCATGCTCCGACGCCGTCATGCGCCCGTACCGGGCCGAAGCGGAGCGCAGCCAGGAACAGCAGCAGCACAAGCGGACCCAGAGCGACGATGGCCACCGCGGCGAGCCAGAATGGCGGGGCTTTGTCGAGTACCGGCAGCACCAGCCACCATTTGGCGGCGATGTGCCCGAACAGAATACACAATGAGGCCAGCGCCACCGCCGCGCGGCTGCGCTTGCCCGGTCCCCAGAGCAGGATCAGGAACGGCGCGAAGAAGCCCAGCGCGATCGCGACAAACACCGCCGGCTGCCAGTCGCTGTCATATCGCTTGAGATACCAGTCGATTTCGCCCCTGAGATCCTCTTCCCAGATGATCAGGAACTGCATGAATTCGACGTAGGCCCAGAAGATCGTGGTCGCGAGCAGGATCTGCGCCAGATCGGCAAGGTGTCGGCGCGACCTGTCGCCCGAAGGAGCGGCGAGGGCGACGGTCAGCACGACGATCGCCATGCCGCTGTTGAACCAGCCGGCGCCGGCAATCATCGGGAAAATCGATGACCAGAATTTCGGCTGCAGCGACAAGATCCAGTCGATGCCCGCGAAGCTGGCCGAGAAGGCGAGCAGGATCAGCGCGATACCGCTCAGCCAGGACAGCGCCGGCGCGATCGGTTGGGCCTCGCGGCGAGGTCCGAGCAGCGCGAAGGCCGCGAGCAGGTTCCACAGCACAAGATAACAGGCATAACGCAGGTAGAAAGCCGGCGGGTTCAGATACCAAAGGTTCACCAGGTCCGGCGACTTGTGTGTCCAGCTGTAGAGGCTGTCTAGGCCGATCAGTACCGGGATGCCCGCCAGGGTCGCGAGCGGCATCGTCGCGATCGCGGCATCGAGCAGCGGCCGCGCCGTCTCCATCCATTCGCCGCCGGTCAGATCGTGCACGAGAACGAGGGTGACGCCGCATAACGGCAGCCCAAGCCAAAACAGATAGGCGGCGAGCCAGGCACCAAAGAAGGTCGAGGGATCGATCACGATCGCGATAAATGCAGAACCCCGCCCCGACCGCGAACGCTAGCAGGATGAGCCCAGCCGTAACGATGCTGCGGCGATCCCAAGTCATTGCAGCGTCCGCCTTATTTCCGGCGGGACGTCGGTCAGGTCGGCCATCGTGCTGGCTTGCAGCGCCCGGATATAGGCGATGATCGCCCACCGGTCCGGTGGCGGGACGCGCGCCGCATAGGGGAACATAACGCCGTATCCGTTGGTGATGACGTCGTAGAAATGCTGGATCGGCGCCTCGCGCAGCTTCTCGGTGTGATACGAGGGTGGGTGCGGAAAGCCGCGCTGCACGACCATGCCGTCGCCGCTTCCGTCAAAGCCGTGACACGGCGCGCAATAGATGTTGAAGCGCTCCTGGCCGCGCCGCATCAGCGCCAGCGTGAGCGGCGGCGGCGGGTGCGACAGCTTCTCGTCGACCGCGACGGTTCCCGGCGGCGGCGCCAGCGGGTAGGCCAGCTCGGCCCCGAACGGCACCGTAAAGCCGCGCAGCTTTGGCTGATTGGCGAACCGGTCGCAGCTTGTCAACGCGGTCACGAGCCCAATCGCAGCGGCGAACGCGACTCGCCTCACTCCCAGACCTCCTCGATGCGTTCGGCGCCAAGCCGCTCGAAAACCGGGCGGATCAGCCGCGGCTCGAACTGAGGGTCGTGCGCCTCGATGCACAGAGCGAAGCGGTCCCGCGAGGCGCGCTCGATCCACGCCGAATTGAAGATCGGGTGATAGAGACGGGGTAGGCGACAGGCGAACAGCAACCCGAAAAACCCGCCGGTTATCGCCAGCAGCAACATGATCTCGAAGGCGGAGACCATGAAGGCCGGCCAGCTGTTATAGGGCCGCCCGCCGACATTGATCGGATAGCTCCATGCCTCATCCCACCATTGGAGGAAATAGCCCCAGAAGCCGCCGACCGGTCCGCTTACGAACATCAGCAGCGGCAGCCAGACCCGGCGGCCCGGACGCAGGATCTGGTCGAGCCCCTCGACCGGGAACGGGGTGTAGGCCTCGACTTCGCGAAACCCCAACCGGCGCAGATGCCGCGCCGCCGCGATGATCGCCTCTGACGAGTTGAAAAGGGCGATGATGCCGAACGGACGGCGCTCGGTCATTTTGAGCTCACCTTGTCGATCATCTCGCGCACTTCCGACATCGAAACAATCGGCATGAAGCGCAGCAGCAGAAAGAAAACCGTGATGAATAGGCCGATCGATCCCGCAAGGGTCATCCAGTCCCAAAGCGTCGGATGGAATTCGAACCACCATGAGGGCATGTGGTTGTGGGCCAGGCTCGATATCGTGAAAACGATACGCTCCATCCACATCCCGACGATGATGCCCCCGGAAATCAGCAACAGCAGAATTTGGCTGCGGCGGACGAACGGAAACCAGAGCAGCTGCGGGATAATCGAGTTCAGCAACTTCTCGATCCAGAACAGCGGCGCGGTGAACGCGTTGAATCCGAACATGCGATGAAAGAATTCAAGTCGCTCGGCAACGTCGTGGCTGTAGATCGCCCCCCAGGCTTCCCAGACATAAGAATAGGTCAGCATGAGGCTGCCGACGAGCATCACCTTGGCGAGCGCATTGAGATGATATTCGGTGATGACGTCGTGCAGCGAATAGCCCCAGCGCACCAGGATCGTCAAAATGATCACGATCGCCGTGCCTGAGATCACTGCGCCGAAAAAGAAATAGGGCGGGAACTGCGTCGAGTGCCAGCCGGGGGTGAGACCGCCGGCATAGTCGAGGCCGACGACGCTGTGCACCGAGATGACCATCGGCGCCATGATCGCCGCCATGATTCCGTAGACGGCTCGGTGATTGCGCCAATGCCGCGCCGAGCCGCGCCAGCCGAGCGCCAATAGGCCATAAAACAGCTGGCTGCCGCGGCTCCTCGCGAGGTCGCGCACCGTCGCAAGATCGGGCAGCGCGCCGACGTAATAGAACATGATCGACATCAGGACGTAGCAGAGCAGGCAAACGAAATCCCACCACAGCGGGCTGCGCGCCTGCGGCCACATCCCCATCACGTTCGGATAGGTGAACAGCCAGTAAAAGAGCCCCTGCCTTCCGAGATGCAGGATCGGCATGATGCCGGCGCAGGCGGCGGCGGCGAGCAGCATCGTCTCCGCGATCCGGTTGGTCGCGGCGCGCCACGGCGAGCCCGTCAGATAGAACAGCGCCGAGATGACCGTGCCGCCGCTCGCCAGCGCGATCCACCAGACGTACTCGGCGATCGCGAAGCCCCAGGCGACCGGGATGTTGATGCCCCAGATCCCGACGCCGTTCGCGAACAGCCAGGACACGGCGACGAGCAGCAGGCAGAGGAGCATGCGAAGCCGAAACCAAACCCGATCCACCACCACAGCGGGGCGTGCGGGCTCAGGATCCGGCTGCTGACCTCCTCGCTCAGCGACGCGAGGCTGACCCCCGGCTCGATGATCGGCGGGTCGCCCGGCGGGTCGGTGACGACCGTCATGACTCCTCGGTCGGGATCATCGGGTTGCGGGTTGCGCACCAGGGCGAGATAACTGGTGCGGGGCCAGGTGTTCAGCTCTTCGAGCAGCACGTAATTGAGTGCGGTCGCCTTGCGGCGCGTGACCGCGCTTTCGGGATTGTTGATGTCGCCAAAGACGATTGCCTGCGTCGGGCAGCTCTGCTGGCAGGCGGTGACGATATCGCCGTCGGCCAGCGGACGCTGCTCAAGTTCGGATTGGATAACGCCGTGGCGGATGCGCTGGATGCAATAGGTACATTTCTCCATGACGCCGCGTCCGCGAACCGTCACCTCGGGGTTCCACGATTGCGGCGGCCGGCCCTGGTCGCTCTCTTCGAATGCGTAACCGAAGAAGTTGAACCGCCGCACCTTATAGGGGCAGTTGTTTGAGCAGAACCGCGTTCCGACGCAGCGGTTGTAGACCATCAGGTTCAATCCGCTGTGATCGTGTACCGTGGCGTGTACCGGACACACGACCTCGCAGGGCGCCTTCTCGCAATGCATGCACGGCATCGGTTCGAACGCGAATGTTGGATTTTCCGGCGGCCCGCCATAATAGCGATCGATCCGCAGCCAATGCATGATCCGGTGCTTCAGCACCTGTTCCTTGCCGACCGTCGGGCACATTGTTTTCCGCCTGGCAGGCCGTGACGCAGGCTTGGCAGCCGATGCACGAATTCAGGTCGATCGCCATACCCCAGGCGTGCCGCGGATAATCGAACCGAGGATAGAGCGATTTCTTTGTCGCCCTCTTGCTCGAAACTCTCCGGCAGACTCGATGTACTGGGTCAGCGTACCTTCGTGGATCAGGTCTTTGTGTCCGCCACGTAATCATGGCCCTGCGCCTCGGCGAGCGGATAGCGTTCGCCGGTCTTGATGAAGGACGTGGCCAAGGTCGACCACGGCTCGGCGGCGCCACGCAGCCGGTATGCGTCGTAACCGATGCCGACCGCCAGCCCGCCGGCCCGCCGGCCGAAACCAAGCGTCAGCGTCACGCAATTCTCGGCCTGACCGGGTAACACGAATACCGGCGCTTTCACCTGGCCATAGCGGCTTCCGACCAGGACCATGTCTTGCGTTTCGAGGCTGAGCCTCGCGGCGGTGGCGGGCGCTATCAATGCGGCGTTGTCCCAGGTCAACCGGGTGAACGGCCGTCCCAATTCCAGCAGCCAGGCATTGTCGGCGAAACGGCCGTCCCAGATCGCTTCGTCGGGGCGGAACAGCAGTGTGAGGCCGGGCTTTGCGACCGGTTCCGGCGGCGTCGCCGATCGCGGCCGCGAATATCGCGTGCCGGAGGATGCCGGCAGCAGCGGAGAGGCGGTGTCCGCGACGATGCCGGCGCGCAGCGTTTCGTGCCAGAACGCCGGGAAATCGCCGCGCTTCCCTGCCGTCCGTCCATCGCCGCCAATCTCGCGCACCAGCTCCTGCGGATCGGCGCCCGTGTTGCCCTTGCAGCATCGCGAGCACTTCGTGCGCCGAATGCCCGCCATAAAGCGGCAGCACTTGGGGCTGCTGGATCGTCGCGACGCCGTTGAACGCACGCGCGTCGCTCCAGGTTTCGTACTCGTGCGACTTCGGAACCGTCCAGGTGCTCGCCAACGCGGTTTCGTCGGCATAGAGGCTGAGGCTTGCCGAGAACGGCACGCGCTTCAGCGCGCCGGCAAAATCGAGATCGGCGGGTGCGCTGTAGACCGGGTTCGTGTCGATCATCACCAGCGTGTCGACTGCGCCGGCTTCCATGTCGGCAACCAGCTCCGGCAGCGTCTGCGCCGCGGCCGGCGACGCCGCAACCGGGTCGATCAGCCCGATCGTCGATCCGAACGCGCCGAGCGCGGCGTTGATCGCATTGACGAGCAGATGCACCTCTTCCGGCTGCTCCCGGCCGGCATGGACAAGGACACGCCCGCGATGCGCGAGCAGGTCCTCGGCTGCCGCGGCGAGCCAGGGCGCGCGGCCGGTCTCCACTTGCGTCCATTCCCGCGGTCCGGCGCCGACCGCGCCGGCGACATGGCGGAGGGCGGTTTCGATTTCGGCCGGCCGCAGCGCCAATCGATGATCGGCCTTGGCGCCGAGCAGGGTCGGCGTGCTCTCGATGGCATAGACGCGGCTCATCCGGCCGGCGGTGTCGTAGGGGCGCCGCGAGCTCGCGAACTGCCTGGCATAGGCGAGCCATCCCGGCCCCGTTCGAGATCAGGTCGCTTTCGACGCCGAAAATGACCTCTGCCTGCGTCAAGTCGTATACGCGGTCGAAGCTGCGGCCGAGGAGGCTGCGTGTCGGCGTCGCGTTCGGTATCGCGGTCGAGGGGCTCCCAGCTGACCCAGCGCATCTCGGGGAACTGTCGCCGCAAGTCGGTCGCCTGCTCGACCAAGGTCGGGGAGGTTACGGTTCCGGTAAGCAGCCGCAGGCCCTTGCCGCCGGTTGCCAGCAGCGCTTGGCGACGGGCGTAAAGCGCGGCAACAAAGCCCGGCCAGCTCTGCACCTGTCCGCCGCCGAGGATCGTCTGCGCGCGGCGCGGATCGTAAAGGCTCAACAGGCTGGCCTGCATCGGCGCGCTCGCCGCGCCAAGGCTCGCCGGATGCAGCGGGTTGCCCTCGACCTTGACCGGGCGTCCCATCGTATGCTGCAGCCTCACGCCCTCGGCATAGCCGGCATTGGTGAACGCGGTCGCGTAGTAGCGCGGGACCGAGGGCACGAGATCGGGCGGCTGCTCGACATAGGGTACGAGCTGCCGCGGGTCGGGTTCCGGCCCGCAGCCGGACAGCGCGGCCAGGACCATCGGCGCCGCCATGATCTGCAGAAAGCGGCGGCGGTCCAGCCCGTCGAGCGCGCCGCGGAAGCGCGGCACCTCGCGTTCGACGATCTCGGCGAATTCCGGGCTGTCGGCCAGCTCCTGCAGCCTGCGCCAGTAGTCCCGCCCGGATCCGCTCATCGGTGACATATGCTGCAGTCGCTAAGGATTTCGGGATGGATGTTGTACGCCGCGAGCAGCGACTTCGGGCGGCGGCGTCTCCGGCGTGCGCCGCCATTTCATGTTGAACACTTGTTCGCGCGGGCGCAGACGCGGGCCGGGATCGGTGTGGCAGTTGAGGCAGAACAGCATATACATATGCTGTACCTCGCGGGTCAGCGGCATTTCCTCGATTTGGCCGTGGCATTCGTTGCAGCCGACGCCTTTCGCGATATGAATGCTGTGATTGAAGAACACGTAATCCGGCAGCCGGTAGACCTTGGTCCAGCGCAGCGGTATGCCCGTGGCGAAACTCTGCCGCACCGGCTCCAGCACCGGGGCATGCGTCCAGATCTGCGAATGGCAGGTCATGCAGGTTTCGGTCGGCGGCATGCCGGCATTTGACGAGACCTCGACCGAGGTATGGCAGTAGCGGCAATCGATCCCGTCGTCGCTGACGTGATGCTTGTGGCTGAACGGGACCGGCTGCTGCGGCGCGAACTGAGAGGTGGTCGTATAATTCGTGACTGGCACGATCCAAATCAGCCCACCCAGGAAAAGCATTAGCACAACGGCGGAAATCATCGCCGTTTTAGTCAGCAGGTTCGCTCTCGGGCCGAAGATAGCCACCGAATAAAGCCGTCGCGGCCCTTTCAACCGTACGCGCGCAAACGAATGTAGCGGCTCATTGTTCCACCAGTGCGAACACAAAAATTTCGCCGGAGCCTCGCGGCTACCGGCGAAATATTTGACTTGAGTTAAGCTTGTTCGAGTTCGATCAGCGCCGAGCCTCCGCTACAACATCGGGCGGCCGCCGGTCACCGGGATCAGTGCGCCAGTCATGTAGCTGCCATCGTCGCTGGCGAGCAGCACATAGGCCGGCGCCAGTTCCGCCGGTTGCCCGGCGCGCCCGAGCGGCGTGTTCTTGCCGAATTTTTCGACCGAGTCCGGGTCCATCGTCGACGGGATCAGCGGCGTCCAGATCGGCCCCGGCGCGACGCAATTGACGCGGATGCCCTGCTTCGCCAGCAGCTGCGCGAGGCCGGCCGTGAAATTGGCGATCGCGCCTTTCGTCGTCGCATAGGGCAGCAGCGTCGGGTTCGGCGACTTGGCGTTGATCGAGGTCGTGTTGACGATCGCGCCGCCCGGCTTCATGTGCCTGGCCGCCGCCTTCGACAGATAGAACATGCTGTAGATATTCGTGCGGAAGGTCTTGTCCCACTCTTCGTCGCTGATCTCGTCGAGGCTCTTGAACGTCATCTGATAGGCGGCGTTGTTGACGAGCACGTCGAGCGTTCCGAACTCCTTGACGGCACGATCGACCAGCGCACGGCAATGCGCCGGGTCGGCCACGTCGCCGGGCATCAGGACGGCGCGCCTGCCGGCCTGTTCGACCCAGCGTGCGGTCTCGCGCGCGTCCTCGTCCTCGCACAGATAGGAGATCAGCACGTCGGCACCTTCGCGCGCGAAGGCGATCGCGACGGCGCGGCCGATACCGGAATCGGCGCCGGTGACCAGTGCCGCCTTGCCCCGCAGCTTGCCGCATCCCTTGTACGACTGTTCGCCGTGGTCGGGCGGCGGGTCGAGTTTCGCGTGGTTCCCGGCGGTTCCTGCTGCTGCCTCGGCTGCGGCGGCTGTGGGTGGGCCTGTCTCGGGTCTTCATCATCCATTGGCTGCACCAATCTGAAGTGTTTTGCAGCCAAACGGGAGCCATTCTGCCGCTGTTCCCGGCGCGCGTTCGGCGGGGTGCCGGTTTCTCGCACTCAACCGCGGCGCAAGCCTCATTCTCCGGCCGGCGATTTTGCTCGGAAGCCGGCTGCCGTTCAGGCCTGCAGCGCTGCGGCATCGCGCAATGACACCGTGCGTTCCGAAGAAATCGCGGCCGGAGGTCGCCGCTAATTCCGCCCAATTCATCGGCTATGATTTGCGCTTTGGAGGAACGTTTGGCTGCCGGGATGAGATGGCGGGTGCGATCGTTGCGGGCCGTTTGCTGCAAATTCTCTGTATTATCAGCAAATCTCACCGAAACGGCTCAACTTTCGATTGTGCGTCTCGGCTTACAGCGGCGCGTTTCCGCCACTTTTGGCTGTCGGGAAAAATGGGCGGGTTCGACCCTTACGGGGTAGTTTGCTGCAGATTCCTCGGTTTATCAGCAAACCTCATCGGGATCGGCTCAACCTTGGATTGCACATCGCCGGCCCGGCACGCTGCGATCCGCCACATTCCCCGGCCGTGCACAGGCAGTCTATAGTCCGGCGCAACAACGAACTGAGGAAACGACTGATGAAGCGTGCTGCTGTTGCCACTGTTGCGCTAACGTTGGCGGCGATCGGCGCGGCCGCGACCTATCCGGCGCGGGCGCAGGTCACCGACGATGTCGTCAAGGTCGGCGTGCTGACCGACATGTCGAGCCTTTATTCCGACATCAACGGCCAGGGCGCGGTCGTCGCGACGCAGATGGCGATCGACGACATGGGCGGCAAAGTGCTCGGCAAGCCGATCGAGCTGGTCCAGGCCGATGTCCAGAACAAGCCCGACGTCGCGGTATCGACCGCCGGACGCTGGTACGATGTCGACAAGGTCGACGTGATCCTCGGCACCGGAGCCTCGTCCTCGTCGATCGCGACGATGGGGGTCGCCGGCCAGAAGAAAAGATCTACCTGGCGACCGACCCGGCCTCGTCCGACATCACCGGCAAATTGTGCAACCCGTACACGGTGCATTGGGTCTATGACACCGCGGCGCTGGCCAACGGCACCGGCTCGGCGGTGGTCAAGGCCGGCGGCGACACCTGGTTCTTTATCACCGCCGATTACGCGTTCGGGCACGCGCTCGAACGCGATGTCACGAACGTCGTCAAGGCGAACGGCGGCAAGGTGGTCGGCGGCGTGCGGGCACCGCTCAACACGCCCGATTTCTCGTCGTTCCTGCTGCAGGCGCAGGCTTCCGGCGCCAAGGTCATCGGGCTCGCGAACGCCGGCGGCGACACGATCAATTCGATCAAGCAGGCGGCCGAGTTCGGCATCGTGAAGGGCGGCCAGAAGCTGGCCGGCCTGCTGGTCTTCGTCACCGACGTGCAACAGCCTCGGCCTGAAGCTGGCGCAGGGCCTCAACCTGACCGAGGCCTATCTACTGGGACCAAAACGACCGGACGCCGCGCCTTCGCGAAGCGCTTCGCCGAGAAGTTCGGCGGCAAGATGCCGACCAGCATTCAGGCCGGGTTCTTATTCGGCGACGAAGCGCTATCTCGAAGCAATCAAGGAGGCCGGCACCGACGACGCCGACAAGGTGATGGCGGTGTTGAAGAAGGAGCCGTTCGACGACCCGATCTTCGGCAAGAGCTATATCCGTCTGGACGGCCGCAACGTCCACGACATGTATCTGTTCGAGGTCAAGAAGCCGGACGAATCGAAAGGTCCGTGGGATTATTACAAATTCATCCGCACGATCCCCGGCGACGAAGCGTTCCGCCCGATGGACCAGGGCGAATGCCCGCTGGTCAAGAAGGGATAGGCTTCGCGGCAGGCTACTGCCGGAGGGAAGACCCGATGTCTGTGGCTGAAGGAAATCGCTCGTTCGCCGATCTGCTCACCTCGTTTACGGAAGCGATCGTCGCCAATGACGGTGTTGGGCTCGGGGCGCTGTTTACCGAGGACGGGGTCTATGCCGACGAGTTTTTCGGGGTGCATCGGGGCCGCGCGGCCATCGCCGCGATGTTGTGGCGCTTTCACGACACCGGCAGCGACTATCGCTGGGACTTTTTCGATCCGGTCAGCGACGGAAAAATCGGCTATGCCCGCTTCCGCTTCAGCTACCGTTCGCGTCTGCCGGAAAGCGCGGGGCGCCCGGTCATGTTCGAGGGCATGAGCAGCTTCCGGCTGGCCGAAAGCGCGTTGATTGCGCATTACGGCGAGGCGTTCGACCGCGGCGTCGCGCTTGTGCAGCTCGGATTTCCCACCGAGCGCATCCGGCGGATCGTCGAAAAAGCCGCCGCGGCGCAGAACGCGACGGACGAAGCGCGCGACCACCTCGACCGCTTTTAGAGTTAGGCCGCCTCCTACCGCCCGTCCAGAACGCGATCCACCATCGCCCCTGCCGCTCCGAGATAGTTCGCCGGGTCGGTCAGCGCCCGCAGCCGTTCGGCCCCGAGCGGGCCGGCGACCTCGGGGGTTTCGAGCAGCACGTCGCAAAGCGGCCGCTCGCTCTCGATCGCGGCGCGGCAGGCGTCGTAGACGAGATCGTGCGCCTCGTTGCGGCCGGTATGGGGGGCGAGGCCCATCATCACCGCCTCGGCGACAATAAGACCATGTGTCATCCCCAGATTCTTCTCCATGCGGGCCGGATCGACGATCAGCCCGCCAAGCATGAAATCAGCCTGATGCAGCGCCCCCGCGGCGTAGCCGAAACTCTCCGGCAGCGCGATCCATTCGACATGCCAGGGGCCGGTGGCGCGCTCGAAATCGCTGACCATCGCGTCGAGGATCAGCCCGGCATGCTGGCGCAGTGCCTTGGCGGCGGCGAGGATCAGTTCGCACGAGATCGGGTTGCGCTTCTGCGGCATTGTCGACGACGAGCCGCGCCCGGCGACAAACGGCTCGGCCGCCTCGCCGAATTCGGTCGCCGACATCAGCATGATGTCGAACGCGATCTTGCCGAGGCTGCCGCCGAGCAGAGCGAGAAACTGCACGGTTTCGACGATTCCGTCGCGTGCGACCTGCCAGGTGATCGCCGGCTCGGCCAGGCCGAGTTCGCGGGCCAGTTCGGTGCAGGAGGCAAGCGCACTCTCGCCCGCTCCGAGCGAGGCAAGCGTCCCGGCGGCGCCGCCGAACTGCGCGACCAGCACGCGCGGCTTCAGCTCGGCGAGCCGCGCCTTGTGCCGGTCGAACCCGGCGAGCCAGACCGCCGCCTTGTAGCCGAAGGTGACCGGCAGCGCGTGCTGCAGATGCGTGCGCCCGGCCATCGGGGTGTCGCGCCAGCGCCGCGCGAGGGCGGCGAGATGGCTGCGCACCGCGTCGAGATCGGCTTCGATCAGCCTGAGACCCTCACGGATCTGCACGACCGCGGCGGTATCCATGATGTCCTGCGTCGTCGCGCCCCAATGCAGCCAGCGCCCGCCGGGGCCGGCGCGTTCGGCGAGCTGTCGTACCAACGGCAGGATCGGATAGCCGACGGTCTCGGTCTCGCGCTTTAACCGGTCGAGGTCGAGCGAGGACGGATCGCCGGCGATCGCCGCGGCAGCCCGCGATATGGCCTCGGCGGCATCCGAGGGCACAATACCGAGCCGGGCCTGGGCCCGGGCCAGCGCCGCCTCGACCTCGGCGCAACGCGCGAGAAAGGCCTCCTCACCAAAGGCCGCGCGCATCGCCGCGGTGCCGAACATGTCACCGAACAGGCCTGACGACAGGGCCCCGATGGTGCTCCCGTGCGTCATCCGGCAGCGGTCACGCCGTCTGGCTCCAGGATCCCCGACACTTCGGCGAATGGCCGCCATTCGCCTTGGGTCAGCCGCTCCAGCGCCGGGAAGCGCGCCTTGTAGGCCATTTTCGGGCTCTCGGCGATCCAGTAGCCGAGATATATGTATGGCAGACCCTGCCGCCGGCATTCCTCGACCAGCCAGAGAATCGACCAGGTCCCGAGACCGCCGGGACGCCGCGCCGGATCGTAAAACGTGTATACGGCGGAAATGCCGTCATCGAGCCTGTCGATTAGCGACACCGCGACCAGTTTGCCGTCGGACTGGCGGAATTCGACGACCGCAGTGCGCAGCGAGGTGTCCTCGATCATGCCGCGATAGTCGTCGTAGGTCATCGCCGCCATTTCGCTGTCGCGGTGGCGCGAGTGCTGATAGGCCGTGAACAGTCGGAACTGCTCGATCGTGGCGCTTGGCGGCAGCACCGCCCCGGCAAGACCGGCATGGGCGTTTCGCACGCGGCGGATCGAGCGGGTCAGCGTAAAGCGCTCGACGGCGATGCGCACCGGGACGCAGGCGGCGCAGGCGCGGCAGGCCGGGCGGTATGCGAAACGATGACTGCGGCGGAACCCGATCCGCGACAGCGAATCGTAAAACCCTGGTGCGCCTCGCCCGGCAAGCTCCACGATCAGCTTGCGCTCGGCGCGACCGGGTACATAGGGACACGGGACCGACGCGGTCGCGTAAAACTGCGGCAGCGGCACGGGCAGGCCGGACGGCCTTGCACGAGACGCTCCCGACGACGCTTGCGGGCGAGTCCGATCAGCGCTCGATCGTGTACCGCCCGCGCCTATATCCATGCGTTCCGTTCTCCCTTGCGCTGCCGTCTAACTCCGGCCGCGTGCGTCGTTCGCCGATCAGGGCTCTACACGCCGGGGTTATAGCCGGCTGTCGCCGCAGCGGCACGAGAGGCAGCATGCCAGAGCGGTTCGAGGCGGACAACAATCAACCTTATCGCGGACACTTGCGGATGCGGAGCGGCCAATTTAAGGCTTCAGCCCGCGAGTACGCCTCAAAAGGTCGACCCTTGCTCGCGTACCCTTTTGCCCACCTCGCCTGAAAACCCGAGATTCTTTTTTCAACTGTGACGAGCATCACATTCTGGGGCGGACTTCCCGGGGCACGATTGCCCAGTGGTTTGGAGGTCTGTGGTATGAGCGAATTAGAAGAAAGCGTTGCGCGGGAGCTTCTGGCCCGCGGGGGGATCGGCATCATCTGGGAATCCCATCTTGCCGCCGAGGCCGCATACCGGGTCGGTAACGTTAGAGCTGCAAATATACTTCTCAACATTGCAGATGCGGCAGAAACGATATGGCGCGGCAAGGAGTTCATGCGCTACGTCGCTCACGACGTCATTGGGCACTCCCGGCGTGGGGACGGACGAACGCAGGTGATTACTTGGCCGCAGCGTTCCACCGGCCGCGGCGCCGCCCAGGAAGTCGCCGATGTGATGGCGTTCTCGCATCGCCGCGCGTCCACGGGACCAATTTGTCTCAACACCCCGGTGACAGGCTATGAACGATAATCATCCTGTGGTGCACAAAAGGCGACGTAGCTAACGTCCCACTGAGACGCCACCGTGACATACGTTCACTCCGCGATCGATTTTGGGCGGCGGCAAATTAGGCGTTTCCCCGTACGGACCCCGTCGCGGCTGCTCAGCCGCGAGGTTCGAGGAGGCCGCGAACCAGCGGCGCGAAGAGCAATTGGCAGAACGCGACAACCACCAAACCGCCGACGATGCCGATCAGGCGGTCAAGGGCCGGCAAAATGTCGGGAGAAGCTGCGCTGCCCTGGATCATCGCCAACACGATCACCATCGCCGCCTGTTGCCCGACATACGCCGCATCGCCGTTTCCGTGCTGGACATGGGTGGCGACATAGATGCCGGCAAACATCGTCGCAACCCAGGGCAGGAAAGAGCCGCCAACGAGGTGCATGGCGACAAGGCCATAGATCCCGCCGAGCAGGCAACCGGCAATGCGGGTCAGCGCCCGCCAGACCGGTTCCTGGCGCATCGCGATCATGATAAAGAAGGCGGTGATCGGCGTCTGGCCAAGCCCCGGCAAGTCCAAGGTTTCCCATATCAGCGGTATCAGACCGATCGCGATGCCGCCGGTGATTGCGACCGCCGCAAGGTCCCGGTCGATCGGCCGGGCCCAGATGCCGGGCTTCCCCGCCGCTTGCGGCGACATGCCGGGCTCGGCCAGGGCGTAGTCGATCACACAGGCAACGACGACCCCGATGATGATTGCAAGCGCGCGATAAAGCGCGAGGTTGAGAGCGTCTTCCGGAGCCGTTAGCGAGCCGAACACGATGAGCAGGACCGTGACGCCGCCAAGCAACATCGCATAGCCGTGCTCGACGCGCTCTTGACCATAGATTGAGAAGGCCGTGCAGCCCGCGACGATCGCTAAAAAGATCACGTGATCTGCAATTGTCGCGGCGGCCAGATAGCCGATAAGCGCACCGGCAAGCGTGCCGAGGATGCGGTCGACGCTGCGCGACCATGTCGCCGCGGCGTCACTCTGCACGACGGCGAGAGCGGTGATTGCGGCCCACTCTGGATCATCAATATGCAGCGCCAAGGCGACCAGCGCCGCCATGACAGCGGCGAGCGCGGTGCGCAGGGCGGCTCTATCGCGCGGCCCCGGCCGCGTCAGCGCGCGAACATCGTCGGCGAGAGCGCCGGCCAAGCGGCTCAACAGGTCCGCCATGTCGCCCCGTTCACCGCCCGCTCACCGGATGAAAAAGACGCGCGCGTCGGCCCCCATCAGGAGACCGCGCGACGGCATTGGCGGATCGAGCAGAACCGTCACCGGAAAGCGCCGCCTGAGACGGATCCAATCGGTGGTCGGCGCGACATACGGCAACAGCTGTTCGGGGTCGTTCGAGCGCGCGATGCCGCGGCCTACCCCCTGCACCCGGCCGCGCCGCACGCGCCAGGGATCGCTGTCGAGCCATACCCAGACGGATTTTCCCGGAGCGACCGCGGCGGCGACATCCTCCTTGAAATTGGCAATGATGCGCCACTGCGAGTTATCGACCACGCCGACGATCGGCTCGCCGATACGCGCATAGACGCCGGGGCGCAGGTTTAAATTATTCACATAGCCGCCAACCGACGCGACCAACCGGGTGCGCGACAGCTTGTATTGCGCGACCGCGAGCTCGGCGCGCGCGACCGCGACATCGGCTTTGGCTGCGGCGACTTCGCGCGCGTCGGTTTGAACCTGGACCTGTCGAGTCGCAAGGCGATCCTTGGCCTTGCGCAGCTCATCGGCCGCTTTGTCGAGTGCGGCCTGTGAGGCGAACTGCTCGCGAGCCAGCGTATTGGCTCGATCGAATTCCAGCTGCGCGTAGCGCAACTCCCCCTCGGCCGCATCGACGCTGGCGGCGTCCGCGGCCTGGGCCTGCTCCTTGACCGCGACGATCGCTTTTAGGCTGGCAATCTTCTGCTGCATCAGATCAACATCGAGCTGATACGGCTCCGGGTCGATCGTGGCGAGCTGCTCCCCGGCGGCGACACTCTGATTGTCCGCCACCCACACGGTCTTGACGATGCCGGCAATTTCCGGTGCGATCGCCACTAGGTCCGATCGCACGTAGGCGTCGTCCGTATAGGCGACAAAGGCATCGGAGCCAAAATAGAGACCGGCTGCGGCGACGATCGTCCAGGCCACAATCCACAGCCGCCGGTAGCGCCGCCAGATTGACGGCGCGGATTGATCGGACGAGCGGCCGATCCTGAGTACCGCGAGACGCATGCCTGTTTCCGCCGCGAAGCTGACGCCTTGCTCCTCGGCAAGGGTAGCAAGCCAAGGACGGCCCAGGCGAGCTTGTCGATGATAACAATGTCTGCGGGCGACAGGCTCGGAATCAGAAGCTCTCAATATCAGTCCGAAAGCTGGCGGCGTTGATCGGTCCATCGATGACACAGGGCACCGCGATGCCTACAGCGCAAGGCCGCTTGAAAGGTCAGTGTACGCCAGCGTCCATGCCGCAGGTCGGCGAAGAGGCGCGTTGCCGCTGCGCACCGCAATCCGTCGGGTCAGATTGGAGTTTTGCGCGATTAGGATTTACCAACACCGATGGCACAGCAACCGGCGGCGCCGGCCCTTCCTAACCGTCCCTCCCCGGGCTTGACCCGGGATTGCGGGGGAGGGAGGAGTGGGGCCATTGGTCGGCGTCTCAAACGGCCGGTTTTATTCGCGTCGCTAGCCGTTCCGGGCGCGGGTGATCGCGATGCTGCCGTGCGGGTCGAGACGGGCGGTCCAGCCCGGCGGGACCAGGCAGGTCGCGTCATATTCCTCGACGATGCATGGGCCGCGGAGCTCCTCCCGCAGCTCGCTGCGGTTGACGACGTCTGCGTCGAGCCAGCCGCTTTCCGGCCCGAAATAGGCGCGCCTGCGCGGTTCGGCTATCGCGACATCGGGCGCGAGGCTTGCCGCGACGGCCGAGGCGGCGCGCGGCTTTTCCGGAATACCGCACCCGACAACCTCGAGGCCGACCAGTTCGACGGGCTCGTCGATCCCGGCGCGATGGCCGTAGGTACGCTTGTGCTCGGCCCCGAACGCCTCTTCGAGAGATGCCAGCGCGCCGGGGTCGAGCCGGCCCGACGCGAGCGGCACGCGCAGCTCGAAGGATTGCCCCTGGTAATGCAGGCTAGCGGCGCGCCGGATCTCGATCCGCTCGGGCGCGAACCCGTCCGCAGTTAGCCGCGCCCGCGCCTCGGCTTCGAGCGCGTCGATGATCGCCTGCAATTCCCCCGCTAAATCCCCCGCGGCCGCCTCGCGCAGCAGCCGCCTGCGGGTGCGCGCGAAATGGTACGCGACCTCGGCATGAAGCAGCCCGAACGCCGAGAACACGCCGGCCGAGGGCGGGATCAGGACCAGCGGCATCTGCATCGCCTCGGCCATCCCAGCCGCGAAGATCGGGCCGTTGCCGCCGAACGCGACCAGCGCGTATTCGCGCGGGTCGCGGCCGCGCTCGCTCGACACCGCCTTCAGCGCGCGGATCATGTTTGATGCGGCGATCAGATGCGCCCCGTAGGCCGCCTCCTCGACGGTGACGCCGAGCGGCCGCGCGATCCGCTCGGCGATGGCTTGGCCGCGCCTTGTCGGCGTCGAGCCGCAGCGCGCCGCCGACCAGGTGCGCCGGATTGAGGTAGCCCAGCACGACATTGGCGTCGGTCACGGTCGGTTCGGCGCCGCCCTGGCCGTAGCACACCGGTCCTGGCACAGCGCCGGCGCTGTGCGGACCGACCTGCAGCGCCCCGCCGCTGTCGATCCACAGGATCGAGCCGCCGCCGGCCCCGACCTCGGCGAGGTCGATCGCCGGCACCTTCAGCGTGTAGCCGGCCCCCGACAGCAGCCGCGAGCCGAGCACGATGCCGGCCCCGACCTGGTACTCCGTGGCGCGCGTGAATTCGCCGTTCTCGATCAGCGAGGCCTTCGCGGTGGTGCCGCCCATGTCGAACGAGATCGCCTTTTCGATGCCGATGCGCCGGGCCAAGGCCTGCACCCCGACCACCCCGGCCGCCGGGCCCGACTCGATGATGTGCATCGGCGTCGCGGCGGCGGCCTCGGCGGTTGTCAGCCCGCCATTCGACTGCATCAGCAGAAGCGGGGACGCCACGCCAGCGCGCCGCAGGCCGCCGCCGAGCCGGCTCAGATAGCGTTCGACGACCGGGCGGACATAGGCGTTGATGACCGCCGTCGAGCCGCGCTCGTATTCGTTGATGACCGGCAATACCTCGGCGCTGACCGACAGCGCGATGCCGGGCGCCAGCCGCGCCGCAATTTCCTTGACCCGGAACTCGTGCGCCGGGTTCAGATAGGAGTGCAGCAGGCAGACCGCGATCGCCTCGACCCCTTCGCCGATGAGAAAGCGCACCGCGCGTTCGACGCTCGCTGGGTCGAGCGGCCGGTCGATGCCGCCTTGGGCGTTGACGCGCTCGTCGACTTCGACCCGCAGGCGGCGCTCGACCAGCGGCGGCGGCTTGGTCCACGACATGTCGTAGAGGCGCGGCATCCGCAGATTGCGGATTTCGAGGACGTCGCGAAAACCCTTGGTGGTGATCAGCCCGGTGCTGGCGCCCTTGTGCTCGAGGATCGCGTTCGACGCGACCGTCGTCCCGTGCAGCAATTCGGCGATCGCGCCCGGCTCGGCGCCGATCTCGGCGAGCAGCGCGGCCAGCCCGTCGATGATCGCGCGGGCGTAGTCATCGACCGAGGACGGTACCTTCCTCGTATAGCGTTCGCCGCTGTCGGCGAGCAGCACGATATCGGTGAATGTGCCTCCGATATCGATGCCGGCGCGAAAGCTGCCCGCCATGCAACCAACCCTCCGCTCGCGGCGGCGATGATGGGTTCTCGCTCGCGCTCGCCGATGCTGACTCAAAACCCGCCGCGCGCCTAGTCATTTCCGATCCGCGCTGAGCTGAGCCGAGCCATCCCGAGTGCTGCCACGGTCGTGCGCAATCCAATGAAGGTATTCTGGACACGACGAGAACGCCGTGGCCGGTTGACGGCGCGCGCTCAAGCTCAAGGTACTGTCGCTCTGGTCTGCTGACTTACCGACCATCTACTTGATTTATCGCGTACGCTGATTATGCTTGGCGGAGAATTGCCAGGTCGACGCGCGGCGTTTAATGTCCATCTAAGCGGCATCGCAACCTGCTCCCATGCCGGGTCGATCCGGCGCAATTTCAAGCAGCCGTGCTGAACCTCACCGTCAACGCGCGCGACGCCATGCCGGACGGCGGGCAGCCTGGTGATCGAAACGCGCAATATCGGTCTCGATACCGAGCAGGCGGCCCGCCTGTCCGAGATCGCTGCGGGAGCGTATGTCGGCGTCTCGGTAAGCGATACCGGCAGCGGCATCGCGCCCGAGGTGCTCGACAGGATCTTCGAGCCGTTTCTTACGACAAAAACGGTTGGCAAGGGCACCGGGCTTTGTCCGCCAAAGCGGCGGCGCAATCACGGTAGACAGCGAGGTCGGTCGCCGCGCGACGATCCGGATTCTGCTGCCGGCGATCACGGAAGTCGGGGCACTCCCGATGAGGCAGCGCACCCGGTCGTCCCCGGGAAGGCGCTTTCAGCGCCGGAACCCGGCATCTTGCCGTTAGCCGGGAGCAGAGGATAGAAGCCGGCCCGAATCAGAGGGAATCGACGAGCACCAGTTCCGCTTCGCCCTCCGGCGCCGAGAGGCGCAGGGCAGCTTCGTCGCGGATCGCGGCGCCATCGCGTTCGCCGATCCGGACGCCGTTGACCGATACCACGCCGCGTGCCGGCACCAGATAGGCGTGCCGACCCGGACGCAGCGCATAATCGAGCTGCTGGCCGGGCTCGAGCCTTGCGCCGAGGACGCGCGCATCGGCGCGGATCGGCAACGCGTCGCTGTCGCCCGCTTCGCCGCTCGCAAGCGCTATGAGGCGGCCGCCGCGCTCCTGTTTCGGGAACGGCCGGGTTCCCCAGCTTGGGGCGCCGCCGCGCCGGTCCGGGATGATCCAGATCTGGAAGATCCGGGTCGGCTCGGTCTCGCGGTTGTATTCGGCGTGCCGGATGCCTGTTCCGGCCGACATGACCTGCACGTCGCCAGCATCGGTGCGGCCCTTGTTACCGAGACTGTCCTCGTGGCTGATCGCACCCTGCCGGACATAGGTGATGATCTCCATGTCGGCATGCGGGTGCGGCGGAAAGCCGGTGTTGGAGGCGATCTCGTCGTCGTTCCAGACGCGCAGCGCGCCCCAGCCCATGCGCTCGGGATCGCGGTAATTGGCGAACGAGAAATGATGCCGTGTGTCAAGCCAGTCGAGCTTCTCGCCGCCGAGGTTTGAATAGGGTCTGAGTTCGATCATCGGAGTGGTCCCATCGTCATCGATAGTGACCTAGACGAGATATGCGACCACATCCATATCTCAAGAACGCAGATCGAGCTTACCAGGGCACACCGATATGACCGCCGCTGCGGCCCACCCGCTGCATGAGGATTGCGAGAAGGTCAGCCGGATTCTTGCTCGAGTTCGGCGAGAAGTGGAGCATGCTCGTCGTGATGCTGCTGCGCGACGGGCCGCGCCGCTTCAACGACATCAAGCGCAACACCCGCGGCATCTCGCAGCAGATGTTAACCCGCACGTTGCGCGCCCTCGAACGCGACGGCATGGTGACCCGGACGATCTTTCCGACCAGCCCGCCGCAGGTCGAATACCGCCTGACCGAGCTTGGCCGCTCGATGTCGGAGCCGGTGCTGGCCTTCGGAAGCTGGGTCCGGGAACATCTCACGGAAGTCGAAGCCGCAAGGCAGCGCTTCGACGAGCGCGGCGGGGCGGCCGATGGCGGCGCCGAAACTTCGCCGCCGATCAGGCGTGCGTCGTGATCGCCGCGATTTCCGCTTGCACCAGCGGGTCCGGGTCGTCGCGCAGATGGCGCGGGATCGCGGCGCCGGGAAGGAGACGGGCACAGGCCCAGAGCGCGGTCGCGCGCACCAGCGCCGAAGCATCGTCGAGACGGGCCTCCGCCGCGGCGACCAGTTCGGGGGTCGGCTCGGGCACGTTGCCGATCGCAACCAGCACGTTGCGCACGAAACGGTCGCGGCCGATGCGCTTGACCGCGGTGCCGGCGAACAGCGCCCGGAACGCCCGGATCGTCGAGCCGGGCCAGCTCGGCGAGACGCGGCGCGGTCAGTTCGGCGCGGGGCAGGAAGTCCGGTTCCTGCGGTCGCGCGGGCGAATTTGTTCCAGGGGCAGACCGCGAGGCAATCGTCGCAGCCATAGATGCGGTTGCCGATCAGCGGCCGCAATGCGCGCGGGATCGGGCCCTTGTGCTCGATCGTCAGATACGAGACGCAGCGCCGCGCGTCGAGCCGGTATGGGGCCGGGAACGCGTCAGTCGGGCAGACGTCGAGACAGCGCCGGCAGGCGCCGCAATGATCGGTTTCGGGCGGGTCGGGCGGCAGCGCCAGGCTCGAGATAAATTTCGCCGAGAAACAGCCACGAGCCGAACTCGCGCGACACGAGGTTCGTGTGCTTGCCCTGCCAGCCGATCCCGGCCTGCTGCGCCAGCGGCTTTTCCATGACCGGCGCGGTGTCGACGAAACACCTTCAATTCGCCCGGCCAACGCACGACGATCCAGCGCGCCAGCGCCTTGAGACGCTTCTTGATCGTGTCGTGATAGTCGCGGCCGCTGGCATAGACCGAGATCATGCCGCGCTCGGGGTCGTCCGGCGCCGGCCAGCGGGTCATTCTCCGGCCCGTAATTGACGCCGAGCACGACGACGGTGCGCGCCTCCGGCCACAGGGTCCGCGGGTCGCCGCGCCGCGCCGCGTGCTCGGCGAGCCAGCCCATGTCGCCGTGATAGCCGCGCTCGATATACGCGCGCAGATCGGCGCGGGCCTGATCGCCGAGATGCGCCGGCGCGAAGCCGACCGCGTCGAAGCCGATCGCCAGCGCCTCGGCGCGGATCGCGTCGCGGATTCGTCGGGGCAGTCACCTCGATCCGTCGTCCCGGCGAAGGCCGGGACCCACGCCAGCATGCGGGTGTTGCGGCGGATCCCGGCTTTCGCCGGATCTCGCGGGGGAAGGATTGGCAACGCCGGTCATCCCCGGCCGCGATAGGGGGCGACGCCCGGCTCCGGCAGGAACAGGCCCGCGGGCGGCGCGCCGGTCTGGTAGAAGACGTCGATCGGGATGCCGCCGCGCGGATACCAGTAGCCGGCGATGCGCAGCCAGCGCGGCGCCAGCGAAGCGACGAGCCGGCGCGCGATGCCGAGCGTGCAGTCCTCGTGAAACGCGCCGTGATTGCGGAACGAGCCGAGAAACAGCTTCAGCGACTTGCTTTCGAGAATGACCGCATCGGGCACGTAATCGATCACGAGATGCGCGAAATCGGGCTGCCCGGTGATCGGACACAGCGAGGTGAATTCCGGCGCGGTGAAGCGCACCGCGTAGAGGTGGCCGGGATGCGGGTTCGGCACGGTGTCGAGCACGGCCTCCTCGGGCGAGGCCGGCAGCGCCGCCGGACGGCCGAGGACCGGGCCGGTCATCGACTTGCCAGCACATCGCTTCCCGGCGCAGGCCGGGACCCGTCGCCCCGCGAGCTTGCTGCATGGACCCGGCCTGCGCCGGGACGGTCTTTTGGCCACGGCCTCGTCATCCCCGATCGCGAAATCCCCGAGCCGCCCTCGCGGATCGCGGCGCGCAGATCGGCCATCAGATCGGCGTAGTAGGTCAGATTGTGCGCGTCAGCAGCATGCTCCCGAGGATCTCGCCCGCTTTTGTCAGATGATGCAGATACGCACGGCTGAAGCCGGTGCAAGCCGGGCAGCGGCATTCCGGGTCGAGCGGCGACGGGTCGTCGGCGTGGCGGGCGTTGCGCAGGTTCAGCGTGCCGGCTCGCGTGAAGGCCTGCCCGGTGCGCCCGGAGCGGGTCGGCAGCACGCAGTCGAACATGTCGACCCCGCGCTTGACCGCGCCGACGATGTCGGCGGGCTTGCCGACCCCCATCAGATAGCGCGGCCGGTCCGGCGGCAGATGCGGCACGGTCGCCTCGACCATCGCGAAGGTCGTCGCCTGGCCCTCGCCGATCGCCAGCCCGCCGATCGCATAGCCGTCGAACCCGATCTCGACCAGCCGCGTCGCCGAGCGCTGCCGCAGATCGGGATGCACGCCGCCCTGCACGATGCCGAAAATGCCGTGTCCGGGGCGCGGCGCGAAGGCGGCGCGCGAGCGCGCGGCCCAGCGCATCGACAATTCCATCGAGGCTCTCGACCTGCTCGCGCTCGGCCGGGAACGGCGTGCATTCGTCGAACGCCATCGTGATGTCGGCGCCGAGCAGGCGCTGGATCTCGACCGAGCGCTCCGGGGTCAAGAGATGGCGGCTGCCGTCGAGATGCGAGCGGAACGCGACCCCCTCCTCGCTGATCTTGCGCAACGCGGCCAGCGACATGACCTGAAACCCGCCGGAATCGGTCAGGATCGCGTAGCGGCCAGTTCATGAAGCGGTGCAGCCCGCCGAGCGCGGCGATGCGCTCGGCGCCGGGGCGCAGCATCAGATGATAGGTGTTGCCGAGCACGATGCGCGCGCCGGTCGCGGCGACCGCCTCGGGGGTCATCGCCTTGACCGTCGCGGCGGTGCCGACCGGCATGAAGGCCGGCGTCTCGATACTGCCGTGCGCCGTTGTCAGCCGGCCGAGCCGCGCCGCGCCGTCCCGCGCCAGGATTTCGAAGCCGATACGTCACGGCGTCCGCTCCGGTTCGGTCATCGTCCGGACCGCTGGGCCTCCGGCCCGCAATGCGGGCGGGATGCCCGCGCTCCCGGTAGCGGAGTCCTCGATCAGGCAGGCGTCGCCGTAGGAGAAGAAGCGGTAGCGCTCGGCGACGGCGTGGGCGTAGGCCGCCTTGATCCGGTCGAGCCCGGCCAGCGCCGCGACCAGCATCAGCAGGGTCGAGCGCGGCAGGTGGAAATTGGTCAGCAGCACGTCGATCGCGCGGAACCGGTAGCCCGGCAGGATGAACAGCCGCGTCTCGCCGTCGAACGGCCGGATCTCGCCGCTCTCGGCGGCGGCGCTTTCCAGGAGGCGCACGCTGGTCGTGCCGACCGCGACGATGCGCCCGCCGGCCCGGCGCGCGGCGTTGATGCGGGCGGCCGTGTCGCGGCTTCGACGATGCCGCGCTCGGCATGCATGCGGTGCCGCCGCGGGTCGTCCGTCTTGACCGGCAGAAACGTGCCGGGGCCGACATGCAAGCGTCACGCGTGACCCATTCGATGCCGCGCGCCGCGAGCCGGTCGAGCAGAGCCGGCGTGAAATGCAGCCCGGCGGTCGGCGCGGCGACGGCGCCCTCGGCGCGGGCGAACATCGTCTGATAGTCGCCGCGGTCGCGCGCATCGCCGCCCGCGTCCGGCGCGCGCTTGATATAGGGCGGCAGCGGCATCGCGCCGTAGCGCGCCAGCGCCTCGCGGAACGCCTCGCCTTCGCGGTCGAAGCGCAGCACCACCTCGCCCTCGGGGTTTTTCCCGACGATCTCGGCCGCGAAATCCCCGCGGGGTCACCGCCGAAGACGAGACGGTCGCCGGGCCGCAGCCGCCGCGCCCCTTTGGCATAGGCGCGCCAGGCGCCGCCGCCCGCCTCGCATCGCCAGCGTGATCTCGACCGTCGCCTGCCCGCGTCGTGCCGACAAGCCGCGCCGGGATGACCTTGGTGTCATTGAACACCAGCAGATCGCCGGGCCGCAGCAGCTCCGGCAGATCGGCGATGCGCCGGTCGAGCAGCCCGCCGCCGGCCGGCAGGACCAGCAGCCGCGCCGCGTCGCGCGGCTCGGCCGGGTGGTCCGCGATCAGCTCGCGCGGCAGCTCGAAGGCGAAATCGTCGAGGCGCATATCCCGGAAACCGGCCATTGCGGCCGGAACGCCGCGCCGGCCTTGCCGGCTCGCCGCTCTTACAGGCCGGGCGGATGGCGCTCGTGCCAGTCGGTCGCCTGCTGATAGGCCCAGCCGATGCGCAACGCGGTCGCCTCGTCATAGGGCCGGCACATGATCTGCAGCGACAGCGGCAGCCCGGTCGCCGTGAAGCCGTCCGGCACCGCGAGCGCGCACAGTTCGAGCAGGTTGCCGAGCCGCGTGAAATGCGCCGGGGTCGTCGTCTGATCGACCGACTCGACGCGCACCGCCGGGGTCTGCGTCGTCGGGGTCAGCAGCGCGTCGATGCCGGCCTCGTCGAGCGCGGCGAGAAAGCGTCGCTTCAGCGCGTCGCGCTCGGCCAGCGCGGCGAGATAGTCGCGGGCGCTGATGCCGCGTCCGAGCTGGATGCGCGGACGCACCGCCGGGTCGATCTGCAACGTAGCGTCATCGACCAGATGCCCGACCAGCCGATAGCCCTCCGAGCCGATGATGCGGCCGGTCATCGTCGTCGCGTCGTCGAAGCGGCAGGGCAGCGCGACATCGACGATCTCGGCGCCGAGCCGCGCCAGCTGATCCAGCGCCGCGTCATAGGCCGCCAGCACCTCGGCAGCGCAGCCGTCGCGCTCGGCCGCCGGCATCCGCGCCAGCCGCATTCCGCGCACGCCGCGGCGCTGAGCCCGGTCATCACGTCGCCCGGCGGCGGCGCGCCAAGCGTGCGCGGGTCGAGCGGGTCCGGCCCCTGCATGACGCTGAACAAGCAGCGCCGCGTCCTCGACCGAGCGCGCCATCGGCCCCGGCGTGTCGAGCGACGGCGCCAGCGGCAGGATGCCGTAGGTGCTGACCCGGCCGATCGTCGTCTTCAGCCCGCTGAGACCGCACCAGGAGGCCGGCAGCCGCACCGACCCTCCGGTATCGGTGCCGATCGCCCACGGCGCGAACCCGGCAGCGACCGCCACGCCGGAGCCGCTGCTCGACCCTCCCGGCGTGCGGTGCGCCTCCAGGTCCCACGGGTTCCACGGCGTCCCGAGATGCTGGTTGGTGCCCCAGCCGCCCATCGCGAACTCGACCGTGTGGGTTTTGCCCAACACGATCATGCCCTGGGCGAAGAACCGGCGCGCCAGCGTCGCGGTCGCCGGCGAGCGGCGGTCGCGCCACACCATCGAGCCGCCGGTCGTGACGCGGCCCTCGATGTCGATCAGGTCTTTGAGGGCGATCGGCACGCCATGCAATGGCCCGACCGCATGGCCGGCGCGGATCGCCTTGTCGGCCGCCTCGGCGGCGAGCCGCGCGTCGTCGGCGTACACATCGATAAAGGCGTGCAGCTTCGGATCATGGGCCGCGATGCGCGCGAGCAGCGCATCGACGACATCGACCGGCGACAGGCGACGCGCCGCGATTTCGGCGGCGAGACGATGCGCCGGCAGGAAGGTCGGATCGGTGTTGGGACGGGTTTCGGCGGGCTTCATAGGCGTTCTTTAGCACCGACGCCGTGCCAGACGCGAGACTCTCGCCGCTGCGCGATTGTTGATTATAGTATGGGCAGGTTCGTCGAAATCCGCGGTGTGGGGAGCACCGGGCAATATCGAAACATGGCCGTGAGCGACAGCAAAAGCAAAGACATCGTCCGGCGCTGGAATCGCGAGATCGAGACTGAGATCCGCCGCGAGGCTGCGCGCCGGGACCAGAACGGTCCGTGGAAGGCGATCACGTGGACGGCCTTATGGCTCATATGGCTGGCGCTGTTGGTTCTGTTGCTGCTTTTCCTCAAGAAACTGCATTAAGCCGGCACTCGCCATCTACGCCGCCAGCGCAACGCGATCACCCCGGTAGCAGTTTCTGCGCGTAGCGGCGCCCGCCGGGGAAGAGCCAGACCATCGCGGCCGCGGCCGCCAGCCCGGCGCCGGCAAGCAGCGTCGAGCGGTGACGCGTCAGCCAGAATTGCGCGCTCCAGCCGCTGGCGCGGTTGTCGAACCGGCCATGCGCGCCGTAATCGCGCGGCACCGGCTGGTAGAGATTGTCGGGCGCGTCGGGCGGCACCGGCTCGTTGGTCAACTGCCCGCTATAGCCCTTGCGCGCGAGATAATGGTCGAGCAGCCCCGGCATGATCTTGTTAGCCAGGATCACCTGCACCGACGATTTACCGACATAGATCTCCCGCCGCCGCGCATGCGCCGCGTAGACGATCGCCTCGGCGGCCAGTTCCGGCTGGTAGATCGGCGGCACCGGCTGCGCCCGCTTGCCGGTCTTGTTGCGCGCCCAGTCGAATTGCGGCGTGTTGAGCGCCGGCATCTGCACCATCGTGATGTGGACCCGGCTCTTGTCATGCAGCAGCTCGCAGCGGATGCTGTCGGTAAAGCCGCGGATCGCGAACTTGGCGCCGCAATAGACCGATTGCAGCGGGATCGCGCGATAGGCCAGCGCCGAGCCGACCTGCACGATCGTGCCGCGGTTGCGCACGCGCATCCGCCGCAGCGCCGCCATCGTCCCGTACACGTAGCCGAGATAGGTGACCTCGGTGGCGCGGCGGTATTCGTCCGGGGTCAGATCGGCGAACGGCGAGAAGATCGTCGCCATCGCGCAATTGACCCAGATGTCGATCGGGCCGAAGCGCTCCTCGACGGCGGACGCGGCGCGCTCGACGGCGTCGGCATCCGCAACATCGGTCGGCACGACGAGCGCGGCGCCGCCTCGACTGCGCCACCTCCTGCGCCGCCGCTTCGAGCCCCTCGACGCCGCGCGCCAGCAATCCGACATTGGCCCCGCGGCGGCCGAAGGCGCGCGCCGTCGCCCGTCCGACCCCGCCCGCCGCGCCGGTGACGACGACGGTTTCGCGTTTGCTTTCGCGCGGCATGTCAGGAGCGCTCCAGATCGATCAGCGCGAGCCCGGTCTCGGGGTCCTTGCGCTTGCGCAGATGCGCCGGCGGCTCGATCAGCGTGAGTTCGAGCGTCGGCCGGACATGGCCTTCGAGCAGGTGGCCGCCGACCGTGCTGCCATCGCGGTTTGCCGAGCACCGCGTGCAGATGCAGCGTCGGCTTGTTGTCCGAGACCGCGACATCGCCGAGCAGCGACAGGACCTCGACCTGGTCCTCGACCGGGATTGCGCTTGTATTCCTTGGTTTCCCAGTCGAAATAGCCGAGCACGGCGCGCTCGAAAGCGCCGATCGCGGTGATCGAGGCCGCCTCGATCTTCTGCTCGCTGCACGATGCGGCCGAGTTCGCGCATGACCTCGTCGCCCTTGGCGAGCACGATCGCATAGGTGGCGGGCGGACCCGCATCGAGCAGCTTCCAGCGCATGGATTGTCTCCGTTCCGTGTTTCGCAGAACGGGAGGAGGCGTCTATCGTTCCCGGCGCGGGCTTGCAGGCCGTTTCACGGCGGCGACAGATTGCCCCATTCCGTCGCGCGGGCAATGCGCAGCGCCAGGACCGGCAGGTACTTCCAGCGCCATTGCCCGGTATTGCGGGTAGCGCTCGCGCAGCAATGCCTGCGCGCGGTCGTGCTCGGGCGCCGCTGTCGAGGATTTCGGCGGCGCCGCGCAGCATGACCCAGCCGAGCCGGCTCCACTCCTCGTCCCAGCGATCGACGACAAACGAAAAACGCGGGTTTTCCAAAATGTTGCGCACCCGCTTCAGCGGGATGTCGCGGCGCTTCGGCTTCTCGTCGATCGTGATGTAGACCGTTTCGTCCGCGACCGCGTAGCAGACCGGGACGACATGCGGGACGCCGGCTGCGGTCGGCGGTCGCGAGATGTCCGACTCGGCCGGCTTCGAGAAAGCGGCGCTGCTGGTCGCTGAGGCTGTCATTGTCGAGCATTGGGCGATTTTGCGTAATCGCGTAGCGATTGCCTACCCCCGTCGCGGACCGTAGGATCGCGCCCGCAGAGCGGGCGCTCGCCCGCCGCGGATCCGGAGATATGATGAGCGAAGCAGCGTCGGTCGCGCTGAGCCCCGAGACGGTGCTGGCGCAGATGAAGCAGAACGGGGTGACCGATATCGTCTGGCTGCCCGACAGCGAGACGAACTGGCTCTATCTGCTGATGAAGGCCGAGCCGTCGTTGCGGCTGGTCGGGGTCAACCGCGAGGGGCATGCCTGCTCGATCGCGGCGGGCCTCGCGGCCGGCGGCCGGAAGCCGCTGATCCTGATCCAGAACACCGGCATGATGGAATCGGGCAATTCGATCCGCGGCTGGCTGTTGGGCCTCAACGTGCCGGTCGTGATGATGGTCGGCTATCGCGGCTGGACCCGGCACGGCATGACGACCGACACCGCCGCCACCTATACCGAGCGCTTTCTGATGGCGTTCAACCTCCATTACTACCTCGTCGAGAGCGACGCCGACGCGCCGCGCATCACCGCCGCGTTCGAGGATGCGGCGCGCACCAAACGGCCGGTTGTCGTGCTGGTCGGCGACGAGTATCACGGCTTCAACCGCTAGCGAGGGCCGATCCGATGATGCGCATTGCCGAGGCGCTCGACGCCTTCCGCCCCCATCGCGGCGACGCGATCGTCGTGCCCGGCCGCGGCGGCCGCTACTGGGTCGAGCAGACGGACAACCCCGCGCTCGACGTGCCGCTCGGCGACCCGGCGATGGGCGGCCATGCCGGGTTCGCGCTGGGTCTCGCGCTGGCCCGTCCCGAACGCAAGCTGGTGCTGTTCGATTCCGAGGGCGACATCCAGATGAGCCTCGGGATGCTCGGCGACGATCGCCGAGCAGGCGCCGGCCAATTTCTACCATTTCCTGCTCGACAACGAATGCTACGGGACGACCGGCGGCCAGCCGGTGCCGAACGCGAAGAACATCGCCTACGACAAGCTCGCGCTGGCCGCCGGCTATCCGCGCGCGCATGCCTTTACCGAGCTCGCCGATTTCGCGAGCGAGTTGCCGGGGATTCTGCAGCGTCCCGGTCCGGTTTTCGTGTGGCTGAAGGTGTACCCCGAGGTCGAGAACGCGCCGATCGGCAGCCGCCGGCGCTGGCAGACCCGCAGCCGCGACCAGGTCCTCGCCGATCTGCGCGGCGCGCTCGGGGTGCCGGCATCGTGACGATGCGTCCGCGGAGCACTCAGGCACGGCGTCGGACGCGGCGATGAGGGGCAATGTCATCGAAATCGTGATCGGCGCGGTCGTTCTCGTCGTCGCCGCGCTGTTCCTGGTCTTTCGCGTATCGAACCAGCCAGTTTCGCACGGCATCGGGCGGCTACGAGGTCACCGCCGATTTCTCGCGGATCGACGGCATTCACCAGGGCAGCGACGTGCGGATCAGCGGCATCAAGGTCGGCACCGTCGTCGCCGACGAACTCGACCCGAAGACCTACCTCGCGACGATCCGCATGAGTATCGACCCGGCGGTGCAATTGCCCGACGACACCGTCGCGCAGGTCACCTCCTCGGGGCTGCTCGGCGACAAGTACATGTCGCTGGCGCCGGGCGGCTCGGACAAGATGATCCCGCCGGGCGGCAAGATCCAGTACACGCAATCCTCGATCAGCCTGGAAAACCTGATCGGCCAGATGATGTTTTCGACGCCCGGGGCCAAACCCGCCGCCGAGGGCGGCGCGCCGCCGGCCGAGCCGGTTGCGCCGGCCCCTTCCGCCCCCAGGTAAGCTCCGGAGAAGCAAGCGGGTTGGAAGTCATGGCCGATACCGATGACGGCGAGTTCCCGGTCTGGCGCACGCCGGAGGGCGAGCCGGTTTCCTGCGTCGAAAAGATCAAGGTGCTGAACGAGAACCTCGCCGAATTGCGGGCGCTGGCGCAGGACGCGCTCGAGGACGCGGTGCTGATGGGTTGCGACGAGCGGCAGGTGCGGGACGTGCTCGCCGGGATCGTCGCCGGCCTCGTCAATCCATATGAAAAATGAAGCCGTCGCGGTGCGATTATACAGGGCGCGACTAAATTCCGACCGTCCCCCTCCGTTCCCTCCCGCGTTGCGGGGGAGGGTCAGGGTGGCGGGTTCGGTGGTCTCGGCGATCTGTGCGGATTGCCGCTGCGTTGCTGGCGTGTACGGCCACGCAGATGGCGCCCGAGATGGCGGCGGCCGAAATGACGCGCGAGCCGACCGCAGTCATTCAGGGGCTCGACAAGGTTGCCGCCCGCGTGTCGCGGTTCGAGGCGCCGGTCGGCAGCGCCGCGCATTTCGGGAAATTGCTCGTGATGGTGCGCGACTGCGAGCGCAGCGCGCCCGAGGACCGGCCGGAGAACGCCGCTTTTGTGGAGCTCTACGAGGAGCGGCCCGGCGAAGCCAAGGGACGGCTGTTCGCCGGCTGGATGTTCTCGTCGAGCCCGGCGCTGTCGGCGCTCGAACACCCGGTCTATGACGTGACGCTGCTCGAATGCAAAGGCGCCGGCCCGCCGGCGCCGTCGTCCGCTCCGGCCGCCGCCTCGACCGACAAGCCGTCGGGCAAGTCGCGGACAAAAACCGCCCGCTGACGCAACGCCTGGGCAAGCAGGCGGTGATAGCGGGCGCGGCTGATCTCGACACAGCCGAACTGCGCCAGATGCGGCGTTACGAACTGCGTGTCGAGCAGCCGGTATCCGCCCAGCCGCAGACGCGCCACGAGATGGACCAATGCGACCTTGCTGGCGTCCGCTGACCCGGCTGAACATGCTCTCGCCGAAAAACGCCGCGCCGAGCGAGACCCCGTACAGCCCGCCGACAAGCTCGCCGTCGTGCCAGCACTCGACACTATGCGCCGCTCCGCCGGAGAACAGCGCCGTGTAGAGATACACGATCTCCTCGTTGATCCACGTCGTCGGGCGCGTTTCGCTGGCCTCGGCGCAAGCCCGGATCACCGCCTCGAATGCGGTATCGCAGCGCACCGAAAAGGCGCCGCGCCGCAGCAGGCGCCTGAGACGGCGCGGCACATGCAGCGCCGTCGAGCGGCAGGATCCCGCGCCGCTTCGGATCGACCCAGAACAGCTCCGGATCATCGGCCAACTCGGCCATCGGGAAGATGCCGGCCGCGTAAGCCTGCAGCAGGATTTCGGGTGTGAGGCGGATCACGGCGGCCCGATCACGCCGGCTGGGCGAGAAACCGCTCGAGCCAATGGATGTCGTAATCGCCGCGGCGGAACTCGGGGTCGTCCGCCAGACGCTGATGCAGCGGGAGCGTCGTTTCGATGCCGCCGATGACGTATTCGGCCAAGCGCGCGGCGCAGGCGCATGACGCAATCGCTCGCGACTTGCGCCGTGCACGATCAGCTTCGACACCAGGCTGTCGTAGAACGGCGGCACCGTGTAGCCCTGGTACAGGGCGCTGTCGACGCGGACGCCGAGCCCGCCCGGCGCGTGGTATTCGCCGACCCGTCCAGGCGACGGCCGGAAATCATTCGGGTTTTCGGCGTTGATGCGGCATTCGATCGCGTGGCCGCGCAGCACGATGTCCGATTGGCGGTGCGACAGCGTCTCGCCGGCGGCGATGCGCAGCTGCTCGCGCACGACGTCGACGCCGCTGATCATCTCGCTGATCGGGTGCTCGACCTGCAGTCGCGTATTCATCTCGATGAAATAGAACGCGCCGTCCTGATAAAGGAACTCCATCGTGCCGGCGCTTTTGTATCCGAGTTCGCGCATCGCGCCGACCGCGAGGGCCAGTACCTCCCGCCGCTCGGCCTCGCCCAGGCCCGGCGACGGCGTTTCTTCGAGGATCTTCTGGTGCGAGCGCTGCAGCGAGCAGTCGCGCTCGCCCAGGTGAATGACCTCGCCGCTGCCGTCGCCGATGAGCTGCACCTCGATGTGCCGCGGACGGTCGAGATAGCGTTCGAGATAGACCGAATCGTCGCCGAACCCGGCCTTTGCCTCGGCCTGCGCGAGCGGCAGCAGTTCGGCCAGTTCGGCCGCGTTGTGCGCCAGCTTCATGCCGCGCCCGCCGCCGCCGGCCGACGCCTTCAGCAGCACCGGATACCCGATCGCGCGCGCCGCCGCCTCGGCCTCGCCGATATCGCGCACCGCCTCGGGCGAACCCGGCACGACCGGAATGCCGAGCCGGTCGGCCTCGGCCTTGGCGCGGACCTTGTCGCCCATCAGCCTGATATGGTCCGGCGACGGACCGATGAACGTGAACCCGGTTTCCTCGACGGCCGCCGCGAAATCGGCGTTCTCGGCCAGGAACCCGAGGCCGGGATGGATCGCGTCGGCGCCGGTGATGCTGGCGGCCGACAGGATGTTCGCGACATTCAGATAGCTGGCGCGGGCGGCGGGCGGCCCGATGCAGACGGTCTCGTCGGCGAGCCGCACATGCATCGCGTGCGCATCCGCCGTCGAGTGCACCGCGACCGTCTTGATCCCCATTTCGTGACAGGCGCGGTGAATGCGCAGCGCGATTTCGCCGCGATTGGCGATCAGCACCTTTTCGAACATGCCGGTGCGAGGCTCACCGAGACAGCGGTGTCATTGCGAGGAGCGCAGCGATCGACGCAATTGAGTCGGATGAGCCTGCGCGGACCGGTCCGGTGATTGGATCGAGATCGCCTTGCTAGCGGCTCGCAATGACGAAGGGGAGCCGGCATCTCACTCGATCAGCATCAGCGACGCCCCGTATTCGACCGGCTCGGCATCCGCGACCAGGATGCGGGCGAGCCGTCCCGGCGCGCGGCGCGCGGATCTGGTTCATGACCTTCATCGCCTCGATGATCAGCAATGTCTGACCCTTCTCGATCGGGTCGCCAATCCGGACGAACGGCGCCGCCCCGGGCTGCGGCGCCAGGTAAACGACGCCGACCAGCGGCGCGTTTATCAGGCCGGGATCGTCGAGACGGGTTGCGACGCCGGGCGCCGGCGCGGCTTCGGCGGTTTCCGCCCGCTCCGCTGCATCCGGCGGATGGTGCCCGTTTCCGTTTGCGTGCCCACCGTTTACATGACCATTAACCAGCATCGCTTTGCCGGCGCTTTCCCTCGCCACCCGGATGCGGTGATCGCCGACGGCATACTCGATCTCGCTCAGCCCGGTCTCGGAGAGCAGCCCCGCCAGCGCGCGAATGACGTCGGCGTCGGGCGCCAGCGGCCGTCGCGGCCCAACCTTCATCCGGCGGTCTCCTCTTCGGCCTCGATCAGGCTCGCAAGCGCCTCAAGCGCCAGCTCGTAGCCCTGCGGCCCCAGCCCGCAGATCACGCCGCGAGCGGCAAGGCTGACATAGGAATGGTGGCGAAACTTCTCGCGCCGGAAGATGTTCGACAGGTGCACCTCGATCACCGGAAGCTCGGCGGCGTTAGCGCGTCGAGGATCGCCACCGAGGTATGCGTCAGCGCGCCGGCATTGAGAACAATGCCGTCGGCCAACTCGCGCGCCTCCTGGATCCAATCGACCAGCTGCCCCTCGTGGTTGGTCTGGCGGAACTCGATCGTTAGATCGAGAGCCTCGCCGCGCGCGATGCAGCGCTGTTCGAGATCGGCGAGCGTATCGTACCCGTAGGTCGCCGGCTCGCGCACCCCGAGCAGGTTCAGATTGGGGCCGTTCAAAACAAAGATGGTCGGCAATAAAAGTCTCCGTGTGCCTCGCGGCCTTATAACACGCGATCCCGGCTCGGCAAGACAGGCCGGAGCAGCGCGCGGATCGTCTTGAATTCTGACGGTCTTGCGCCGCATCGGTCCGGTGATCGACGACAGAATCATCGAATCCCGCATGCAGGGAGATTACGGCGCTACTATGTCCGGCGTCGGCCCCGAGCAGAGCGTCGCCTGCTTCTGCTGTACCGCGATGTTGCAGCCGGCCGGTAGTTCAAGCCGATGGTGTCACGGCGAACCAATCGTGATCCGCGACCGGTGGGACGCAGTCGGCGAGCGGTGCGCACAACGAGATTCCCCGACATCCCGCTGCCATCCGGGAGGGAACGCAGTCAAAAGCCTACTGCTTCTTGAGCTTCACGTCTTCCAGCGGGGCCGACCACGGATAGCCTTCGATCCGCGCCAGCGACGGCTCCTCGACGCGCGGTCCGACGCCGCTCGCCCAGAAATAGTCGTAGATCGGCGCAAAGCGCGTGCGCTCGTGCAGCTTTTTCTGGATCTCGTGCAGCATCGCCTCGCGCTTCTTCGGGTCGGTCTCATCGAGCTGGTCCTTGTAGAGCTTGTCGATCTCGGGCCAGCCGCCATACGCGAAGTTGCCGTCGCTCGGCACGACCTGCGACATGCGGGTCGAGGCATTCCCCGGAACCGCATCGATGCACATGCACACGCCCTTCAGGTCCTTGGTGCCGAGCGCGGCGTAGAACGCGGCGCGCTCCTGGGTTCGCAACCGCGTCCTGATGCCGATTGCGCCGAGATAAGCCCCGATCGCCTCGCCGGTGCTGAAATAAGGCGGCCAGGGATGGAGTTCGCCGGCGTCGAACCCGTTGGGGTATCCCGCCTCGGCGAGAAGTTTCTTCGCCTTCGCCGGATCGTAGGGATCGGGATCGATCGGCAGCGCGTATTCCATGCTCCGCAATACGATGCTGCCGTTGGGCTTGGAGGCGCCGAGCGTCTCGGCCTCGCTGAGCGCCTTGCGGTCGATCGCCAGACTGGCCGCCTTGCGCACCCGCTCGTCGGCCCAGGGTGATTTCTTATCCCACATATCGAAAAAGTCGAGATAATAGGTGCCGATGCCGCCCGAAAACGCGAGCTTCATCTTCGGGTCGTCCTTTACCGACCGTGCCAGCAACTCGTCGAGCAGGTATGCGACGTCAACGTCGCCCCGGTTCAACATCGCGAGGCGGGTGGTCGAGTCCGGTACGCTCTGGAACACGATCCGTTTGACCGAGGGCACCTTCCGCCAATAGTCCTCATTGGCTTCCATGACCAATTCGATGCCCGGACGCATACTGACGAACTTGTATGGACCGAGCCCGATCGGATGCTTCAGGAAACCTTCCTTTCCGACTTTCTCGATGTAGTTTTTCGGCACGATCCAGCCGGCGGCGCTGGCCATTGTGCCGTAGTAGGTCATGAAGTCCGGCCACGGTTCCTTGAGGACAAACTCCACCGTGCGCGCATCGACGACTTTGACCTCTTTGACCTTTTCGTGGATCAGCGCGCCCTTGGCGCGCTCGAAGCTGAACTTGACGTCATCGGCCGTGAACGGATCGCCATTGTGAAACTTGACCCCTTGGCGCAGCTTGAACTCGTAGGTAAGCTTGTCCTCGCTCTCGGTCCATGATTCGGCAAGACTTGGCGCCGACGGGTTCCCGGGCATCGGCTTCACGAGAGCGTCGTGGAGCGCGTACAGGATCCAGAACGGGGTCAGCACCCCCTGCGTCGCCTCGCCCGGGTCCATCCAGGCAGGCGCGATCGTCACATAGAGCGCCCACTTCATCTCGCCTTCCGGCTTGGACGGCTCGGCTGCGGCCGCCGGGTTGGCCGACAGTATCGCCGACAGTATCGCCATTGCCAGCATCGCGGCCGCGGCGGACTTCCAGCACCCTTTCATTGTTCTTGCTTCCCCTCTCGGCCATGCGACTGACGTGCGCCGACAGCGCCGGCACGCCGTGATAATACCCGAGAAGCTGCGCCGCGCACGCCTGTTGTCTCACCGGCGGCGCGCTCAATAGCAGGGCCGGGGATGCCGAAATGGTCAGTTCGGGCCACCAAAATGTTTCGGAACACGGACAGGAAAGCGATTCGGCCCTGACAGCGGCGGCTAACTGGCTCGCCCGTGGAAGATGCAACCCTCGCCGCAACTGCCGCGTCGCACGACGATCCGGTCGAGACCAGGAAACTGGTGGTCCAGCCGGTTCCAGATCCAGCGGCTGATATTTTCGAGCGTCGGTACCTCCAGCCCCGGGATTTCGTTCAGGTAGTTGTGGTCTAGTACGGTGCGCAGTTCGGCGAGGCGCTGCTCGATTTCTCCGAAATCGCATAACCAGCTCTTCTTCCGGTCGGGTTCGCCCCTGAGGAAGACCTGTACCTGGAACGAATGACCGTGAAGCCTGGAATAGCGGTGGCCATCGCTGACGTTTACCGCCAGGTGATGGGCGGCCTCGAACGTAAATTCCTTGAAAATCTCTAACATGTGCATGCGCTCCGGCCAGGGATCAGGAACCATGCTGCACGGTTTCGGTAAACATTCCTTGAACGCGATTTCAACGCTACCTGCGGGGAGGGCACACCGCGACAGCGTTCCCTGCAAGGTACAAAAATGCGCCACCTCGTCGGGCCGGCTTCCGCGGCGTTGCCTCAATGAAGCCCGCAGCCTTCAGGATCCATTAAGGTTGTTATGGAAGCATTGCGGCAGCGTAAATTCCGGAGCATGGAGCGTACCATGGTGTGTCCAACTATCCGCCGCGCCACCCTCGCGCTGCTGTTGGCGGGCGTCAGCCTGCTATCTGCATTTTCGGCGCAGGCCGGGTCGCTGCCGCCACCGACAGGCAAACCCATCCTGACTGTCACCGGCAAGATCGCCGTCACGAACGATGGAGGAAAAGCGGTATTCGACCGGCAAATGATAGAAGGGCTCGGCGAAACCGGATTTTCCACGTCAACGCCGTGGTATGACGGATCGCACAAATTCGAGGGCGTCCCGCTCGCCAAGCTTCTCGATACCGTCGGGAGCGCGGGAGAGCACCTGGTGGTTACCGCCCTGAACGATTACGTCACAGAAATTCCCGCTGCGGACGCCCGCAAGTTCGGGGTAATCCTGGCGCTCAAGCGCGATGGACAGTACATGCCCGTGAGCGATAAGGGGCCGATTTTTATTATCTACCCCTTCGACGACAATTTCGAATTGAAAGCCCAGGTGTACTACAAGCGTTCGGCCTGGCAGGTGTCTCGGATCGAGGTGAAATAGCACTTTTGGTTGCCAACCCGCTGCAGGCGATCCGTCGGGCCGCCGCCGGCAATGAATGCGACCGTGAAACGGCTGCAAGTCGTCAAGACCATTCTCACCGTCGGCATCCTGGTGTTCACGGTGGCGGGGGTTAGTGTATCGTTCGCCGTGTTCGAACAGCAGAAAGCGCTTCGCGAAGTCTCCCGGTACAACATGGTGTGGGCGGTAAGCCAGGCGGTCGCGGAGTTCTATCGGTTCGAACAGCGTGTCGCCGCTTTCGCCACTTCCCGCGTCGACAAGGATGAGGTTGATCTTCGCTTCGAAATCCTGCGCAACCGTCTCGGAATTCTGCGCCATGGGGAGGTGAACGATTTCACTAGCTCCCGACCCGAGGAACGCGAGACGGTCGACGATTTCGTACGCTTGATCGGCCAGATCGCCCCAATGGTGCAGGCGATCGAAGCACCGGGAATGATTCCGCGGATGCTGGACCTGCTGCAGCCGTTCGAGAGCAGGCTGGCTCGGTTGGCGGCTGCGGCGAACGCATATGGCAGCGACCTGACGGCCTCGGACCAGCAGCGCCTGTTGTTGTTGCATTGGATGTTTTCCGGAATTGCCACCGCGCTGGTGACTTCCGGTCTGGCCTTTATCGTCCTGCTGTTTTTTCAGAACCGGTTGTTGGCGAAGGCCTATCAGAGCATGAGCGCCCTGGCGCGCGATCTGCAGGTCGCAAAGAATATCGCGGATGCCGCTAGCGAAGCGAAATCGCGCTTTCTCGCGACAATGAGCCATGAGCTTGCGCACGCCGCTCAATGCCGTGATCGGGTTCAGTGAAATCATCGCCAGCGAGGCGTTCGGCCCGATCGGCAAACCGGCCTATCGCGGGTATGCCACGGATATTCTGACAGCCGGCCAGCATATGCTCGAATTGGTGAATGACGTTCTGACAATGGCCAAACTCGATGCCGGTCGCTACGAACTCGATCCGGCGCCGATGAACCTGCACGACACGGTCGATAAGACCGTAACGATATTCCGCGGCACGACGAATCTCGAAAAGCGCGAGATTCGCATTACCGGCAATCTGCGTTGGCCATGGCTTATCGCGGACGAGCGCGCGGTGCGGCAGATATTGCTGAACCTCCTGTCAAACGCCGCGAAGTTCAGCGAACCGGACACCCCTATCGACGTCCGGTACGATACCTCGCCCGATGGCGAAATCATGATTTCGGTCATCGACCGGGGCATCGGCATGGCGCCGGACCAGGTAAGCGAGGCAACTCGCCCGTTTTATCAGGCGGATAGTCGTCTTTCCCGGAAATATGAGGGGACCGGCCTCGGCCTTAGTATCGTTTTGGGCCTCATGGAGTGCCATGGCGGCCGACTGATTATCGATAGTCAACCGGACGTCGGGTCGCGGGTTTCGGTCGCATTCCCGCGAACCGCAGTCTGCCAGGATACGTGCGAACCCGCCGCAGCGGCCTGAAGGGCAGCGCACGTGCGGCGCCGAAACGAATGTCCGTCTCACGGCAAGCTTGCTGTCGGCACACTCATTGTCCACCACGCCGACGGAATCATCACATGAAGCGGTCGCTTCGGTGAGCAACGACTTGGCCGCGTTGCGATTTTCGCGAAGACCACCCAACCGGTCCGTTGGGCAGGACAAGTATCTTGCCGTGACGGCCCGCGCGCTGGGCGTGGATCAGCGCCTCGTTGATCTGCTCGATCGGATAGGTTGAATCGATCGGCGCGTACAACATGCCATCGCGCAATTTCCCACCGAGATCGGCATAGAGCGCGCGCACCTGCTGCGGGCTGCGCCTTGCTAGACCGCGGCCCAAGATGAATCCGGTGAGCGTTACCCCGCGCTGGGTCAACGCAGCGCGCCCGATGACCGGGTCCTCGCCCGACAGCGATCCGTAATTGACGACGACCGCACCGTCCGAAACGCAATCCGCGATGCGCCGCGTGGCATCGCCCGAGATCGCGTCGATCGCGAGCCGGATCGGCGCGCCGCCGGCGGCCTCGCGCGCACGGGCCGGCAGGTCGGGGCCGTCTTGGATCACCGCGTCGGCGCCGAGCGCGCGCAACTCCCCGGCTACATCCTCGCGGCGCACGACATCGATCGTGCGCACCCCACGCGCCTTGGCGAGCACGATGACATGCCGGCCGACCGCCGAGTTTGCGACATTCTGGATCACGCAGTCGCCGGGCCGCAAGGCGGCGTGGTCTTCGAGCAGCAGGAGAGCCGTCGGCGGATTGATGCGCAGCATCGCCGCCTGCAAAAGGTCGAGCCCGGCCGGGATCGGGATCGCGTCCTCGGCGCCGATACGGCGGGCCTGCACCCAGTTCTCGCGCTGCAGGTTGATGACGAAATCGCCTGGCTCGAGATCGCCGACGCCGGGACCAACCGCGCGGACCCGGCCGACGCATTCCGCGCCGGGGGTGGCCGGGAACTCGGGCGCGAATCGGTAGCTACCGCGGCAGAACGACAGATCGGCCGGGTTGATCGGAAAGGCGATCACGTCGAACACGATTTCGCCCGGACCGGGCTCGCCGAGTTCGGGAACTTCGACAACTCGTGCAACTTCTTCCGGCGCGCCGTACGCGCCAATCTCAACCCTCTTCACGCGGGCTTCCTCCGTGTTGCGGCGGGCCATAAGTTTAGCCCGGATTTCGCATAGTGGTCAGGTGCGTTGCGCGCCGTATTTGAGAACTCGTCTTCGACCAATCTTATGTCGGGCCGGGAGGCGCCTGACGGAGATGGCGCTGTGTTCTTTTCAGGGCCGGCAACTGTAGGGAAGCCGAACTGCGCCGGTCGCCTCGATGCCGCCAGCGATAGGCGCGCGGTCCCGCCGCCATCACGAAATTCCGTGCCGGAAAAGACTGCTGCCGATTGAGAGCGATCAGCAACCCATTCTAAGCTTGCACGCCGCAACCGAAGGTCAAGCGCCCCGCCATGCCCGATCCCAACCCCCGCATCGCGATCCTCGGCTTCTCGATCGAGTGCAACAAATTCGCTCCGCACGCGACAAAGGCGCATTTTCTCGCGCGCACCTATCTCGAAGGCGACGACATCGTCGCCGAGGCGCGCGGGCCCACGCCGACAATGCTGCCCGAGACGCCGGGCTTTGTCGCGGCGATGGACGCGGCCGGGGAATGGGATCCGGTCGGCATCGTCCTCGCGATGAGCGAGCCGAATGGGCCGGTCGAGCACGAATTCTTTCTCGAACTGCTCGACACGATCGAGCGCAGGCTAACGGCGGCGCTTCCCGTCGACGGCGTCTATATCTGCGCCCATGGCGCGGCCGTGACGACCGAGGAGGACGATCCGGAGGGCGTGCTGTTCGAGATGGTGCGTCGGATCGCCGGGCCGGATATGCCGGTCGTCGCGACGTTCGATCTGCACGCCAATGTGTCGGACCGCATGGTCGATCTTGTCGAGGCGTTTATCGGTTACCGCACGAACCCGCATCTCGACATGCGCGAGCGCGGTGCCGAGGCTGCCGCCGTGCTGCGCGACCTGGTGGCCGGCATGAAGACCGAGCGCGTCAGGGTCCGCCTGCCGATCGTACCGCCGACCGTGACTCTGCTGACCGCGTCAGGCCCTTATGCCGAGATGATCGCGCTCGGTCAGCGGCGTCAGCAGGAGATCGGCCCGGCGATCATAAATGTCTCGGCGATGGGCGGGTTCGCTTATTCCGACACCGCAAAAAACGGCCTCACCGTCGTCGTGACCGCGCGCGCCGGTGAGCGGAACAAGGCGACCGCACTGGCCCAGGAAATCGCCCAATACGGCTGGGACAGCCGGGCCCGATTCTATCCGAAGCCGACGCCGGTCGAAGAGGCCGTCGCGAAGGCGCTGGCAGCTTCGCGCGATCCGTTATCGCCGGCGCTCTGCTTCGCCGATGTCGCCGACAATCCGGGCGGCGGCGGGCGCGGCAACACGATGTACCTGCTGCGCGCCTTTGCCGAAGCCGGGGTCAGAGGCGCGCTATTTGGGGTCATCTACGACCCTGATCTCGCCGCCGAGGCACATCGTCACGGGCTGCACTATCATTTCGACGCAGGCTTCAACCGCACCGAGACGACGAATTTTTCGGAACCCTGGAGCGCGCCGGCTCGGGTCGCGGCGCTATCGGACGGGAACTGCGTCGGACGTCGCGGCATCTACGCCGGGCTGCGGCTGGCGCTTGGACCATGCGCGGCTCTCGCGATCGGCGGGATCACGGTGGTTGTCGTGTCGCACCGCGTGCAGTGCGCCGATCCCGTGTTTTTCGAGATGATGGGGTTCGACCTCGCCAAGGCGCGCAGCGTCGTGGTCAAGTCGCGTGGCCATTTCCGCGGCGGGTTCGACGAATTCTTTGGCCCGGAGCAGATCGTTGAGGTCGATCTGCCGGGCCTGACCTCGCCTGTCCTGAGCCGGTTCGCCTGGACCCGCCTGCCGCGTCCGGTGATCCCGCTCGACGAGGAAGTCCAATTCAGCCTGAGCTAGCCGATCCGCCTTGCATTTACATTCGCGACCTAGCCAGGCTGGTTCGGAGGCGGGCCCGCGGGCTGGTCCACCGGCTGCTGTTTCTTCGGTTTATTGGGGATACATTTGCCGACCCAGGCGCCCGCTTTATTGCGCTGCTTGTTCTCCCGATGGAATCCGTGACCACAATACTCCCGCACCATCTCGAACGGGCGTGCGCTGAATGCTCCGGCGGACGGCGCCGTTGGGCCGGCCTGAGACGGAGCCGCGGTGCCGATCACACCGCCGACAGCGACAAGCAATGCGGCCGCGGCGCGCCGCATGGCTCGCCCCGGCGCTAGCGTACGAGACAGCCCCGCCCCTCTCCGATCCATTGAGGACCTCCGAAACGTTTGAGTTGAGAATCTGCATTTTACTTTGCCGATCGCGACAGTGCACAGGGTATGCCAAAACGGTCTGACCGGGACAGGGCGATAGGGCCGATCGGCTCAGTCCGGCTGAAATGTGATGTGCCGTTTCCATGAGCACGAAACGGCGGGGGCGGCCCCGGATTGTGACCGCCTCTCATTGCATCTTACCGTCGCAGTCGGCGACCCCGCTGAACACAAAATAGGCAATACCCGCGTCGAATCCGGGAATGACGCGTTTAACCGGCCGGCGCGCCGTCCGCATAAAGCTTCAGCGCCGCGTAGACGAACTCGTTCACCGGCGTCGGTATGCCATGGCGTCGGCCGAGTTGGACCACTTTCCCGGCCAGCCACGGCAGTTCGAGGCGGTTGCCGCGCACCAAGTCGTTGCCCATCGAACTCATGTGGTAATCGGGCATCGAGCGGATCGTCGCGAGCGCGTGCTCGACCGCGTCGGGCGCTAGGTTGACCCCCTCGGCGCGGCCGACCGCCTCGGCCTCGCGCGCGCTCGCCTCGACCAGCGCCCAGGTATCGGGATCGGCGCGGTAGCGGCCGAGCGGTTGCCGCGTCAGCGCGTTGACATTGGCGAGCGGGATCAGCACGAGAAATTTCTCCCACACCGGGACCATGATATCCGGGCTGAGAACGGCGTCGAAACCGGCCGCCTCGCACTGGTCGCGCAGCCTTTCGCCGCGCGGGCTCGGACGCCGGTCGAGTTCGCCGAAGGTCATGACCTGATAGGCGCCGGTCTGGCGCACGACGCCAGGCGCTACGATCGAGCCAGTGACGAACGCCGTGCCGCCCATCACCGGCTCGCCGCCCGAGGATCGGAATCAGACGCTCCGCCGCATCAACCCCGTTCTGCAGCGGAATGACCGCGGTATCCGATCCAACAATCGGGCGGAGCTGCGCGCCGGCCGTCTCGACATCCCATAATTTGACGCAGAGCAGGACGTAATCGACCGGGCCGATGCCGGCGATGTCGTCGGTCGCCCAGGCCGGGCGGATCAGCGTCTCGCCGCGATCGCCTTCGATGCGCAGACCGTTCTCGCGCATTGCCGCGAGATGCGCGCCGCGCGCGACAAACGCGACCTCGGCCCCGGACCGCGCGAGCGCAGCGCCGAAGATCGCGCCGATGCCGCCGGCGCCGACAATCGCAATCCGCATAGGAGCCTCCCGGCAGAAACCCGTCATTCATCCGGGCGCGTTATTCTAGGCTGAAGGATCACGTTAGCCCAGGAGAGAGCCATGCCCGCAACTTCGACATCGCCAACCGCGACCTCGCCGGCCCGCGAAGCCATCCGCGGCACCGTGCCGAAGCTCGCCGAGATTTCCGAAACCGTGATCTACGGCGAGGTCTGGGAGCGCCCCGGCCTGTCGAAACGCGACCGCAGCCTGATAACGGTGGCGACACTGCTCGCGCTCGGCCGCGAAAAGCAGCTCGACGGGCATCTCGCGCGCGCCTTGCAGAACGGCGTAACGAAGGAGGAGATTGGCGAGCTGATCACGCACTTGGCGTTCTACGCCGGCTGGCCCGCGGCGATGACCGCGGCGCTCGTCGCCAAGGAGGTTTTCGAGAAGAACAAATAATATTGGCGTCTCGGTTCTCGATCGCTCGTTCGTATCGCACGGCGGGCGCATCCTAATCCATGGGCAATGCACGAAAATTTCTCTAGTCTGGCTGGGCTACGCCGCGAAGACCTGTTTCTTGATGAGACAGGAGCAGTTAATGTTAAATAAAAGGGAAACGCCTCTTTCGGGTACGGCCGCGCCAAGCTCCCGGATTAACCCCAGGGGGCAACCGCATCGGACCGCTCTGATAGCCGTGCTCACCCGGCCGCCGCTAGCCATGCCCGCGCTCGCGGCGTTTTCATCGCGGGAAAGGGGCAGCGGACGCTGAAGCCGCTGACGGGTGCTTGAATTCTACTAGAGATCGAATTTACAATCGGCCGTTCGCGCTGTGGCGTTGGCGCCGCAAGGCACGGAGGCTGCGATGGGCGACTTTCTTCGCTTCGAGATGATGATCACACCGATCCTGATCCAGGTACTATTCTGGCTTGCCGTTGCTGCGATCGTGATCACGGGGATCGTGATGATCGTTTCCCGCGAGGGGCCGTTGATCGCCGGTGGGATGCTAGTCATCATCTTCGGACCGATAGTCGCGCGGATCTACGCTGAAATCCTCATCGTACTGTTCAAAATAAACGACCATCTGCGGCAGATTCAGCACAACACCGAGCGCCCCTGAGGCATCTCGCCTTCGCCATACAGCAGCTGTTACAGGCGGGTGCGGGACCCGGTTGCCGGCATCACTGGGATGTTGTCGATCAGCCGCGTGCGTCCGAGGCGGGCGGCCGCGAGCAAGCGGGACGAGGCGGCCAGCCGATCGACCGGCGCGAGATCGGCGGCGTCGCGCAATTCCAGGTAATCCACCGCAAAACCGCCGGCCTCAAGCGCGGCCAGGCCGCGTTCGACGCTGGCCGCGACACCGTCCGGGCGCGCGGCAATCTCCGCCGCGGCCTTCCGTAATACGCGGTTCAGCAGCGGCGCCGTGCGGCGCTCCTCGGCCGACAGATAGACATTCCGCGATGACAGCGCGAGCCCGTCGGCCTCGCGTACGGTGGGCACGCCCTCGATGCGCACCGGGATATCGAGGTCGCGCGCCATCTGCCGCACAACCAGCAGCTGCTGATAATCCTTTTCGCCGAAATAGGCCGCGTCCGGCAGGCATTGCAGCAAGAGTTTGCAGACGACCGTCGCGACGCCCTCGAAATGCCCGGGGCGGAACGCGCCGTCGAGACTCTGGCTGACCCCGCCGACGCGCACGCTTGTCACAAAGCCGGCCGGATATATTTCTCCTAGTGGCGGCATGAACACCAAATCGACACCGGCCCCTTCAAACGCGGCCAGATCGGCGGTCTCGTTGCGTGGATACGCGGAAAGATCCTCGGATGGCCCGAACTGCTTCGGGTTCACGAACAGCGATGCGACGACCCGTTCGTTCTGGTCCCGCGCGGCGGCTACGAGGGCCAGATGTCCGGCATGGATCGCGCCCATCGTCGGCACGAGCCCGACCCGTTCGCCCCGCGCGCGCCATTCCCCAACGGCCTCGCGCAAAGCCGGGATGCTTGTAGCGACCTTCATTTCGCCGGCAGGCATGGAATCCTCCTTCCGCGGCGGAGCGGCAGGCCGATGGCTGGCGAGACGCGCCAACAATAAGACCTCGGCGTCGGCCTCGTGCGCCGGTTGGCGCCCACGCCGCTTCATAGCGACACGTATATCGGAGAGAGGATCGGGTCGGCAAAACCCCCGTTGGCGTGCCTCGGATAGGGCCGAGGAGCGCAACGGGGGTTCAAACGCAAACGACCGCCGACGGGCCGCGGCGGCAGCCGGCTCACACGCCTCGCTGCGGCGCGGGGTTTGGACCGAGCGGTGCCGATGGCGGCTCGCGTGGATCGTCGAGCCGGCTGGGCGCGGTCGCGGTGTTCGGGGTCAGGCACACCGGCGAGAGCCTGATACCGTAGTACAAATCTTGACCGACCAGTTCGTCCGTGCCGGTCAGCTTGACCTCGCCCTTGGTCGCGAGTTCGATCTGCTGCTGCACGGCCTTGACAATCGGTACCTGCAACTCGGCTCCGCTGGCTATGCTCGTACCGATATTGACCTTGTACGACGTACTCGCGGTGAGTACCGCATAGCCCGCGCAGACCTTCGTGTCCTTTTGCTTCAGCAGCTCGCCGACCATCACGTCGCAGTTCTTGTCGTCCAAGAGCTGCTGTTGAATGACGTAGAGGTCGCGCATTGCGATCTCGCTGACCGAGACGTTGCTCATCCGGTATTCGATCGAAACGATCTTCGACGCGCCGAGGGCCGCGTTCAGCATGTTGACGATGTCGCCGCTGACCGAAAGCTCGGCTTTCTCGAGCATGGTGCGGATCTGGTTCGGGGCCGGTGACGAGCGGATCACGTCGTGCACCACCTTAGGGTCGGCGTCGCAGACCTTCCAGTAGGAGCCGCCATCGACGACCGCGTAGATCGCGCCGGGGCCGCGCAGCCGGCTGGGCGGAAGCAGCGGATCGAACTTCATGTGTTTGATGACGGCTTCGATCGCGGCTGGCGTGCTGCCCGCGTTGTTATCGTCCGTGTGGTGCAGTCCAGAGTAAGCGAAATAGCCTACCACCGGGGCAATCGCCGCAACCGGCACGGCGGCCCAAACCAGCCGGCCGGACCGGCCGGCTGTGTCGGGTGGCGACGATTTCGCCCGTCGGGCGTGACTGTCACTCATCGTCGTGGGCAGCAATATCTGCTGCCGCACGGACCGTAACCGGCGGGACAGGCAAAAGCTGGCGCGCCGGCGGCGAGCAGCTGAACAGCGGTAATAAGGGAAATCAAGACGAGACGCATTGTTTCCTCCCTCTCGATCAGCGCTCTAGCGAAGCTGACGGGAAGACTACTTCTCGATCGGCGCGCCCACTGTGACGCGCATCACAATGCGAAAAGTTTTTCGAAATTTAGCGTAAAGAACAGAGCCGATTGGATTCCGGATCTAACCGGCCGCGATCAGCCCACTGGCCTTGTCGGCCAAGCCGAGAACGCGGCGGTAGTAATGCCGGAACCGCTGGTCCTGCGTCTGCCCGCGCACGAAGCGGATATAGATCTGCTGGATGATGACCGCGAGCTTGAACGCGGCGAAGACCTGATGCCAGCCGACCGCGCGGACATCGAAGCCGGTGCGTGCGGCGTAGCGGGCGATCGCTTCGGCGCGTGACGGAAACCCGTCGCGCCAGGTCGGCATCGCGGCGATCTCGCGCCAATCGGGCGGATCACGAGGCTCGACCCAGTAATTGAGCACATAGCCCAGATCGGCCAGCGGGTCGCCCTGCGTGCACATATCCCAATCTAGCACCGCCTCGATCCGCCCGGGCTCGGCGGCGTCCAGCAGACAATTGTCGAGCCGGAAGTCGTTGTGCAGCAGCGCCGCCGCTCCCGACACCGGCAAATGGGAGCCGAGCCAGTCGAGCACCGGCGCCATCGTTGCCGCCGAGCGTTCGGCCTGTTCGCCTCCCTGCGCGGCATGCCAGCGCCGCGACCAGCCCTGCAGCTGGCGTTCCAGATACCCGTCGGGCCGCCCGAGATCGCCGAGTCCCACCGCGTCCGACGGCACAAGGTGCAGATCGGCCAGCGCATCAATGAGCGCTTCGCCGATGCGCCGGTTGAGATCGGGCTGGAAGCCGAATTCCGCCGGGATGTCGTCGCGGATCACAAACCCATGCCGCCGCTCCTCGACGAGGAACACGGCGCCGATAAGGCTCTCATCCTCGCACAGAAGGAGACTTTTCGGTGCAAGCTTGAAGCGCTGGTGCAAACCGGAGAGCACGCGGTGCTCGCGGCGCATATCGTGCGCCCCCGGCGGGATCGGCCCCAGCGGCGGCCGGCGGAGGACGAATTCGCGGCTGCCGAACCGCAGCAGATATGTCAGGTTGGCCTTGCCGCCGCCGAACTGCCGCACGCTGAGCGGCCCTTCGGCCCCCGCCAGATGTGCGCGTAGATAGGGTTCGAGCCGGCGCGTATCGAGCCGTTCGTCCGACCGCTCCTCGATCAGCTCTGCGGCTTCGAGGCTCATTTCCGCAGTTCGACTCGCGCGATCGCCCGCTTGTGCACCTCGTCCGGGCCGTCGACAATGCGCATCACGCGCGAGCGCGCCCAAGCATAGGCGAAGCCGAAATCCTGGCTGACGCCGCCGCCGCCATGCGCCTGGATCGAGCGGTCGATGACGTTTAGCACCATCTTCGGCGCGACGACCTTGATCATCGCGATCTCAGCCTGCGCCGCCTTGTTGCCGACCGTGTCCATCATATAGGCGGCCTTCAAGGTCAAGAGGCGCGCCTGCTCGATCTCCATGCGCGAGTCGGCGATCCATTCGCGGATGACCCCCTGATCCGACAGCGGCCGGCCGAACGCGACCCGGCTCTTGACCCGCGCGACCATTGCCTCGAGCGAGCGCTCGGCGAGACCGATCATCCGCATGCAGTGATGGATGCGCCCAGGACCGAGCCGACCCTGCGCGATCTCGAAGCCGCGGCCCTCGCCCAAGAGGATGTTCTCGACCGGCACTCGCACATCCTTGAACTCGACCTCGGCGTGGCCGTGCGGCGCGTCGTCGTAGCCGAACACGGTCAGCGGGCGCAGCACCGTGACGCCCGGCGTGTCGCGCGGCACCAGGATCATCGATTGCTGCTGATGGCGCGGCGCCTCCGGGTCGGTCTTGCCCATCAGGATGAAGATTTTGCAGCGCGGGTCCATCGCGCCCGAGGTCCACCATTTGCGCGCGTTGATGACATAGCTGCTGTTGCCCTCGCGCCGGATCCGGGCCTCGATATTGGTCGCGTCGGACGAGGCGACGGCCGGCTCGGTCATCGCGAACGCCGATCGGATTTCGCCATCCAGCAGCGGCTTCAGCCACCGGTTCTGCTGCTCCCTTGTGGCGTAGCGCACCAGCGTTTCCATGTTGCCGGTATCGGGGGCGGAGCAGTTGAACGCCTCGGGCGCGATCGGCGAGCGCCCCATGATCTCGCATAAGGGCGCGTATTCGAGATTGGTGAGCCCCGCGCCATACTCGCTCTCGGGCAGGAACAGGTTCCACAGCCCGGCCGCACGCGCCATGCGCTTGAGTTCCTCCATGATCGGCGGCACCTGCCAGCGGTCGGCCGCCTCCGCCATCTGCCGCTCGAAGATCTTCTCGGCCGGATAAATCTCGGCCTCCATGAACTCGCGCACCCGCGCCGACAGGCGCTTCACCTTGTCCGAAGGCTCGAAATCCATTGCCAACCTCGCGCTGCAATCTTGCGGGCCAATACCGGCTGCGGGTGTCCGGCGAAGAGAGTATCACCGCGACCGGGGTATCGGAGCCGCAGGAATCCGCATTCCCTAAGCCAGCCCCTCGTAAAGTCGACGCACCTCCGGCACGCCTTGGATACCCTGACACTTGCGATACAGCCGTTCGTCGGCCGTGACTAGTCCACAGGACAGCATCTCGGCGGTGGCAAGGTATATGCAGTCATAGGCCGGATGATCGAGCGCGAGCGAAATCCTGGTTGCTGGCTGCAATAACCGCCGCATCGGTTCGAGCCGAATACCGGCCCGCTCGAGCAGGCGCGCCGTGAGGATTGCCTCCGCCTCGGCGAGTTCGTTCCGCCTGACCTTTTTCCACAAAATATTGGCACATTCCGCGATCAGTAGGTCGGGCGCGAATAGCGGGCTTTGCCGAAGTAAAAGGGCGTGGTCGGTCCCGCCTTCCTGGACAACCCATTTGATTGCGACGCTGGCATCGATGACGATGCGCTCAGCGTTCATCCCGTCCTTCGCGCTGTAGCTCCTCGGCCGGTGTATGCCGCCGTTCCGCGGTCAGCGCTCGCAACTCGGCGGCCAGATCGTGGAAGGACAGCTCCTCTTCGGCGCCCAGGACCTGCCGAAGAATGTCACGCACTTCCGCCTCGGCGGAGTGCCCATGGCGGGCTGCTCGCCGCTTGAGCCGCGCGACCAGTTCGTCATCAAGATTTCGAACACTCATGCTTGCCATCGCTTCCTCCCGATCGCATCGCTCCCAATGATAGCGTACGATTGCACCTGGAAGAAGGTGGCGTTGCCCGGTTTACTCGTTGTGCTGTCCCGCTTCTGCGTTGCCGCATCCGGCAAATCGCGCTAAGACCCGCGCCAATTCGCGCCCGCGCGTCACCCGGAGGGATATGCCATGGCACGCAACAAGATCGCGCTGATCGGCGCCGGCCAGATCGGCGGAACGCTGGCCCTCTTGGCCGGCCTCAAGGAACTGGGCGATGTCGTACTGTTCGACATCGTCGATGGCGTGCCGCAGGGCAAGGCGCTCGATATCGTCCAGGGCTCATCGATCGAGGGCTACGACGCGGCGATTACCGGGGCTAGCGATTACAGCGCGATCAAGGGCGCCGATGTGGTGATCGTCACCGCCGGCGTGCCGCGCAAGCCGGGCATGAGCCGCGACGATCTGATCGGCATCAATACCAAGGTCGTCGGCGAGGTCGGCGCCGCAATCAAGGCAAACGCGCCCGACGCCTTCGTCATCACGATCACGAACCCGCTCGACGCGATGGTGTGGGTCATGAAGGAGGCGACCGGCTTTCCTTCCAACCGAGTGGTCGGCATGGCCGGCGTGCTCGACAGCGCCCGGTTCCGCTATTTCCTGGCCGAGGAGTTCGGCGTCTCGGTCGAGGATGTGACGGCCTTCGTGCTGGGCGGCCACGGCGACACGATGGTGCCGCTGATCCGCTATTCGACCGTGGCCGGCATCCCGCTCCCCGACCTCGTCAAGATGGGCTGGACGACGCAGGAAAGGCTCGACGCGATCCTGCAGCGCACCCGCGACGGCGGTGCCGAAATTGTCAACTATCTGAAGACCGGCTCGGCCTTCTACGCCCCCGCGAGCGCCGCGATCGCGATGGCCAAGTCGTATCTGCGCGACAAGAAACGGGTACTGCCCTGCGCCGCACTGCTGACCGGGCAGTACGGCGTTAATGACCTCTATGTCGGCGTGCCCGTTGTGATCGGCGCCGGCGGCATCGAGCGGATCGTCGAGATCAGCCTCAACGCCGAGGAAAAGGCGGCTTTCGACCAGTCCTGCGCCGCGGTCAGGATTCTAGTCGATATCGCGAAGAGAATGCGCGAGACCGCCGCCGCATGACGCTGCCGGCGGGCGGCCGCAGCCCCTGGTTGAGCTACAGCTTCTTCCTGGACATTTCCACGGCTGAGTCACACAAATGACGTTACGATGTTGTAAAACATATTTCCGTCGGTTTATCGATTTGTAGTTATTTAGCGAATTCACCGTCGTTCGAAAGAACGACACATTACCGGCCTCTATAGCGGGAGGGCGGCATGGGAGAAGATTTCGAGCGGTTCCGAGGCTTCGTGCGCGGTATGACAGCGCTAATGCGACGCCCGCGCGAGCGAGACCGATATTCGCGCGGAAGGCGGCTCCCTGCTGCGCGATCTGGTCGCCTGCGACGACTGGCTGCCGCCCGAGTTCGCCGAATCCGATCCGGAATCTTATCGGCAATACCTGTTGCATTGCGACCCGCTGGAGCGGTTCTCAATAGTTAGCGTTGTCTGGGGGCCGGGGGGCAGCGTACGCTGGTGCACGACCATACCGTGTGGGGGTTGATCGGGATGCTGCGCGGCTCCGAGATCGCGCGTAACTACGCGGCCGAACCGAGCGGCCGGCTGGTGATGACCGGGACCGAGGACCTCGCGTCGGGCGAGGTAACCGCTGTGTCCCCGACATCCATCAGGTCGAGAATGCGCTGCACGAGCGGCCGTCGATAAGCATTCACGTCTACGGAGGCAATATCGGGGCGGTCGCCCGCCATGTCTTCGTGCCGGAAACCGGCGAAACAAAGCCGTTCGTCTCCGGCTACTCGAACCGCATGCTGCCCAATCTGTGGGACCGTTCGGCCGCCGTCCGGGCGCGGCTCGCCGCAGGCTAGTTGGCAACGAAGTCACGCCGTAGGACCATGCTGGACGGACAGAAGCTTGCCGTGTAGCGGGCGCTGGTCTTGCGGCAGCTTCGCCAATGAGCGATCCGGCAATCTCTCCCGATCGCCCCTAGAATACAGGCGCTCCGGTGGCCTGGGTTTAGCAGGTATATAAATACCCAAATTAGGCGGATCGTCCCGGATCAGGCCGCCAGATCAGGACGGGCCGAGGCTTTGCTCCAGCAGGTCGAGCGCCGCCACGGTAAACGCGCGCATGTTGGCGACCCGGTCGGGGCTGCCGGTCTCGATCGTGGTCGCGCGCTCGACCGGTCCCAGGACCGCAATGCAGGAATGCCCCGGCGCATGCCCGTAGCGGCTGCCGGTCGGGCCCGCGGTGCCGGTCTCGCCGATCGCCCAGGTCGTCGCAAGCGCTCCCGAATCTTGCGCGCGAACAGCATCGCATAGGGCTCGGTCGACGGCGTGATGCCGGTCAGCGCCGCGAATTCCTCTTCGGTGACGCGCAAGAGTTCGGTGCGCGAGGCGCGGGTATAGACCACCGCGCCGCCCATGAAATAGGCCGAGGCGCCGGCGACCGAGAGCAGCGCCGCCGAAATGAGACCGGCGGTCGACGACTCGGCGACCGAAACGGTCTCCTTGCGTGCCTTCAGCACAGCGGCGATGCGTTCGGCCTGCGGCAGCATTTCCTCGATCATCTGATGCCCATCCCGCAATGCTTGGGCCGGTACGCCGGCCATCTTAGCGTGACCGTTTTACAGGATTCCGGGGCGCCGTACGAGACGCTCCGGAATAATCGCCGATCAGGCAAAGGCTAAGCGGCGTGCAGCAGGTCGAGATACTGCTCGTACAAGGCCATGTTCTTGCCGAACGAGATTGCCGCCGCCTGTGCGCCGCACACGAGGTGCATCCACCGCCACGGCTCACGCGTGTTCTGGTATTCCTCGACAACAGCGTTGTGATGCTTGAAGGCATGCATCTCGGTGAAATTGTCGTGGCACACGATCTCAGCAAGACGCGCGATGAATGCCTGCGGGTCATAGCCCTTCTGCATGTACTGCGTCGCGAGATTGACGGTCTCCTTGACCTCCGGCACGGCACGCATCAGCCCGAGATTGGTAACCTCCGACCAGTCGGTCGGCGGCTGGTTGTAGATGCTGTGCTGGATCGCGTCGAGCAGCGCTTCCTGCGAGCGTTCCGGCAACGCGGCAACGGCCTGCATATCGGGTTGCGGCGGCGGCTCCATTCGCGTCTGCGTCGAGCGGATTTCAGGGCCCAAGTGCCAATTCAGCAGCAGCAGCAGCTTGTTGCGCAGGCTCAGGCCCTCAAGCCGTACAAGATAGCGCCGCAGGTTGACGCTGGTATGCAGGTGGACATCCATCGGGTTGCCGCCGAGGGAGCGGAGGAAGAGACTGGCTGCGCCGATCGACAGGGCTTCGCCAGCGCCGTCAAGCGACAATCCCTTCCCGAGCGCGGTGGCGATCATCACCGGGATGTCGGAAAATTCCTCGACCTGCCCGATGGCCTTGCCGAGCCGGCCGATCGCGATCGTCTCATCGTCACCGGTCTCCTGCCGGGTGACGCGCTCCATCAGCTTATTGTCATTGATCAGCGCATCGAGTTCGGGGGTCGGCGGCGCAACCGGGAAACGCGCCGCATACCGCACCGACGGCCGCATCAACAGCGACAGATATTGCTTGTCCAAGCACGCCGGTCTCGAGCGACCGCCACACATAGCCAGGGAAAACAAAGTAATGGTCGTCGATATTGTTCTTCGGAATGGCGATGCTCATCAGCAGGTCGAACGCCTCGATCGCCGGGACGTTCTGCCAGATCCACTGATAGATATGGTCGGCCTTGTTCGAACTCGCCGCGGCTGCAGGCCAACAGAAACGCCTCCTTCGCGGCCTCGAAATCATCGAATTCAAGTGGCGCGAACTCGAGCAGCTGATAGGGGCTCGTAACCGGGTCGTTGATGTGCTTGTTCGACAGCGCGACGTGCTGCAGCACCGGAATGAACCGGTCCTCGCCTTCAAGGCGTCCGACCAGGTTCGAGAGGGCGTAGAGACCGGCCAGCGGGTGCAGCGGCCCGCCGTGATGGCCGGGCGGGCAGTCGGACGGAGCGCGTCACCGCGAGCGCTGACGCCGTCAACATCGTCTCGGTCGGCACACCGGAGCGCAGCTTATCGAGCGTACGATCGAGTATGTCGCTTGGCGGCGTGTCCTCGATGAACTGGACCAGCGGTTCGATCGACTCGGGATACTGGACTCGTTGCGGCAACGGCATGGCGTGCTCTCCCGAAAGCGAATGTCTCACATCGGCACAGGGCAATCATAAGCCGTTCCGCGCGCCGAAGCGACCGCCGTGCCTAGCCCAATGCGCCTGATTGACGCAAGGCGGCTATGTCATTCAAGCAAAGGTCGGCGATTTCGCGCAGCACTGCATCGGTATCGGCGCCGAGTCCCGGCGCCTGCCCGTTCGTGCGCCCGAAACTGGCCCGCCACGGCAGACCGGGCAGCACGCCGTCGTTATGCGGTTCCCAGAAGCCGCGCGCCTGGAGATGCGGGCTGGCGACAAGAGTCGCGCGAAGTCGCGAGCGACGCGGCCGGGACGCCGGCCCGGATCAATTCGGCGGCGGCTTCTACCGCCTGAAGCGGCCGCGCCCAATCGGCAAGTGCCTCGTCGATCTCGCGCTGCCGCTCCCGGCGCTCCGGCAGGCCAAGTCCGGCGAGCGGCGTCAGCCCCGGCACGACCGCGCACAGTGCTCGCCATTGCGCCTCGTCGGTCACGGCGATGGCGATCCAATCGTCATCCCCGGCGCAGCGATAGGCGCCGTGCGGTGCATGGTGTTTCGAGACGATTGCCGACGGGAAGCGGGCCGGTCTCCGAGCTGCGCCTCAAGCAGCGGATCGGCCATCGTCCACAGCATCGCCTCGAGCATCGAGAAATCGATCCGCGCCACCGTCGCCGGACCGGTCCCGCCGCCAAAGCGCCGCGGCGGTGACAAAGGCAAGCATCAGCCCGCACATCGGATCGAGCCACGCCATGCCGACGCGCGGCGGGATCTCGGGATGGCGGTTGAGCCCGGCAAACCCGGAATAGCATTGCAGCAGCGTGCCGTAGGCGACGGCGCGCGCCTCCGGTCCGGTGCGCCCGAGCCCGGAGGCCGAAACATAGATCAGCCCGGGATTGACCTCGCGCAACGCATCGGCCCCGAGACCGAGCCGGTCCATGACCCCGGTCGCGAAATTCTCGACCAGCACATCGCAGCTTGCCGCGAGCCGGCGCGCGGCGTCGATCGCCTCGCGGCTTTTTCAGGTCGAGCACGATGCCGCGTTTGCCCTGGCCCAGGACCGTGTGCAGTTCCGAGGCGCGGCCCGGATCGCCGCGGCCCGGCGCCTCGACTTTGATGACCTCCGCGCCCATCGCCGCGAGGTAGCGCGTCGCGGTCGGGCCGGCGATGACCCAGCTGAAATCGAGCACGCGGACGCCGGAGAGCGGCAGCGGCCTGGACGCCCCCGCGCCGGTGGAAAGCCCCTCTCCGCCCTTCAGGGGCGAGAGAGCCTCCCCGGACTTGATCCGGGAGAGGGCCCGGCGCGGAGCGCTGGGAGGGTAAGGTGGATGTCCGCAACGGCGCGGCAAGCTGCCCCCTCACCGTCTTCCCTCTCCCCCGGCGGGGGAGAGGGGGTCGTGGTGAGGCTTATCCCGAACGGCGAGCCCGGCGCCTTTACCGCACGGCCGCCGATCTCGACCTCGCGCCAAAAACCGCGATGCGCGAGCTGGGCCGAGGCCAGCTGTTCGGCGGCCTCGCGCAGCGGAAAGCTCGGCACGCGCGCTTGCTGCGCCATGTCGGCGATCTGCTGCTTGTCGTATTGCCGGCTCCAGTCGCACATCAGCGCATGCAGCGCGTCCCAGTTCGCGACCCGGTCGGGCTTTGTCGCAAACCGCGGATCGCGGCCCCATTCGGGCGAACCCATCACCCGCAGCCAGGCGGCCCATTGGTGGTCGTCGCGCGGCGAGATCGCGGCAAACCCGTCGCGCGCCGGCAGGATGCAGACCGTCGCGCCGTTGCCGTCCGCGATCCGCTTGCGCGACCAGCTGCGGCCGGTCGTCCCGGCGCGCGCCAGCTCGGTGATCGCCAGGGTCGCCAGCGCCTCCTGGATCGACACGTCGATGACGCCGCGCCCTTTCCGGCGCCATCAGCCGCGTGCATGCCGGCGCAGGCGGCGGCGACGCCGCCGATAAACGCGGATTGCTCGCCGACCGCGCGGATCGGCGGCTCGTCGAGATCATCGACCTGGCCCGTCAGCATGCGGGCGATGCCGCTGGCGAAGAACAGGGTCAGGTCGCTCGCCGGATCGTCGGCCTGCGGCCCGGTCTGGCCGAACGGCGAGATCAGCACCAGCGCCGCGTCCGGGTTGACTCCGGCGCAGCGTCTCGGGATCGCATTCCCGCCGGCGCAATTCGCGCGGTCCGCCCTCGCAGACGATCAGGTCGGCCTCGCGCAGCGCGTCTCGCCCGACTGCGCGGCTTGCCGCTGTTCAGATGCGCGGCGAGCGGCGTCGAGTCATCGGCGTCGATACACGCCCACCACCGCCCCGACATCGGCGAACAGCCGGCCGCAGACTGCGGCGGCCAGCCCGGGGCCGAGCTGCACGACGCGAAGACTCCGACAGCAGCGTCATCGCCGGTCAGACCGCTTCGGCCGGCGCCGGCGCGGTCCGCGACGGCCGCATCCCGCCATGCACCTCGGCGACGATCTCGAACGAGCGCTTGCGCTGTTCATGGTCGAAAATGCTGGCGGTGATCATCAATTCGTTGGCTCCGGTTACCCGCACGAATTCGTCGAGACCCGCGCGCACCGTCTCGGGTCCGCCGACGACCGCGGCGCCGAGCGCGTCGTCGATGATCGCGCGGGCATAGGGATCGAGCGATTCCTCGAAATTCTCGATCGGCGGCGGCACGCGGCCGCGCTGTCCGGTGCGGTTGCGCAGCGTGTTCTGCTGCAGCGACGAGAACAGAAACCGCGCCTCCGCGTCGGTCTCGGCCGCGACGCAGGTGATCCCGAGCATCACGTGCGGCGCGGCCAGCTGCGCCGACGGGCGGAAGCGCTGGCGGTAGATCTCGATCGCCGGCAGCAGCATCGCCGGCGCGAAATGCGAGGCGAACGCATAGGGCAGGCCGAGGATCGCCGCGAGCTGCGCGCCATAGGTGCTCGACCCCAAGATCCAGATCGGCACGTCGAGACCCTCGCCCGGAACGGCATGCACCTGCTGGCCCGGCTCCGGCCGGAAATAGCGCATCAGCTCGATGACGTCCTGCGGGAACTGATCGACATCGGCGTTGAGGGCGCGGCGGATCGCCCGCGCGGTGACCTGGTCCGACCCCGGCGCGCGGCCGAGGCCCAGTTCGACCCGGCCCGGATGCAGCGCCGCCAAGCGTGCCGAATTGCTCGGCGATCAGCAGCGGCGCGTGGTTCGGCAGCATGATCCCGCCGGCGCCGATGCGGATGCGGCTCGTGCCGGAAGCGACATGGGCGAGCGCGACCGCGGTCGCGGCGCTGGCGATGCCGGGCAGATTGTGGTGCTCGGCCATCCAGAAGCGGCGATAGCCGAGCGCCTCGACATGTCGCGCCAGGTCGAGCGAATTGCGCAGCGCCTGGCCGGCGTCGCTGCCCTCGGTGATCGGGGAAAGGTCGAGAATGGAGAGCGGTACCATGCCGCAACCATCGCACCTGTCGCCGCTGCGGGAAAGTGGCCGCGAAGAGGACGCGACAGGCGCGCGCCGCCGCCGGCTACGGTTGGCTCCGGCGGGCGGTGTCGCGCGGCTTGCGGCGGGGTGCCCGCTCTTCCGGCTCCGGCGCCGGCTTCATGCCCGATCGGCTCGCGAAGCTCGGGATCGATCGCGAATCCGTCGGCATGCCCGGCCGGGCGCGATCCGGCGACGGAGACGACGCGCAGTCCAGGCCGCAAATCGGGAGCCGGCGTCTCGGCCAAATCAGGTTTCTGCCCGATCGGCCGACTATCGTTTCGATCGGCGCGTCAGCGAGACCGGCACCGCTTCGGTTTCGGGCAGCAACGCCCGCAATTCCGCGGGGATCGTCTCCGCCGGCAGAAGCTTCGCGGTCTCGGCTATCTGCCGCACGATCCGTTCCTGCTCGGCATGTAGCGATGCGCTGGCTTCCGTCGGGTGCATCAGCCTCTTGCTGCATGCGGTCGTAAGCGGCTTTCAGGAAAGCCAATTCGCGCAGCTGCCAAGTGCTTTCGCCGGCGGCCCGCGCGCGCTCCAGCGGCGAGCCCGCTCCACACGAAAGTAAAGGGTCGATCAGCCCGCCTGCAACGAGCAGGCCGACAAGCGCCCTCAGCATCGCGACAATCCCCCGATCGCGGCAATTTTCTATGCTACACGCGATCACTGAACTTGTCTGCCCGCCACTGGGAGGGGCGGGTCCCGTTGCCGCGGGGTGACCGCCGCCGCGACGGTCGCGGTTCGGAGGCGCTCCCGAAGGTTCTATGGGATTCGGGGGCTGACCTAGCCCATACCGGCGAGCGCCACCCCGAGCATAATGTACCCCATCGTGCCCAGCACCACCGCAATGACCCCCTTCATAACGCGCTCCTTTGTCGACTCGTCCAAGACGAGATCCGTGTTCCGTCGAGTAAACACCAACGGTAAACCCGACGGTTCCCGCCCGTAACCCCCAAGAACAATTTACGAGCTTTGATCGGAATGCTGTGATCTGTTGCCGAACGTTACCATTCGGTAAATGTACCAAAGGACAAGAATGCCGATGACAACATCCGATACAGGATTCAGCCAATCGACAACGCGCCGGTACTGCGTTTCGAGAAGGAACCCGGCGCCGCCGAGCAGCGCCGTCCATGCCAGCGTGCCAATTCCCGAATAAACCAAAAACGGCAGCAGCGGCATTTTGGCAATCCCGGCCGGAACCGAGATCAGCGTACGCACGGCCGGAACGAGCCGGCCGATCAACACCGCCTTGCCGCCGTGCCGGCCGAACCACGCACAGGTTGCGTCGATGTCCTCGGGCGTCACGGTTAGCCACCGGCCGTGACGCGCCGTTAGGCGCATCAGGCGCTCGCCGCCCAGCCAGTATCCGACGAAATACCACAGCGTCGATCCGAGCACCGATCCCACCGACCCGACCAGCACCGCCCCCACGATGCTGAGTTCACCGCGCGCGGCGGTAAACCCGGCGAGCGGCATTATCAACTCTGACGGGATCGGCGGAAAGACGTTTTCGGCGAACATCATCAGAGCGATGCCGAAATAGCCGGTCTGCTCGATAAATCCGGTAATCCAATCGAACACGCGTTCTCCTCCGGCCGGCGGATTGCGATCCGTCCGCGCAAATCGCGGCCCGGCGTGTTAGCGTTGCCACGTGAACATCTCGCGCCGAGAGGACGTCCGAATCCCGCAGCATATTGCGCGGTTCGGTTCCGCAGGGTGGAGGGCCGCGATGACTATCGTCGACCAGCAGAAGATACGGCGGACCCGCACCGGCCTGATCGCTCACGACCCGGCGCTGGCGCAGCAGGGCTATACGCTGTTTGCGCCGATGTTTGGTGACGGCGCGGTCTATCTGATCGACATGGCGGGCGAAGTCGCGCATCGCTGGTCGATGCCGTACCGCCCCGGCCTTTACGGCTATCTGCTCGACAACGGCAATCTGTTCTACGGCGGCAAGGTCATGGACGATCTCGGCCGGTTCGAGGCCTGGCCACGCTTCAAGGCCGGCGCGGCGCTCGAAGCGGATTGGCAGGGCCGCGTTCTCTGGGAGGTGCGCCACCCGGATCACCACCACGACGCGCGCAAGCTGCGCAACGGCAACGTCCTGCTGCTCTGCCTGAAACCGCTCGCCGCCGATATCGCGCGACAGGTCCCGGGCGGTCTGCCGGGCACCGAGGCCGACGGGCTGATCTACGCCGACTACCTCGTCGAGATGACGACCGCGGGCGAGATCGTTTGGGAATGGCGCAGCTGGGAGCATCTTGGACCCGGCGACGCATCCGATCACACCGCAGGACCACCGCGCCGAATGGACGCACGCCAACACGGTGGCCGAGACCGCCGACGGCAACATCCTCGTCGGCTTCCGCAACATCTCGACCGTCGTGATGATCGAGCGGGCCAGCGGCAACATCGTCTGGGAACTCGGTCCGCCGCCGCTGGCGCAGCAGCACGACCCGCGGCCGCTGCCGAACGGCAACATCCTGATCTTCGACAACGGCACTCATCGCCGCGATCATCCGGCGACGTTCTCGCGCGTCATCGAGGTCGATCCGCGCACGAACGAGATCGTCTGGGAATACGCCGACCAGTCGCTGTTCAACTTTTTCAGCCCGTACATCTCCGGCGCGCAACGCCTCGCGAACGGCAACACGCTGATCTGCGAGGGCGTGCACGGCCGCATCTTCGAGGTGACGCCGGACAAAGAGGTCGTTTGGGAATACGTCAGCCCGCATTTCTTCGCACGAGAGCGGCCGGCCCGGCCTCAACAACTGGGTGTTTCGCGCATTTCGCTATACCGAGGACGAGATCGCCCGGGCGCGAGCCATCTGACCTGTCGCATCGTGACCCCTTAAAGACAGGAATAAGGCAGCTGGCGCTGCTCATGTTACAGATCTAAACGCGATCGTCACAGCAAGGCCGCAAGACTTCGGTCTCCTGTCGGGGTCGGATATCCGGTCCATCGTGGTATCCGTATTCTTAAAAGCACCAGCTTAAAACTACCAGCGAGCGCATTTAACGGCCAATCGAGCGGCAAACCCTTGCGCGCCGGTTGCGTCGTCTCTCACCAGGGGCATGAAGGGTGACGTAATGACCTATCGCGTTTGCTACGGAGATCCCGCCGCTGTCACACGTCGCGATGCGCATCTGGACGATCGCATCCGCTCGGAGCGCTTCAGCACCGAGCACGAAGCGCTAAACCGCGCGCGGGAACTGATGGAGCAGGAGGCGGACGTCGCGGTCGCGGTTCACGATGGTACAGGAAACCAGCTCTGCGGCCTGCGCCTGCAGCTCAAGCTCGGCTTTCTCTGCCAGTGACGACGCTTGCCGCGGATGCACCCGAGTGCTGGCTCGACCCAATAGCGTCAAAAACTCGCCGGGCTTTCACCAGCAGAGCGGCTCGTGCACCGCGGGGCGACATACGCGCATCTCATGGGCGCCTCAATCTAAAGCTAACATCCGCGGTGATCGGTGGCTGTACTGACGGCAATCGCGGCAGACAATCGCGCCCGATTTTCCCCGTTGCGAGATCCGGCGCGGGATGCGGCTCGAATGTCGCCGCCTACGGCCGCCGCAGCAGCCCCAATATCCGATCGAGCTGATCGAGGCTCGCGTAGTGCAGCGTCAGGCTGCCGCCGCGCGATTTCGGCGCCAGCGTGACGCGCAGACCGAGCGCGGTCGAGAGATCGCGTTCGAGCGCGATCGTGTCGGCGTCGCGCGCCGGTTTCGCCGCGGCGCGGGCTGCGCGAGGCGGCGGCGCACCAGCTTCTCGGTGGCGCGCACGTTGAGACCGCGCCGCACCACCTCCTCGGCCAGCGCGGCGGGATCGGGGGCGCCGAGCAGGGCGCGGGCGTGGCCGGCCGACAACGCGCCCTCTTCGAGGCTCCGGCGCACCGGGGCCGGCAAGGACAGCAGCCGGACCGTGTTCGCGACATGGCTGCGGCTCTTGCCGACCGACTCGGCGAGGCTCGCCTGGCTGCGGCCGAATTCGCGCATCAGGCGGCTGTACGCCTCGGCCTCTTCGAGCGCCGACAGATCCGCGCGCTGCAAATTCTCGACCAGCGCGATCTCGATCACCTCCGAATCGCTGAAGCCGCGGACGACGATCGGGACCTCGTGCAATCCGACGCGCTGCGCCGCGCGCCAGCGCCGCTCGCCGGCGACCAGCTCGTACTCGGCCCTCGCGTCCTCGTCCGCTGCCTCCATCGTCCACCGGGCGCACGAGCAGCGGCTGCACGATCCCCTTGCCGCGGATCGATTGCGCCAGCCCCTCCAATTCCTCCTCGGCGAAATGGCGGCGCGGCTGGAACGGCGAGGGACGGATCGCCTCGATCGGCACCGAGCGGATGCCGCTCGGAGCGCGCGCCGCCCGGCTCGGAGGGAAGATGCGCGCCGGTCTCGCCGAACAGCGCCGCGAGACCGCGTCCGAGCGAGGGGCGCTTGCCGCGCCCTCCGCCTCTGGGGCGAGGCGGCGGCCCGCGGCCGGGTTATCGGTGACCTCGTCGCTCATGCCGCCGCGCCGCGCCGCATGATCTCGGCCGCGAGCCGAATATAGGCCTGCGACCCCGGGCAGCGGTGATCGTAGATCAGCACCGGCATGCCGTGCGACGGCGCCTCCGACACGCGAACATTGCGCGGGATCACCGTGTCGTAGACCTTCTCGCCGAAATGTCCCCGGACATCGGCCGCGACGAGGTCGCACAGATTGTTGCGGCGGTCGTACATCGTCAGCAGAACCCCATGCAGCGCGAGCCGCGGATTGAGCGTCTGCCGCACGCGCTCGATCGTTTGGGTCAGCTGCGCCAGGCCCTCGAGCGCGTAGAATTCGCATTGCAGCGGCACCAGCACGCGGTCGGCGGCGACCAGCGCATTGATCGTCAGCAGGTTCAACGACGGCGGGCAGTCGATCAGCACCTGGTCGTAGTCGCCCATCCGGCTGCGCACCGCCTTGCGCAACAGGAACTCGCGCTGCGGCCGCTGGCTCAGTTCGATCTCGGCGCCGGCGAGATCGGGCGAGGACGGCACCAGCGACAGAAGCGGCACGCCGGTGGCGATGGCCGCCGCATCGAGATCGGCATCGCCGAGCAGCAGCTCGTAGCTGGTGATCTCGCGCGCGTCGCGGTAAATGCCGAGCCCGGTGCTGGCATTGCCTTGCGGGTCCAGATCGATGACCAGGATGCGGTCGCCGGCAGCGGCCAGCGCCGTCGCGAGGTTGACGGCGGTCGTCGTCTTGCCGACCCCGCCTTTCTGGTTGGCGACCGCGACGACGCGCGGCCCGTTAGCGCTTTGATGGCGCGACGCGGCGGCCGGCGGCTCGATCCTGTCTGCTGCGTCTCGCTCACGCCGCCGCAGTCCGCTCAGGCACAGGATGACGCCGCGCGGGTCGGTGCGGCTCGGATGGCTGGTGACATCGAAGTCCCACTGTTGCTGCGCCACCGCCAACTCTTGCCCGGCCTGCTCGCCTTTTGGGAAGAGGCATACCGTGTCGGGGCCGATAAACCGTTGAGAATACGAAAGAAGTCGATCGAGCGCGGCGACCCCGCGGGCCGTAACAACAGAAACCGGACGGGCCGGAACGGTTTCGATTCGCGCGTTGCGGATCGTCACCTGCGTGGCGGCGACCCGCGCCGCCTCGCGCAGAAAGGCGCATTTGCGCGCGTCGGATTCGACCAGCTCGACCCCCGGCATCCCCATGATCGCGAGCACCAGGCCGGGGAAGCCGGCGCCGCTGCCGAGATCGATCAGGCTGTTCGCCCCGGCCGGAACAAGCGGGAACAGCTGCGCCGAATCGAGAAAATGGCGGCGCCACGGATCGGCCAGCGTGCTGGAGGCGACCAGGTTGATGCGCGCCGACCAGTTCCGCAACAGCCCGGCATAGGCGCCGAGCCGCGCCAGCGTGTCGCGTGAAACGCCGGTCAGCGCGGCGAATTCGTGCCGGGGTTAATGGCGGGGTCAGCTTCGCTGTCAAGCGGCGCGGGGTTCAGGGCGGCGCTTGACGTGCTGCAGCAGCGCGACGAGCGCCGCCGGGGTCACGCCGGAGATGCGCGACGCCGCGCCCAATGTCGCCGGCCGCGCCGCCGCGAGCTTGCCGCGGATCTCGGCCGACAGGCTGCCGACCGTGGCGTAGTCGAGGCTCATCGGGCAGCAGCAGCAACTCGTCGCGGCGGAACGCGGCGATGTCGCGCGCCTGCCGTTCGAGATAGCCGGCATAGCGCGCGTCGATTTCGAGCTGTTCGGCGATGTCGGCCGGAATCCCGCCGAGTTCGGGCCAGATCGCGGCGAGCCGCGCCATGTCGATGCCGGGATGCGCCAGCAATTCGGCGGCCGAACGCGGCACACCGTCTGCGTTGACCGCGAGACCGTACCGGCGCAGCGAGGTCGGCGGCAGGCGCAATTCGGCCGCGAGGCGTCGCGCCGTGTCGAGCGCGTCGATCTTCGCCGAGAAGGCGCGGGCGCGGTCGCCGCCGACCGCGCCGATCGCGAGACCCTTCGGCGTCAGCCGCTGGTCGGCATTGTCGGCGCGCAAGGTCAGCCGGTACTCGGCGCGCGAGGTGAACATCCGGTACGGCTCGCCGGTGCCGCGCGTCACGAGGTCGTCGATCAAGACGCCGATATAGGCGTCGGCGCGGTCCAGCGTGAACGGGTCCGCGCCCGGACGCCGCCAGCGCCGCGTTGATCCCGGCGATCAGCCCCTGCGCCGCCGCCTCCTCGTAGCCGGTCGTGCCGTTGATCTGGCCGGCGAAATAGAGGCCGGGGACCCGCCGCGTCTCCAAGGTCGGGTGCAATTCGCGCGGATCGACGTAATCGTATTCGATCGCATAGCCGGGCCGGCGCATCACGGCGCGTTCGAGACCCGGTATCGTCGCCAGCAGCGCGCTCTGCACATCGCGCGGCAGCGAGGTCGAGATGCCGTTCGGATAGATCGTGTCGTCGTCGAGACCCTCCGGTTCGAGGAAAATCTGGTGCCGCTCGCGCTCGGCGAAGCGCACGACCTTGTCCTCGATCGAGGGCAATAGCGCGGCCCGACCCCGGTGATCTCGCCGGCATAAAGCGGCGAGCGGTCGAGATTGCCGCGGATCACCGCATGCGTCGCCGGGTTCGTCTCGGTGATGTGGCAGACGACCTGCGGCGTCGCGATCCGCTCGGTCAGGAACGAGAACGGCACCGGCGGGTCGTCGCCCGGCTGCACGTCGAGGCCTCGCCAGTCGATCGTGGTGCCGTCGAGCCGCGGCGGCGTGCCGGTCTTGAGCCGTCCGAGCGCGAAGCCGAGCCGGCGCAGGGTGCGCGACAGGCCGAGCGACGGCGCTTCGCCGACCCGCCCGGCCGGGATCTTTTCGTCGCCGATATGGATGAGGCCGCCGAGAAACGTGCCGGTCGTCAGCACGACCCGCCCGGCCCGGATTTCCCGCCCATCGCCGAGCGCGACGCCGCACACCCGCCCGGCGGCATCGAGCATCAAATCCTCGGCCGCCCCTTCGACGATGTCGAGCGTATCGAATTCGGCGAGGATGTCCTGCCATCGCGCGGCGGTACAGCTTGCGGTCGGCCTGGGCGCGCGGACCCCGCACCGCCGGTCCCTTGCTGCGGTTCAGCATGCGGAACTGGATGCCGGCCCGGTCGATCGCGCGCGCCCATGACCCCGTCGAGCGCGTCGATCTCGCGCACCAGATGGCCCTTCGCGAGGCCGCCGATCGCCGGGTTGCACGACATTTCCCCGATCGTCGCGCGCGAATGCGTCAAGCAGCGCCGTGCGCGCGCCCAGCCGCGCCGCCGCCGCGGCCGCCTCGCACCCGGCATGCCCGCCGCCGATCACGACGACATCGTAGGTCCTGCTCGCCCTATCCATCATACGCTGGAATGTAGGAATGCCGCCGCAACCTGTCGATGCTATCTTCGGTAAATGCCTCTGATATTCGTATACGAAATCTCGAGGACAAATAGTGAAGAATTTGCTCTCTTCTGCGCACGTTAGTGCTGTTCTTGCCATTATCACAGCTATGCCTCTAATAGCTATCGCGAGCAATGCCGCCGAACGCAATATCAACCTCCGAGATATGGTTACTGCTGAGGGCGAATGTAGCATCGAGCTTGTTAAAGGCGCTGGCTACGGCCACTGCGATGACGGTGTAATTTACATGCTGTTCAAAAATGGTCGCCACGCAATCATGTTTCACATGAAGGATACAGTGGTAGCTCTAGCGGGCACCGGTGACCGGCAGCCACGTTTGGAAGACTACTACCTAACCATCGATACCCTGAGCTCAATATTCCGGGCCGCCGGGAGACGGTCAACACCAATATGGAAGGTGAGTGCCACATCCGTGTCACCAGAGAAAGGGGAGACTTTCGCAGAATAGAGTGCGATGTCTACGATCGCGCTAAAGGTCTTGGTGTTAGTGCTCGCGTAGAAAACGTCCGGAAATCCACGCATAAAAATTATGATTAAAGAGCAAGAGCGTAAATCTCAACCTTAAGCGGCATGCATGACAAAATTATCGGAGCTGTAGCCTCAAGTTACCTGCCCGAATAACAGTCGACTGGCGCTCGGCAGGCGACGGTCACTTCCCGAGGCAGAAATAGCCGAAGGTCACATCGAGCAGGTTTTCGATATCAACCCGCCCGGCGATCCGCCCAAGGTTGCGCCGCCGAGACCCAATTCCTGGGCGAACAATTCCGGCGGCCCGGCGGCAAATTAACGGCGCGTTCGTCGCTCCGCACGGTGCCGCCGCTGCAACTGCTTACACCGCCTGCCGCCACAACTCGGCGCTGGCGAGGCGGGCGCCGTCGGCCAGGGCCTTGAGCTTGACCCAGACGACGCTCGGGTGAACCTCGCAGGTCGAGGCGAAGCTCGCGAAGCCGCAATCGGCGCCGGCGATCACGTTCTCGCGCCCGACCGCCTGCGCGAAGCGCCCGATGCGCTCGGCGATCAGCTCGGGGTGCTCGACGATGTTCGAGGAATGCGTGATGACGCCGGGGATCAGCGACTTGCCTTCGGGCAGCCTCACCTCGCGCCACACCTTCCATTCGTGCTCGTGGCGCGGGTTGGCCGCCTCGAACGAATACGCCCCGGCATTGACCCGCAGCATGATGTCGATGATGTGCTTCAGCTCCATGTCGTGGACGCGCGGGCCGATATTGATCGAATAGCAGGTGTGATAGCGGATGCGGTCCTGCGGGCAGCCCGCGCAGCGCATGGTTCAGCGCATCGACCCGCCCCGTCGCCCATTTGCGGCACTCCTCGACGCCGGCTTCCGGGTGCATCACGTAATACGAGGCAAGCAGCGGGTCATCGACCTGCAAGACCAGCCCGGCGTCGATAATCGCGCGGTATTCCTCGCGCAGCGCGTCGGCCAGCGCGTACAGGTATTCCTCCTCGCTCTTGTAGTGTTCGTTGCGGTTCCAGTTCGCGAGGTTGGACGGCGACACCGCCGGCATGAACGCCTCCTCGTGGCGCACGCCGGCAAGCGCCTCCTTCAGTGTCGCGATGTCTTGTTGCAACGCGGCCATGCCCTTGTACGAGACCGGTCCGGTGCACACCCAGCGGGTGCGCCCGGTCTGGCCGGCGGCGCCGGGCATCTGCGTCGCCCAGGCGTAGAATTCCGGAAACGCCCGGTACTCGCGCGACTGGTTCCAATAATTGGCGGGCTCGGCGCCGCGGCTCGGCTCGATGCCGGTCAGGCGTTCGTTGACGTAGGGAATAAAGCCGATGCGGCCCATCTCGCCATCGGCGACGATGTCGATGCCGGCATCGGCCTGACGCCGCACGGTCTCGGCGACGGCGCTCTTGACGCGCGCCGCGAGCGCCGCCTCGTCGATCGCCTCGCCGCGCTGCTTCCGCAGGATCATCGCCCGCAGATCGTCGGGCCGCGGCAGGCTGCCGACATGCGTCGTCAGAATGCGATCGGTGCTGCGTTTCATGACTTCCTCCCAGCGATTTGCCGCAGCCTAGCGCGGATCGCGCCGGCGCGCAGCTTTCGCCCGAAAGGCCGGCCCACTTGCTACAGAATCGATGATCTGCTCACTTCACTTCCCGAGGCAGAAATCGGCGAAGATTACGTCGAGCAGGTCCTCGACATCGGCCCGGCCGGTGATCCGGCCGAGGCTGCGCCACGCGAGGCGCAGATCCTCGGCGCGCAGTTCCGGCAATCCGGCGGCGAGCGAGCGGCGCAGCGCGGCGGCGGCTTCCTCCAGCGCCTCGCGATGCCGGGCGCGCGTCAACAGCGGCGCGGCGCTGTCGTAGCTTTCCGCAATGCGCGCCGTCAGCGCCGCGATCAGCTCGGGAATGCCCTGCCCGGTCAGCGCCGAAACGGGGATCGCGCCGGCATCACTCCCTCTCCCCCGCGGGGGAGAGGGTCGGGGTGAGGGGGCAGGCGACCGCGACTGTCGACGGCACCCGCACCCGGCCGCGCGCTAACGCCGCGGCCACCCCCGGATCAAGTCCGGGGCAGGCCCTCTCCCGCATTGCGGGAGAGGAGCTTACAGCGGCGGTCGCGAGCAGGTCGACCTTGTTCGCGACGAGGATCGTGTCGGGGCCGGATCCACGCCGCCGCGCCTTCCGCATCCCCGGGTCGCGATGCATCGAACACAAACAGCCGCAATTCGGCCAATTCGGCACGCTGGAGCGCCCGGCGCAGCCCTTCCTGCTCGATCGCGTCGGCCGTTTCGCGCAGTCCGGCCGTATCGGCGAGCACGACCGGGTAGCCGGCAAGATCGATCGCGACCTCGATCACGTCGCGCGTCGTGCCGGCGATCGGCGAGGTGATCGCCGCCTCGCGCCGCGCCAGCTGGTTCAACAGGCTCGATTTGCCGGCGTTCGGCGGCCCCAGAATTGCGACCGCGATGCCGTCGCGCAGCCGCTCGCCGCGATGCCCGTCGGCCAGATGCGCCTCGATTTCGGCAAGCAGCGCCGCGGTATCCGCCGCCACCCGCGCCTCGATCTCGGGCGGCAGGTCCTCGTCCGGAAAATCGATCGCCGCTTCGAGATGCGCCAGGAGCCGCAGCAGCCGCTCGCCCCAGTCGCGATACAGCGCCCCGAGCGCGCCATCGAGCTGGCGCAACGCCTGGCGCCGCTGCGCCTCGGTCTCGGCCGCGGCGAGATCGGCGATCGCCTCGGCCTGGGTCAGATCGAGCTTGCCATTGAGAAAGGCGCGGCGGGTGAATTCGCCGGGCTCGGCAAGGCGCAGCCCTAGCCGCCGCAATGCCGCAATGACCGCAGCGAGCACGGCGCGGCTGCCGTGCAGGTGCAGTTCGGCGACATCCTCGCCGGTGACGCTGCGCGGCCCCGGAAACCACAGCGCCAGCCCGTCGTCGAGCGCCTCGCCGCTATCCGGGTCGCGCACGCAGATGTGCCGTGCCATCGCGCGGCGGCGGCAACGTGCCCGCTGAGCGCCCTCAGCGCCGACCCGGCCTGCGGGCCGGACATGCGGATGATGGCGATCGCGGCACGCCCCGGCGCGGTCGCCGGGGCGTAGATCGTTTCGGAGTGAACTTGGTCCATAGATCGTCACCCCCCCGCGAACGCGGGGACCCAGGGCCGTTACACGGCCTTCGCAGCCCGGATTCCCGGTTGCGCGGGAATGACGTCGGAATGAGGCCTCAGTGCTTCGGCGGCAGCTGGTCCGGCGTCAGCATCAGCCGTTTGACGCGCCCGCCGTTCTTGACGTGCGTCTCGAGGATCTCGTCGATATCGGCCGTGCTTTCGTAACGGTACCACACCCCCTCGGGGTAGATGACCAGGTTCGGGCCGAACTCGCAGCGGTCGAGACAGCCTGCGCCGTTGCAGCGGATGTTCTCGATGCCGAGCTGCTGGGACTTTGCGCGGGCATAGGCGCGCAATTTCTCGACACCGCCGAGATCGGCGGCGCGGGCATTGCACGAGCCACGCGGATGTCCCTCGGCCCGCTGGTTGTTACAGAAGAAGAGATGGCGCTGATAAAACAGAGGCGGGTCGGCAGGCGCGTCAGACATTTGCTCTCTCCTATCGTAAAGAGCGACGGAGCGCCCCTCGCAATCCGCCGTTCTGCATCCAAGATGGGGTGGAGACCCTACCCCGTCGCGCCGCGCCCGGCAACCGACGACGGCAACCGACCGGGGCGCGCAATTCAGCCATGCTTCCCCGTGGGCAAGCTCCCTGGCGGAAGCCCGGAGATGCTCATGAGCGGCAACCGCCTCGGCCAGGAAACCAGCCCCTACCTGCTGCAGCACAAGGACAATCCGGTCGATTGGCGGCCGTGGGGGGCGGAGGCGCTGGCCGAGGCCAAGGCGCAGGACAAGCCGATCCTGCTGTCGGTCGGCTACGCCGCCTGCCACTGGTGCCACGTGATGGCGCATGAAAGCTTCGAGAACCCCGATATCGCGGCGCTGATGAACGAGCATTTCGTCAACATCAAGGTCGATCGCGAGGAGCGGCCGGACATCGACGCGATCTACATGAACGCGCTGCACCTGATCGGTGAGCATGGCGGGTGGCCCTTGACGATGTTCCTGACACCGGACGGCGAGCCGTTCTGGGGCGGCACGTATTTCCCGCCGGAGCCGCGCTGGGGCCGCCCGAGCTTTCCGCAGGTCCTGATGTCGATCGCCGCGGCCTATCGCGACAAGCGCGAGGACGTGGTGAAGAATGTCGCTGCATTGCGCGAGGGGTTGCAGAAGCTCGCCCGGCCCGAGAGCGGCGAGCCGCCACCCGGGGAGCGTCGGGGAAATTCCGGCCGAGCTGTTCGACCGCATCGCCGAGCGGCTGCTGCGCGAGGTCGATCCGCTCAACGGCGGCATCGGCACCGCGCCGAAATTCCCGCAATGCGGCATTTTCGAGCTGCTGTGGCGCGCCTGGAAGCGCACCAGGCAGGCGCCCTACAGGGATTGCCGTCACGCGCACGCTGACGACGATCAGCCAGGGCGGCATTTACGACCATCTCGGCGGCGGCTGGGCTCGCTACGCGGTCGATGCGCGCTGGCTCGTGCCGCATTTCGAGAAGATGCTGTACGACAACGCGGAGCTGATCGGCCTGTTGTCGCTGGTCTGGCAGGAGACGCGCGAGCCGCTCTACGCGACGCGGGTCGAGGAGACGATCGGCTGGCTCAGCGCGAGATGACCCATCCGAAGGGCGGGTTCTACAGCAGCCTCGACGCCGACAGCGAGCACGAGGAAGGCAAATTCTACGTCTGGTCCGAGGCCGAGATCGACGCGGTGCTCGGCGACCGGGCGCGCGTTGTTCAAGCGCTTCTACGACGTGACCGCGGGCGGCAATTGGGAGGGGAAAAACATCCTCAACCGGCTGGCGCATCCCGCTCTCGCCGACGCCGCGACCGAGGCCGAGCTGGCGCGCTGCCGCGAAGTCGCTGCTTGCAGGCGCGCGCGCGCGCGCGTGCGGCCCGGCCTCGACGACAAGATTCTTGCCGACTGGAACGGGCTGATGATCGCGGCGCTGGCCGATGCCGGTCTCGCCTTCGACCGCGCCGACTGGATCGACCTCGCCGCGCGCGCCTTCGCCTTTGTCCGCGACGAGATGACCGGGACCGACGGCAGGCTGCGGCACAGCTGGCGCGAGGGGCAGGCGCGGCATCCGGCCAGCGTCGACGATTACGCGAATATGTGCCGCGCCGCGCTGGCGCTGCACGAGGCGACCGCGGACGCCGCGTATCTGGAGCAGGCGCGGCGCTGGGTCGAGGTGCTGGACCGGCATTATTGGGACGCTGCGGGCGGCGGGTATTTCTTCGCCGCCGACGACACGCAGGACCTGATCGCGCGCGTCAAGACCGCGTCCGACGCCGCGGTGCCGTCCGGCAACGGCACGATGGTCGGGGTGCTGAGCCGGCTCGCGCTGTTGACCGGCGACAATCGCTACCGCGAGCGCGCCGAGGCGATCATCGCGGCGTTCTCCGGCGAACTCGGGCGCAACTTCTTCCCGCTCGCGACGCTGATCAACAATGCCGAGTTCGCGCGCAAGCCGGTGCAGATCGTCCTGGTCGGCGACAGCGCCGATCCCGGTTTCGCGGCGTTGCGGCGCGCCGTCCACGAGGTGTCGCTGCCGAACCGGATCATGCTCGCGATCGCCCCGACGAGGCGCTGCCGCCGGCGCATCCGGCATTTGGAAAAGGTCTCGTCGGCGGCCGCGCGGCGGCTTATGTCTGCGAAGGCCCGGTCTGCTCGCTGCCGCTGACCGAAGCCACGGCGCTGCGGGACCACCTCGCCGGAGCTGCGGTGACCCGGCTTGCGCCCGGATCTTGTCGGTAGAGCTTTGCACGGGATCATCATGGATTTGAAAGAGGCGGTGGCTGCAGCGAGGCAACAGATCAGCAATTTGTTCGCCGCCGACACTCCGCGAGATATACGGTTGGAGCATTTCCTGTATGACGATCATCTCATGGTTTGGTCGCTTACGATCGGGTTTGACCTCTCCGAACGCGGCGCCGAGGCTTTGACGCCGGTCGGTCAGGCGCGCAGTTACAAGATTGTCCGGGTCTCGGAGGCCGATAAATCCGTTCTGTCGATCAGCGATCGTTAGCCCTTACTCCGGCGCCGGCACGCGTCGCAAGCGGAGATTGAACGTCCAAGCCTGCCAAATTCGCAGTGAGGGGGTGAGTTATATTAGTTATCAGCCGGGGGGGAAATCGGGGGTTGTCGGAGCATCTTGAGGTGGAAAGCAGGCCGTGGAGTTGAAATTTCGCGGCAATGCGTACCCGCGGCAAACTCCCGAAGAGCGTAAGCCGATCGTCAGCTTCACATCTCCGAGCTGTCGAGCGCGTAGCCGACGGACCGCACGGTGCGCAGCAGGTCGCTGCCGCCATTCGCGTTGAGCGCTCGGCGAAGCCGCCGGATATGCACATCGACAGTGCGCAGCTCCAGTTCGGCATCGTGCCCCCAGACGCGGTCGAGCAGCTGCTCGCGCGAGAACACGCGGCGCGGGTTCTGCAGAAAATGGCGCAACAGACGGAATTCGGTCGGACCGAGATGTATCGCCTTGCCGCCGCGGTAGGCCCGATGAGCGACCAGATCCATTTCGAGATCGGCGTACCGCAGCACGCCGTCTTCCGGTTCCGGCTGGGTGCGCCGGATCACGGCGCGCAGTCGGGCTATCAGCTCGTTCGGGCTGAACGGTTTGACGACATAATCGTCGGCGCCGCTGTCCAGACCGCGAATACGGTCGCCCTCCTCGACGCGCGCGGTCAGCATGATGACCGGAAGCGAGCGGGTCGACGGCGTCCGCCGGATCTGGCGGCACACTTCGAGACCCGAAACGTGCGGCAGCATCCAATCGAGCAGCACGGCATCCGGCCGGCGCTCGGCAATTCGCAGCAGCGCCTCCTCGCCATCGGCCGCCTCGTCGACCGCGAAACCCTCGCGCTCCAGATTGTAGCGCAGCATCATGACGAGCGGGGCCTCGTCTTCGACGATAAGGACAACAGGTTTCATTTCCGTTCAACCTCGCGCCGCGCGCGGAACTTTCCCGTCGGCCGTCGACGCGGCGATGTCATCGATCGGTATTCTTGTACGTCGGGGCTAGGGCTCCGCGATGACAGTTTCGTTACGATTTGATGACAACGAGTGCGGACCTGCCGCCCGCAGGGATACCGTGAAGGTAGAGCCGTGGCCCAGCCGGCTCGCGATCTCGAGACGGCCGCGATGCCGGTTCACGAGATGCTTGACGATCGCGAGGCCGAGACCGGTGCCGCCGAGCTCGCGCGAACGCGCCGTATCGACGCGATAGAACCGTTCGGTCAGCCGAGGCAAGTGCTCGCCGGCGATGCCCTCTCCCTGATCGGTGACGGCGACGCGCACCTGCGAAGACGCGGCGCCAGACACGGTGCCGGGGCCAAGGCTGCCGGTTACCGTGACCTCGCTGTTCGGTCGGGCGTACTTGATCGCGTTGTCGATGAGGTTCTGAAAGACCTGAACCAGTTCGTCGCGGTCGCCCTGGACTTCCGGCAGATCCGGCGCAAGCTGACAAACGATGCGAATGCCGCGCTCGGCCGCGCGCAACTCGAGGCCGCGCGCGACCTCTTCGATGACCGGCGCGAGCGCGACCAGACCGGTCGGCGCAACGTGTTCGTTCAGCTCGATGCGCGACAGCGAGAGCAGGTCATCGACAAGCCTCGCCATGCGCCTGGCCTGCTCATGCATGATCGTCAGAAATCGCTCGCGGGCGGCGGCATCGTCGCGGGCCGGTCCGAGCAGCGTCTCGGTGAAGCCGATCAGCGCCGCCAGCGGCGTCTTCAATTCGTGCCCGGCATTCGCGATGAAGTCCGCCCGCATCTGTTCCGTCCGCTTCAGGCCGGTGATGTCGTCGAGGATCAAAAGCGCGACCGCGCCGTCGAGCGCCGGCCCGTCGATCCGGGCGAGATGAGCGCGCAACATCCGATCGGTCGATCCCGACAAGCGTGAATTCGATGTTGCGCTCCGGGCCGCGCGCCGCCTCGGCGGGCAGTACGGGGCGCAGCAGCGAATCGACGGCGGACAGCAGCACGGGACTGCGCAGCGCGCCCGCCAGGTCGCCGGGCTCGGCGCGCCTGCCGATCAGCTCGACGGCGGCGGCGTTGGCGCGCACGATGCGACGCCTGCTGTCGATCAGGAGCAGCGGATCCGGTATCGCGGCGATGATGGCCTCGGCCGCCGCGAGCCGCGTCTCGGCCTGTGCCAGCCTTGTGTCATACCCCGCGCGCAGCCGCATCAGACCCGGCCAGAGCGCGCGCGCGACAAACGGCGCGGCCGCGGCGATGACGGGTTCGCTTCGCTCGCCCAGTCTCTCGATCGCCCTGCGTGCCGCCGCGAGCGAGGCTGCGAACGGAATCGCGACCAGCATCGCAAGGATCAGGGTCGCCGCGGCAGCCGCGAGCGCGCTCGAGCCGGTCAGCAACCCGACTGCCTGAAGCGCTCCCAACACGATGACGACCGGCAGCCATGTCGCGAGGCTGACGCCGAGGCATCGGAAATACTCTCGCGGCATCTGCACCTCGCCGATCGCGTGCACCGATCGCGCGCCCTTGGCGGCGATGATCGATGCGGATGATCGCCGCTCTCAGCGTCGGTCTAGCATGATCGCGCGCAGCGCGGCGGTGTCCTGACGCGCACCGGCCAGCACGTAATTGGTGTCGGTGCCGGCGATCACGAACCGCGCTCCGAGCCCGATCAGCTCGCCTTGCAGCACCGTGTTGTGGCGAATTCCGCCAACGCCCAGCACCTTCTTGTGTGTCCGGCACGCGGCGGCCACCCGCTCGTAGGCGGCGCGCAGCCGCGGATGATCGACCTGTCCGGGAATGCCGAGATCGGTCGTCAAGTCACCCGAGCCGATCAACAGAACGTCGATCCCATCGACCGCGGCGATCGAATCGCAATTCTCGATGCCCTCGGCGGTCTCCAGCATGACGATGACCGCCGTCTCCGCGTTGAGCTTCGGGTTCAGCTCGGATAGCGGCACCGCGCGGTAGCCGAGCGCCGGCCCCAGCCCCATCACCGAACGCTTTCCGAGCGGCGGAAAGCGGCAGGCCTTGACGATCGCGTCGGCCTGAGCGGCGGTATTGACATCCGGAAGAATGACGCCCTGGGCGCCGCCATCGAGCACCCGGCTCATCCACTGCGCCTCATGGTTCGGCACCCGCACCAGCGGGGTGATGCCGATGCCGAGCGCGGCGGCGCAGATCGTCGCGGTCGTCTCGATCGAATAGGGCGCGTGCTGCATATCGACATAGAGCGCGTCATAGCCGCCCGCCTTCGCGACCATCGCGATATCGACGGATCGCGCGAGGCGCAAATTCATGCACAGCACGAGTTCGCCGGCGGCGAGTTTTTCCTTCATCGATTTTCTCGGGCATGCGTTCTCCTCCTGGATTTCGGGCTATAGCGCCTCAAGCGCGGCCATGACGGCGCGGTCGACGAGAATTCCTTCCGCCCGGCGGCGCTCGCGTTCGCGGAAGGCGCGCTGTGACGGGATGCGGATTTCCTCGACCCGGGCCGGCGCGGGGTCGCCTGGATCGCCCGGACGAGTTCGGACATTTGCGCCGCGAACGGATTGCCGGGCAGCAGCGTACCGGGATCGACGACGATAAAACAGAAACCCGTAATCCTGCACCTGACCGCGCGGGATCGCCGCGCCGGCGAGCAGCCCAAGAGCCTGGATCGCGAAAGCAAGACCGTAGCCCTTGTGCCCGCCGAAGGCGGAAACGCCGCCTTTCGCGGCGGCGCGCCCTTCGGTGGTGGGATTGCCGTCGGCGTCGAAGGCAAGACCGGGCGGCAGTTCTTCGCCGGTTTCGGCGGCGAGCAGCACCTCGCCCCACATCAATGACGCGGTGCCGATGTCGAAGATGACCGGGCCCTCGGCGGACGGAAAGCCGAAGGCGATCGGGTTGGTACCCAGCGCGGGTCGAGTCGCGCCGGGTGGCACGATATGCGGCGAGCCGGACGCGGTGTGCAGCCCGACAAATCCGGCCTCGACGATGCGTTCAAGGTAATAGGCGTTGCGCCCGCTGAAATAGCTGTTGCAGACGCCGACCGCCGCGATACCACTCTGTTTCGCCTTGGCGATCGCGATTTCGGCGCCGCGATAGACCGCGACATAGCCGACATTGTTGCCGCCATCCACAAGGGCGGAGGCCGGTGTCTCGTGGACGATTGCGACCGGGGCGCGGGTGTTCCCGGTCTTCGCCTCGCGCGCTATGGCGAGGATGCGCGGCAGTCCGGCGAACCGGTAGCCGCACAGCGCATTCTCGATCAGCTGGTCGGTGATGATGCGGCCATCATCACCGCAATAGCCGATGCGGGCCAGCGCGTCTTCGCCAAGCGACCTTGCCTCGTCGACGCTGAGCCGCACCGCGTCCGGCCGGTTCGGATCGAGATAATTGGAGCCATCGCTCATGCGGTGACGATATGCCGTGCCGCCGCCGGCGTCAAAATCGGTCCCGCCGCCGAGGCGCGGAGATCGGCATGCGCGCCGGTAATGCCCGCTTGCGCGCGGCGTTAGCAACGGTTTATTCCCGCCGGCGTTTTTCCCTCGGTATGCAACCCGATCGGGCCGGGCACGGCGGGAGAACGGAATGGCGAAGACGACATCGAGGGCGCGCGCACGAGCGAAAAGCGGCTACCCCGCCGTACTGGGCGACGCCATCGTTTCACGCGGCGAGGGCGGCGAGACCCATCAAATCGCCGGCGGCGATGTCTCGGTCTTGACCACGCAGCAGGGGGTGCCGGTAGCCGATGACCAGAACTCGCTGAAAATCGGCCGGCGCGGCCCTACTGCGCTCGAGGATTTTCACTTTCGCGAAAAGATCTTCCATTTCGACCACGAGCGTATTCCGGAGCGCGTCGTGCATGCGCGCGGCTACGGCGCACACGGCTATTTCGAGAACTACGAATCACTCGCCGACATTACCCGCGCCGATCTGTTCCAGCGCGCTGGAGAAAAGACGCCGGCCTTTGTCCGCTTCTCGACCGTGGCGGGCAGCAAGGGGTCAGCCGACCTGGCGCGCGACGTGCGAGGCTTCGCGGTCAAGCTCTATACCAAGGAAGGCAACTGGGACCTCGTCGGCAACAATATTCCGGTATTCTTTATTCAGGACGCGATCAAATTCCCGGACATAATCCATGCCGCGAAGGAGGAACCGGACCGCGCGTTTCCGCAGGCGCAAACCGCGCACGACAATTTCTGGGATTTCATTTCGCTGAACCCGGAAAGCATGAACATGGCGCTGTGGATCATGTCCGACCGCACGATCCCGCGCTCGTTCCGCTTTATGGAAGGGTTTGGTGTCCACACCTTCCGGCTGGTCAATGCCGAAGGCAAATCAACCTTTGTCAAATTCCACTGGAAGCCGAAGCTCGGGATGCAGTCCGTCGTGTGGAACGAGGCACTGAAGATCAACGGAATGGATCCCGATTTTCATCGCCGCGATTTATGGGACGCGATCCAGCAGGGCGACTTTCCGGAATGGGAACTCGGGCTGCAATTATTCGATGAGGCGTTTGCCGCGAAGTTCGCTTTCGATGTGCTCGACGCCACAAAAATCATTCCGGAGGAGGAGGTGCCAGTACGCCGCGTTGGCCGGCTGGTGCTCGATCGCGTCGTCGACAATTTCTTCGCCGAGACAGAGCAGGTCGCGTTCTGCACGCAGAATATCGTGCCCGGTATCGACTTCACAAACGATCCGCTGCTGCAGGGCCGGAATTTCTCGTATCTCGACACGCAGCTGAAGCGCCTCGGAAGCCCCAACTTCACCTATCTGCCGATTAACGCGCCGAAATGCCCGTTCCACCATTTCCAGCAGGACGGGCACATGGCGTTCGTGAACCCGAAGGGCCGCGCGAATTACGAACCCAATTCCTGGGGCGGCGCCGCCGGCGGCCCGAGGGAGATGCCGGATAAGGGGTTCACTTCGTTTCCCGCAGACGAAGAGGGGCCGAAGCTGCGCGTCCGCTCCGAAACCTTTGCCGATCATTACAGCCAGGCGCGACAGTTTTATCTGAGCCAGACCCCGACCGAGCAGGGGCATGTCGCCTCTGCTTTCATCTTCGAGCTAAGCAAGGTCGAAACGCTTGCGATCCGCGCCCGCATGGTGTCGCACCTGCTGAACGTGGACGCGGATCTGGCGAAGAAAGTGGCCGATGGACTGCGTTTGAAAGAGCTGCCGAAAGCAGCCGAGCCGGCGCGGCCCGTCGTGACAGGCCTGAAGCCGTCGCCGGCCTTAAGTATCCTGGCGAACCCGCCCGGCACGTTCAAGGGGCGCAAACTCGGCGTGCTGGTCAGCGACGGCGTCGATGCCGACCTGCTGAAGGCGGTGCAAACCGCCTTTCATCAGGAAGGAGCGGTGGTGAAGCTCGTCGCGCCGATGGTCGGCGGCGTCGGGGCGAACGACGGCTCGTGGATCGAAGCCGACGAAAAGATCGACGGCGGGCCGTCGGTGGTTTTCGATGCCGTGGCGATATTGCTGTCGGAAGCGGGCGCGCAGCTCCTTGCGGAAGAATCGACCGCGCGGGATTTCGTGGCGGACGCCTTCGCCCACTGCAAATTCATCGGCCACAGCAGCCCCGCGACAAAGCTGCTTGAGAAAGCCGGGATTGCCGCCTCACGCGACAGCGGTGTAATCCAACTCGGCGGACCTGCCGACGCCGGCCGCTTTCTCGAAGCTTGCCGTCATCTGCGTCTATGGGAACGCGAAGCGGCGGTTAAGCGAGTTTAAGCCCCTTCGGCTTCAGGCCCCGCGGCCTCCGCATAGCTCAATGGCGAATTATAATATCATTGCTGTGCGCTTCCAGCCGTGGGTGTTTCGCGGGCGTTGATCGACAAAAACGATCTGGCGAAACAGGGGCAATAAAGCCTACGCAGCGTGGTACTTGCCCCCCTCGCGGCGCACTTCGTTCCGCTTTGTGAGCGCGGTGAGCGCGTTCGAGACCGACATCTCGCCGGACTTGTCGCCTTTTAATCCCATGCGCTCCAGGATTTCGCCCCGGGAGAGACCATTCCCCTCGCGAATCATTTTCAGCAGCTGTTCGCGTCTGCTGCCCCGGCGGGCTCGCGGCTGGCGCCCACCCGAAACAGTGCCGGCTCGTGCCATCTTCCCGGTTTTTGCTGTTTCGTAGGCTTCGATGGCGGCAAACTCGCGATTGATCTCTTCGAGCTTTCGCTGCAGCTCTTCCTGCTGATTGAAGATTTGCTCTCGCGCCGCTCGCAAACGCTCGCGCTCGCGGGCCATGAAGTCGGAAAACTGTTCGCCGGTTGTACCGCCATTGCCGTTGTCGGACATCCATGCCTCTCCGTTGTTGATCGCAAAGCATGTAATCGCATTTCCCACTTTTGCAAAGCGTCTCGTATATCGGGCATGTGGAAAATCGGAACTGAATCGCCGCGACTGCTGATATCGTTTCACTCGGCCGGTGACGTTCCGGTCATGCGGGGCGATCCCACCCCTGCTGAGGTGAGTTGCGACGGCTTTTCCGACGATCATGCGGCGTTCTGTGACCGACCCGGCACAACACGCAATGCTCGTATTTTGTAGCGGAACGGTTGCCACGACGGTGTCGATTCCTGTCGGGCGCATGGTGAAGGAACCATTCCCGGCGTTGCACCAAAGTCGAATTCGGGTGGCGGATTCCAAACTGAAGCAACGTGATCGAGCGCGGCCTTCCCAGAACCGCGGCGCGAAAGGAAATTGCGGCTGCGGACGTTCGGGCTCGCGGGCGACGACGGCGGCGCGATGCAGCGGTCCGATATGGTCGCGCCCGGGCGGGTGTTTCATCCCACCGCGCAAGACGATGGTCCCGCCGCGGAAATCCCTCGCGCCGACGCGCCGGTCACCCCACCTTCACACCGGGTAGGTCGGCGCCGGTGTCGACCCGCCCCGCACCCCGGTCTCGCTCTCGAAACCACATACACCCCGCAACCGCCGATGCTCGATTTTTTTGCAGACAGCTTCCTTAGTGGGCCTACCTGCGAGGCGTTCGCGCCTGGCGCCGCGCTGCTGCGGCGCCTCGCGCTGCCACGCGTCAATGAGATCGTCGCGGCGATCGAAGACATCAGCGCGCAGGCGCCGTTCCGGCGCATGACAACGCCGTGGGGCGCGGTGATGTCGGTTGCGATGACCAATTGCGGCGCTGCGGGGTGGCTGACCGACCGGACCGGATACCGCTACGGCCGGACCGACCCCGAAAGCGGCCGTTCCTGGCCGGCGATGCCAGACTGCTTTCGGGCGCTGGCGAGCGACGCGGCGCGGGATGCCGGCTATCCCGATTTCGCGCCCAATTCGTGCCTGATAAACCGCTACGAGCCCGGCACGAGGCTGACATTGCACCAGGACAAGAACGAGCGCGACTACGCGCATCCCATCGTCTCCGTATCGCTGGGGCTGCCGGCCACCTTCCGGTTCGGCGGGCCGAAACGCAGCGACCCCGTCCAAAAATTGGCGATGCGCCACGGGGATGTGGCGGTGTGGGGCGGCCCCTCACGGCTTTGCTACCACGGCGTGGCTGAACTCAAGGATGGCGAGCACGAGCTTCTCGGCCGCAAGCGCATCAACCTGACCTTCCGCCGAGCCTTGTGACATCGAATGAAGCGCAGCATGGGCACGAGGGCGTTTCATAGCCCTATCCGCATCAGGTGGAGGCGATCGTCATTTACGACGCGATTGGATTAGAGCTTGATCGTGTTAGCCCGGACCACCCATTTGTCCCCCGTAAGCGAGGGTCCAGGGCCACTGCACGTCGCCCGCCCGGGTTCCCGCTTTCGTGGGAACGACACATTGATCCCGGCGCCGGCTGCTCAAAGGGCGCGCCGCCGGCGCCACAGGTGCGGCGATATTCAGCGGACATGACTTTCGAGAACGGGATAACACGCAAGGAGTGACCGATTACCGAAATCCACATCGCTCCGTCACATAGATGGCGCGAGAAGAGTGCGCGGCGGACAAGCGATCATGCCGCTGCTGAATAACGACACGGTTTCGTGAGGGTTGGAAATCATGCCGATATTGGATGCTCAAGTTCACGCCTATGAACGCAACCATCCGGGGCGACCTTGGGTCGGCACCCTCTACGGGCCGGCGGAGGTTACCGGCAACCAGATGGCGGCGGCGATGGATGCCGCCGGCGTCGACGGCGCGATCCTGGTCTCGCCGTTCAGCATGTATCGCTACGACGCCAGCTATGCGCTTCAAGTTTATGCGGCGCATCCCGCTCGCTTCAGGCTGGTCAAGCCGGTCGATCCGACGGACCCGGCCGTGGTCGATACGATTGCCGATTGGGCCGCGACCAAAGGCACGGTCGGCATCCGCGTTTTCCTGCGGGACGAGGCTTCGACCGATCCCGCCGACCCCGCCATCAACCGCGTCCTCGCCGAGGCGGCGCGGCATTCGCTGCCGGTCAACCTGGCCTGTCGGGGCCGGCTCGATCAGGCGGGACAGCTCGCGGCGCGAAACCCGAACACGCGGCTGGTGGTCGATCATCTCGGGCTGGAGCAGCCGCACGAACCCCCAGCCCCCGCGGAGCCGTTCGTCGAGCTTCCGAAGCTGCTGGCGCTGGCGGCTCACGACAATGTCGCGGTCAAAGTCAGCGGCGCCTGCACGCTGTCGCACGAGCCATTCCCCTATACCGATATCTGGGACCCGCTCGGGCGCGTTTTCAATGCGTTCGGCTTCGACCGCTGCATGTGGGGCACGGACTGGACCCGGGCCGTCGGCATGCTGACCTATCGAGCAAGGGGTCGAAGCGTTCCTCGTCACTGACCGCCTGTCGCAGAGCGAGCGGGAGGCGCTCATGGGGCAAACTCTCCGGCAGATCTATGGCTGGGACCGCGCGGCACCGTAGTCGCCCAGCCGAGCAGACCTAGATCGGCATTCCGACCTCGGATTGGGCGAGCCTGCCACTGGGGATCACATGGCGATAGCGGTCGAGCCGCATCGTCATTCGCTTCATCAGGCGCCGCGCGCTCGGGTCGAAGGGCGTGCGCCGGTGCATCGTGACGCCGTTGTCCCACAGCACGAGGTCGCCGACCTGCCAGCTATGGGCGTAGACGAATTCGTCTGATGTGGCGGCTTCGTAGACCTCGTCCAGCAGGGCGAGACCCGAGGTCGTATCCATGTAGTCGATGCCGATTGTCGTCGTCGAATCGAGGTAAAGCGAGCGGTCGCCGGTTTCGGGGTGGGCGCGGACCAGCGCATGCGTCACCGGCGGCGTCAGCCGCTGCGCCTCTTCGGAAATCTGCCGGTCCGTGTCGCGGCCGTACCCGGCAAGCCGCTTCGTGTAGTCGAAAATGCCGCGCTTGCCGGCGATCTTCGCCCGCAGCTGGCGCGGCAGGCCGGCATAGGCGGCGCGCAGATCGACCCAGAAGGTTTCGCCGCCCGAGGGCGGCAATTCGAGCGCATAGAGCGCCGCGCCGGTGGCCGGCTCCAGCATGTAGGACTGGTCGGAGTGCCATTGCAGCTCGCCGTCGCCGAGCCCGCCGATCGGGTGGCCAAACCCGTCGCGCAGGTTGGAGATGATCGTCACCTCGGGGGTGGCGGGCGAGGCCCAATCGCTGCGCACCGTGCGCTCCAGCTCGCCGAACAGGGCGCAGAACGAAGCGAGTTCCGCCTCGCTCAGCGCCTGCCGGCGAAACACCAGGACGCCGTATTGCGCGTAAAGGGTGCGCAGCTCCGCGACGGTCGCTTCGTCCAGCTTCTCCCACAAGCTGAGGCCGACGACTTCCCGGGCCAGGGTCGGGTGGAGCTGTCGCGTGTCGAGCATGCCGGGAGCGAATCTACTCGGCGGCCTGCCTCGCCTGGACGGGCAACGCCTCGGTGCCGGTCCAGGGGTGTTCGGCGATGTCGAACAGGATGCCCTCGGGGCCGTACATCTTGACCTCGAAGCCGCCGATCCGCTCGGCCTCGGCCTGGTCCATGTAGTGCTTGCCGCCGCCCGCGCTGACGGTCTTGCCGGCCTGTTCGATGTCGTCGACCAGAATGCCGAAATGGTGCAGCCCCATAAAATCCATGCCGCGACCGATCTGGTCGGTCTTGAAGCGCAGGATCGCCAGATCGAACGTCCCGTCGCTGACATGGTGGCCGTACGCCAGAGCGCCGTCGTTCGAGCGCACGATCTCGAAGCCGAACGCCTTGACATAGAAATCGGCCATCGCGTCGGGGTCTTTGCAGGCGATCGCGAGGTGGCGCAGCTTGGCGCGGTGCGTATCGCCGACCGGGTCGCTGGGCTCGCCTGCCTCGGGCAGCGGCGCGGCGCCGGCCCAGCCATGCTCGGCGATGTCGAACAGGATGCGTTCGGGGCCGTAGAACTTCTTTTCGAAATAGCCGGCCTGATGGCCCTTGCTGGCCCTGGTCGATGTAGTGCTCGGCGCCGAGGCTGACGAGCTTCTGCGAGAATTCCTCGACGTCCTCGACCAGGATGCCGAAATGGTGGATGCCGCGATAGTCGATGCCCTTGCCGAGCTGGTCGGTCTTGAACTTGAGGATCGCCATGTTAAGCGTGCCGTCGGACAGGAACACGCCGTCGGCGAGCACGCCGTTGGGGCGGCCGACCTCGACGAAATCGAAGGTCTTCTTGTAGAACTCGGCCATCGCCTCCGGGTTCTCGGCGGCGATCGCGATATGGCGCAATTTCGGCATGACCCTCTCCTCCCGTGTCAGATGCAGGCAATCTAGCACGACCCTCGGTTCATTTCGAAGCGCCGCATAGCTCCATGAGCGGAATGGCGGCGAGCACCCGGGCCATGTTCTTGCCGACCAGGCCCAGCGCTTCTTCCCGAGCGAACAGGCCGAACCGGTCGAACTCGGGCAGCTGGCGGCCTTTCCACGCGAAACAGGAGATGCAGACCAGCGCGGCCGGGTCGGGCATGACGGGCGGCGTCCAGGCGAACAGCGCGAGGTCCTTGGCCGGGAAGATAGACGAACACGCCGAGCGGGCGCAGCTCGGCTTCGGGCGCCTCAAGTCCGGTCTCCTCGAACAGCTCGCGCCGCGCTGCCGCGACAAGGGTCTCGCCCGGCTCGGCTATCCCCTTCGGGATGTCCCAGCGCGGCGACCGCGTCGCGTGCCCGAGCAGGAGAAGCTCGCCGTCGGTGACGAGCACGCCGCAGCTGATCGCTTTTGTTTTCATATCAGGGACGACTCAGGCCGCCGCTGATGCCGCCGTAAAAGCCGCCCGGCCGGCTCTCGTTGCGGCCGTCGTCGCGGGTTGCGCAGCCGGTCAGTGCAACAAGCAGGCAAAACGCCAACCCAACTGCTGCGAGACCCGATGTGCGACCACCGCAAATCCGTCGTCCCGGCGAAGGCCGGGACCCACGCTTCCACCAACTCGAAAGCGGATAGGTGGATTCCGGCCTGCGCCGGAATCGGCGAAGGATGTTGCTCGTCGGCCGCCGTCTGCACGTTGCTCCGTTTCTTTCCCATGCCATTCCACCCGTAGTCCTGAAAAATAGCGCTTCCACGCAGAGGCTGCCATGGCGACGCAAACGACGCAGAATCTCTCCAAGTGTCATTCCGGGGCTCGGCGGCCTCGGTGAAACCTTTGCCTCCGCTGCGCCGACGTGTTTTTTTACCGCTCGGGCACCGGGAGAGACGAGATGGACGACATTCGCTGCTATCGGCCGCTGATCATCGGGCGGCGCGGCGCCGTCGCGGCCAACCACCCGCTGGCGGCGCAGGCCGGGCTGCTGGCGTTGCGCGCCGGCGGCAACGCGGTCGACGCGGCGGTCGCGACGGCGCTGGCGCTCGCGGTCGTCGAGCCGATGATGTCGGGCCTCGGCGGCGACGGGTTCTACACGATCTTCGACGCGGCGAGCGGGCGCGCCACGGTCGATCAACGGCACCGGCCCGGCGCCGCGCGCCGCGACCCCGGAGCGCTACGCCGCCGGCATCCCGCGCACCGGGCCGATGTCGGTGTCGGTGCCGGGCCTCGTCGCCGGGCTCGGCATGATGCACCGCGATTACGGCAGGCTGCCGTGGCGCGATTTGTTCGCCGAGGCGATCCATCTTGCTCGCGATGGCTTCGGCGCGACGCCGCATTACCGCCACTTCGCCGCGGAGCATCTCGATTGCCTGCGCGCCGACCGGCGCAGCGCCGCGGTGTTCCTGCGAGGACGGCAATGCGCCGGCGGTCGGCACGCCGATCGTGCAGCCCGATCTCGCGCGCACGCTCGAGGAGATCGCTGCCGAGGGCGCCGAGTGTTTCTACCGCGGTCGCTTTGGCGCGGCGGCTCGCGGCGGCCTGCGCCGAAGCCGGCGTGCCGGTCGGCGAAGCCGATCTCGCCGAGTTCGCCGCCGAGCGGCAGGAGCCGATCCGCATCGACTATCGCGGCCTCACGGTGCTCGAAGCGCCGCCCAATTCGACCGGGTTCGTGCTGCTGCAGGAGCTGAAGATCGCCGAGAATTTCGACCTGAAGAGCGATGGGGCTGGGCTCGGCCGATCTGGTGCATGTCATGGTCGAGGCGAAAAAGCTCGCCTTCGCCGACCGCGAGCGCTGGGGCGCCGATCCGCGCAGCATCGACGCGCCGCTCGACGAGATTCTGTCCGCCGATTATGCCGCGCGACTGGCGGGCCGGATCGACCGGACGCCGCGCCGCGCCGACCCGCGCGATCGCCGACGCCGCCGGCAACACGACCTATTTCTGCACCGCCGACGGCGACGGCAACGCGGTCTCGGGGATTCAGAGCATCAACAGCGGCTGGGGCTCGGGCGTGACGGCCGGCGACACCGGGATCCTGCTCAACAACCGCATGGCGTACTGGCACCTCGACCCGGCGCACCCGAATTACCTGCGCCCCGGACGCCGCGTGCGCCACACGATGAACCCGCCGCTGGTGCTGAAGGACGGCGAAGCTGTGGGGGGTGTTCGGCACGCCCGGCGCCGACAACCAGGTGCAGATCAATTTCCAGATCGCGACGGCGATGATCGATTTCGGGCTCGACCCGCAGCAGGCCGCCGAGATGCCGCGCTGGACCTCGAACGTGCCGGGGCAATACGCGAACTATCCGCATGACGGGCCGGACGTGCTGACGATGGAGCGCCGCTTCCCGGAGGATGTCCGGCGCGAACTGGCGCGGCGCGGCCATCCGGTCGATACGGTCGGCGATCTCGAAGGCCCGTGCAGCGTCGAGATCATCCGCCGCGACGCGGGTACGGGCATGCTGCTGGCCGGCTCCGACCCGCGCCGCGACGGCTGGGCGCTGGCGTGGTGACACGCGTGGCGAGCCGGATCCCTATTGTTCCTGTAAGCGGCCACCACGGTTCGCTGTGAGCTATCGGCGGCTGCGCTGAGACCCGCAGACCGGCGGCACCAGCGCCAGCGTTGCGGGGTCGTTCGCGCCGACCCCGCGGAGAGCGGCGCCGTCGATGGGCCCGATTCTGCTTCGATGCGACCCGCCGATGCCGGTGCTACCGAGCTGGCTTCCCTTGGCCGGCAACCGCTGCGACCATCCGCGGGACGGTCATCGGGGAAATCGCGATGCGCGATCTGGAAGAGAAAAGCTTCTTGCTGCTGGTGATCGCGGTCACGGTGGCGTTTTTGTGGATTCTGTGGCCGTTCAGCGGCGCGATTCTGTGGGGGACCGTTCTCGCGATCGTCTTCCAACCGCTGTACCGGCGAATATTGCAGGCATTGCGGCAGCGAAGGAATTTGGCGGCGCTGCTAACGCTCGCGATTATCGTGTTTATTGTCGTCCTGCCGGTCATCGGGGTCGCCGCGGCGCTGCTCCGGCAAGCCGTCGCCACCTACCAGCGCATCGAAATCGGCGAATTTCGATGTCGGCACAGTTCTTCAGCCAAATTCCCGAGACGTTGCCGGAGTGGGCGGGTGAGCTTGCTGAATTACTTCGACCTGACGGATTTTGCCGCGATCCAGGAGCGGTTCTCCGCCGTGCTGAGCCAAGCCGGGCAATTCATCGCGGCTCAGGCGCTGACGATCGGGCAGAACACGCTCGGCCTGATCATCAGCTTTTTTGTCATGCTGTATCTGCTGTTTTTCCTGCTGCGCGACGGCGAGGATCTTGCCCGAAGCATCAGGGACGCGGTGCCGCTGCATGCCGCGCAGCAGCATGCGCTGTTCAGACGGTTCACCACGGTCATTCGCGCCACCGTCAAGGGCAGCATCGTCGTCGCGATCGTGCAGGGCGCGCTGGGCGGGCTGATATTCTGGCTGCTCGGGATTCAGGGCTCGCTGCTCTGGGGCGCCGTGATGGCGGTGCTGTCGCTGCTGCCCGCGGTCGGCGCCGGGCTGGTCTGGCTGCCGGTTGCCGTTTACCTGCTCGCTACCGGGGCCATCTGGCAAGGCGTCGTCCTGATCGCCTTCGGTGCGCTCGTCATCAGCATGGTCGACAATGTGCTGCGGCCGATTCTGGTCGGCGGCCAAACCAAGATCCCGGATTACCTCGTGCTGATCGCGACGCTCGGCGGCATCACGATATTCGGCGTCAACGGTCTCGTCATCGGGCCGGTCATCGCCGCGATGTTTCTCGCCGCCTGGGACCTGTTTTCGGAGCAGCGGCTGGCGATCGAAGACGAGCGCTCGATCGGCTGACGGCGAGACGGCGCTCCGCCGCTCGTCCGTCGGCTTCGATTCCGGGATAGGACCTATTCCGCCGCCATCGCGCCGGCGTGGAACGGGGCCGGGGCGGCGCGCTCGGTGTGGCGCATCGGCTCGGGCCACCATTTGTCCTCCCATTCGGAGAACAACGGCCGCAGCTTCGGCAGGACCTGTTCGGCGAACAGCTTCGTGTTGTACTTGGCCAGCTCCTTGCCCATGCTGCCGAACTGCAAGAGCAGCATCAGGTGGCCGACATTGAGGCTGGTCGCGACATGCGTGAGCTGCTCGACGACCTCGTCCGGCGAGCCGATGATGACATAGCCGCGCTCGACGATGTCCTCCATCTGGGTCGTCGCGCGCGCCTTCTGCCGCGCATCGAGGCTCGCGGCGCGGCCGACCTGGCCCTGGATGCCGGCGCGCTGCGTCGCCTCGGTGATATAGCCGGGCGGCATCGCCCAGCGCGGATCGACCCGCAGGCAGCGGCCGTAGAAATACTCGGCCGGCTCGCGGTACAGCTCCATCGCCTTGTCGCGGCTCTCGGCGACGCCGACGAATTGCAGAAAGCCGGCGCGATACGGGTTCATGTCCTTGCCGAGCCGCTTCATCTCCTCCCAGAAGCCGCTCATCGTCGCCTGGCCTTCCTTGAAGCCGAAATAGGAGAGGTAGGCGTAGACGTAATCCATCTTGGCGCACCACTGCCACGTCTCGACCGAGCCGCCGCCGGGTATCCAGACCGGCGGGTGCGGCTTCTGCACCGGGCGCGGCCAGATATTGACGTAGCGCTGCTGGTTGAAGCGGCCGTTGAACGCGAAGGTGTCGGGCGCCTGCCAGGCGCGCATCACGAGGTCGTGCGCCTCGAGGTAGCGCTCGCGCAGCAGCGACGGGTTCTGGCCGTAGGCGAAACACGTGTCCATCGGCGTGCCGACCGGGAACCCGGCGATCAGCCGCCCGCCCGAGATCACGTCGATCATCGCGAATTCTTCCGCCACCCGGGTCGGCGGGTTGTAGAGCGCCAGCGAGTTGCCCATGACGCAGATCGCCGTATCGGTCGTGCGCCGCGCGAGCGAGGAGGCGATCAGGTTGGGCGTCGGCATCAGCCCGTAGCCGTTCGAATGGTGCTCGTTGACGCAGACCGCGTCGAAGCCGCATTCGGCGGCATATTCGAGCTCGTCCATGAAGTCGTTGTACATGTGATGCGCGCGCCGCGGGTCGAACAGCGAAGAATGGATATCGACCCATACCGACGGATGCTTCTCGCGGAAATCGTCGGGCAGCTCGGTATACGGCATCAGGTGGAACCACATCAGCTTCATGGCTCGGTGCCTTTCCAATGACTTAGAGGAACGTTTCCCATACCATTTTCCAAACCGTTCCAATCCCGTTCCTCGATCCACTCGATTGCGGCAGTCGCGAGACGGTGCCGCCGAGCGGTCCGGGAATAGTGTTCGGCCATTTGCGCCGTCTGCTGTCCGAGCACCGACGCTATCGTGTCGAGGATCTCGCGCAGGCGGTAATGCGCCGCCACCCAAATCGGCTCGCCGGTCTTCACCTGTCCCGTCTCAAATTCGCGCCCATCGTATTTCTTCGAGGTGACACGGGCCACGTCGCTCTCCCGCATGCCGATGTAGGCCGCGATCGCGATTGCCACGCGCAACCAGAGCGGCGCCAGCTCCGGCACGGTTCCAGCTCATCGTCGCGCCAGCATCGATTAGTGAGCTTAGCGTCCTTCGGGCGACGGATGTTGTCAACCTTGGCCGCGGCGGTCGCCTCGCACAAATCGCACTTAGTGCCCTAGTCAAACAGGATGCGGAGCAGCTTCAAAACGCCGCTGGCGGCCGAGCGGCTGTATTTGGCCTTGTGCTGGTCACGGCAGCCCGCAAACCCGTTGCGAGGTGATGGCGGCGAGCGGCACGCCGGCAAACGGCTTCAGGTGGGACAGCGCCTTGCCGTATTGCCGTTTCGATCCTGGCGCCAGATCGAGATATTCGGGTGACGCCCGAAAGCCGTCGCCGGAACGGGAAAATTCACTGCCCGGCTAATGTTGCCTCGCGCGGCGCCCGAGACCGGGCCGACAGGGGAGAAGGCATCCGTCCGACACAGCGGCGATCGGTATCAGATCTCGATCTGGCCGCCGAGTTCGACGACGCGGTTCGGCGGGATGCGGAAGAACTCGGTGGCGTCGAGCGAGAGATTGTTCAGCAGGATGAACAGCCGGTCGCGCCAGCGCCAGAACCGGGCGCGGCTCGGCTGCGGGCGCAACTTTCTCGCGGCCGATGAAGAACGAGGTCTCCATCAGATTGATGCGGAAGTGCTGCATCCGCGCGTCTGCGCCAGCGCCCGCATGACGTTCGGCTCGTCGAGATAGCCGTAGCGCACCCGCATCGTGATAGAAGCCCTTGCCGACCTCGGCGATTTCGAGGCGCCGCTCGTCGCGGACATGCGGCACGTCGATGGTCTCGACCTGCATCAGGATGACCCGCTCGTGCAGCGCCTTGTAATGCTTCATCGCGTGCAGCAGCGCGACCGGCACATGCACGAGATCGCGGGTCATGAAGATCGCGGTGCCCGGCACGCGCACCGGGCGTTCCGGGTTGAGCGTCTCGACGAAGTCCTTGAGCGGCAGCGCGTCGCGGGCGCGCAGCTCGGCCATGATCCGGCGGCCGCGCCACCACGTCCCCATGATCGAGAAGACGACGATCGCGACGAGGATCGGAAACCAGCCGCCTTCCGCGAATTTCAGCATGTTGGCGGTCAGGAAGGTCAGGTCGAGCATCGCGAAGGCCGCGAATAGCGGGACCGCCAGCGCCAGGCTCCAGCCCTGGCTGCGCATGTACAGGAAGGCGAGCAGCGTCGTGATCGCCATGTCGCCGCTGACCGCGATGCCGTAGGCGGCGCCGAGATTGTCGGACGACTGAAAGACCAGCACGACGATGATGATCGCGATCAGCAGAATGTAGTTGATCCGCGGCACATAGACTTGGCCGATCTCGGTCTCCGAGGTGTGACGCACCTCGAGCCGCGGCAGATAGCCGAGCTGGATCGCCTGTCGGGTATACGAGAAAGCCCCGGAGATCACGGCCTGCGACGCGATGATCGTCGCCAGCGACGCCAGCCCGACAAGCGGATAGAGGGCCCATTCGGGCGCCAGCAGATAGAACGGGTTTTCCAGCGCCGCCGGGTTGCCGAGCAGCAAGGCGCCTTGTCCGAGATAGTTCAGCATCAGTGCGGGAAAAACCAGCCCGAGCCAGGCGCGGCGCAGCGCCGGCAGCCCGAAATGCCCCATATCGGCGTAAAGAGCCTCGGTCCCGGTCACGGCCAGGAACACCGATCCGAGCATCAGGAACCCGCGCAGCGGGTCCTCGACGAGCACCGACACCCCGTAGATCGGGTTCAGCGCCAGCAGGATGTGCGGCTGGTGGATGATGCCCCAGACGCCGAGCGCCGCCAGGACGGTGAACCACACCAGCATGACAGGACCGAACATGCCGCCGACCACGGCGGTGCCGCGGCTCTGAACCACGAACAGGCCGATCAGCAGCACCAGCGCGATCGGCACGACATAAGGCTCGAACAGCGGGGTCGCGACCTTGAGACCCTCGACCGCGCTCAATACCGAAATCGCCGGCGTGATCACGCCGTCGCCGTAGAACAGCGAGGCGCCGATCAGCCCCGCCACCATGATCCACAGATAGCGCCGCTGGCCGCGATGCGTCGTGCGCAGCACCAGCGCGGTCAGCGACAGCAGGCCGCCCTCGCCCCGATTGTCCGCGCGCATGATGACGACGACGTATTTCACGGTCACGACCAGGATCAGCGACCAGAAGATCAGCGACAGCGCGCCGAAGATCGCGTGCTCGCTCGCCTCTCCGAAGGCGAGCAGCGATTGCCTGGCCGCATAGAGCGGCGAGGTGCCGATGTCGCCGAAAACGACGCCGAGCGCCGCCAGCGTCAGGCTGCCCGCGCCGGAGGCTTCGGCCGCTTGGCTGCGCGGGACGCTATCCGACATCGTAAGATTCCGGCCGGCGATGCGTTGCGGCTCGCGGCCCGCTAGTCCCAAGCCCGATCGAACAAGGTGCGAACCGGAGTCGCGCCACCGACATCGTCAGCCGGTTCACCCGACGGGTTGCGGTGCCGACTGCCGCCGGAAGCGGCTGCGGCATATCGGAGCAAACCAATCGGCGGCAAGGACGATCCATCGGCCGATCCGGAAAGGTGATGCACCCTGACCTCGAACGACCGCAGATTGCTTTGGCCTTGCGCCCGAGGCAATGACTTCGTGGCTGATCCTGTTCCAGCCCGCGCCAGTCGAGGCCTGCGACAAGACGGCCTTTCGAGCGTCACGCCGGGGCGGGTTCGCAGGTCCAGATTCGGACAGGGCCGGCGCGGCCGCGCAGCGTCTGCTCGCCACCCTCGCGCAACCGGGCGAGCGGGTCTTCGCCGTTGGCGCGGGGCAGCGCCCGGATCGCCGCGACCAGCGCGTCGCTGACGACCAGCGGCGTATTCAACACCCGGGTCAGGCCCTGCAGGCGGGCCGCAGTGTTGACCGTATCGCCGATGACGGTGAAGGACAGGCTGTGTTCGCTGCCGACATCGCCGATCACGGCCGGGCCGTGATTGAGCCCGATGCCGATGTCGAGCGGCGGCTGGCCCTCGCGACTGCGCTCGGCGTTCCAGTCCCGCAGCGCCGCGAGCATGCCCTCGGCGCAGCGCAGCGCGTTAAGCGGGTCCTCCGCGGTTTCGCTGGGCAATCCGAACACCGCGAAAATCGCGTCGCCGATATACTTCTCGACCGTGCCGCCGCAGGCAAAGATCTGCGCCGTCATCCGGTCGTGAAAGCCGCGCAGCATCGTCACGACCGCCTCGGGCGGCATCAACTCGGCCATCCGCGTGAAGCCGACGATATCGACGAACAGCACCGCCACCGTCTGGCGCCGCACCGCGCCGAGCGGCTCGTCGCGTTCGGCCAGCAGCTCGACCAGGTTCGGCGAGAAATAGCGGGAGAGATTGGCGCGGGCGCGTTCGGCGGCGGCGCGCCGCCGGTCGATCTCGCGGATGCGGGCGATCTCGTCGAGCGTCTTGCGCATCGTGAGTTCGAGATCGTTCAGATCGACCGGCTTGGTCACGAAGTCGAAGGCGCCGCGGTTCATCGCCGTGCGGATATTGGCCATGTCGCCATAAGCCGAAACGATGATCGCGCGCACCGGCGATTGGCGCGCGCGCAATTCGGAAAGCAAGGTCAGCCCGTCCATCACCGGCATGTTGATGTCGAGCAGCAGGAGCTCGACGTCGGGCTCCCGCTCCAGCACGGCAAGCGCTTCCTCGCCGTGATGGGCGAAGCGGAAGTCGAATTCGTTCGCCCGGATCTGGCGGCGAAAGCGCTGCCGGATCAGCTGCTCGAAATCGACTTCGTCATCGACCGCGAGAATTTTCGCCGGTCCGCTCACCGCGCCGTTCTCACGCCGGCCGTCCCGGCAGGCTCTCCAGCTGCTTCTTCAGCAGCTCGAAATCAACCGGCTTGTTGATGAATTCGGCGGCGCCGTGCGCGCCCGCGACACGACGGCGTTCGTCGTCGCCATAGGCGGTGACCATCATGACCGGCAGCTCGGGACGCCGGGTCTTGATCTTGCGCAGCAGGGTCAGCCCGTCCATGCCGGGCATGTTGATGTCGGACAGGATAACAATAAGCTGCGGCTCGATCCCCTGGGCGAGCTTTTCGAGCGCCTCCTCGCCCGAGCCGGCGAAATGCAGCACATAGGTGCCCTGGCGCATCTCGCGCCGAAAGCGCTGGCGAAACAATTCGGCGACATCGGGTTCGTCATCGACAATCAGGATACTGACGCTCACGCCGCTCTCCCTGTTGCTGCGCCTGTAGCTCGCGGCGTCCCGGCCCGGCGTCGCCCGGACCGCGGCAGGCGCACGGTGAACTCGGTGAACATGCCGGGTTCGCTATCGACCGTGATCGTGCCGCCATGCTCCTGCGTGACGATGTCGTAGCTGATCGACAGCCCCAGGCCGGTGCCTTCGCCGGCCGGCTTGGTCGTGAAGAACGGCTGAAACAGCTTGTCGCGGTGTTCGGGGCGGATGCCGGTGCCGTTGTCGCGCACCCGCACCTCGACGGCGTCGCCAAGATCGCGCGTCGCCACCTTCAGCACCGGCCGGAAGCCGGGGTCGGCCGCATCCTGCCGGCGCTGGTGGGCGGCGTGAAACCCGTTGCCGATCAGATTGAGGAACACCCGCATCACATCCTGCGGCACCAGCTCGACCGGCGCGAGCGATTTGTCGAAATCGCGCTCCATCGTGATGTTGAAGTTCTGGTCGTGGGCGCGGGCGCCGTGATAGGCGAGGTTGAGGGCCTCGTCGACCAGCGCGTTCAGATCGACCGCTTGCCGCTCGCCGCTGGACCCGCGCGAATGCGCCAGCATCGATTTCACGATGTTGTCGGCCCGCTTGCCGTGCTCGGCGATTTTCTCGAGATTGCCGGACAGCATGTCGATCGTCTCGTCGATATCGGCGCGAGTGTCGGCGTCGAGGGAACCCAGGGCCGGCGCCGCCATTTCCTTCAGCTCGCCGAGCAAGTCAATCGAGAGGCTGGCGAAATTGTTGACGAAATTGAGCGGGTTTTTGATTTCGTGCGCGATGCCGGCGGTCAGCTGGCCGAGCGCCGCCATTTTCTGGGCGTGCAGCAGGCTGGCCTGCGCGGTCTTCAGATCGGCGAGCGCCGTCTCGGCCGCGTCGCGGGCGGCGCGGATCTCGGCCTCGGCACGCTTCTGCTCGGTCACGTCGCTGTAAATCAGCACGAAGCCGCCGCCGGGCACCGGGTTGCGGCGTATCTCGACGATTCGCCCATCGGGCCTTGTGCGCTCATAGCGCAATTCCCTACCGATCTCCTCGATTTGATGGCGCAGCCGCACCTCCACTTCGACCGAGCCATATTCGCCGCGCTTCGCGAGATAGTCGAAATATTCGGCAAAACTCGGGCGGGTTTCCAGGAATGCGTCCGGCAGGTCGAGCATCTGCTGGAAATTACGGTTCCAGGCGGCGAGCCGCAGCCCGGCGTCGAACATCGCCACGCCGTCGCCCATGTTGTCGAACGTGACCCGCAATTCGGCCTGCCGCTGCCGGATTTCATTGAGCAGCCGTGCGTTTTCCATCGCAATGACCGCCTGCGATGCGAAATTCTGCAGCAGCGCGATCTGCTTGTCGGTGAACGGCCGCACTTCCTCGCGGTGGGCCGTGATGTAGCCGAGTAGGCGATCATCCCTGCGCAGCGGAACCGCCAATAGGGTGCGGGCATGCCCAAGCTCGACGACAGCGCGCCCGATCCTGTCATCCGGCGCCGGCGTTAGCGCTGCCAGATCGTCGATGTAAATCACCAGCTCCCCATTTATCAGCCGTTCACCAAGGCTAAGTCCCGGCTGGAACGGCTGGCGCAGTAAACGGGCGAATGGCTCAGGTATCGCATGCGTGGCCACTGCCCTAAAGTTCGTTCCATCGTAAATGGTCAGATGTCCGTGCGTTGCTCCGCACAGCGTATGAGCCTTTTCTAATATCGCATCGAACACCGGCGCGAGGTCACCGGGCGAGGAATTGATGACCTGCAACACCTCCGCCGTCGCAGTTTGCTGCTCCAACGCTTCGCGCGTTTCGACGAATAGGCGCACGTTTTCGATCGCGATAACCGCCTGGTCCGCAAAGGTCTCTATGAGTTGGATTTGTGCAGCGCTAAACGGCTTCACTTGCCGGCGCGCGCAGCCGATCACTCCGATCGGCACGCCGTCGCGGAGGATCGGTATTCCAAGAAATGTCCGATACCCGGTCGCCCTTTGAAGTACTTCGCGCGTTCGCTGATCATAATCCGGATCGGTAAGCACGTCCGGTACCTGCGTTGCCTGACAATCGATAAAAGCCCGCCCCATCACAAAGTGTCGCCCCGGCTCGCGCGGAAACAGGGCGTGAAAAGCCTCCGCTTCCTGAGGGGATAAGTTGTTTACAGCGACGAGATGAAGCAGCCCATCCTCGAACCGAGCCACTGCCGCAAACTCTGCGTCGCACAAGTTGGCGGCGCTCGTCACGATGGCGTCAAACACCGGCTGGACATCGGTCGTGGAACCCGAAATGACGCGCAAGACCTCGGCGGTCGCGGTTTGCTGTTCGAGTGCTTCCCGAACCTCCCGTTCGCGCTCCTTGCGTTCGGTGACATCGGTCAGCGCGCCGACCATCCGCACCGCCCTGCCTTCGGCGTTGCGCACCGGCACGCCGCGGTCCTCGATCCAACGATAGCCGCCGCCGCCGTGCCGCACGCGGTATTCGCAGTCGAGCTGCGGCGCCACGCCCTTGAAGCAATCACGCAGCGCCGCGCGGTAAGATTCGAAATCGTTGGGGTGGACCAGGGCGTTCCAGTGGCCGGCGCCGAGCTCGCGGTGTTTCAGCCCGAAAATCTCGACCAGCCGCGGCGAAACCCAAAGTCCGTTACTGTTGATGTCCCACTCATAGATGCCCTCAGCGACCGCCTCGGTTACCAGCCCGTATCGCTCGTCGCTCGTTCGCAGCGCGGTCTCGCGCCGCGCCAGCTCGTCGCTTCGGTTGCGCAACTCGGTCAGCAGCCGCGCGTTCTCGATCGCGATCACGGCCTGGTCGGCGAACGTCGCGACGAGTTGAACCTCGCGGTCGCTGTACGGTTCGATCCGCCGCCGGGCCAGCCCGATGACGCCTATGACGGTACCATCGCGCAGCACCGGCACGCCAAGCATCGAATGGATGCCGCCGACCCGCGCCTCCTCTTTGGCCTCGTAGAGCGGGTCCGTCCAGGCGTCCTCGATCTGCACCGTGCGGCCCTCGACGGCGGCGCGGCCGACCAAGGTACCGCGGCCGGGCTCGATCACGATGTCACGCTCGATGCGCTCGTATTCGGGTGCCAGCGAGTGCCCACTGCACCAGCGGAACACGCCGTTCACATTGCGATAGATGGCGCCCTGATCGGCGCGGCAGAGCCGGGCCGCCGAAGTCACGACGGTTCGCAAAATCGCGTCGAGATCGCCTGCCGACCGACTGATCGCCTTCAGCACCTCGGCGATCGCGGCTTGCTGTTCGAGCGCCTCGTCGCGCGCGCGCCGCAGCTCGGCGATGATCCGCCGGGGATCGGTGGTCCGCTCGTCGAGCATCATGACCTCCAATGTTATGCCGCTCTTGCGGTGATCCGACCCTGTCCGCTGCGCGGCAGACGCACGGTAAATTCGGTATACTCCCCGACCTTGCTGTCGACCGATTATCGTGCCGCCATGCTGCTGCGTCACTGTCTCGTCACTGATCGGCGGTTCCAAGACCAGTGCCCTCGCCGGGCGGCTTTGTCATAACGAACTGTCTGGCGCAGCTGCGCCTACCTGATAACAACCATGCCTCCTCAGCTTACCCAGCACGTTCGCATCTCTCGGCACCTTTGTGTATCGTCTGTCTCGGTCAGGGCGTAGTTGACTGATATTTCGGGAAAAGAGGGGATCACGATCGACGATCTCGGATCGCCGCGCGGCTGTGTGACCGAGCGAGGCGGTTAAGGTGGATTTCCCGCCGCCGCTTCGGCAAACCCTTTTCGGGGGGCGCTTTATGAAAACCGAACCACTCGTGTTTCTCGGCACTTGCGATCTCGCCGGCCTGGTGCGCGGCAAGGGGTTCCCGGCGGCCGATCTGCCCTCACGCATGCGGGTCGGGGTCGGCCTGTCGCCGAGCAACATCATGATGTCGGCGTTCGGACCGATCCTCGAAACGCCGTTCGGCACCGAGGGCGAGGTGATGCTGGTGCCGGACCCCAGCACAAAAGTCGAGGTCGAACTCGGCGAGCACACCGAGCGCTTCTATCTCGGCGACATAATGACCACGGAGGGGCAGCCGTGGGAGTGCTGCCCGCGCGGGTTCCTGCGTCGCGCCGTCGCCGCGCTGAGCGAGGCCGGCGGCGTCCAGGGCGGACTGACCATCCTCGCCGGTTTCGAACAGGAATTCGTCTATACCGGCGTCGAACATCGCGCCAGCGCCACCTATGCGCTCGACGCGCATCGCCGGCAGGGCGTTTTTGGCGAGGCCTACATGGCGGCGCTCCGCGCGGCAGGATTGGCGCCGCACAGCTTTCTGCCGGAATACGGTCCGCGGCAATACGAGGTCACCGATGCATCCGACACCGGGCCTGCGCGCCGCCGACGAGGCCGTCATCCAGCGCGAGATGGCGCGCGCCGTGGCAACGCATCTCGGTGCGCGCGCGATCTTTTCGCCTATTCTCGACCCAAACGGGACCGGCAACGGCACGCATATCCATTTCAGCCTGCGCGATGCCGCCGACCGCGCCGTGGGCTATGATCCGGCACGCCCGTACGGGCTGAGCCGGGTGGGGGAACAATTCGTCGCCGGCGTGCTGCACCATTTGCCGACGCTGGCCGCGATCACGGCGCCTTCGGCGGTATCGTACTATCGTCTCGGCCGAACCGCTGGGCCCCGACTTGGGCCAATGTCGCTTCCCGTGACCGCGGCGCAAGCATCCGGGTCTGTCCGATCTACGGGCGCGACGACGCAGCGCGGCAATTCAATATCGAGTACCGCGTCGCCGACGCCGCCGCGAGCCCGTATCTGGCGCTCGGTGCGGTGATCTGGGCCGGGGTCGACGGCATCCGTCAACGAACGCTCGCTGCCGCCCGAGCCCGAGCGAAGCTTCTGGGAGATGAGCGACGCCGAACGCGAGGCGGCCGGCGCGCGCCCGCTGCCTCGTTCATTGGCCGAGGCGCTGGGCATCTGGAGGCGAGCGCAGCGGCGCGCGGATGGTTCGGGGAGGCGTTCTTCGACGCCTATCTGATTTTCAAGCGGGCCGAGTTGCGCGCCGTCGAGGGTATGACCGAGGCCGAAACCTGCGCCCGGTATGCGGAAGTCTACTGACTCGCGGCTCGATCAGTATCGTAGGATGGCGTGAGCCGGGCAATACCAATCAACCTACGCTGCCCGAGGAAGGAGTGAGACGCCAATGCCATTACCGAGACAAGAGGTCGATGCGACGACGCCGAAATATTTGCGCGACAAATACGCAATCGTCGGGGTCGGCGAGACGACATACACGAGGGGCTCGGGCAAGACGACGCGGGCGCTCGGAACCTGGGCCGTGCGCAACGCAATCCTCGACGCCGGACTGCAAGGCCTCCGATATCGACGGCATGCTCGATTACTCCGGCGGCGATTCGACAAGCGCCACCTTCATCTCCGGCGACCTCGGCATGCGCCTCAATTTCTACATGGACGTAGTCGGCGGCGGCTCGTCGACCGAGGCGCTGGTCGGCATCGCGATCGGCCTGATCGAGGCCGGCTGCTGCAAGACCGTCGCGATCTTCCGCTCGATGAACGGGTTTTCGCAGGTGCGGATCGGCGGCACCGGGGCGCGCTCGGCGGCGCCGGTGGGCGGCGACATGCTGCACAACCGCGCCTATGGCTGGCAGAGCGCCGGACAGAGTTTTGCCCCCACCTTTATGCGTCATATGTACGATTACGGCACGACTCCAGAACAGGTCGCACACGTAAAAATGTTCCACAGCAACCACGCCTCGAACAACCCGAAGGCCTATTACAAGAAGCGCTTCACGGTCGAGGACGTCATCAACAGCCGCTTCATCTGCAAGCCGCTTCACTTGTTGGATTGCTGTGTCGAGACCGACAACGCGACCTGCATCATCGTGACCAGCGCCGACCGGGCGAAGGACTGCAAGCACCCGCGCGTCCTGATCCGCGGGGTCGTCGGGCGCTGCAACAAGCCGCGCCTCGACATGCATTATCAGCACGGGCCGATCTCCCGCGTCGCCGGCTATTACGCGAAGGACATTCTGTGGCCGAATTCTGGGGTCGGTCCGGAAGATATCGACGCGACCGGGTCCATACGACGCCTTCACGTTCACGACGATGCTGCAGCTCGAGGATTACGGCTTCTGCAAGAAGGGCGAGGGCGGCCATTACGTGTCAGCGACGGCACGATCGGCCTCGGCGGCAGGCGGCCGAACAACACCTCGGGCGGCCATCTGTGCGAGGGCTACACGCACGGCATGAACATGGTCATCGAGAACGTGCGGCAATTGCGCCATGCCGCCGATGATTACTGCCCGATCGGACCGGACGGCAAACACCAGCACACCTACGACTACAGCGAAGGCGGCTGCCGCCAGGTCAAGGATATCGAGGTGACCGCCAATCTCGGTTGGGCCAACCCGTCGACCGCGTCGTCAATGGTCATGTGCAAGCGGCTGAGTAGAGGAGAACAGGACGGAGAAAGGGCGATCCAGGGATAGGCCACCTATCTCGGCATGACGCTGCGATCGGCGATCTCGACGTCGAGAACGTCGAATATTTCCGACATTGCGCCGCACATGATTTCCATCTGCAGGCTGCGCCGGGAGCGGCAGGCTCCGCTATCCGCCGACCACGGCTGACCCTGGAGCATGACGGCGAATCGACCTGGCGGCGGGTCGAGGGCAAGGGCACGGTGCACTCCTATACCGAAGTGCATCACGCGATCCAGCCCGCCTTTCGCGACCACACGCCGTACATGGTCCTGCTGGTCGATCTCGACACGCAGAAAGGCGAACCGACCCCGGATGAGGCGCTGCGCGTCATCGGCAATCTTGTGCACGCCGGACGGCCGCCTCGCGCCGCCGGACATGGTCAAGCGGGTCGGCATCGGTACGCGCGTGCGGATGGTCTTCGCCGATGTCGCGGAGGGTCTGTCCCTGCCGCAATGGACGATCGACGAGACCGCGACGCAGCCGGCGAATGTCTGGCGCTATCCGCAGGAATAGCGCTCAGTACAAAAGAAAGGAGGCCGGCTTTCGGCGGCCGCCCCCAAAATCGACAACCCCCGCCATATTGGCGGGGGATTGTGCGTGAGAAGGGTTATCCCTTGACGCCGCCCACCGTCAGGCCCGAGCTCATCCGGTGGCGGAACGTGTAGTAGATGCAGATCGGCGGCAGCGCGTAGATGATCGCGGTCGCCATCATGTAGTTCCACGGCGCGATGTCGCTGTTCAGGAATATCGCCAGCGCCACCGGCACGGTCATATCCTCTTTTTCCGACAGCAGCAGGAACTGGTACAGGTATTCGTTCCAAGCCAGCAGCATCGCGTAGGTGCCGACCGCGACCAGCGCCGGAGCCATCAGCGGCAGGTAGATGCGGAAATAGATCTGGAGCGGCGAGGCGCCATCGATGCGCGCCGACTCGTCGAGTTCAAGCGGAATGCTGCGCCCGTATTCCTGGAAGATGAAGATCGCATAGGGGGTCGCGAATGTCGTCAGCGCCGCGATCACCGACCACGGATTATTTTGCAGCCCGTAATGCTGCATGATCAGATAGAACGGAATCGCGAGGAAAGACGCCGGGATCATGTAGGTCAACAGCGCGGCATTGGTAACGAGCCAGCCGTTGCGGATGCGCATCCGCCCGACCGAAAACGTCGTCAGCGTTCCGATCACCAGCACCAGGAGCGTCACCATCGCCGCGATAAAGACGCTGTTGCGGAACTGGTGCCAAAAATTTTCGAGATACCAATGGCTCTGCGTGACCACGACCTCGAAGCTCTCCAGGCTCGGGTCCACCGGGAGGATTTGGTCGCTGAATACGTCGCTTTCGCCCCGCAGCGCGATCAGCACCATGTTGTAGAGCGGTATCAGCGTCCACACGAACCAGAAATGAGCTGACAACGACGGCAAAGGTATTCATCAGCATAGCGCCGACGCTGCGCGGCGCGCCGCATGCTTCCCATTCCGCCTGCCGCGGACGCGGCAGTCGAGGACGTCAGGTTCGAGGAATCGCTCAGGGTTGTCATGCATTCACCTGCGTAGCCTTCATGCGGCGCATGAGAATTATTACCAGTGGGATCATGACCGGCAGCGCCGACATTACCGCCGCCACGCCGAGTTCCGGGTTGCCCATATCGTAGGCATAGCGGATGCCGAGCGTCGCAAGCAGATGCGTTGAGTTGGCCGGTCCGCCGCCGGTCACAAAGAACACCGAGTTGAAGTCGCCGAGCAGGAAGATCGTCGCCAGCAGCGTCAACACGAGATACATGTTCGCGAGCAGCGGGAATGTCACATAGGTAAATCGCTTGAGCCCGGTAGCGCCGTCCACCTCGGCGGCGTCATAGATTTCCTGCGAGATCGACATGCGGCCGGCAAGCAGGATCACGGTCCAGAACGGCAGCCATTTCCACAGGTGGGCGTAAATCGCCGAGCCGAGCGCCGACCAGCGTTCATTGAGCCAGGACGGGCCGATAATATCAAACACATGGTACAGGACGTTATTGATGAAGCCCCATTCGCCGATCAGCATCCAGTGGATCGAGATGAAGGACGGCAGCGCCGGCACCGCCCAGGGCAGCACGAAGAACATCAGCAGGCCCTTGACCCACCAGCCCTTGCGCATGAAGAAGCCGGACAGCAGCAGCGCGAAAAACAGCTTGAGATTTACCCCGAAAACCAGAAATACAAACGTGTTGATGAGCGTTTTCTGGTAGATCGGGTCGTCGAACAGCTTCGGCGAACAGGGCCGGGTTGCTGCCCATCCACAATCCGAAGAAGACAGGATAGACCACGAACGCGAAGAATACGAAGATGTACGGGACAAGAAACGCAAGCGCCCAGGCGAACTCCGAGCCCCGCAAACCTCCCCGCCAATATCGCCACAGCGACTGTCCGCGCGAACCCGCTGGACGGCCGATTTCAACAACCGAAGCGCTGGTCATAAGGCCTCTCAGCTCTGGATAATCGGAATTGTCGTGTTAATGCCGCAAGCGGGTGCGAACGCGCGCCGGCGGTGCTGCACCGACCTCGCCTTCCTTCGATGGCATCGATCCACTCCGGGACCACCATGGCCATTTCCTTCCCCACCCGCGACCCGGGATGCCGCGCCCGCGTTCCGCTCCACTACCATTATAGGTCGCGCGCCCGCCAGGCTCAAACACTTTGCCCGCCATCGTCAGTGCGCCAACGGGCGAGGCGCGCTACCCCTTCAGGGCACCCAGTGTCAGCCCCGCGGCCATGTAGCGGCGCAATCCGTAGAAGATCACGATTGGCGGCAGCGCGTAAAGGATCGCGGCGGCCATCAGGTCGTTCCAGGGCTCCTCGTCGCTGTCGAGATACTCGGCGATCCCGACCGCCACCGTCGCGTTCTCCGACGAGGACAGAAGCAGGTATTGATACAGATAATCGTTCCAGGCGAGCAGCAACGCGAACGTCCCGACGGCCGCCAGAGCCGGCGCCAGCAGCGGCACGTAAATGCGCCAATAGACCTGCACCGCCGACGCGCCATCGACCCGGGCCGCTTCATCGAGCTCGAGCGGCAGCAATTTCGCGCTCTGCTGCAGCACCAGGATCGCGTACGGGGTCGCGAAGGCGACCTGGGCGGCGATTACGGCCCAGAGATTGTCGGCGAAGCCGTAAAGCTGCATCGTCCGATGGAAGGCGATCGCCAGAAACGAGGACGGGATCAGATAGGTCAGCAGCGCGGCGTTGGAGAGCAGCGAGCCGTGGCGCAACCGCAGGCGGCCGATGGCGAAAGCCGTCAGCGACCCGATCAGCACGGTCAGCACCATCGTCGCGATGCCCATGTACAGGCTGTTGCCGAACGCCTGCCAGAACTCCTCGAAAACCCCGTCGGCTCCGCTGACGACCCGGACAAAGCTGTTGAGCGACGGCGCCCAGGGCCACAAATCGCCGTTGAACTCGACATTGCCGTCGGCCGGATCAAGCGCGATCAGCGCCATGTTGTAGATCGGCAGCAGCGACCAGACGAGCAGCACGGCCGCGAGCGCGATCGAACCGCCTTCGATCGCGATCCGACGCACGCGCCAGCGAGGCGCGCCGCAGCGGCCCGATTTGGGGACCGCCATCGTGCTCACAGCTGCACCCCGCGAGCCTGTACGCGGCGCATCAGCATGATGGCAATCGGGATCAGCAGCGGCAACACCGAGATCGCCGCCGCGACCCCAAGCTCAGGCCGGCTATAATCGAACCAGTAGCGGTTGGCGAGCGTCGCAACGACCTCGGTCAGGTGAAACGGACCGCCGCCGGAGACCAGAAACACGATCGTGAAATCGCCGACCGTCCAGATCACCGACAACAGCGTCGAAATGAAGAACACGTTCGCGATCAGCGGCAGGGTGATATCGAAAAACCGGCGCAACCCGCCGGCGCCGTCGACCTCCGCCGCTTCGTAGATATCGGGCGGGATCGCCATCCGGGCCGCGAGCAGCACGAGCGTCCAGAACGGCAGCCATTTCCAGATATAGGCGACGATATTGGCGCCGAGCGCGAGGTTAGGGTTGGCGAGCCATAGCGGCCCCTCGACCCCGATTACCGTGCGCAGGAAGCTGTTGATGAAGCCCTGCTCGCTGACCAGCATCCAATGAAATCGAGATGAAGGCCGGGATCGCCGACATCACCCATGGCAGCATGAAGACGACGAGCAGCGCCTTGATCCACCGCCGCCGGCGCATAAAGAAGCCCGACAGCAGCAACGCCAGGACCATCTTTACGTTCACGGCCAGCCCGACAAAGATCAGCGTGTTGACCAGCGTCCTGGTGTAGATCGGGTCGGACCACAGGGCGGCGTAAAGCGCCGGGCTGCTCCCCATCCACAGCCCGTAACCGAGCGGCACCAGGACGAAGGCTAGCAGCACCGCTAGATACGGAAAGACAAACGCAAGCGTCCAGATGCCTGTCGGATGAGCCCAGAAACGGTCGTCCGGCCGGCCACCCGGGCCAAGTTGGCCGCTGTCGGCGATGCCGCCCAGGTCTGCTCAGTACCGCTCAAATCAGCCCTGCGCGAAAACAGAACGAGGAAGGCGTAGACCGGCCCAACGATCAATAGTGCGTCGGGCCGGTCGCGCCAGCTGCTCAGCTCGGGATCGGGTACTTGGCGAAGATCTCCTTCACCCTCGCGATGGCCTTTTCGGCGGCGTCTTCTGGCGTCATGTCATGCAGGATGACGTCGGCCCAGCCGGTCGCGAAGGTGTGCTCGTTGCGGCACTGGGCCCAGGCCGGGTTGAACACGAAGAACTCCGAGACGTGTCGCCGAGCAGACCATCTCGACATAGGCCTTGCGATGCGGGTCCGCCAACCACCAGGGATCGTTCTTCACGATCGACTCCATAGCCGGCAGATTGCGCCCCAGCCCGGTCTTCAGCAGTATCGTTCAGCGACCTCCGGCTGTATCAAGTACTTCAGAAAGTCCTTTGCAACCTCGACATTCTTCGCGCCCTTCGGGATCATTCCGCCAGCATTGTTGACAACGCTGGGGATCTGCTTGCCGTCGTTGCTCTGCGGCAGACCCATCGTGGTGAGGTCGTCGTACTCGTCCTTCTTCTTGATGATCGCAACCTCGCTCGAGATCGTACCGTCGAGATCCATGACGATCGTCTTCGCATGGAGAGCGTTGTTGTCGTCGGCGTCGTTCCAGTTGATCGCGCTCGGCGGCACGAAGCCTTCCTTGTAGGCCCGGGCCGGGAATTCCATCGCCTTGATGATCGCCTCCTTCACCTGCGGATCGTCGACATGCAGCTTTCCATCTTTGTCGACGATATTGCGGCCGCCATAGGCGGACAGAAATAATTGAAGACGTTGTTCGGGTCATTGCCGTTTGTCGTCACCTGGAAGCCCAGGCCATAAACCCTGCGCATCCCCTTCTCGCGAAGCTTCTTTTGCACGTCCTTGAAGAAATTGTAATAGGCATCCCATGTCTTCGGGATGTCTTCCATGGTCATAGCCGGCCTTCTCGACCAGCGAGCTCCAGACATGGTTCGGCAACGCCGATGTCGTATATGGGGCCAGATAATAGCTGCGCTTCTTTGTCACGTTATTGTAGGCATGTGACGTGGCGAGCGCGGCCGTCGGTATAGTTTGTTCTTCTGCGTATCGACCACATCGGTGATATCGACCAGCTTGTCGTCCCACGCGTAAAGCGCATGCATTTCGGCGAGGCTATTCTGGAACACATCAGGAACCACGCCGCTGGTCATCGCCGAAACGATCTTCTGGCGCATCGGCGCATAGGGGATGATCGAATACTCGATCTTGTTGCCGCTCGCCTTCTGATAATTCTCGACCATCTCCTTGAACGCGATGTCTTCCTCGTGCGCGAATCCCTGAATCCACCAGACAATTGCGGTCTTGGCTTGCGCGTTCGCGATATAGGGCCGCGCCAGTGTCGCCGCGGCGGCGAGCCCGACGGAACTGTTGATCAGCGAACGGCGGGTCATCCCTGCCATGGCGTTTTTCCTCCTATCCGGCCGCATGGATGCGGGCGGTCAGCTTTGCACGGACACTAGGACATGGCGGCTTTGCTCGCAAGTCAATGCTCCTTTCGGTTGGGTCAACCTGCGAGACCGGCAGCGCCGGGCAGGAGACGCCGTCGAGGCCACCATGTGCGGGCAGTCCACGGCGATAGCCCTAGGCTTTCACGTAAGCCGCCGCGCTGCTGCCCGGCGATGCGGCCGAACACGGAGCCGGCCATCAGCCCGGTGCCGCTGGCGTAATTGTGATAGTAAAGCCCACCGACGATCTCGCCGGCCGCGAACAGGCCCGGGATCGTTCGTCCGGTAACATCCTCAACCTCGGCGTCGTTGGTAATCTTGAGCCCGCCGAACGTGAAGGTGATGCCAGTCGTCACGGCGTAGGCTTCGTAGGGCGGCGTATCGAGGCGCTGCGCCCAATTGCTTTTGTCGATCGGCAGCCCCGAGGTGCGCAGCCCGTCATGGATGTTCGGGTTGAACGGCACGTCCGGCCGCGGACGCCTCGTTGAACGCCCGCACGGTTTCGAGAAAGCCTTTCGGGTCAACCCCTTCGAGCCGCTCGGCGAGCGTCTCCAGCGTATCGGCCTTTTCCTTGGTGGTGCGCGGGATGCGGTACTCGTCGCGCAGCAGATGCACGGTCTTCTGGTCGAATACCTGCCAGGCGAACATGCCGGGCTGCTTCAGGATTTCGCCGCCGTACTTGGCATAGGTGTAGCTGTGGAAATCGAGGCCTTCGTCGAGAAAACGCTGGCCCCGCGCGTTGACGACGATGCCGAACGGATAACCGTGCTTCTGAAAGCGGTCGCCGACATCGAGATCGCCGACCGGCGGCGCGTTCAAGTCCCAGGCACAGGCATGCGCGCCCGACCAGTGCCCGGCCGGCGCCGCGCCGATATCGAGCGCCATCCTGTGCCCCTGGCCGGTGTTGTAGCGCGAGCCGCGCACCTTCGCGAGGTCCCAGCCGGGACCGAGATAGCGCGCCCGCATTTCGGCATTGGCCTCGAACCCGCCGCAGGCGAGCACGACCGCCTTCGCGCGCAGATCGACAAACCGCCCGTGGCGGCGGACCCGCACCCCGGCGATGCCGTCGTCGCCCTGCAGCAGCGCGACGGCCGGCGTGTCGTACAGGATCGAGATACCCTCGCGCTCGGCGCGGCCGTGCAGCGCCTTCATCAATTCCTTGCCGCCGCCCCAGATGTGGCAGGCGAGGCCGCCCCAGAATTTGAATTTGCCATCGACGCGGAAGGCCTGTCGCCCAAGGCCGAGCTGGAAACGCACGCCGTTCTCGCGCATCCACACGCCGGTCTCGAAGCTCTTCGTGATCAGAATCTCGGTCAGGTCGGGGTCGCTGCGGTATTCGGTCAGGCGGCCGATATCGTCGTAATACTGCTCCTCGGTGTAGGTGCCGACATCGACATTTTCCAGTTCGTGGTCGCTGATATCGGGAATGAGCCGCGCGAGGTCGTCAAAGCCGTGATAGACGATGCGCCAGGCGCCGCCGGTGAAGGCCGAGTTGCCGCCGCGCCAATGCTCGGGCGCGACTTCCAGCATCAGCACCGAGGCGCCGTTTTCCTTCGCCGACAGCGCGGTGCAGGTCGCCGCATTGCCGGCCCCGATAACAATTACATCATGCTCGGGAATGTCCACGCTGTTCCCTCTCGATCGATCCAACCGAAATTCACGCCAGCCATCGTAGAACACTCGACCGCCATATCCGAGTAGGTTCGCACCGCCGTGTTGGGGTGCTTTCGGGGGTGACGATCGGGCCCGAATAACCCATTCTCGACAGTGAGACAGGTCAGACCCGGGGAGATCAGCGATGCCAGCCGCCATCCGCAATGTCGCTCGCGAAAAGCTCGAACAGGGTCAATTGTCGCTCGGCGTCGGCATCCGCATGACGCGCAGCGTCGAGATCGCCAAGGCGATGGCGGTCGCGGGGTTCGACTGGCTGTTCCTCGACATGGAACACGGCGTCATGTCGCTGGAATCCTGCGCGCAGATCGCGACCGCGGCGCTCGACGCCGGCATCGCCCCGATCGCGCGTGTCCCGAACGGCGAGTATTCGATCGCGACGCGCGCGCTCGACAACGGCGTGCTCGGCATCGTCGTGCCGCATGTCAATACCGCCGCCGAGGCGCGCGAAGTCGTGAACCGGCTGAAATATCCGCCGGTCGGCCACCGCTCGATGGGCGGCATCGGGCCGCATTACGATCTGCGGCATGGTGAAATCCGGCGAGGCGGCCGAGGCGCTTAGCGCCGCCAACCTGACGATCGTCATGATCGAGACGCCGACCGCGGTTGCCAATGCCGACGCGATCGCCGCCGTCCCCGGCATCGACGTGCTGCTGATGGGCACCAACGATCTGTGCGCCGAGATGGGCATTCACGGCCAGTTCGGTCACGACCGCGTCGTCGAGGCCTATCGCGCGCTGATCGCCGCCTGCAAGAAGCACAACAAATTCGCCGGCATCGGCGGCGTTTATACCGAGGATCTGCTGCCGCGCTATGTCGACATGGGCGTGCGCTTCGTCCTTGCCGGCCAGGACGCGCAATTCATGATGACCGCCGCCACCGCCCGCACCGCCTTCATGCACAAAATTTTCGGCGGGTAGGATCACAGCAGGCTTAAAGCGCTTCTCCTGACTGCACATCGCAGTTCCGGCGGAAACCGGGACCTACTCATCCACCCCGAGATGCTAAAAAGTGGGTCCCCGCTAACGCCGAGACCGCGCAAGGGTATTGGGCCAACGCTACTGCTTCTGCCACACGTATAGATAGCTGCAGCCGAACATTATTCTGCCGGTCGCGCGCCCCTGGCCGTCAATTTGACCGTCGAACTTGGCGCCTTTTGAGTTATGCATAACCAACTCTCCTTGCGTCGTCACCGAACCCTCCATCGGGTGTTCTTTCGAGCCGGCACGAGCCACTCCGTTGACGATCCTGAGCCGTGCCGGCACTCGATCTGGCAATGCGCAGCCACGTGTGCTGCGCCCGTATACTGAATTGTGTCGCCCGTATGTCCTGCCCTCCAACTGCCGCGAAACCCCTCGATAGCTGCCGTCGAAGGCGGTCGTAGTCTGCGCTTGCGCCGGCACCGGAGCCGTAAGAGCCGTGAGCGCACAGATGGTTAGGACGAAGTTTCTCATGCCCGTCTCCCCCCATTATGTTAATCACCCGCGCGTCGTGGGCGCGAGCGCGTCATCGTAACGGAACAAAAATGCCGGCTGATATCAGAAAAGTGGTGCTGGCCTATTCGGGCGGGCTCGATACGTCGGTGATCCTGCGCTGGCTGCAGGAGACCTACCGTTGCGAAATCGTGACCTTTACCGCCGATCTCGGCCAGGGCGAGGAATTGGAGCCGGCGCGCCGCAAGGCCGAGCTGATGGGCGTGCGCGAGATCTTTATCGATGATCTGCGCGAGGAATTCGTCCGCGATTTCGTCTTTCCGATGTTCCGCGCCAACGCGCTCTATGAAGGGCAATATCTGCTCGGGACGTCGATCGCGCGGCCATTGATCGCCAAGCGCCAGATCGAGATCGCCCGCCAGACCGGCGCCGACGCCGTCGCGCACGGCGCGACGGGAAAGGGCAACGATCAGGTGCGCTTCGAATTGAGCTATTACGCGCTCGCCCCGGACATCAAGGTCATCGCGCCGTGGCGCGAATGGGACCTGACCTCGCGCACCCGCCTTATCGATTACGCCGACCAGCACCAGATCCCGATCGCCCGCGACAAGCGCGGCGAGGCGCCGTTTTCGGTCGATGCGAACCTCCTGCACATATCGGCCGAGGGCAAGGTGCTGGAAGATCCCTGGGTCGAGCCCGAGGAATATCTCTACAGCCGAACCATCGCCCCGGAACAGGCGCCCGATGAGCCGCAATACGTCGAGATCGATTTCGCGCGGGGCGATCCGGTCGCGGTCGATGGCGAAGCGCTGTCGCCGGCCGCGCTGTTGACCCGCCTCAACGAACTCGGCGGCAGACACGGCATCGGTCGGCTCGATCTGGTCGAAAACCGCTTTGTCGGCATGAAATCGCGCGGCGTCTACGAGACCCCCGGCGGCACGATCCTCTATCAGGCGCATCGCGGCATCGAGAGCCTCTGCCTCGACCGCGGCGCGATGCACCTGAAGGACGAGCTGATGCCACGCTACGCCGAGCTGATCTACAACGGGTTCTGGTTCTCCCCGGAGCGCGAGATGCTGCAGGCGCTGATCGACAAGAGCCAGGAAAAGGTCGAGGGCCGCGTCCGTCTGAAGCTCTACAAGGGCTCGGCGCGCGTCGTCGGCCGGCAGTCGCCGAACAGCCTCTACAGCCTCGCGCACGTGACGTTCGAGGAGGATCAGGTCTACGACCAGCGCGACGCCGAGGGCTTTATCAAGCTCAACGCGCTGCGCCTGCGTCTCGCCGCCCGCCGCGAACGGGGCTGAGCCGCGCCGACGCGTCACCTAGGCAGCCAGCGACCGAAACGGTTATGCGTCACCTGCATTTGTGCGGCGCACAAAACTCATAATGAACATATAGACCTTTAGGGTAGGTATTCGACCTGAAGGGGTGCTCGTGCGCGCCCGTCACTCTCGAAAGGTCGTCCATGTCACCTCTATTCAAGTCCGCGATGCTGAGTCTCGGGCTGTTGGCGGGGGCAGGTGTCTCCGCCTACGCGCAGTCGGACAACATTGCTGCGCTGCCGCCGGACGCCGCGGGAACTCCAGCCCCGCAAGGTGTCCTCGTGGCTCCTTCACCGCAGTATGTCGGTCCCGAGCCGGGTATCACCTGGAGCGCCACGGAAAAGAACACCGGGCCCGTGCAGCCGTCGCCGCAGTATGTCGGTCCCGACCCCGGGGTGACGTGGGGCGCCCAGGAACGCCAGACGCAGCCGGTCCAGCCGTCCCCCGAGTACCTCGGCCCGGCGCTAACCACCGAGTCCGGCGGTGCCGACTCCGACTAGCGCCTCGATGCGCGGGCGCATTTTCTCGCTCCGGCGATCCTTCGCCTGCAGCTAGTCGATTCAGCGGGGTGGAACAGCTCGTTCCGCCCTGCTTCTATCGCCGCTATCCGAGCTGTGGCGGACCTTGCCTCCTTTTATGCTTTGGCGCGTGCTGGCCCAGATGCCATCATGCGGAGGCTGCATTTGTGCGGCGCAGAAAATTCATTTGATGCCCATTATCCTTTCGACTAGATATTTCGCCGAACGGTGCTGATTGCGCGCCTGTCACCCTCGAAAGGCGGTCCATGTCAACTTTTGTCAAATCGGCGGTCCTGAGCCTCAGCCTGTTGGCCGGCGCCGCAGTTTCCGCGTACGCCCAGACCGATAACATCGCCGCGCTGCCGCCGAACGCGGCCGCAACGCCGGCGCCGCAGGGCGCGGTCGTCGCACCGTCTCCCGCCTATGTCGGCCCGGCTCCGGGGATCACCTGGAGCGCCCAGGAGAAGCAGACCCAGCCGGTCCAGCCATCTGCCGAATATGTCGGCCCGGCTCCGGGCATCACCTGGAGCGCCAAGGAGCAGCAGACCCAGCCGGTGCAGCCATCCCCGGAATATGTCGGTCCGAAGCTGAACTAGCCGCCTCGCAGCCGCCCGCCCACAAGGCTCGGCGGCGCCTGCTATTGCTCCTTTCAAAGTACCGGTCGGGCGGAGGAACAAATGTTCCCCGCCCGATGCCGTTTGGGCTACCGCGCGCTTTTATGCGCCGCGAGCCACCCCATCATGATGCGGTTGAATTCGTCCGGGCGCTCGACATTCGGGAAATGCCGGCATCCGGCCATCTCCTCGTAGCGCGCACCGGGCACCAGCCCGGCGAGGCGGCGGTTCTCGGCCGGCGGCGTGCCCGCGTCCTCGGCGCCGCAGACGACCAGCACCGGCACGCGGACCTCCGGCAGGCGCGGCGCGAAATCGAAATCGAGGATCGCCGCACAGCAGCCGAGATAGCCGGCCGGGGTCGTGCCGACCACCGTATCGCGGATCTGCCGCCATCGGCTGGGATGCTTCGCCTTGAAGTCCTCGGTCAGCCAGCGCTCGACGGTCGGCTCGGCAAGCGGTTCCAGTGAATTGGCGGTGCGCACCGTAGTGAGGCGCTGATCCCAGACATCGCGGGCGCCCTGCGGGCTCGTGGGCAATGTGTCGCACCACAGCGCCGAGATCAGCCGGTCGCCATGCGCCAGCGCGAAAGCCTGGCCGATCATGCCGCCGATCGACAGCCCGATGTAATGCACGCGCGGCAGCGACAGCGCCGTCAGGACCTGGGCGACGTCGTCGGCCAGCGCCGCCATCGTGTAGTCGCCGGCCACCGGGTCGCTGCCGCCATGCCCGCGCATGTCGATCCGCAGCACCCGGAACCCGCCCTGCAACAACGCGGGAACCTGCTCGGCCCAGCTGCCGCCGTCGGAGGCCAGCGAATGGGTGATGCAGACGGTCGGCGCGTCCTCAGAGGCGTCGCCTGGGCCGACGAGGTCATAGGCGATGCGGCGTCCCCGCAGCGGCAACAGCATGGCAATCTCCCTCTCAACTGAATTTCAGGTCGAAACCCGTCTTACCCGAAGCAGTCGTGATGGCGCTCAGCGGTCGAGAACCTGCGTCACGGCGCCGCCGGTCGCGGTGCGCCCGCCATCGACGACGAACTGCCCGCCGGTAATGTTGCTCGCGAGATCGGAGCACAGGAACAGCACCATGTTCGCGATCTCGTCCGGGGTCGTGTAGCGCCCGGTCGGCATCGCCGACTGGTAGCGCCGCGCGACGCTCTGCGGGGTCGCCTGGGTTGATCTGCTGTTCGAGCGAATGGATCATCCGCGTATCGACCGGACCCGGGCAGACCGCGTTGACCCGGACGCCCTCGCGCGCGACCTCGCCGGCGGCGGTCTTGGTCAGCCCGATGACGGCGTGCTTCGAGGCGACATAGGCCGGCATGCCGGGGGTCGCGACGAGGCCGGCGACCGAGGCGGTGTTGACGACCGCGCCCGATTTCCGCCGCAGCATCTCGGGCAGGACGTGCCGCAGCCCGAGGAACACGCCCTTGACGTTGACGCCGATCACCTGATCGAACATCGCCTCGTCATACTCGGCGGTGTGCTTCCACGCGCCCTCGATGCCGGCATTGTTGAAGAAGCAGTCGATCGGCCGTATGTGTCGATCGCCGCCTTCACATAGGCCTGCACGTCGGCCGATTTGGTCACGTCGGCCGCGACGAACGTCGCCTCGCCGCCCTGCTGCCGGATGATGCCGGCGGTCGCCTCGCCGCCGTCCGCGTCGCGATCGACGACGACCACTTTCGCGCCCGACTTGCGCGAAAGCCAGCGCCGTCGCCCGCCCGATGCCGTTCGCCGCGCCGGTGATCAGCGCGACCTTGCCGGTGAAATCCATGTCCATCGCTGTCCTCCCCTCGAGCCGCCGGTTTCAAGTGCAGCCGCATTTGGCGCCGGGTCCATCGAGGTTGCTTCGCTTCGCTCGCAATGACAACGAAGGAAGCTGTCATCGCGAGGACCCGCGGGCCGACCCGCGGGGACGAAGCAATCTCGGAGGCCGAGCATTATTGCCGAGCGCCGATACCGTTCACCCCCGCGCCTCGCGCCTGCATCTGCTGGCGGCGCAGCGCGCGGCCGGGACGCTCGCCGGTCGGCTTGCCCTCGGACCATACCGGGCGGCCGTTGACAAAGACATGCGCGATGCCGGCGGCCGGCAGGGTCGGCTCGGCGAAGGTGGCGCGGTCGATCACGGTCTCGGCGTCGAACACGCACAGATCGGCATAGGCGCCGGGGCGCACGACGCCGCGCCCGGCAAGGCCGAACCGCGCCGCCGACAGCCCGGTCATCTTGTGCACCGCGGTTTCCAAGCCCGAACAGCCCGACCTCGCGGCAGTAATGCCCGAGGACGCGCGGGAAAGTCCCCCACAGCCGCGGGTGCGGGTGGATGTCGTGCGGCAGCCCGTCCGAGCCGATCATCGTCTGGTCGAAGGCCAGCACACGGCGCACATCGTCTTCGTCCATCATCCAGTAGATCGCGCCGGCCGGCTGCAACCGCGCCGCCGCGTCGAGAATATCGACGCCCCAATCGCGCGCGATGTCGGCGAGGTCGCGCCCGGCCTGTTCCGGGTGCGGCTTCGACCAGGTGATCATCACCTTCAGCGCGTCCTCGATCCGCTGTTGTGCGCAGCACGGTCGAGGAGGCGATATACGGATAGGCGTCGAGCCCGACCTCCTGCCGCCGCATCGCCGCCGCGATCTTCGGCAGGGTCTCGGCGGTGCGGCCGAAATTCGCCGACCCCGGTCACCTTGTGGTGCGAGATCACGACCGGCACGCCGGCCGTCTCACCGACATGGAAACTCTCGTCGAGACTGTCGAGCACATGCTCGGTCTCGTCGCGCATATGCGTCGTGTAGAGCGCGCCGGCCGGCCGCAACAGCTTCGCCAGCGCCTCGATCTCGGCCGGCGGCGCATGAAACGCCGGCGCATAGAACAGCCCCGTCGACATCCCGATCGCGCCGGCGTCGAGCGCCTCCTGCAGCCGTTCGCCCATCGCGGCGATCTCGCCGTCGCGCGCCGGCCGGTCGAGTTCGCGCATCGCGCCGACCCGCAAGGTCGAATGTCCGACGAGGCAAGCGGCGTTGATCGCGGCCGGCGACCGGTCGAGCGCGGCGAGATAGTCGGCAAAACGCGGATAGACGATAATCGCCGCGATCGCCGATCAGGTCGAGCGGCGGCGGCGGCGCCTGCGACAGGGTCAGCGGCGCGAGGCTGACGCCGCAATTGCCAGTGATCACGGTCGTGACGCCCTGGCTGGCCTTGGCCGCCATGTCAGGCGCGGCGAACAGCGCCCGGTCGTCATGCGTGTGCACGTCGATGAAGCCGGGGGCAACGATCTTCCCCGACACATCGATCTCGCGCGCCCCGGCCGATTTGGGAACGTCTTTCGCCCCCGGGCCGACCGCCGCGATGCGGTCCCCGGCGATCGCGACATCGCCGCGAAAGCGCGGGCTGCCGGTCCCGTCGATCACGGTCCCGCCGCGCAGGATCCAATCCGTCATGCGAGCCTCCCGGTTTCGTGTTGTTCGACCGCCTTGCAGGCCGGTAGGTCGTCAGTTCGATCCAGACAGCTGGCGCCACCGTATCAATATCTTATGAACGGTAGAGAATCGAAGAAAAATTTGGGCTGCAAGATGGGCCGCACTCAGACGGTCCGCTCGGCCTCCCGAAGCCGCCCGCTCGGTTGCAGCTGGCCGAGACGTAATTGCCCACTGCGGTCATGTTCGGGTCGCATCTTGCCGGCGCTCACGGGGCGGGCATGGCTTAGACGCGAGGACCTCGCACCCCCGAACTCACCGACGTTATCCGCGTAAGGATACGAGCTGTTCGCGTACATTCTCTACCCGCTCGCGGCAAATCCCTTCGAGCGGGTATTCGGCGCCGACGATCTGGCTGAGAATGGCATTGACCCGGGGGAGGCACTCCCTGCCCGCCTCGCCGCGACGGGCCTGCATGATCAGCCCGTCGCGCAGCCGCACGATATGCCGCACCGCATCCGCGAGGTCGTCGTACACGAGTTGCACATCCTCGCGCAAAGCGCGATCGACCGCCGCAATCGCCGCCTCGACATCGTCCTGTTTCATCGCCGGCTCGCGAACCTGAAATGGTCGCGCGGGCGCCGCGCCGACCGGTTGCCCGCCTGCAGCACGAGATGTCGCAACAGCAGACTGCCGGCCAACACGGCAATCGGCGCCCATAGCGAACGCGCCTGGCGCGACGGCTCGGATCTGCCCGACAGGCGCGGCAGCGCCGCCTTCAGCAACGGCGCGCCGGACAGCAGCGCCACCGGCAGCAGGCCGATCCGCGTTCTGACCCCGCTATCGCGGATTTCCCGGTGCAGAAGCCGCAACAGTAAGAGTTCGGCCATGCTGGCAAGCCGTTCCAGTCTGTCGATGGCGGGAGTCGCCGCCCCGGTGCCGGCCAGCGACACCGCCGCCGCCGCCGAACTCATCGCGGCGACCCCGAATGTCGCCGGCAGGACGCGCGGCGCCGCGGCCCATAACGGGGTGCTGGTGGCGCCGAGCAGCGCGCCGGTGTAGGTGCTCATCGCCGCCCCGAGCAGCGCCGCCGGGACCTCCAGCAGCTTCGCGGCCGTCTCAACCGCGGCCGATCGCGATCCCAGATCTTTCATCAGCTGGGCGCCGGCAAGCAGCGCGCTGAGCACCGCCGAAGCCGACCAGAACATAGCTGCCGATCGACATCGGCGAGGTTGGCCGGAAGATGCGCAGCATGTTGTAGAAGCGCCGCGGCGTGTGCAGGTCGATGATCAGCAGCGGGGCGCCGACGACGGCGCTGGCGAGCGCCAGGTAGCGCCCGTTGCGCACGACCTCAGCGAAGCGCTCGCCATCGGCAAGAGTTCGCCAATGTGGCGAGGATCTGCGCCGAGCCGCCGAGCCCGCCGACAAAGATGTAGCCCGACACCTTCCAGCCGTAGAGGCTCGGCTTCAGAGCCGGCCGGTCGTAATAGGTCGGGATCGCCGCCTCGGTCGTCGGCATCGCGACGCTTTACGAGCCGCCGTTGCCTGGGGCACGTGCGGCGTGGCGGATTGCTGCGGCCGAGGCTCGCAGAACCTCACTCATGTGCGCCGCCTTTCGCGAGGGCGAGGAAGCCGAGCGCGGCCGCCGCGAGCCCGGCCATCGTCGCCAGCCCGGCCGCAAGCCCCGGCCCGATGCGGTCCGCCGGGCGGGTCGGCGCCTGCGGCAGGTTGTAGGTCTCGGGGGGCGCGGTCAGCAGGAAAAACGCGTTCAGCTCGCGCAGGCCCCCGGCGTGTCCCGGCCCCTCCGGGGTGCCGTAAAGGTACGCCGTCCCGACCCCTGCTCGTGCAGGAAGGCGACCCGCTCGTCGGCGCTTGGCGTGCAGATCGTCGAGTTCGCCGAACTGGATCGAGTCGGTCGGGCAGGCCTTGGCGCAGGCCGGCTCGAGCCCGCCCTTCAGCCGGTCATAGCACAGCGTGCATTTGTGCGCCTTGCCGTCCTCGATCGCTGACCTCGACGACGCCGAACGGGCAGGCCGGCAGGCAATAGCCGCAGCCATTGCAGATGTCCTGCTGCACGACGACGGTGTCGAACTCGGTGCGGAACAGCGCGCCGGTCGGGCAGGCTTCGAGGCACGGCGCCGGCGAGCAGTGCTTGCACACGTCGCTCATCATCAGCCAGTGGCTCTGGAACGGCGGCATTGTCGGTGGCGCGCTCGCCGTCCGGTTCGACGATATGCTCGATGAAGTGCGACGTGCCGCCAGGTCATCGCGCCGAGGTCGCCGGTGTTGTCGTAGCTCATGCCGCGCAGCCCGAGATCGTCCGCCGGCAGCAGGTTCCATTCCTTGCAGGCGACCTCGCAGGCCTTGCAGCCGATGCACAGCGTCGTGTCGGTGAAGAAGCCATAGCGCCGGCCCGGCTCGATCCGCACGCCGGCGGTCAGTTCCGCCTCGTGCGGGATCGATGCCTCGAGGAAGGACTCGGCGTACTCGAGGGCGCGCGGATGGACGTGCTCATGCCTGCTCCTCGGCGGCCGGCCGGCGCCCGCGCGCAGGTTGCAGGTCAGCGCCTTGTGCTTCATGCATGCTGGTGTTCGGGTCGCCGACGACGCTGGTGAGAATGTTGGCGATGTCGCCCTTGGCGAAGCCTTCCCAGCCGAAATGCCAGACCATCCCGATCTGGTGCACGGGTTGGCCGTCGATCCGCAACGGACGCAGCCGCTCGGTGACGAGCGCCTTGACTTCGACCTCGCCGCGCGCGGTCGAGAGCGTCACCCAGTCGAGGTTGGCGATGCCGAGCTCGCCCGCGAGTTCCGGCGCGATCTCGGCAAACGCTTCCGGCTGCAATTCGGCGGTGACCGGCATCGTGCGGGTCGGCAACGCGCCCGAATGGTGCTCGGTCAGCCGGTAGGTCGTCAGCGCATAGGGGAAGCGCGGGTCGGCTACCTTATGGAGGCGGTTGTCGGGGCGCTCCCAAATCTTGGCCACCGGGTTTTCCTGCTGGCCATAGAGCGGGTTCTTCACCGGCGACTCGACCGGCTCGTAATGCGCCGGCAGCGGCGCATCCTTCAGTCCCGACGGAACGAAGAGCGAAAGCTTGCCGTCGGCGATCATGATGAACGGGCAGTCGCCGCCGAGCGCGTCCATGCCTTCCGGATCACGGCTCCAATCCGGCCGGTAGTCGGGCGGCTTGGTCGGCTCGAAATCGGGGACATCCGGGCCGACCCATTTCTTCTGCGCCGGGTCCCAATGCATCAGCCGCTTGCGCTCCGACCACGGCCTGCCCTCGGGGTCGGCGGAAGCGCGGTTGTACATGTTGCGGCGGTTGGCGGGCCATGCCCACGCCCAGTCGAGATGCGTGCCGGGCCCATCCGGCCCATCCGGCCGGCGCGAGCGCGCACGGTTATCGTTCTCGTCCGGGAAGACGCCGCTGTAGAGCCAGGCGCCGCAGGCCGTGCTGCCGTCGTCCTTCAGCTCCTGAAAGCTGCCGACCTGTTTCCTGTCGGCGACCGTGTAGCCGTTCATCTCCTTCAGGACGGCATCGGCGACATCGGGTTCGCCCTTCTCGTCCGCCACCGGATAATCCCAGGTCAGCGCCTTGATCGCCGCGTCCTTCGGCTCGGCGCTGGTTGCATAGAGCTGCTTCAGCCGCCGCCCGAGATGGAATGACGAACCAGCTTTCCGAACGACTGTCGCCCGGCGCCTCGACCACCTTGTCGTGCCACTGCACGCAGCCGGTGGGTGTTGGTGAAGGTGCCGGCCTTTTCGGCGGCAAGCGCGCCCGGCATCAGGAACACTTCGGTGTCGATGTCATCGGGCGCGATTTCGCCGTCGCGCACCGGCCGGCCGGCATACCAGAAGGACGCGGTCTCGCTCTCGTCGGTGTCGCGCACGACCAGCCACTCGAGCTCGGCCAGCCCGCGCTGCACCATGTACGCGTTGTGACCGCCGACCGCCGGGTTCTGGCCGATGACGAACATGCCGCGGATCGTGCCGTCGCGCATCGCCAGGGTCATCGGCAACTGCGAGTGGTCGCCGACAATCCGCGGCAGCCACTCGTAGCCGAACTCGTTCGTCAGCGGTCGCCGCCTCGCCGTACCAGGCCTTGAAGAGGCTCACCGCGTATTTCGGAAAATTGTGCCACCAGCCGGTCGGGGTGGTTTCGCTCTCCAGGTACTCGTCGAGCGTGCTGTGCGGCTTGATGAGCGTGCGGCTGCGGCAGGTAGGTCGGCAGCATGTTGTAGAGCGTCGGGATGTCGGTGCTGCCCTGGATGCTGCAATGGCCGCGCAGTGCCAGGATGCCGCCGCCGGGCCGGCCGACATTGCCCAGCAGGCCCTGGATAATCGCCGCGGCGCGGATCATCTGGACGCCGGTCGTATGATGCGTCCAGCCGACCGCATAGCAGATCGCGCCGGTCCGCTCGCGCCCGGAGTTGCGCGCCAAGGCTTCGCGCCACCTTGATGAAGACCTCGCGCGGGCATCCGGTCGTGCGCTCGACCATTTCCGGCGTGTAGGCCGCATAATGCCGCGCAGGATCTGGATAGACGCAGTGCGGGTGCTGCAGCGTCGGATCGGTCGGCGGCGGGCCGTTCTCCATCCGCTTGGTTTTTTCGGCGAACGACTCGGTCGTGTTGACATAGTGCTCGGCCAGGGTCGACGGCACGACCTCGCCCCGGTACTGCCAGGAATCGTATTTGTACGAGCGGCTTTTCTCGTCAAAGCCCGAGAACCGGCCGTCGAGTTCGCTCGTGTCGCGGAAGCGCTCGTCGATGATCGTCGAGAGGTTGGTGTAGGCGAGCGCGTATTCCTTGAACCACAGATCGTGTTCGAGGAGGTGATTGATGATCCCGCCGAGAAAGGCGATGTCCGAGCCGGCGCGCAACGGCGCGTAGATGTCGCAAAGCGCCGAGGTTCGGGTGAATCGCGGATCGGCGTGAATCAACGTCGCGCCGCGTTCCTTCGCCTGCAGCGCAAAGCGGAACGCGACGGGATGGTTCTCCGCCATGTTCGACCCCATCACCAGGATGCAGTCCGAATTGGCGATGTCCCATTGCGGCTAATGTTGCTGCTCCACGCCCGTACGAAGCACCTAAACTAGGCACCGACGAGCTGTGTCATACTCGGGCCTGGTTTTCGATCCACACCATGCCGAGACCGCCGCCGAACAGCTTCTTGAGAAGGTAGTTCTCCTCGTTGTCCAGCGTGGCGCCGCCCAGCGAGGCGAGCGCCAAGGTGTGGTTCACCGCCGTCCCGTCGGGCAGACTTCGTGACGAAGGTTTCGTCGCGGGTCCGCTTGGTCAGGTAGCGCGATGCGGTCCATCGCCCAGTCGAGCGGCCGCTCCTCCCAGTGGTCGGCGTAGGGCGCGCGGTACTTGACGGTGCCGAGCCTGGTCGGCGACGCGAGCAGGCTCAGCGTCGCCGCGCCCTTCGGGCAGAGCGTGCCCTGGTTGATCGGGCTGCGCGGATCGCCTTCGATCTGGATCGGCTTGCCGTTCCTGGCATAGACGAGCTGAGCGCAGCCGACCGCACAGAACGGGCAGATGCTGGTCCCGATCGTATCGGCGTCCTCGAGCCGCGGCCGCAGATTGCGCGACATCGTGCTCTCGGCCGCCTCGCGGCTGGAATCGGCCCCGGCCGCTTGGCGCGGCAGGGACCAGTCGCGCACGAACCCGGTGACGCGCTTCGTCGCGGTTTGCTTCAGTTTCACGCCGGCTTCTCCTCGATCTCGATCCGATGCGCGACGGCGGCGATCAGGTGCCCGGCGTCGCTGTATTCGACGCAAACGGATGCCGCGCTGGCTTGCAGCTGCGGCAGGTCCTGCGGCTCGGCGGCCGCCTTGTGCGAGAGCACGAACCGAAGCACGCGGCCATCATCGGCAACCAGGGAGAAGCGTCCCTCCTGCACCGCCGTCACAAACCCGCGGACCGATCCCATCGCTCTCGCCGTCCTTAGTAATGGCCCGAGAACGGCCGGTTCTTAGCAGAGTTCCGAGACTTGGGTCAGGCAGCTCCGACGCGGTGAGACGAAGCGGCGCTGCGACCCCTCCCCGGACTTGATCCGGGATCACGCAGGACAAAAAATGAGTGGTTCGGCTAAGGCGATCAGAACTCTGGGGCGGCGAGCGAATCGCATTCCGTCCAGCGGTGGATTACGCTGTCTCACCCGCTCCGCGGATTTAATGAAGCGTCGGCCGGACAGGGTTTTCCGCCGGCTTCGGCGTCGGTCCGAAAACGAACCGCTCGACATCGATGGTCCAGGTGGAGAGCCCGAGGCTTTCCGGCAGTTAATACGGCCACGAGGCGCTCCAGCAGCTGCCCCGCGTCACAGCTGGCTGCCGGTGTCAGGATCTCGCGCAGCAGAAATCGCGCTTCGAAGCTGCGGCCCTGCTGGTAGAGCCCGGCGGCGGCGAGCAGGCGGCTTTCGTCTTCGCTGACGCCGGTCTCGCAAACGCACTCGACGGCGAGCGTCCGGACCGCGCCGCAGGCTACGACGCTCATCAACGCGTCCACCAGTTCGGCGGCTTCGGGTACGCCGACCCTGTCAAACGCGACGGTCAATGGAGGGGCCACATCCAACCGGCGCTTTAAGCCGATCACCCACGCACGTATCGCCCAAAGCAGGAAGCGATCGGGGCGCGACAAATGGCTGGTTAGGAGCCCGGTAGCAGGCGCTGACAAGGACATGCGGTCTGTCCCTTCAGATCGACCGCAGATCGATAATAAGAATGACTTCGCATACGCAAATCGCTATCTTTCGGATGCGAAATCATTGCCGTGCGGGTCGAGAACGGGCAGGCTATCGCTCGGCGAATTCGACGGGAGGAAAGCCCAGTGAGCGACACCAGCAGGATTTCGAGTTTCTGAAGGGCGTAAAAGTCGTCGATTTCACGCAGTTCGAGGCGGGGACGACCTGCACCGAGGTCTTGGCGTGGTTCGGCGCCGAGGTGGTGAAGATCGAGAACCCGGGGCGCGGCGACCCCGGACGGCGCCTGCGGCCCGGCAAGCCCGACGACGATCCCTGGTATTTCCGCCAGTTCAACGTCAACAAGAAGTCGATCGCGATCAATCTGAAGTCCCCGAAGGGGCTCGAGATCGTCAAGGAGATGCTGAAAAAGGCCGACATCACGGCCGAGAACATGGCGCCCGGCACGATCGAGCGCCTCGGGCTCGACTACGAGTTGGTCAAGAAGATCAACCCGCGCATCCTTTATTGCCGCATCAAGGGCTTCTCCCCCGGCAGCCCGTGGGAGAAAGGGCTTGCCTTCGACATGATCGCGCAGGCCGCCGGCGGCCCGATCAGCGTCACCGGCTGGCCCGACCAGCCGCCGGTCAAGCCGGGCCTCAGCTTCGGCGACACCGGCACCGGCATGCTGATGGCGGCGACGGTCCTCGGCGCGCTGCACGAGCGCAACCGCACCGGCCAGGGGCGGCTGCTCGAAATCGCGATGCAGGAGGCGATGATCCATTACATGCGCACCTGCTTTGCGACGATGATGCGCACCGGCAAGCCGGCCCAGCGCCGCGGCGCCAAGCCGTCGGCCGGCAACAACGCCCCCGCGGGCCTCTACCCGTGCAAGGGCGGCGGCCCCAACGACTATCTCTACATCACGACCAGCCGCGCCAATCCCGAGCACTATGCGCGGCTGATGAAACTGGTCGGCCGCGAGGATTTGATCGAGGATCCGCGTTTCGCCACCGGCGACGCGCGCGTGCAACACGCCGAGGAACTCGACCGGATCATCGGCGAATGGACCGGGCGGCACGATAAGCGCGAAGTCATGGAGAAGCTGATCGCGGTCGGCGTGCCGGCGGGTGCGGTGTTCGATACGCTGGAACTGCAGAACGAGCCCTATTTCGAAGAGAGCGGCTTCATGCAGCAGGTCCACCACCATAACGGCGACGACAAGATGGCGAGCTGGCCGGTGCGGATCGACGGCAAGCGCATCAAGGTGAAAGGCGCGCCGGCGCTCGGCGGCGACACCGCCGAGGTGCTGGAGAGCTGGCTCGGGATCGATTCCGGAGAGTTCGCCAACCTGAAAACCGGCGGCGTGCTCTGAGCCTCCGCCCCGCCGGCGGAACGAGTGTCAGGAGCGCTATGGCCGGACCCTGGTCCGGCCATAGTCGTTTCCGCATCACCGTTTAATATCGTATGATGGGCTGGCTCGAAGTTCGCCTCCGCCCACCGTACCAATGTGGAACGGCCGCGAAACGGAAAGCGGTCAGCCGGGGGCGGCGCCGGCGCCCTCGCTGTTGTGCCGGCGCGCGACGCGCTGCATCTCCTCCAAGAGGTCGTGCAACGCCTGGTCCGCCGTATAGGCCATCTTGGCGAAGGCGCGCAGAAAGCTGTCGGTGCGCGGCAGCTGAAACAGCGTCTCGTCGCTGTCCTTCGGGGTCGTCGCGCTGATCAGCACGACGTTGTCGAACGGCTGCAGAACCAGTTCCTTGAGCGGCTTGCCCGGGCCGGTCACGTATTCGACAACCCGGCAGCGTTCGCTGTCGCGGTTCTCGGTGAGGATCGTCATGCGGTAGGCGGCGCGGGTTGTCGCGGCCTCGACCAGCGCGCGCGCGAACGGGCGCAGAAACGTTTCGTCAAAACCGAGGATCGCGGTCGGCCGGTCGTTGTTTACCGACGAACGCATTTCGAGGGTCGTCCACAGCGAGGCGCGGCCGCCGAAATAATCCGCCGAGGCGAGGTCGAGGTTGATCGAGTTGATCGGCATCGGCGGCGCTATCGAACGCGCCGACAGGAAGGCAAAGCACGCCGGCTCGCGCTTCAGCGAAATGTTCGTCGACGCCTCGAGATTGCGGTCGCTGATCGCGGGTGTCTCTGCCATGGGCGCGGCCTATTCTTGGGTGGCGACAACAGTGCGGAGCTTGAGCCGGCGAAGCGCGGACAGACGCAGTTCTGCCGATAGTCTTGCATAAACCGCCGCCGGATCGGTGTCAAACGACGCTCGCGGCTGCGGCTGCGGCTGTTGGCCGCGTCGATTTCGGCAGGCGGTTTGCCTCGGCCGTCCGGCGAGCGGGCGCAGCGTTTCACGGCAGGCTAGCCTGCGTCATCCGTTCGATTTCGCTCTCGGCCTCGATCCATTCGCGCCTCGGCTTCGGCGATCAGGCGGGCGAGTTCGGCGCGCCGCTTCAGCGCGTCGGCGAGGGCCGGGCCGCGTCCACCAAAGGCGCCCGGCGCCGCCAGCTTCGTGTCGAGCGCCCGCTGCTCGGCCGCGAGCCGGGCCGCCATCTGCTCGGCCTGCGCGCGACTTCCGGCGCAGCGGTTCGAGCGCGACCCGGCGTTCGGCCGCGTCGCGGCGTGCGGCGCGGCGCGCATCGCCCGGACCCGACGCGCCGTTGCCGCGCTCCGGGGCGGCGTCCTCGCGCGACAGCAGCCGGCGGCGATAGGCTTCGAGGTCGTCGTCGAACGGCCGCACCGTGCCGCCCTCGACCAGCCAGAGACGGTCGGCGACCAGTTCGACAAGGTGCCAGTCGTGGCTGACCAGCACGACCGCGCCGCTGTACTCGGCGATGGCCGCGACCAGCGCCTCGCGGGTCTCCATGTCGAGATGGTTGGTCGGCTCGTCGAGGATCAGCAGCGACGGCGCGTCGTGCGTGACCAGCGCCAGATTGAGCCGGGCCCGCTCGCCGCCCGACAGCTCGCCGACCGGAAACAGCGCCTTCTCCTGGCCGAAACCGAACGCGCCGAGACGGGCCCGCACCGGTCTCGGGCAGCGCATCCGGCATCAGCGCCGCGAGGTGGTCGAAGGCCGATTCGTCGAGCCGCATCTCCTCGATCTGGTGCTGCGCGAAGAAGCCGCAGGTCAGCTTCGGCGAGCGCGTCACCCGGCCCGACTGCGGCTCCAGCCGGCCGGCCAGCAGCCGGGCGAAGGTCGTCTTGCCGTTGCCGTTGGCGCCGAGCAGCGCGATGCGGTCGTCGGGGTCGAGCCGCAGGTCGAGCCGCGACAGGATCGGGCGGCCCGGTTCGTAGCCGACGCTGGCGCGTTCGAGCGCGACCAGCGGCGGGCTCAGCTCCGGCGGTTGCGGCAGGCGCAAGACCGGCGGCGGCGCGTCCTCGATCAGCGCGACCGGTTCCAGCCTGGCCAGCGCCTTCATCCGGCTCTGCGCCTGGCGCGCCTTGCTGGCCTTGGCGCGGAAGCGGTCGATAAAGCCTTGCAGCCGCTCGCGCTCCTGCTGCTGGCGGCGGGCCAGCACGGATTGGCGCGCGGCGGCCTCGCGGCGGGCGCGCAGGAACTTCTCGAAGCCGCCCGAATAGAGCGTCAGCTTGCCGCCTTCGAGATGCAGCGTCGCCGTCGTCGCGGCGTTGAGCAGCTGGCGGTCGTGGCTGACCAGCACGAAGGTGTGCCGGTAGCGCCGCAGAAAGCGTTCGAGCCATAGCGCCGCCTCGAGGTCGAGGTGGTTGGTCGGCTCGTCGAGCAGCAGACAGGTCGGGCTCGGCAAACAGCACCGCCGCCAGCGCCACGCGCATGCGCCAGCCGCCCGACAGCTCGGATAGCGGGCGCGCCTGCATCGCGGCGTCGAGGCCGAGCCCGGCGAGGATGCGGCCGGCGCGGGCCGGCGCGGAACGCGCGCCGATCTCGTCGAGCCGCGCCTCGATTTCGGCGATGCGCAGCGGCTCCGGCCCGCGGTCGAGTTCGCGCAGCAGCGCGGCGCGCTCCTTGTCGGCGGCCAGCACCGTGTCGAACGGCGTCGCCTCGCCGGTCGGCGCCTCCTGCGCCAGAAACCCGATGCGCCAGCCGCGCGGCACGAACACGTCGCCGCTGTCGGGCAGCAGACGCCCGCGGATCAGGTCGAGCAGCGTCGATTTGCCGGCGCCGTTGCGCCCGACGAGACCGAGCTTGCTGCCGTCGGGGATCTGGGCGTTGGCTTCGTTCAGCAGCGCGCGGCCGTGGCGGCCGCCGACGCGATAGGTCAGGCCGGAAATCGTCAGCATCGCGAGGGTTCAGGGGGTTCCGTCGTTGGCCAGCACATCATCGTAGCGCACCGCGACCAGCGCCAGCCCTTCGGCCGGTGCGGTCGGCCCGCCGGCGCGGCGGTCGCGGGCGGCCAGCGCGCGGGCGACGTCGTCGGGCCGCCAGCGGCCGAGCCCGACCAGCTTCAGCGTGCCGACCATGTTGCGCACCTGATGGTGCAGAAACGAGCGGGCGGCGGCGGCAATGTGAATTTCGTCCGCTGCGCGCGTCACGTCCAGCGCATCGAGCGTCTTGACCGGCGATCGGGCCTGGCACAGCGAGTCGCGAAATGTCGAGAAATCGTGATGCCCGATCAGGTGGGCGGCGCCGTCGCGCATCGCGGCGACATCGAGCGGCGGCGCGACGTGCCAGACCCGGCCGCGGTCGAGCGCCGGCGGCGCACGCCGGTTCAGGATGCGGTAGAGATAGCGCCGGCCGGTGGCCGACAGCCGCGCGTCGAAATCCGGCGCGACCGGCTCGACGGCCAGCACGCTGATCGCGTGCGGCCTCAGGTGATGGTTGAGCGCGCCGCGGATCTCGTCGGGCGGCGCGGCGCGCGGCAGATCGACATGCGCGACCTGCGCCAGCGCGTGCACGCCGGCATCGGTGCGCCCGGCGCCGAACACGGTCACTGCTCTCGCCGCAGAAGCGGCGCACCGCCGTTTCCAGCGCCTCCTGGATCGACAGCCCGTTCGGCCTGGCGCTGCCAGCCGACAAAGCCGGCGCCGCAATATTCGATCGTCAGCTTGTAGCGGGGCACGGCAATACCGTCCCGGGCGGCAGCGCGAAACCGCGCAGAAAGGCTTGTGTGTCGAGCGGCGCGCGGCCGGCGCGCTGCAAGCGGAGCGGCCGGAACACGCCGTCGCCGCAGGCGATCGACAGGCGCTCGTCGAGCACGGTGCCGGGAGGCGGCCGGCGCGGGTTGCGGGTCGGCCTCGGCGGCGAGCACGCGCAGCCGCTCGCCGCGACCCTCGAACCAGGCGCCGGGCCACGGATCGAAGGCGCGCACCTGCCGCTCCAGCTCCGCGGCCGGGCGGCGCCAGTCGAGCCGGGCCTCGTCGCGGCGCAGCTTTGCGGCGTAGGTCGCGCCTTCGCCCGGCTGCGGGCGCGGCTCGATGATCCCCCGCGCAAGGCCGTCGAGCGCTTCGACGATCAGCCCCGCGCCGAGCGCGGCGAGCCGGTCGCCGAGCTGTTCCGGCGGTTTCCTTCGGGCCGATCGGGATCGCCTGTTGCAGCAGGATCGGGCCGGTGTCGAGCCCCTCATCCATCTGCATGATCGTGATGCCGGTCTCGGCGTCGCCGGCCAGGATCGCGCGCTGGATCGGCGCCGCGCCGCGCCAGCGCGGCAGCAGCGACGCATGCACATTGATGCAGCCGAGACGCGGCGCGGCCAGCACCGGCTTCGGCAGCAGCAGGCCATAGGCGACGACCACCGCGGCGTCGGCCGGGATCGCGGCGAATTCGGCCTGCGCCGCCGGATCGCGCAAACTCGCCGGGCAATGCACCGGCAGCCCGTGCCGCTCGGCCAATTCCTGCACCGGCGAGGGATGCAGCCGATGACCGCGTCCGGCCGGGCGCGGCGGCTGCGTGTAGACGGCGCGGATACGGTGGCCGGCCTCGATCAGCGCGTCGAGGACCGTCGCCGCGAAATCCGGCGTCCCCATGAAGACGAGGTCGAGCGGGCGAGTCATCGCCCTGCCCCCACCCTAGCCCTCCCCCCGCTCGCGGGGGAGGGGACTCCCGCCGCACGCAGTGTGCGCCCCCTCCCCCGCTGGCGGGGGAGGGTCGGGGTGGGCGTATCCGGCCACAATTGGCTACTGCGCCGCCGCGAGCTCGCGGCCGCGCTTGGCCTTGGCGAGCTTGCGCAGGATCATGTTGCGCTTCAGCGCCGAGATGTGATCGACGAACAGAACCCCGTCGAGATGGTCGATCTCGTGCTGGATGCAGGTCGCGAGCAGGCCCTTCGCCTCGATCTCGCGGATCTCGTTCTCGTGGTCGAGATAGCGCAGCCGGATCTCGGCCGGGCGCTCGACATCGGCGTAATGCTCGGGCAGCGACAGGCAGCCTTCGTTGGCCGTCGTCAGCGCCTCGGAGCGCCAGAGGATCTCCGGGTTGGCGATGCGCATCGGCTGCGGCTTCTCGCCCTCGCGCGCGACATCGACGACGATCACCCGCTGCGCCACCCCGACCTGCGGCGCGGCGAGGCCGATGCCGATCGCGCGGTACATCGTCTCGACCATGTCGTCCATCAGCCGCCGCACCTTCGCGTCGACGGCGGCGACCGGCTTCGCCTTGATCTTGAGCCGCGGGTCCGGCGCGGTGATGATCGGTAACAGGGCCATGATCGGCCTAGGTAAGCGGCGCGTCGGCGGGCGTCAATATCGCCCGGATGCACGGTCGTCGCCGGCGATCCCGATATGCGCGTGCCGGTCAGGCCACCGCGTCGCGCAGCCGCGCCAGATCGTCGAGCGAGTCGGGCCGCGCCATGCACAGCACGTCGTCGAACCCGACATCGCGGATCCATTTGAGCCGGTCGCGGGCCGCCGCCTCGCCGCCGGTCAGCATGATCTGCGCCTTGCCGCCGAGCGGCATGTCCGCGGCGTCGCCGTGCAGGTCGACGATGACGTTCGACAGCACCGCCCGCCTGCCGCCGGCGTCGCGGTAGAACTTGATGCCGGCTTCGAGTTCCTCGGGCTTCGGATAAAGCCCGGAGGCGATCCAGCCCTGGCATTGCTCGGCGGCGTAGACGATCCAGCGCTTGTTGCGCCAGGCGCCGAGCAGCAGCGCCGGCCCGCCCTCGGTGCCGGGCCACGGGGTCAGCGTGCCGCCGTCGAGCTGTTCGCCGCGCCAGGCCCGGCGCATCGTTTCGAGCGCCGGCATCAGCCCCTTGAACCGCTGTGTGTAATCGGCCCCGACGAGGTCGAAATCGGCCTGCGTCGAGCCGCTGCCGAGGCCGAGCTGCAGCCGGTCGCCGGTCATCGCGTGCAGCGACTGTATCCGGTGCGCCAGCTCGACCGGGTGCCGCACCGGGACCTGCAGCACGCAGGTGCCGATCTCGATCCGGTTCGTGACGGCGGCGATGACGCTCATCAGCACGACCGGATCGAGCGTCGCGCGTCCCCGGCCGAACGAATCGGTGACCCACAGCCCGGCGAAGCCCGCGCGCCTCGACCTGCCGCGCCAGATCGGCGATGCGGTCGAGCGTCTGGCCGGCGATCGCCGGATCGGGCCGGGTGACGTTGACGACATGCACTTTCATCGACAGCGTGCTCCTTGCATGCATCGTGGCGTAGGCCGGGTCAGCCGAGCGAGCCCGCCGCCCCATGCGCAGTGGGTTCGGCGTAATCGCCATCGGCTGTCGATCGGGTGATCTGCCTTGGATTTCGGATCCGCTTCGATCAATCCTGCCGCGCCAGAAAGCGTTCGGCGAGGCGGGCGAAGAAGCTGGCGCCGATCGGCAGCGCGTCGTCGTTGAAGTCGTAGCGCGTGTTGTGCAGGTTGCAGCCGCCCTCGCCGGGGCCGTTGCCGATCCACAGCATCGCGCCCGGCCGTTCCAGCAGCATGTAGGAGAAATCCTCGCCGCCCATCGACGGCGCGACGTTGCGGTCGACATGCTCCTCGCCGCAGATCTCGGCCGCGACATCGGCGGCGAAAGTCGCCTCGTCGGCGTGGTTGATCGTCGGCGGATAGCCGCGGCGATAGTCGAGCGCGGCCTCGGCGCCGTGCAGCGCGGCGGTGCCGCGCACGATCTCGCCCATGCGGCGCTCGAGCAGGTCGCGCACCTCCGGCCGGAAGCTGCGCACGGTGCCGCCGATATGCAATTCGTCGGGGATGACGTTGTAGGCCGAGCCGCCGCGCATGAAGCCGATGCTGATGACCGCCGAGTCGACCGGGTCGATGTTGCGCGCCGGGATCGTCTGCAGCGCCATGACGATCTGCGCGCCGATCACGAACGGGTCGCTGCCGAGATGCGGGTGCGCCGCGTGGCCGCCTCTCGCCTTGATGCGGATATCGAAGCGGTCGGAGGCGGCGAGCATCGGCCCGGCGCGGGTCGCCATATGGCCGACCGGGATGCCGGGCTTGTTGTGCATCGCGAACACGGCGTCGCACGGGAATTTGTCGAACAGCCCCTCCTGCACCATGACCCGGCCGCCGCCGAACCCCTCCTCGCCGGGCTGGAAGATCAAATGCACGGTGCCGTCGAAATTGCGCGTCGCCGCGAGATAGCGCGCCGCGCCGAGCAGCATCGTCGTGTGCCCGTCATGGCCGCAGGCATGCATCTTGCCGTCATGCGTCGAGCGGTGCGGAAACTCGTTCAGCTCCTGCATCGGCAGGCAGTCCATGTCGGCCCTGAGGCCGATCGCGCGCAGCGAGTTGCCGCGCCGGATCGTGCCGACGACGCCGGTCGTCGCCAGCCCGCGATGCACCTCGACGCCCCATTCGGCCAGCTTGTTCGCGACGAGGTCGGCGGTGCGCTCCTCCTCGAACCCGATCTCGGGATGGGCGTGGATGTCGCGGCGGATCTGGGTCAGCTCGTCGAGATAGTCGCGTATCTCGGGGATGATCGGCATGGCGGCTCCAGCATTGGCTGGCGCCACCATACCGGTTCCGCGCCGCCCCGGCCACCGGGTACCGGCGTCATCCGTCCAGAGCGGCTGGTGCGGCGCTGAGCTTCCGCGGACAGCCCGCGGCTCGGATCCCGCGGAGCGGTCCGCAGGACGGATCGAGCCGCGCCAAGCGTCAGCAATCAGCTGCGCTTGAAGCCGTCGATCTCCTGCGCCGCCCAGTCCATCGCCTGGTCGATCGTTTTGCCGCCCTGGGTGCATTGGGCGATCATCTTGGCCATCGTCGCCTGCGAATAGATCTGGTTGGCGATGTTGGTCGGAGCCGGGGAGCCCGACACCGACTCGATGACCTCGCCGCGCGGCGGATAGTTCCAGATGCCGCCCTTCGGCGGGCCCTCATCGGCCCAGGTCTTGAAGTCGCGCAAGGTGGCGAAGCACGGCAGGTCATAGCCGTGGCTGCCGGCAACCAGCTGCTCGACCGACGGCTTCTCCCACAGATGCAGCGCCAGGCTCTTCGCCGCCGCCTTGTTCGGCGAGAATTTCCAGATGCCCCAGAACGACGGCTGCGCCGGGTCGAAGCGGCCCTTCGGTCCCTTCGGCGACGGGAAGTGCCAGCATTGCTCGGCGACCTTCGGCGCGTCGCGCACCGCCACCGCCCAGGCCGAGGGCGGGTTGAAGATCAGCGCCGCCTGACCCGAGATCAGCGCCTTGTTGTTGCTCGAATTGTCCCAGGCGAAGACATCGGGCGGCAGGTTCGGCACCAGCTTCTTGAACCATTCGAGGACCTGCTTGACCGGCTCGGATTTGACGGTGGTGTTGCCGTCCTTGTCGACCAGTTCGGCGCCGTAGGCGGTGAAGACCGCGCCGACCCAGTTCGCGGTGTCGCCGGTCTGCCCGAGCGCGACGCCGAACGGATGGCCGGCCTTGTTGCACTTCTCGGCCGCTGTCAAAAAGAAATCCCAGGTCCACTTGTCGGTCAGTTCCTTGTTGCCGGTGCCGCCCGCCGGATACATCTGCGTCAGGTCGAGCCCGACCGCGTCCTTGAAGATATCGATGCGGCCGACCGAGGGCAGGGTCAGCGTGTTCGGGATCGCCGGCGGCGCGATCCAATGTCCTTTCTGCCGGCCGAGATACTTCATCGCGGCGGTCGTCTCGCCGTAGCGCTTTGTCAGCTCCGCCCAGATGTCGTCGGCGGGTTCGAGATTGTCGGTCTGCGCCGCGCCGTACCAGCTCGGCATCGTCAGCATGTCGTGCCCGGATTTGCGCCTGCGCCTCGGCGGCGATGGTCAGCATCAGCTTGTCGCCCTGCGAGGTGACGAAATCGATCTTCAGATCGACCTTTTCCTTGTCGGCCCATTCCTGGCACAGCTTGCGCATCGCGTCGTTGGCGCCCGGCACCCAATGATCCCAGAACGCGACATTGAGCTTGCCGGCGGCATGCGCGCCACGGACGAACGGCAGCGACGAAGCCGCGGCCGCCGCCACGCCGGTCGTCAGAACGCGTCGCCGTGCTATCAAATGTACCATGTCAACCCCCTCGGCTGATGTGTCAATTAGGCCGTCCAGGCGGAACTCAATATTAGAGCACAAAGCACATGTTCGAGAGAGGTTTTCTTTGCGCAGCCAAGAAGGTGACGAAACCCGGCGATCATTCTTCTGTTCAGTGGCGCTCATTTGTTTTGTTAGACGGCCGTTTATATCCTACGCTGGACCTGGGCGATCCCAAACGCGATCCCCTCGATCACCCGGTCGCGTGAGAACCGGGCGGCTCTGCGTTTACATTCTCCCGATGGCGCAGCTGCAAAGTTTGCAGTTTGGATACCGCCTCTAGGCGAAGGGTCATGTGAGGGCAAAAAAGTCATGCGCCGGCGACAGAAACGCCCCGGCTTCACCGAACCCGATTATGTCGGCTCTGAAGTCGCCGGTCACATCGGCCAAGAGCCGGGGATAGAGGTCGTTGGAAGTCCATCCGCCGGCCGCCGGATCCGACCCGAATTGCGCTAAATCCGTGGTGATCGCACCAAATGTTCCGTCAGCCTGACCAAGTGCGAAAGAAACGCCGGAAGGGCCGAATGCGACGATGTCCGCTCTGGAATCTGCGTTGATGTCCGCGACCAAGCGTGGCGTGAGGTTCTGACTCGCGAACCCCGCATCATTGCCGAATCCGCTCAGAGCTAGAATCGCGGAGGCAAAGGTTCCATCCGGGTTTCCCAGCGCAACATAGACGCCGTCTTGTGCAAACGCCACGATGTCCCCACGGCCGTCGCCATTCACGTCGCCGGTGAGCCGCGGGTAAGTGTCCTGCGATGCCCATCCACCCGCGGTCGCATTGCTGCCGAACATCCCCAATAAGGCCGTCGTGAGAGGCTGGAAGGTCCCGTCGCCGTTCGAGAGAGCCACATAGACGCCATCGCTGGCAAACCCCACTACGTCCTGCCTGCCATCTCCGTTTACGTCGGCAATTTGGCGGGGATACCGGTCGAACGAATTCCAGCCGCCAGCGCCTACGTCGCTGCCCAACGCGGCCAGGGCGAAAGTCGGAGCCGCGAATGTCCCGTCCGTATTGCCAGACGATACATAAACACCATTCGATGCAAAGGCGACGATGTCAGCCCTGCCGTCGGCAGTGACGTCGCCCAACAGCCGCGGATTAACCTCCTGAGAAAGCCAACCGCCAGCGTTAGGCCCGAAGTTCGCCAGGACCTTGATAGGAGAAGAAAAATGCCCGCCCCCTAACGACAGGGACACATAGACGCCGTCGCCGCCAAATCCGACAATGTCGGCTTGGCCGTCACCGTTAACATCTCCTGCTGCCCGAGGGTAGGAATTCTGGCTGCTCCAGCCACCGGCGTCACTCGATGCGCCGAATACCGGCAGGTTTGGCGGACCGTTGCCAATCGGCTCGAAGCGAGCGGTGGCGGCTCCGATGCCCAAATCCGTTAATTGCAGAGCATATGTTCCGATATTGGAACTAAAGGCGCCCGCATCGGCATAGTAGTAACCGCTGTTAGTGACATGGACGGCAAGTTGCGACTCGAAGCCAAATCCGCCATCATCGTTGCTCGCAAGCAACGTCCCTGCCGGACTCTGCAGGTTAAGCAAGGGGTCGGTAAGGGTGCCTCCGGCGGTTGGCTGCCCCCTTTGGTCGATGACATAGTTATGGCCGGCGTAGAGGAACACCCTGAACCAGTCGCGATCGCCCGCTGCCTCCAGATCCCCGATCGCCAAGCCGGAATCGAGTCTGCCCGTCGTTGTGGTATCTGCGGTATAATCGTCAGCCATTTCGCGTCCTCCGCGTGGGCAGCGGGAAACAATGCCAAGCCATGACACCGTGCCACGTCTTGAACGGAATCACAAGGCTGCTGGGTGAACCTGTCGTCCTGTCTTGTCCCTGTGTTCTACTTACCGGAAGCGCTGCCGCGTCCTAGGTTCCCTTCGCACCGCGAGAGGCGCGCGCGAGTTTATCTCAGCTTCGGGGAAAATCACTTGAATTTCGCGGCGGCCCTCGAGCCCGAGCACAGCGGCGGCGTCCGGCGTCGGACGCTCGCGATCATCTCAACAATGCCGCGGCAACACGGTGAAACTGCGCTACAATCGCCACGAACACCGCAGGGAGGAAGCACGCGATGGCCCAAATCGTCCTGGGAATGGCGACTTCGCACACGCCGATGCTGAATGCGCCGGCGACCGATTGGCCGCGCTTTATCGAGCGCGACTCGCGCCGGCCGGATCTGCTCGATGTCGAGGGGCGGCTGACGACATACGAGGCGCAGCTGCGGCATGCTCCGGCCGACATCATGGAAGAGATCGCGCCCGAGCGGATGCGGACGCGGCACGAGACCGTGCAGGGGGCGGTCACGCGGCTCGCCGAGTATCTCGGCGACGCGCAGCTCGACGCGCTGATCGTCGTCGGCGACGATCAGGAAGAGCTGTACCACCGCGACAACATGCCGGGCATTCTCGTCTATTACGGCGAGACGATCCCGAACGTGCCGCTCGGCCCCGGCTTCAAGGGCCCGGAATGGGCGCGGCGCGCGACGGCGCGCTGGTTCGAGGAAAAGACGCCGCGCGACTATCCGGTCGATGCCGGGCTCGCGCGGCACCTGATCGACGTGCTGATCGAGCGCGAATTCGACATCGCCGCGTCGAACCGGGTTCCCGAAGGCCACGGCGAGGGCCACGCGATCGGCTTTGTCCACCAGCGCCTGATGCCGGAAGTCGTGCCGATCGTGCCGGTATGCATCAACACCTATTACCCGCCGAACCAGCCGACCCCGAAGCGCTGCTACAAGCTCGGCCAGGCGATCCGCGCCGCCGTCGAATCCTATCCGGGCAAGGCGCGGGTCGGCATCATCGGTTCCGGCGGGCTGTCGCATTTCGTCGTGGACGAGGCGCTCGACCGCGGCTTCATCGACATGCTGCGCCGCAGGGACGGTGCCGCGATCCAGGCCCTGCCGCGCGAGAAGCTCAACTCCGGCAGCTCGGAGATCCGCAACTGGATCTGCGTCGCCGGAGCCGTCTCGCACCTCGCGCTCGAATGGTCGCTGTACGAACCGGGCTACCGCACCCCCGCCGGCACCGGCACCGGGCTCGGGTTTGCGTACTGGGCGTGACGGGCCGGTTTCGCTGTCGAGATCCGCGGGGTCAAGCCCGCGGATGACGGTGGGTGTGCGACGGGATCTACTACCGTGACCCGCTGTGCGGCAGGTTCGCTCTGTCCTCGAACCTCTCTCCCACCCTGATGCCGGGGATCGACCCGACCATCCGAGACCGGCGGATCGGGCCTATGGACAACCCTCTGGATGATCCAGCGGACGGACAATGGGAGTGACGGAGTTCTGCTGATTGGATTCCGCATTATGCCGACTGCCCGAAAACCCGGGACCCATCGTCGTCATGCCGGCGAGGCAAGCGCACGCCGCGAAAAATTTCCGCTATCGCATGGCATATTGTGCGTTTGTTGACAACTGTCCGATGCGGTCGACCGCCTCCCTCTATTTAGTTCAACATATGAGAATGGGAGAGGAATACAACGTTTGCGGTATGACTAATAATTTCTTAACTGTCGTATCTCGTCAGGGGCCTTTGTTCTTCGTCACCTCGGCTTGTCTCGCGACTCACTTTCAAGCTTGCGCACAGCTCAGCCAGCCTCGTCCGTCATGTGTTCGCTGGAGCGGTAACTACAGCGTCAGTTAGATTTCGGACGGCATCAAATATCTTCCAGATACTTCTGCTCTAACGCTCGCCAGCCTTCGGTGCCGACCGCCACCTCGCGCTCCTGGAAGGTCGCGAGGTCGGCTTCGACGCGGCGCGTGTCGCCGTCTTCCTTCATTGCGCGCAAGACGCGCTGGGCAGCGCGGATCGCGGCCCGGTGGGTCTGCGACGGGTAGATGCCGAGCCGGAAACCCATGCCCTCCAACTCGGCGGAAGACAGCATCGGCGTCTTGCCGCCCTCGAAGACGTTGACCAGCGCCGGGCCGCGTACCTCGCGCCCGACCACCCGCAATTCGTCGACCGTCTGCGGCGCCTCGACAAAGCCGACATCGGCGCCGGCTTCGAGATAGGCGTTGACCCGGTCGATCGCCGCCTGCAGCCCCTCGATCGCGCGCGCGTCGGAGCGGGCGATGATGACCATGTCGGCGTCGCGTCTGGTATCGACCGCGGCCTTGATCTTGCCGATCATCTCGGCGCGCGAGATGACCTCTTTCCCCTCGTAGTGCCCGCATTTCTTCGGGGCAACCTGGTCCTCGATATGGAACCCGGCGACTCCGGATTTTTCGTACTCGCGCACCGTGCGAATGACATTGATCGCGTTGCCGTAGCCGGTATCGGCGTCGGCGATCACCGGAATCCCGACCGCCTCGACCGTCAGCCCGATAAAGCGGACGTTTTCCACCATTGTCAGGAGCCCGAGATCGGGATAGCCGCTGGCCCGCGAATAGCCGCCGCCGGTCAGGTACACCGCCGCGAAGCCGGCCTGTTCGACGAGCCGCGCCGTCAGCGTGTCGTAGGCGCCGGGCGCCATCGTGTAGCCGCTGCCGGCGATCAGCTCTCGCAGCGCCTTGCGTGGGTTCATGTCTGTCTTCTCGCGGTGAGACCGGATCGAAGCGACGGCACCAGCGGTAGGCCCTCAATCGCGCCGATACGGGTAGCAGCGAGAGCGTTCGAGCGGAACGCCGTAATGCTGTGCCAGCGCGCGCACCGCGTCGCCGTGCTCGGGATACGGGTCGGCATTGCCGGGACCGACGATGATCGGCCGAAAGCTGCGGTCCTCGCGGCCGTTCGGCGGCAGCATCGCGGTCGCGAGCGGCGTGCCGCTGTCGTCGCGCAATGTCAGGAACAGCGGCATCTCACGCTGAACATGCGCCTTCAGCCCGATCTGCTGTTCGAAATTCACCTTCGAGATCGGGCGAAAGCTCTGCGCCGCGCGCTCGTGCTCCTTGCGGAAATATTTTTCGACCGCGTGATGCATCACCTCCAATTCGGCGACCGCCTCGGCCTCGCTCTCAATGCGAAACCACGTCCTGCCGCCCGGGGCGTCGCAAATGTAACGCATGCGTCCTCCATCATGCCTTTCGGGGTTTTCCGGCATCGCGGGGGATGAACGTGCGATGTCGCGAGAGCAAAATCCCGGCGCCGGAGCAAGTCAACAGCAACCTGTGTACCGCCAGGACATGGTAAGAAAATGACAAACCCTCGTCACGCCCAGCCGCGCTTGCCTGCCCGATCGGCGGGGAATAATCTTCTACCCGCGCGGCGATTTCCGCAGCCGATATCCTATGGAGGGCAAAGCTGATGGCGTTCACACTCGAGGAATTTTCAACCGAAGCGCACCGCATTCTCGCCGCCGACCCCGGCCCCGAGGGCCGCAAGAAGATTTGCGAGCTGGTCGGCCGCGCCTGCACCGACCCGGAATTCGTCGCCAAGCACCTGCCCGATGACGGCCCGGAGCGCAAAATCCTCTACGAGGACCCGGAACTCGGCTTTTGCATCCTCGGCCACGTCAACCGCGGCGCCAAGGCGAGCCAACCGCACGATCACGGGCCCACCTGGGCGATTTACGGCCAGGCCGAGGGCGAGACGATCATGACGGACTGGGCGAAAATCTCGCCGGCCAGCGAAGCCGAGCCGGGCAAGGTGCGCCATGTGCGCGACTACACGCTGACCCCCGGCGCCGCCTATGTCTACAACGAGGGCGATCTGCACTCGCCGCGCCGCGACGCGTCGACCAAGCTGATCCGCATCGAGGGGCGCAACGTCGAGAAGATCCGCCGCTATCCCTACGAGCGGGTCGCTTAGCCCGCCGCCGTCGCAACGAGGTTCGTCATCCCGAAAGCCGGCTGTCAGCCCGGAGCCGGCCCTCGGGATGACGGCCGGCCTGCGGCGCCTCGCCCGTCGGCGGGTCAGCCCCGGCGCTGGCCTTTGGGTGCGCCCTGCGGCGGCGCGCCCGACGGCGGGGCAGTACTAAACAGCTGGTCGGCCGTCCGCTTCTGCTGGTCCGTGAGGCTCGCGTAAAGCGATTCCAGCGCCGGGACCAGACGCTTCAAGTTGTCAGCCTCGGTTTGCGCGAACGTCGCGGCGGTGCGCAAGCCGTCGACGGCGCTCTTCTCGGCGCCCTGCGCTGCTTTCTGCATCAGCGCCTCCATCGCCTGGGCATTCTGCTTGACGACGGTTGCGAATTCGTCGAATTGCGGCTGTTGCGCGGCGGTGATGTTGAGCCGCTTCTTGATGTTGCCGAGCTGCGCCTCTACCGGATCGCCGGCCGGTTGCGCCCCCTTCTGCCCGGCCGGCGATTGGGTCTGTGCCGGAGCCGGCCGGCTTCCGGTTTGCGCCGTCGCGCTGTCCGCGGCGACGCCGAGCGACAGCATCAGAATTGCGCCGGCGAGCACCCGCAGCGCGGCGGGACGCCCCCGGCGATTGACTTGGCGATAATCCGGGCGATCGAGCGCGTATGGCATGGGTCGGATTCCTTGCCGCTTGTTGAGTGGAGCTGAACAGGGCAGCCTAGCGCGCGCGGAGCGCTGCAAGCGAGTCGGTAAACGATCGACCGGCCGATTATGCCATCACCATTATCGTCCCGCGCCGTGGAGACCCAGGCGGCCGCATCGTTCCCGACACTGGGGCCGGGGGCTGGCGGCCCGCGACAATCCCCGCCATGATCGCCGGCCTGCATCAGCGGATCGCGGCATCGGGAGGCAAATGGGGATGAAAATCGATCTGTCGGGAAAACGGGCGGTGGTCACCGGCGGCAGCCGCGGTATCGGCCGCGCGATTGCGGTCGGCCTGGCGTACGCGGGGGCTTCGGTGTCGGTCTGCGCCCGCGGCGCCGACGGGCTCGCGCCGGTGCGCGCCGCGATTACCGCGCAAGGCGTCGCCGCGCACACGCAGGCCTGCGACGTCGCCGACAAAGAGGCGCTGTCGGCCTATATCGACGCGGCGGCCGAGGCGCTCGGCGGGATCGACATCCTGGTGTGCAACGCCTCCGGCTTCGGCACCAGCAACGATGAGGCCGGCTGGGCGCGCAGCATCGATGTCGATCTGCTCGGCACCGTGCGCGCAATTCGGGCGGCGGCGCCGCATCTCGAAAAGAGCGGTTCCGGCGCGATCGTCAACATTTCCTCGATTTCGGGGCTGCGCGCGTCGGCTCGCACGGTGCCCTACGGAGCGGTCAAGGCGGCGCTGATCGAATACACGATGAGCGAAGCGGCGGCGCTCGCTAAGAAAAACATCCGCGTCAACTGCGTCGCGCCGGGCTCAATCGAGTTCCCCGGCGGCAGCTGGGAGAAGCGCAAGACCGACGCGCCGAACCTTTACAACGCGATCCTGCGCAGCATCCCGTTCGGCCGGCTCGGCCACCCCGAGGAAATCGCCAACGTCGTCGTCTTCCTCGCGTCGCCGCTCGCGGGCTGGGTCACCGGCCAGACGATCTCGGTCGATGGCGGGCAGCTTCTTTAACGGCGATTGGCGGAACACGCTGCGCTTTTCCGCCCTACGCCTCCGCGTCTTCGGTCGGGCGGATGAGCGGAGTGTAATCCGCCATTTCCCCGCTGCATGCCCTCAAATATCGAGAAACGCCGTCTCGTTTTCGCCCTGCAAGACGATATCAAAGCGATAGACCGGTATCGCGTCCTCTTCCGCCTTCCGTGCCAGCAGCGTGCCGCGCACCGCTTCGTCCTCGATGGACGACAGCAGCGGGTCGGCGGCGTTGCGCGGATCGTCCTCGAAATAAATGCGCGTATAGAGGTGCCGCAGCAACCCGCGAGCGAACACGGCGACATTGATATGCGGCGCTTGCAAGGCGTTGCCGCGTCCAGGCACTGGACCCGGCTTGACCGTAACGAGCCGGAACTCGCCCTCGGTGCTGGTCGCGACCCGGCCGAAACCGCGAAATCCTGGATCGAGCGGCGCGTCGTCCCGCCGGTCGTCGGGATGGCGGTAGCGCCCTGCGGCATTCGCTTGCCAAATCTCCAACACCGCATCGGGTACCGGCGCGCCGTCGCCGTCGAGCACGCGTCCCTCGATCGCGATGCACTCGCCGCGCGGGTTCCCAACCGTCAGATCGGCCCATTCCGGGCGCGTCATCCCGAGATGAAAGAACGGGCCGACCGTCTGCGACGGGGTCGGGATCAGCTTGTCGGGCATCGTCGCCAGGGTCACAACGGGTCTGTCGGCGTCGCGGTACGGCCGCGCAGCACCAGGTCGAAGCGGTAGCCGAGCGCCCATTCCGGCTCGCTCAGCGCCGGGTCATAGGCGCAGATCAGCCGCTCGCGCGCCTCCCGGTCGGCCGTGCTCTGAAAGATCGGGTCATAATCCAGCAGCGGGTCGCCCGGAAAATACATCTGCGTGACGAGCCGCGTCGCAAATCCGGGCCCGAACACGCCGAAATGGATATGCGCGGGGCGCCACGCGTTCGGCGTGTTGCGCCAGGGATAGGCGCCGGGCTTGATCGTCACGAAGCGGTAGGCGCCGTCTGCGCCGGTCACGATCTGCCCGGCGCCGGTGAAATTCGGGTCGAGCGGCGCGTCGTGCTGGTCGGACGGGTGGTGATAGCGCCCGGCGGCGTTGCACTGCCACAATTCGATCAGCGTCCCCGGCGCCGGGCGCCCATCCTCGTCGAGCACATGGCCGGTCACGATGATGCGCTCGCCGAGTGGTTCATCCCCGTGCTGCCTGGTCAGATCGGTCGCGTCCAGCCCGGCCCAGCGATCGGCGAAATCCGGCCCGGTCACCTCCGACAGCGTGTGCTCGAAACGGATCGGCGCCCGTTTCGGCGCGCGTTTCTGAGTGCTCTGGTAGTCGGGATAGAAATAGGGCGGCGTTGTCCCCGGACGCGGCCGGGCAAAGGGCAGGAACTCGGAAATCATCATCGGCGCTCACGAGCAACGCCGCGGCCAAGCCGCATCGGGTTCGGATTGTCCCCGGACAGGCCCCCATCGGTCAATTCCGCACGCGGCCGCGTTGTATTTCACCCCGCTAGCAAAGCGCCGGCAGCTGCCGGCAGCGAGCCAGCGGACGACCAGCGCCGATAGCCGCGTCGGATAGTACGCCACGCTGGAAAACAGCCAGTCCACC
>CAVWDC010000013.1:0-131286 GCA_963753665.1 uncultured Alphaproteobacteria bacterium
ATCGGCCGCGTCGAAGAATTCGCCGACCGCGATCTGATGCGCGATGGCCCAGCGGCGCGGTTCGCCGAACTCGCCGGCCAGCATGGCCCGCTCTTCGTCGGAAAGGCGCATCGCTCCGGTCTTCTGTCGTGCTGTTCCGACCGCAACGGTACAGGTTCGGCGCAGGTTTGTAAGCACCCGGCGCGCCCGATCCGTGTTCCTGCGGTCGGGTGGCCGGCGCGGCTCGGCCGGACACCGCGGGGTCCGAGCGGGGTTGCGCGGGCTTGCCCGCGGGCCAATCTGCGTGCTAGGCAGATCGCAGCAGCAGCCGCGCCCGGCCGGCCGACCCGCAGGAAAGCGCCGCGGTCGAGCGGCGACGGCGTGCTAAAGGCTCGACAGACGACCGGCCCATCGCGATCGCCGACCTCGAGGAGAAGAACCCGACATCATGACCTACGTCGTCACGGAAGCGTGCATTCGCTGCAAGTACATGGATTGCGTCGAGGTATGCCCGGTCGATTGCTTTTACGAAGGCGAGAACATGCTCGTCATCCACCCCGACGAATGTATCGATTGCGGGGTGTGCGAGCCGGAATGCCCGGTCGAGGCGATCATTCCCGACAGCGAAACGGCGGCGGAGCAATGGCTGGAGCTCAATCGCGAATATTCGGCGAGCTGGCCGAATATTACCCGCAAGAAACCGCCACCCGATGACGCCGACGAATGGAAAGACGTCGACGGGAAATACGAGAAATTCTTTACCCCCAACCCCGGCGGGAAATAAGCCGGCGGGCAATAAGCCGCGCGTTTGGCCGGGAGGCGACCCGCCTTCCCGGTTTGGCATGGCTGATCTGCTGGCTCGGCGGGGCCTGTTGTGGTATACAGAACATCCGGCGCTCTCGGCGTCTTCCCCCTGGTTCCGCTCTCTGCTCCACGGCGGATGCCTGTCGCCCACGCGTTCGGCGGCTGCTGGAAGGCGTTCTGACGGCGCTCGTCGGGTAAGGTTGTACGAGAGACGAACATGACGGTCGAAAATGTGCCATTCACGGCGGGCGATCTGGTGGTCTATCCGAGCCACGGGGTAGGCAAGATCACCGCCATCGAGACGCAGGAGATCGCCGGCCACACGCTGAGCGTCTTTGTCGTGACCTTCGACAAGGACCGGATGACGCTGCGCGTGCCACTGGGGAAGGCCAAGGGATCCGGTCTTCGCAAGCTGTCGAGTCAGAAGGAAATGGATGTCGCGCTGGCCAAATTGCGCGGTCGCTCGCGGGCGAAGCGCACGATGTGGAGCCGGCGGGCGCAGGAATATCAGGCGAAGATCGCCTCCGGAGATCCCGGCCTCGATCGCGGAAGTCGTGCGCGACCTGTTCCGCAACAGCAGCCAGCCGGAGCAGTCCTACAGCGAGCGGCAGATCTACCAGGCGGCCCTCGACCGTCTCGTGCGCGAGTTCGCGGCGGTCGAGTGCATCGACGAAATGACCGCGACGCAGCGGGTCGAGCAGCTGCTGTCGGCCTGACCCGGCACGGCGCGCGGCCGGCCGCGCCTCAAATGGCGGTGTAGCCGCCGTCGACCAGAAGATCGCTGCCGGTCACGAAACTCGCCGCGTCGCTGGCGAGAAACACCGCGGCGCCGGCGATTTCGTCCGGGCGGCCGAGGCGGCCCAGCAGATGCTTCGCGCCCAATGTCTCGCGCGCCGCGGAAAACGACCCGTAGCGGTTGAGCGTCCGCTGTGTTTCGACGCCGCCCGGCGACAGCGTGTTGACCCTGATGTTGTTGCGCCGCGTGATCGATCGCCATGACTTTGGCGAGCTGGATCAGTGCTCCCTTTGTCGCGCAATAGGCGGCGCGCCCGGCGCTGCCGACCCGGCCGAGCTGCGAGGCGATGAAGATGATCGAGCCGCCGCCGCCGGCGATCATCAGCGGCAGCACGGCGCGGCTCAGCAGAAACGAGCCGGTCAGATTGACGTCGAGCACCCGCTGCCAATCGGCGAAGGGCTGGTCTCGAGGATCGTGCCGCTCGGGTCGTGCGGCGCGGCGCCGCTGACCAGGATGTCGAGGCGGCCGAACGCCTGATGCGCCGCTTCGGCCGCGGCGAGCGTCTGCGCCTCGTCGGCGACATCGCAAGCCCGCGACATCGCCCGGCCGCCCGCCTCGGCCACCAACCGGGCCGTCTCCGCCGCCGCTTCGGCATCGATATCGATGCAGGCAACCGCCGCGCCCGCCTCGGCATAGGCCAGCGCGATCGCGCGGCAGATGCCGCCGCCGGCGCCGCTGATCAGCGCCGCCTTGCCCGCAAGCTGCATTGACGTCATACCCGGGAATGCGGCTGGGCTACAGCATCACCGTGCCGCCATCGACCGCGATGGTCTGGCCGGTGACGAAACCGCTGGCGTCGGAAACGAGCCACATGACCGCGCCGACGAGGTCCTGCGGCATCAGGTTGCGCTGGATCGTCTGCCCGGCCTTGATCGTCTCCAGCGCGCGATCGAGCTTGTCGCCGAAGAACTCGCGCGTCCCCTCGGTGATGACCGCGCTCGGCGCCAGCGCGTTGACGCGGATGCGGTCGCGGCCGAGTTCGCGCGCCAGCCCGCGGGTCAGGCCGATCACCGCCGCCTTCGAGGTCGTGTAATGCAGCCCGTAGGGCATGCCATAGGTGGCGGCAAGCGAGGCGATGTTGACGATGCTGCCGCCGCCTGTCTTGCGCATCGCCGGCACCGCCGCCTTGCAGCAGTTCCAGATGCCCTTGACGTTGACCGCCATCGCCGCGTCCCACTCGGCCTCGTCGATCGCGTCGAAACGGCCGCCATGCAGGGCGCCATAGAGCGCGGCGTTGTTGATCAGCGCATCGACCCGGCCGAACGCCTGCACCCCGGCATCGATCATCGCGCGCGCCGAGCCGGCGTCGGCCACGTCGAGCTTGACGCCGACGCCTTCCGATCCGGCCTGCCTGACCCGGTCAAGCGTTTCGGCGCAGTCGTTCAGGTCGCCCACGACAAGGCGGGCGCCGGCAGCGGCCAAGCTGGACGCGAACTCCTGGCCGAGGCCGCGAGCCGCTCCGGTGATCGCGACGACCTTGTCCCGCACATCCATGGCTCAACCCTGAATCAATTGTACCGCGAAGGACGCAAACGATTCACGAGGCCACGAAGTATTACTGCCTTCGTGTCCTTTGTGTTCCCTTCGTGACCTTCGTGGTGAACCATTTTTAGAGCACCTGGTCGGTGCGCGGATCGATCAGGTGCATGTGGTTCATGTCGGCGATAAGCGGCATCATTTCGCCGGCATTCTTGGCCGCGTCAGGATTGACCCGGCCGCAAATCTCGACGCCGTTGACGATGAAATACACCATCGTCTCCATGCCCATCGGCTCGACGACGTCGAGCAGCACCTCGAACGGCACGCGACCCGGTTCGATCTCGCCGCCGCGCGGCTCGATGATGTCCTCGGGCCGGAGGCCGAAGATCAGCTCACGGCCGACATACGGGCGATAGCGCGCCGTCCGGTTTTCCGGGACCGGAAAAGCCAGGCTGTCCGACACGCGAACCGTCAGACCGCTGCCGTTCTGCACCAGCTGGCAGGGCAGGAAATTCATCGCCGGCGAGCCGATGAAGCCGGCGACAAACCGCGTTCCGGGCTGGTGGTAGACCTCGTACGGCGTTCCGATCTGCTCGATCCGCCCGGCGTTCATGACGACGACCCGGTCGGCCAGCGTCATCGCCTCGACCTGGTCGTGGGTCACGTAGATCGTCGTCGTCGTGACCTTCTGGTGCACTTTCTTGATCTCGGTGCGCATCTGGACGCGCAGTTTGGCGTCGAGGTTCGACAGCGGCTCGTCGAACAGGAACACCTTGGGATTGCGCACGATCGCGCGGCCCATCGCGACGCGCTGCCGCTGTCCGCCCGAGAGCTGCTTCGGCTGACGGTCGAGCAACGGGGTGATGTCGAGGATGCGCGCCGCATCCTCGACGCGCTCCTTGATCTCGGCCTTCGGGAACTTCCGCAGCCGCAGCCCGAACGACATGTTCTCGAACACCGTCATATGCGGGTAAAGCGCGTAGTTCTGGAAGACCATCGCGATGTCGCGGTCTTTCGGCGGCACGTCGTTGACGAGCTGATCGCCGATGAAGATCTCGCCCGAGCTTGCCTCTTCGAGACCCGCCACCATCCGCAAGGTCGTGCTCTTGCCGCAGCCCGACGGTCCGACCAGCACGATGAATTCGCGATCGGCGATGTCGAGATCGATCCCCTGCACCGCCGGGGTCTTGTCGAACATCTTGACGATTTTACGCAGCGCGACTTGCGCCATAGTTTCCTACCCCTTTGTCGCGCCGGCGGTCAGGCCGGCAATGTAGTAGTCCATCAGAAAGGCATAGATGATCAGCGGCGGAGCGGCGCCGAGCAGCGCGCCCGTCATGATCTGACCCCAATTGTACACGTCGCCCTTGATCAGGCTAGTGACAATAAAGACGGGCATCACAAGCTGGTCTTCCGACGTCGTGAAGGCGAGCGGGTAAAGGAAGTTCGCCCACGACACCGTAAAGGCAAAGATGGTCGCGGCGATAATGCCCGGCAGCGCGACTGGGATGAACACCTTCGTCAGAATCTGCAGATAGCCGGCGCCGTCGATCAGCGCCGCCTCATCGAGTTCTTTCGGAATACTGGAGAAGTATCCGATCATGAGCCATGTGGCGAACGGCACCGTCAGCGTCGGATAGACGATGATCAGGATCCACCAGTGATTGATCAGCTCGATGCCTGTCCAGTCATGAATGGTGGCGAAAATCTTGAAGAGCGGGATGAACAGCAGCGTTTCCGGAACGAGATAGGTCAGGAATACGCCGGTCGCCAGCGTAGCGGAGCCCCAAAATCTCATTCGCGCCAGCGAGAACGCGGCGAGAATGCTGACCACCATCGTGATCGAGACCACCAGAACCGAGACGACCACCGAGTTCTTGAACGCGGTCAGGAAGGATGGCTGCGTCAACAGCGTGATGTAGTTCTCCAGGGTCGGATGATAGACGAACCACGGGTTCGTCACCGCCCCGATTTCCGCACTCGTCTTGAGCGACGTGATCAGCATGTAGACGGGCGGCATCAGAAAAAAAATGACGAACAGGATCAGGAAAAAATACGACCAGCGCAGCGCGCGCTTGCGGTCGCGCGAAATGCTGCCGCGGCGGGCAGAGGATACGGCCCTGCCGCCGACTTCTGCGGTTGCGGTGCTCATCGGTACTCAGGCCTCGTTGCCGCGCTTGCGGACGTTGCGCAGGATCAGGATGGCGGCGATCGCCAGGATTGGGAACATGAACAGCGACACCGAGGCGCCGAGCGGCAGGTCGTTGCCCCAGATGCCGAGCGTGAAGGCATAGGTCGCGAAGACATGCGTCTGATCGACCGGGCCGCCATTGGTCAGGATCTTAACAATATCGAAATTCGCGAATGTCACGATCAGCGAGAACAAGGCAGTGATCTGGATGATGTTGCGCATCATCGGTAGGTTGACATACCAGATCTTTTGCAGCCAATTCGCGCCGTCGATCGCGGCGGCTTCATGCAGCTGATCGGGCACCGACTTCAGCGCCGCCAGGTACATGATCATGAAAAACGGCGAGCCGACCCAGACATTGACCAGAATGATCGCGGTGCGCGCCCAGTACGGGTTGCCGAGCCAGGGCACGCCGGGTAGGCCGATATGCGCTAGAACCCAGTTGAAGGCGCTGTAGGACGGATCGAACAGCCACAGCCAGGCGAGCGTGCTCATAGCCGGCGGGATGACCCACGGGATCAGCAGCATGCCGCGCCACTTGCGCTGGCCTTTCTGGGGAATGTTGTGAACGAAATGGGCGACGATAAAGCCGATCACCGCCTTGAAGATGACAGCCGAGACGGCGAACAGCACGGACTGCTCGACGACCATCCAGAACGTGCTGCGCTTGAATAAGAAGGTGAAATTCCCGAAGCCGACAAAGTGCTGCATCGACTTGTTCAACGTCGCCAGATGGATTGCGTACAACGCCGGATAGACGACGAGGCAGGCGATGATAGCGATCAGCGGCAAGGCCATGAAAAAAGCGATCGTGGACCGGCGGCGCAGGAAGCCCCCAAAGCCCACTCGGCTGCCCGCCCGGCTCACGGGTATGTCGCGGGCTATGGCGTCGGCCATTTGGTTATTCTCCTCTTCCAGGCGCTTGCCGCTTGGCCCAGGGCCTGCGGCGCTTCTAATCATCGTACCCCGTTTACGAGGCCGCTTCATTCAGTCTCTCGGAGGCATGCGAAAATGCCTCCCCACCTATGTGGCATGGCGCGCAACCCCGGGCAACTGCCTTTTCGCAGCTCCGCCTGAAACAGGCGCCTATCGTTCCGTGAGTTTCAGCTCGATGCGGCGGTTGTGGCGGTATGCCTCTTCGCCTTCAGCCGTGTCAAGCGGCTGAAAATCCGCAAAACCGGCGGCCACGAGCCGATTCGGCGGGATGCCCTGGGAGATCATATAACGCACGACCGAGATCGCGCGCGCCGCCGATAACTCCCAATTCGACGCGAATTGCGCGTTCCTGATCGGCCGTCGGTCGGTGTGGCCATCGACGCGCAGCACCCAGTTCAGATCCTTCGGTATCTTGGCGGCGATTTCCTTCAGAGCGTCAATGACTGGGTCGAGCTGCCGTTTGGCAGCCTCGCCGAACTCGGCGCTTCCCTGATCGAACAACACCTCGGACTGAAACACGAAACGGTCGCCGACAATGTGGATATCCGGCCTATCTCCGATGATTTCGCGCAGCTTACCGAAAAATTCGGAGCGGTAGCGGGCCAGCTCCTGCACCTTGTTCGCGAGCGCCAGGTTGAGCCGCCTGCCGAGGTCGGCGAGCTGCGTCTGCTGTTCCTTGGCCTTAGTTTCCGACAGGGCGAGGGCCGCGCTGATCCTGGCGAGCTGCTCGCGCAGCGCGGCGATCGCGCTGTTCAGCTCGTCAACCTTTGTGCGCGCCTGGTCGCCTTGCCGGACCAGTTCTTTCAGACGGATGTCGCGGGCGTCGATCTTCTTTTGCGCGAGCTCCGTGCGCTCCTCGGCGGAGGCCAGCCTGGCCTCGAGCTCCTTCGAGCGGTCGCGCAGCGCCCCGGTCTCCTGCTGCGCCGCGGCGAGGCCGGCTACCTGCTTTTCGAGGTCGGCGCGCACGGCGCGCAGCGCCTCGATGTCACGCCGAAAACTCTCGAGTTCGCGCAGCTGCAGCTCGATCTTTTCCTTGTCGGCGCTGACGACGGCGTCGGCATCGCGCAGCTTGCCACTGAGCTCGTCGGCGCGGACCGTTTGGTCATTGGCCTTCGCCGCCAGCGCGGCCGCCTGGGTTGTCAGCGCGTCGCGCTCGGCGACGCTGGCCTTGAGCTGCGCCGATAACGTCTCCGCGTTGGCCCGCAGCTGCTCGCCGCTGCTGCGCTCCAGCGCCAGCAGATCGCTCAGTTCGCTGATCTGTTGCTGCAGCTCCCGCAACGCTTTGTCGCGCCCGGACAGCGCATCGGACAGGAAAAACTGACCCGCGGTGAACACCAGCAGGATGAAGATGATGACCATCAGCAGTTGCGCCAGGGCGTCGACGAAGCCCGGCCAGATGTCGATATTCGATCGCCGCGAGCGGCGGGTTGCCAATGGCACGACTATCCCTCGCCGGCAGGCCTGCCGCTAGCGCCGGCGCGAACCGGCCGCTCCGTGCGGATCAACGGTTCCCTCCTCGGCGAGGCCCGCTATCGTTCGCGCGAGCAGGCGAATTTCGCCGCGCAGCTCCTGGACGCTCTGGGCGCGCCCTTCGGCAACATCCTCGGTCAGCCGGGCCACATACGTCTCGATGTTGCGCAGATGGGTGCGCAGGACATCGTCCTGGCCAAGCGAATTCTCGGCGACAGTGGTCAGCCGTGTCAGCGAGGGCTGCAGCTCGATCTGATTCTCGGCCAGACGCAGCATCAGCATCTGACCGGCCTTCATGTGCTCGCTGAGCACCGCGAGGCGGTCGGTCAGGTTGGATAGCGTGTTATGCGCGGCGATCCGACCCTCCTCGCTGCGCGCGATAAGGCGCTGCAGGTTTTCCATGCTGTCGGCGGTCTGTTCGAGCAGGGCATGCAGGTAGGCCGGCATCGAGGCGTCGCCTCCATCGCCGTACGGCCCGGACGACAGCCTCGTATAGGTCGAGAGCCAATCCTCAAGGTCGTTGTAAAAGCGGTTCTGCGCCTGTCCGGCTTGCAGGTCCAGAAAACCCAGGACGAGGCTGCCCGCGAGGCCGAACAGCGAGGTGCTGAACGCCGTCGACATGCCGTGCAATGGCGCTTCAAGACCGGACTTCAGATCGGAAAACGCTCGCCCGATATCGCTCGCCCCGACGTTCAGGGCGGCAATGACGTTGCCGACCGAGCTCACCGTCTCGAGGAGACCGTAAAACGTCCCGAGCAGACCTAGAAACACCAGCGTGCCGATCAGGTATCGCGAGGTCTCGCGCGTCTCGTCGAGCCGCGCGGCGATGCCGTCCAGCAGCGTCTGCAGCGAGGCCGGCGACAGCGTCACGCGGCCGCTCTGGCGGCTGCTCAGCATGCGGGCCATCGGTGCGAGCAGCCGCGGCGCCGGTCCGGGCGGCGCGGTCAGATCGCGGTTGGCCAGCCGCTCGCGAAAATCGTCGATCCAGGCGCTCGCCGGTTCGAGTTGGATGACTTGGCGGAAGATGTACGCGATACCGGCGATCAGCAGCCCGAAAATGATGCCGTTGAACGCCGGATTGCGCAGGAACGCATGCAGCAGAGACGGTCCGAGAATGACCGCGATTGCGACGACAATGGCCAGGAACAAGGCCATCCGGAGCACGAACCGGTGCGGCCCGCGCATATTGCGCCGAGTCTCGTTCTCGACCGGCTCGCTCGCGGGTACGGCGACCGGCAGGCGGCGCCGCAGGTTCAGCGACGGCAACGACAACCCCGACTTGCTGTGTGGCGAATCACCTACCGCGCCGCGCGTTCGAACTGCCGCGCCACCGCCGGGCCGGGCGGGGGCTCGGTTGCCGGTCGGACGCAATGTTCATCGCCGGTTTCACTCCTGAAGGTGCAATAGCGCTTAAAGTGTAAGGAAGCTTGAATGTGCAAAGAGCGGCAATCCGCGCGGGCTGACGGGAACCCGCGAAACCTACCCGAAGGGATGCGCCGGCGACACCGAAAACTGTGGGATCGGATCGCGTTGGTCGGTCACGTTCAGGCGCCGATGTGAACCGTTCCTGCGCCGAGGGAAGCGGCGCGCATCGCCTCCTTGATCAGAGCGGCGAGCGGCAAATGCAGGTGCACATTCGCGGCGAGCACATCGCCGCTCGTCATCATGCCCTGCCCGCCGGCCAGATCGCTGACAAACCCACCGGCCTCGCGCACCAGTAGCAGCCCGGCCGCCAAATCCCACGGCGCCAGCGCGAACTCCCAATAACCATCGTAGCGTCCGGCGGCGACATAGGCGAGATCGAGCGCGGCCGACCCGAAGCGGCGAACCCCGCTGGTCGCCTCCATGACGCGGGCGAGCGTCGCGTTGTAGGCCGGGTGCTTCGGGCGGCCGCGGAACGGGAAGCCGGTGGCGATCAGCGCCTCGCCGAGCTGCCGGCGCGCCGAGACGCGCAGGCGGCGGTCATTCAGATAGGCCCCGGCCCCCTTCTCGGCCCAGTACATTTCGTCCCGAGTCGGGTCGTAAATGACGCCGGCAATAATGTCGCCGTCGCGTTCGAGCGCGATCGAGATCGAGAAATGCGGCACGCCATGCAGGAAATTGGTGGTGCCGTCGAGCGGATCGACGATCCAGCGGTGATGCGGATCGCTGCCTTCGGCGGCGCCGCCCTCCTCGAACAGCAGTCCGTAGCCGGGGCGGGCGCGCTGCAATTCGTTCTTCAGCGTGCGCTCGGCGCGCAGATCGGCGGACGAAACAAAATCGCTCGGCCCCTTTACCGAGACCTGCAGCTGCTCGACTTCGCCGAAATCGCGAATCAGGCCGCGCGCTGCCTTGAGGGCGGCGTTGGCCATGACGTTGATGACCGGCGAGCTTAACGCCATCAGCCGTGGGCTCCGGCGCGCGAGACGGTGGTGTGCCGTCAATCCTTGGCCCGCTCGACGTAGCTGCCGTCGGCGGTGTTGACGACGATGCGGGTGCCGGCCTCGACATGCGGCGGGATCATCACGCGGCGTCCGTTTTCGAGCTTGCCCGGCTTGTAGGAAGACGATGCGGTTTGGCCGCGCACAACCGGATCCGCCTCGACGAGCTCCATGACGACCGAGGCCGGCATCTCGACCGAGAGCGGGGTCCCCTCGTAGGTCATCACCTTGCAGACCATGCCGTCCTGCAGGAAATCGGCCGGGTCGCCGATCAGGTCGCGCGGCACGCTGAGCTGCTCAAACGTGTCGTTGTCCATTAAGGTCGCCTGGTCGTCCTCCATGTAGAGGAACTGCATCTCCTTTTCGTCGAGCCGCACGCGCTCGACCGCTTCCTGGGTGCGGAAACGCTCGGTCGCCTTGTTGCCGCTGCGCAGGTCGCGGATCTCGATCTGCGTGAAGGCGCCGCCCTTGCCGGGCTGCACCATCTCGCGCTTGAGGACGATCCAGAGCTTGTTCTGGTGCTCCAGGACATTGCCCGGCTTCAGATCGATGGCGTTGATTTTCATGTCGCGGATCTCACGAATAATTAGCGGAGATGGGTATGGGCCGGTTTCGTACCAGCCTGGGAACACCGGGCAAAGCGGAATGCGCCACGCGAAGGTGCAGAGAGGAGGCTGGCGATTCGGCCGCGCCCTGGTGGCGGCCCGACCGTCTCGCCGCGCGCCGCGCCAAGCTCGCGGCGCGCGGCCGGATGCTGGCGGCGGTGCGCGATTTCTTCGCGGCGCCGGCTATGTCGAGGTCGAGACCCCGGCGCTGCAGGCGAGCCCCGGGCTCGAACCGCATCTGCGGGCCTTCGCCACCGTGCTGCACGATCCGCGCGACGGCGCGGCGCCGGCCGCGCTACCTGCACACCTCGCCCGAATTCGCGATGAAGAAGCTCATGGCAGGCGGCCTGACCGCGGATCTGGCAGCTGGCGCACGTCTACCGCGACGGCGAGCGCAGCGCGACGCATCACCCCGAATTTGCGATGCTCGAATGGTATCGCGCCGGCGCGTCCTACCGCGACCTGATGGACGAATGCGACGCACTGCTGCGCGCGCGCGCAGGACGCCGCCGAAGCGCGACGCGCTGCGCTGGCACGGGCGCAGCGCCGACGCCCGCCTGCCGTGGCAACGGCTCAGCGTGGCGGAGGCATTTCTGCGGCATGCCGGCATCGATCTGCTGGCGACCGCGCCCGATCCGCGAGCGCCGGACGCGGCGCTGCTCGCCGCCGCGGCCGCGCGGGTCGGCATCGCGCCGCATCCGGGCGACGACTGGGAGACGCTGTTCTTCCGCATATTTCTGGAGCGCATCGAGCCGCATCTCGGGATCGGTGCGCCGACGATCCTCTACGATTACCCGGTCTCGATGGCCGCGCTGTCGCGGCCGCAAGCCCGACGACCCGCGCCTCGCCGAGCGCTTCGAGCTTTATGTCTGCGGCCTCGAACTCGCCAACGCGTTCGGCGAATTGACCGATGCCGCCGAGCAGCGCCGCCGGTTCGTGGCCGATCAGGCCGAAAAGCAGGCGCTCTACGGCGAGACCTATCCCGATCGACGAGGATTTCCTCGCGGCGCTCGAACACGGCATGCCGGACTGCGCCGGCATCGCGCTCGGCTTCGACCGGCTCGTGATGCTCGCGACCGGCGCGGACGCATATCGAGGAGGTGTTGTGGGCGCCGGTGACGTGATCCGTTCCGGAACTCGCCCCATAATGCCGCCCAACAATTCATCCGCGGGCTGGCTCCGCGGCTCCGCAGATGACAGCTTCGGAATTGCGCTGACCGACCGGAAGGTGCTTCGAGGGCGGCGCAACCGGCGGATCAGGTTTCGAGGACGATCTTGCCGGCGTAACGGCGCGACAGCAGCGCCTCCATCGCCGCGCCCGGCCTCGGCCAGCGGAAAGGTCCGGGCGACGAGCGGGTTCAGCCGCCCGGCGTCCCACCAGCGCAGCAATTCGGCGAGGTTGCGGCTGACCAGCACCGGGTCGCGCGCCGCCTGCGCGCCCCAGACGACGCCGATCACCGAGATGTTCTTGACCAGGATCAGATTGGCCGGGACCGATTGGATGCGCCCGGCCGCGAAGCCGATGACCAGCATCCGCGCCTCCCAATTGACGGCGCGCAGGGCCTGGTCGAACGCGTCGCCGCCGACCGGGTCGAAAACGACATCGGCCCCGAGCCCGCCGGTCAGCTCGCGCACCCGGTCGCGGATGCTTTCGCCGCGGTAGTCGATCAGCTCGTCGGCGCCGTGCTCGCGCGCGACGGCGAGCTTTTCGGGGCCGCCCGCCGCCGCGATCACCCGCGCGCCCAATTGCTTGCCGATCTCGACCGCGGTCAGCCCGACGCCGCCCGCCGCGCCGAGGACCAGCAGCGTCTCGCCGGGCTGCAAATGCCCGCGATGGGTCAGCGCGAAATGCGACGTGCCGTAGGCGACCGGAAATGCGGCGGCGGTGACAAAATCCATCGCGTCCGGGATCGGCACGACCGCGTCGGCATTGAGCGCGATCTCCTCGGCATAGCCGCCGCCGAAGCGCAGCACCGCCAGGACCCGCGCTCCGATCGCGAGACGGGTCACCTCGGCCCCGATCTCGACAATTTCGCCGGCGGCTTCGAGGCCGGGGGTGAACGGAAACTCGGGTTTGACCTGATACTTGCCGGCGATCATCAGCGTGTCGGCGAAATTGACGCCGCAGGCGCGCACCCGGATGCGCACCTCGCTCGGCTGCAGCTTCCGGCGCGGGGCGTCCTCGAACCGCAGGCTGTCGGGACCGCCCCATTCGCGGCAGAGAACCGCTTTCATCCCATGTCTCCAATCGAAATCTGCCGTTAGAATAGCCGAGGCGCCGCACCGACGGCGCGAAATCAGAACGGTGACACTTCCCGGGCGTTGTCCCGAAAGAAAGATTGACAGCGCGGTCCGCAAGCAGCAATCCGCGCGCATTTTTCCGGAGAACAGGGTATGAGCGCATCCCAGATAAAATGGAGAATGATCGCGGCGGCGGCCATCGTTGCGGCCGTCTCGCCGGCGCTGGCGCAGCAGAAGGGCGGCGTCTTGCGCATGTATCACCGGGACAGCCCGGCGAGCATGTCGATCCTCGAGGAGGCGACGTTTTCGACCGTCATCCCGGTCATGGGGGTGATGAACAACCTGGTCATGTACGACCAGAACAAGCCGCAGAACAGCCTCGACACGATCGTCCCCGATCTCGCGACGAGCTGGAACTGGAGCGAGGACGGCAAGACGCTGACATTCAAGCTGCGCGACGGCGTCAAATGGCATGACGGCAAGCCGTTCACCGCCAAGGATGTGAAATGCACGTTCGACCTGCTGCAAGGCAAGGGCCGGCAGAAGCTGCGCCTCAATCCCCGCGCGGCCTGGTACCACAATGTCGACGACGTAACCGTCAACGGCGATACCGAGGCGGTGTTTCACCTGAAGCGGCCGCAGCCGGCATTGCTGGCGCTGCTCGCCTCCGGCTATTCGCCGATCTATCCCTGCCACGTGCCGCCGGCGCAGATGCGGCAGCATCCGATCGGCACCGGACCCTTCAAGTTCGTCGAATACAAGCAAAACGAGTGGATCAAGGTCGTTCGCAACCCCGATTACTGGAAGAAGGACAGGCCCTATCTCGACGGTGTCGAGTACACGATAATCCCGAACCGTTCGACCGCGGTCCTCGCCTTCGTCGCCGGGAAATTCGACATGACGTTCCCGACCGAGATCTCGGTGCCGCTGCTCAAGGATATCAAGAGCCAGGCGCCGCAGGCGGTTTGCGAGCTGATACCGACCAATGTCAGCACCAACCTGCTGATCAACCGCGACAAGCCGCCCTTCGACAATGCCGACATCAGGCGGGCGATGATGCTGGCGCTCGACCGCAAGGCGTTTATCGACATTCTGAGCGAGGGCAAGGCGGATATCGGCGGCGCGATGCTGCCGGCGCCGGCCGGGGTCTGGGGGCTGCCCGATGACGTTCTTGTCAAGCTCCCGGGCTACGGTCCCGATATCGAGAAGAACCGGGACGAAGCGCGGGCGCATCATGAAAAAGCTCGGCTACGGGCCGGACAATCCGCTCAAGGTCAAGGTCTCCGCGCGGAATATCGCGCAATATCGCGACCCGGCGGTGATCCTGATCGACCAGCTGAAGCAGGTCTATATCGACGGCGAACTCGACACGGTCGAGACCGCCAACTGGTTCCCGAAAGTCGCGCGCAAGGATTACCAGATCGGCCTCAACCTGACCGGCATCTCGGTCGACGATCCGGACCAGCAGTTCTACGAGAACTACTATACCGGCTCGCAGCGCAACTATAGCGGCTACTCGCAACAAGGAGATCGATCAGCTGACCGACCAGCAATCGGCCGAGAAAGATCAGAACAAGCGGAAGAAAATCGTCTGGGACATCGACAGCAAGCTGCAGGAGGACGCGGCCCGGCCGATCATCATGCACAATGCGGCCGCGACCTGCTGGCAACCCAACGTCAAGGGCGTCACGCTGATGGTCAACAGCAGCTATAACGGCTGGCGCATGGAGGATTGGTGGCTCGACAAGAACCAGGCGCAGCAGACAAAGTAGGCCCGCGCTGATCGAGCGGTTCGAAAGCGGCGGCATCAGGGGCTTTCTGCACCGCCCGGACGGCCGATCCCGCCGGCGCCGGCCTCGTGTTGACGCATGGCGCCGGCGGGAATTGCGAGGCGCCGCTGCTGGTCGAGGCGGCCGCCACCTTCAGCGCCGCCGGGATGCCGGTGCTGCGCGTCGATCTGCCGTTTCGCCAGAAGCGGCCGAAAGGACCGCCGTCGCCGTCCGGTGCGGCGGCCGACCGTGCCGGGTTGCGCGAAGCCGTGCTCGCGATGCGGGGTTTGGCGACGGGCGCCGGTGCTGCTCGGCGGCCAGTCCTATGGCGGTCGCCAGGCGACGCTGCTGGCGGCCGACGAGCCCGGTTTGGTCAAGGCTCTGGTGCTGTTCTCGTATCCGCTGCACCCGCCGGGCAAGCCCGAGCGGCTTCGCGCCGAGCATTTTCCGCGTATCGCGGTCCCGTGCGTCTTTGTGCACGGAACCTCCGACCCGTTCGGCTCGGTCGCCGAGCTGGAGGCGGCAATCGCCGCGATCCCGGCGCCGACCCGGCTGATCCCGGTCCAGGGAGCCGGACACGATCTGAAACGGGGCCGCTTCGATCTCGCCGCGGTCGCCGCCGCGGTCATGCGACTGCTCCCTCTCCCCGATCGGGGGAGAGGGCTGGGGTGAGGGGGCAGACCGCGTCCCCTCACCCTCCCATCGCTAAGCGATGGGCCCTCCCTCTCGCGCGGTGCGGGAGAGGGGGCATTGACGGCGCTGACCGTCCTCGGTTCCGCACCCGCCGGCGCTTTATCCGAAGCGGAAACGGGACTAACGTCCGCGGCGGGACCAAGCCGGGAGGCCGCGATGCGGCGCCAGTTGCACCTCAACCTGTTCTTTCACAGCCGCGGCCATCACGAGGCGTCGTGGCGGCACCCGGATTCGTCGCCGCTGCCGCTGACCGACATCCGCTACTACCAGGATCTGGCGCGCAAGGCCGAGGCGGCGAAGTTCGACTCGATCTTCCTCGCCGATCAGCTGGCGCTCGGCGAGGACGCGGCGCAGGCGGCGCGCACCTGGCTCGAACCGATCACGGTGCTGGCCGCGCTGGCGGTCTCGACGAGCCACATCGGTCTGATCGCGACCGCCTCGACGACCTACACCGAGCCGTTCAACCTGGCGCGGCAGTTCGCCTCGATCGACCACATCAGCAACGGCCGCGCCGGCTGGAACATCGTGACCTCGTGGCTCGCGACGGCGGCGCGCAATTTCGGCGGTGCCGGCCAGGTCAGCCACGAGGACCGCTACGCCCGCGGCGAGGAATTCATGAGCGTGGTCAATGGGCTGTGGGACAGCTGGGGCGAGGACGCGGTGCTCGACGACCGCGCCGCGGGGCGCTACGCGCGGCCGGACCTGCATCCGGCCGATCAACCATCGCGGCCAGTTCTACCGGGTCGCCGGGCCGCTCAACATGCCGCGCTGTCCGCAGGGCAGGCCGGTGCTGGTGCAGGCCGGATCGTCCGATACCGGCCGCCGCTTCGCGGCGCGGCATGCCGAGGCCGTGTTCACCGCGCACATGGAAAAGCGCACGGCGCAGGAATTCTACGCCGACCTCAAGGGGCTGGCGCGGGCCGAGGGCAGGCGCCCGGACCAGGTGCTGATCCTGCCCGGCCTGTCGCCGATGATCGGCTCGACCGAGGCCGAGGCCAAGCGGATGGCGCGCGAATTGAACGAGCTGGCCGATCCCGAGGTCGGGCGCAAGCGCCTGTCGGGCCGTTTCGGCGGGCACGATTTCTCGCACCTGCCGCTCGACAAGCCGCTCGTCCCCGAGGATTTCCCCGACCCCGGCTCGGTCCAGGCGGCGCGCAGCCGCACCGAGGTCATCATCAACATCGTGCGCCGCGACAAGCCGACCCTGCGGCAGCTGCTGGCCTACATGGCCGGCGCGCGCGGCCATTTCACGATGGCCGGAACGCCGGAGCAGGTCGCCGATCTGATCGAGGACTGGTTCACCGACGGCGCCGCCGACGGGTTCAACGTGATGCCGCCGCTGTTGCCGAACATGCTCGAGGTGTTCAGCGCCGAGGTGATCCCGCTGTTGCAGCGGCGCGGCCTGTTCCGCACCGAGTATTCGGGAACCACGCTGCGCGAGAATTACGGTCTCGACTGGCCGAAAACCGCGTTCGAGCCGGCCGCGGCGGCGGAATGACGAACGTAGACGCACAGCAAAAGGGGAGAACGGACATGAAAATCGTCGACGCGCAGATCCATCTCTGGCACCAGAACCTGCCGGGCAACCCGGCGCACCGCCAGATCACATCTTATACGGCCGAGGATTGCCTGAAGGAGATGGACGCGGGCGGCGTCGATGCCGCCTTGATCCATCCGCCGGGCTGGGACCCGAATTCCGGCGCGATCGCCGAGGCGGCGGCGCAGAAATACCCGAACCGCTTCGCGATCCTCGGCAACTTCCCGCCCGACAAGCCGGAGAGCCGCGACCTGATCGCGGGATGGCTGAACCGGCCGGGCATGCTCGGGCTGCGCTGGGCCTTCACGCAGCCGCACCAGCAGAGCTGGATGACCGACGGCACGATGGACTGGGTCTGGCCCGCCTGCGAGAAGGCCGGCATCCCGGTCGCGCTGATGGCGTCGAACTACCTGCCGCAGATCGCGCAGATCGCCGAGCGCCACCCCGGCCTGAAGCTGATCATCGACCATCTCGGCCGGGCGCGCGGCGGCCAGGACGACGCCGCCTTCGCCAATATCGACCAGGTCTGCGCGCTGGCGAAATTTCCCAACGTGGCCCTGAAGGCGACCGGCGCCGCCGGCGAGTTGAGCCAGCCCTACCCGTTCACCAACATTCACAAATACCTGAAGCAGCTCTACGACGCCTTCGGGCCGCAACGCGGTATTTCTGGGGCACCGACATCACCCGCATGCCGGCTCCGTGGAAGCAATGCGTGACGCTGTTCACCGAGGAATTGCCGTGGCTCAAGGGCAACGATCTCGAACTCGTCATGGGCCGCGGCGTCTGCCAGTTTCTCGGCTGGAAACTGCCAGGGGTGTAACGCGAGCCGGCGTTATGCCTGCCTGATCCGGTTACCGTCCCGCGCTTCCCTCCTCCGCTCGCAGCGGATGAAGGCGCGGGAGATCTCGACCAGCGGCAGGAACGATCGCGGCGGCTCAGTCCTTGCCACCCGGAACGAGCGCCAGCTTCGAGCGGAAGTAGTCGAGCGCCTCGGGCAGGGTGTGGCCAATTCGGACGCGCTGGCGGCCGCTCAGCACCGTGAACTGCGCCTCGCCGCCGCTGCCCGCCGATTTGACGATCGTGTACAGCGCGCTCTCGTGCGTGTGGCGGAAGATCGAGAACAGCGCCTGCCCGTCGCGGTGATCGATCGCGTAGTCGCGCCACACCCCGCGGATGACATTCCGGCTGTACAGGCCGAGCAGCTGGTTCAGTTCCTGGCGCGTGAAATACAGCGTGCGCCGCGCGCCGCCGCGATACTCCCTGAGGGGCAGCACCGTCGCGTTCTTGCCGAGCATCGCGCCGACCGTCTTTCGTTGCGCTGTCATCATTTTGACCATTTCCGCCGATCGTCCAGCAATCTTGCACGGCGATGCGGCGGTTCGCGGCGGCGCTCGCCGCGACCGGTCGACTGCCGGCCGTGCGCCGGCTGCCGCGCGACTCCGGGCGCGCGGTTTGCGTCGCCGCAGCGAGCGGATATGGTGCGCGCCATATCCGGGGCATCGCGGTCGGTAAAATTTGTGAGCGACATTTTCCGTGAAATCGACGACGAGCTGCGGCGCGAAAACCTGCTGCAGCTGTGGTCGCGATACTCCCGCTATATCATCGCGGGGACGGTGCTTCTCGCGCTGATCGCCGGCGGGATCTTTGCCTGGCGGCAGCATCTCGCCTCCGAGCGGCTGGCCCAGGCAAACCATTACACGGCCGCGGTGGCGCTCGCCCGCCAGGGAAAGGATGCCGAGGCGGCGAAGCTGTTCGCCGCGTTGGCGAATGACGGCGGCGGCTACGGGCTTCCGGCCGCCTTCCAGGAGGCCGCGCTGCTCGCCAAGACCGGCGACCGCCAGGGCGCGATCGCCGCCTACGACCGCCTCGCGGCGTCGTCTTCCGTCGCTCGCGAGTACCGCGATCTGGCGGTCCTGCTCGCGGTCATGCACCAGCTTCCGGAGACGGCAATTCGCAAGCCGCGATCGAGCGGCTCGCGCCCTTGACCGAGAACGGGAATCCGTGGCGCGCCACCGCGCTCGACGTGACCGCGGCGGCAAAACTCAAGGCGGGAGACCGCGGCGGCGCGCTCGAAATCTATCAGAAGCTCGCCGACGATCTGGCGGCGCCCCGTGCGCTGCGCGCCCGCGCCGCCGAAATGGCCGCGGCGTTGAAGTCCTAGCCGGCGCTCCCTCCGCCTCGCGCTGTCCCCGTATGAGTCGAGCATGAACCGCCGCGACTTTACCGCGCTGCTGCTGGCCTCCGCCGCTGCCGGCTGCGGCTTGTTCGACGAGAAGAAGACGCCGCTTCCCGGCGAGCGGATTTCGGTGATCGGGACTCGGCGGCGGGCTCGAGCCGGATCCGAGCCTGGCGGCGGTAGCGGTCGCCCTGCCGCCGCCCGAGCTCAACCCGGCCTGGCCCGTTCCCGGCGGCGTTCCGACGCACGCGATGGGTCACCCGGCGCTGCCGGAGCGGCTGAGCCGGGCCTGGTCGACCGATATCGGCGAGGGTGCTTCGCGCTACACCCGTATCCTGTCGTCGCCGGTCGTCGCCGGCGGCCGGGTTTTCGCGATGGATGGCGCGACGCAGGTCAGCGCCCTCGACGCCGCCTCGGGCGGCCGTATCTGGGCGGTCGATCTGAAGCCCGAAGACGAGCGCGGCAGCGCGTTCGGCGGCGGCCCGTGCTTCTGGAACGATCGGCTGTTCGTGACCACCGGATACGGTCGAGGTGGTGGCGCTCGATCCGGCCGACGGAAAGATCATCTGGCGTCAGGGCGTCACGGCGCCGCTGCACGCTCCGCCGACCGTCACCGACGGCCGCGTCTTCGCGGTCAGCGTCGAGAACGCGCTCGATGTGCTGTCGGCCGATGACGGCCGGCGCTTGTGGACACACAACGGCATCCCGGAGACCGCCGGCCTGCTCGGCGGCGCCAGCCCGGCGGTCGAGCGACGAGATCGTCGTCGTCGGCTACAGCTCGGGCGAGGTGTTCGGGCTGCGTCCCGAGAACGGCCGGGTGATATGGTCGGACAGTCTCGCCGACGACGCGCGTCCGTCAACGCGGTTGCCGGTCTCGCCGACATTCGCGGCCGGCCGGTCATCGATCGCGGCCACGCCTACGCGATCAGCCATAGCGGCCGCATGGCGGCGATCGACCTGCGTACCGGCGAGCGCGCCTGGGACCAGCCGATCGGCAGCAGCCATGGGCCGTGGGTCTGCGGCGACTACATTTTCGTGCTGGCCGGCGACAACCAAGCCGTCTGCCTGCGGCGGGACGACGGGAAGATCCGCTGGCTGCGCCCGCTGCCGCGTTTCCGCGACGAGAAGGACAAGTCCGATCCGATCTTCTGGGCCGGTCCGGTGCTCGGCGGCAACCGGCTGATCGTGGTGTCCTCGACGCGCGAGATGATGTCGCTGTCGCCGCAGACCGGCGACATCATCGACCGGCAGGACATCTCAGGGGCCGCCTATCTCGGCCCGGTGATCGCGCAAGGCTCCCTTTACTTGTTGACCGACGACGCAAATCTTTCCGCCTATCGCGGTTGACGGTCGGCGGCCTCGTCATACAGGTCGGGAAAGCGGGCGGCGTCGCAATCGGCGCACATTCCGTGGCTGATCCGCACCTGGCTGCTGCCGCCGAGCCGGTAATATTCTTCGGCCGAAATCCAATCGTCCTCATCACTCGATCCGGGCCGCCGGAGTTGCTGGCAAAAGCTGCACATCGTGACGATCGGCAAATCGGATTGCTGTCTGAGCGCGGTCAGCAGCGCGTTGAGATCGAAAATGTCGAGACGCGGCCGCGCCGTCTTGGTGACGATCCGGGCCTGAAACAGCAGACCCGGCCCGTTGTCGCGCAGCGGCAGCCGACCGATTGACAGGCGCACGTTCCGCGCGACGCCCGGGCTGTCGCAGCGAGCGGCGATCAACGGCCGGCTCGCCGGTCGAAATGATCCTGTCGGCGAGACCCGGTATGCTTGCCGCAATTCGGGCTCGCTGATGAACTCGAACAGGTGCCGGCCGATCGAGGCTGTCGGCGCGCAGTTCGGGGGCGCCGTTCTCGACCGCGAAGCGGTCCAATCCGCGACGGCCGACCGCGACGATGCGGTCATTCGCATCGACGGCATAGGCGACGCCGTCCACCGCATCGAGAAGTTTTTCCAGCACTGGATCACCGTCGCCGCCAATGCGATGCCAGAGATACTACCTTGACGTTAATAAGTTATTTTTACGCCCTCATAGGATGCAGCTATCGGCGAGGGGCGATTGCCGCGGCAGGCCGCGCCGCGGTAGAACCGCGGGCCAATCGAGGAGGCGCTCATGCAATTCGGGTTCAACCTGCCGAACAGCGGCAGTCTGGCGGCGCCGGAGATCATGGCCCGCATCGCGCGCGAGGGCGAGGCGCTCGGCTACGACTATCTGACCGTGACCGACCATGTCGTGCTGCCCGACATGGCCGAGCCCGGTTATCCGTATTCCGAGAGCGGCGCGTTCTATTCGACCGACAGCGGCTATCGCCACGAGATGCTGACCCTGGCCGCCTGGCTCGCTGCGATGACATCGCGGCTGCGGCTCGTGCTCGCCGTGCTGGTCGTGCCGCACCGCCCGGCTGTGCTCGCTGCGAAGCAGCTGGCGACGGTCGATGTGCTGTCCGGCGGGCGGCTGACGGTCGGGATCGGCGCGGGCTGGCTCAAGGCCGAATTCGATGCGGTCGTGACGACGCCATTCGCCGAGCGCGGCGCCGTTACCGACGAATATGTCGCGGCGTTCCGCACCCTATGGACCGAAAAGAAGCCGGTGATCGACGGCAAGTATGTCCATTACAACGGGCTGCTGCTCGAACCGAAGCCGGTGCAGCAGCCGCATCCGCCGATCTGGGTCGGCGGCGAGAGCGGGCCATCGGTGCGCCGCGCCGCCCGGCTCGGCGACGCGTGGTATCCGATCGGCACGAACAACGCGCATTTGCTCGACAGCCTGCCGCGCTACAAGGCCGGCATCGAACGCCTGCGCCGCGCGACCGAAGCCGCCGGGAGGAAGCGCGAGGCGGTGGCGCTGACCTACCGGGTCAAGCGCTACGGCGAGGCATTGCCGCCAACCGCCTCGGACGGCGAGCGCCGCCTGTTCTCCGGCAGCGAGCAGGACATCATCGGTGACATCCACGCGCTGCGCGACCTCGGCGTCACCGCGATCGATTTCGATTTCGAGCGTCCCGAAGCCGAAGCCGTGATCGCCGAGATGCGCGCCTTCAAGGAGCGGGTGCTGGCGAAGGTTTAGAAGGACCTCCCGGTGGACCTGATCGTAAAGAATGCCCGCCTCGCCCACCTGCCCGGCGGAGCGCCTAGTGATATCGGGGTGCGTGACGGCCGGATCGCCGCGATAGAGCCGAGCCTGCCCGCTTCCGGCGAGAGCTACGATGCCGGCGGACGGCTTGTCTGCGCCGGGCTGATCGAGACGCATATCCATCTCGACAAGTCGCGCATCGTCGGCCGCGGTGCCGCCGCCGGACGGGCGCCGGGTCAACCCGGTGACGATGACCGCGCCGCTGAAGAAGGATTTTACCGTCGAGGACGTCTACCGCCGCGCCGAGGCGACATTGCGGGAATGCCTCGTCAACGGCACGACGCGGATGCGCACGCAGCTCGAAATCGACCCGGCCGTCGAACTCCGCAGCTTCGAGGCCGTGCGCGCGCTGGCCGCCGATTACAAATGGGCGATCGACCTCGAAATCTGCGTCTTTCCGCAGGACGGGATGACCAATTATCCCGGCACCGAGGAGCTGCTCGTCGCGGCGCTGAAGCAGGGTGCGCCGGTGCTCGGCGCGGCGCCGCGCTATGACAGCGATCCCGCGGCGCAGATCGAGCGCGTCTTCGCGCTGGCAAGCGAGTTCGATGTCGATCTCGACCTGCATCTCGATGTCGGCGACGACCCCAATCAGATGCACATCTATCAGGTGCTCGACCTGACCGAGCGCTACAGGCGCGGCGGGCGCGTCGTAGCCGGGCATATGGCGAAGCTGTCGCTGTTGCCGCCGGACGAGGTTGCGGCGCTGGCGCGGCGTCTCGCCGATGCCGGGATCGCCGTCACCGTATTGACCGCGACCGACCTCTACCTGATGGGGCGCGAGCGCGACCATGCGGTCGTGCGCGGCGTCGCCGACGCCAATTTGCTCGCCAGGAACGGCGTGACCTGCTCGATTTCGAGCAACAACGTGCTGAACGCGGCGACCCCGTTCGGCGACTGTTCTCTGATCCGCATGGCAAACATGCATGCCAACATCCTGCAGATCGCGGCACCCGACGAATTGCGCGCGCTGTTCGGGATGCTGACCGACCGCTCGGCGCGCCTGTTGAACCTGAAGGATTACGGGCTCGCGGTCGGCAACCCGGCCGACATTGTCGTGATCGACGCCGAGACCCCGGAGCAGGCGATCGCCGAAATCCGCCCGCCGCTCGCCGTCTGGAAAGCGCGGCCGTCAGACCGTCATCCGCCGCCCGCCGGAATTGCTCACGCCTGCGTGAGGCGCGGAGCGCGGCGAAAACGCGGGCGGCCCGCGCGACGGCGGCGGTTGTCGCCGGAAACGGCCATGCCTATCATCTGCGCGGAACCATCGAGGAGGCCGACATGGCTGCGCTCGCCGAACTGGACGCCGCTCCCGACACGATCGAGGCGGAGCTGAGCTATCTCGCCAAGCCCGAAAAGCTGGTGACCTACGTCGCCAAGCCCGGCGGCGTCGACGAGCGCGAGGGCGGCGAAACCATCACCCGCTCGCGTCACGCATCCATAACGGCAGGCCGCTCGCCGACCGGTTCGAGTTCGAGCGCGAGGGCTTCCGCTTCGTGCCGCACCACAGCCGGGTCGCCGATTTCCTGAACGACGACGAGGTCCGGCGGGTCTACTACAAGGAATGCGAGGAGCTGATAAAACAGGTCAGCGGCGCGAAGCGGGTCGTCGTGTTCGACCACACGCTTGCGCACCGCCAGCAGCGACCAGCGCGAGACGCAGAAAATCCGCGACATCGTCAGCCGCGTCCATAACGACTACACCGAATGGTCCGGGCCGCAGCGCGTGCGCGACGTCATGGGCGACGAGGCCGAGGCGCTGCTCCAGGGGCGCTTCGCGATCATCCAGGTGTGGCGGCCGATCAACCACCCCGTCGAAAGCCATCCGCTGGCGATCTGCGACGCGCAGACCGTCAAGCCCGAGAGCCTCGTCATCAACGAGCGGCGCTATCCCGACCGGGTCGGCCAGACCTACGCGATCACCTACGACCCGGACCAGCGCTGGTACTGGTTCCCGCGCATGCGCCCCGACGAAGCCCTCGTCTTCAAGGTCTACGAGTTCGCTGCGCGACGGCCGCGCCCGCTGGACCGCGCACACCGCCTTCAAGGACCCGACCGCCCCGCCACACGCCCGCCCGCGCGAAAGCATCGAAATCCGCACGCTGGCATTTTTCTAACCGGACACGCCGCGGGCGCGCCTGTCCCCGGTAATCAGGTGGTCATCAAAACTTCATAGGACTGCCGCGCCTGGACACCTAAGGGTGGGGCGGATCTTTGCGATCAACATCGTTTCAGTCGCGAGCCTGGGACGCGGCTGAGGTTGGGAGTGGATGGCCTGCGCCAGGCTCATTTGCGGCGGGGAACTCTAATGGACGCGCGGAGAATAGTGCTTGTCGTGGCGGCAGTCGCCGCGGCGGCAATGTCGTCGACCGCGGCAGAAGCCGTATCGCTGGACGACTTCAAGCAAATTGTGGTCATCTACCAGGAAAATCACAGCTTCGATAATCTGTATGGGCTGTGGGGCACGGTCGAAGGCACGGCGGTCGAGGGGTTGCCGACCGCGGACCCAACGCACACGACGCAGGTCCGGCAGGACGACAGGACGCCTTACTCGTGCCTGTTGCAGAACGACGTCAATCTCGCGTCGCCCCCGCTGACTGCGACCTGCACCGATGCGACCGGGGCGCCCTTCCAAAGCGCCTTCAAGAACGAGCCGTTCAACATCGACGCCTATATCCAGCCGGCGGCGACCACCTGCCCGGCGCCGGGTGCTTCCGCCCCGGACGGGGTGGCGGACGGAAAAGGCTCGGCGGGCGGCTGTACGCGCGACCTCGTGCACCGGTTTTACAACGAGCAGTACCAACTCAATCGGGGCAAACAAGACCGCTATGTGACCGGAAGCGACGCGGCCGGCCTCGTGATGGGCCATTACGACACGACGAGGCTGCCGATATACAGATACCTGCACCGCAACGGCGCACCGCATTACGCGATCGCCGACCGGTTTTTTCAGGGAGCGTTCGGGGGCTCGTTCCTCAACCATCAATGGCTCGTCGCTGCAGCGACACCGGTTTTCGCCGGCGCCCCGAACGACGGCGGCCCCAATGACCTCCACTCGGTCGTCGACGCGAACGGAATGCCGACAAAGACGCCGCTCTACACCAGCCCGCTTGGTGCGGGCGCGAAGGATGCCGCGCTGTCGGAATCGTGCAATCCGCCGGCGGGCCGGCCCGCCACCCCCGCCGGCATTGTCTGCGGCGACTTCGCGGTCAACACGACGCAGCCGTTCCACTGGCCTTACGCGCCCGGCACGCCCGACGCGCGGCGCCTGCCGCCTTTGTCCAACCCGACAATCGGCGAGCGGCTGACTGCGGCCGGCATCGATTGGGCATGGTATTCCGGCGGCTGGTCGAACGCGAACGGCGACATCGACGCGGCGGGCTGGACCAACGGAAACGGGCCGACTTGCGGCGACCCGAACGCCGATCCGCGCCCCGGCTTTCCGCGATGCCCGGACAAGCTGTTCCAATACCACCACCAGCCGTTCAACTACTTCGCCGCGTACGCGCCGGGGACAAACGCTCGCAAGGAGCATCTGCGCGACGAGGCCGAGTTCGTCGCTGCGGCCAAGGCCGGCACTCTGAAGCCGGTCAGCTTCGTCAAGGCGATCGGCGAGGAAAACGAGCATCCGGGCTATGCCAGCGAGCCGGACGGCAGCGATCATCTGGTCGCTCTGATCGACGCCGTGACGCGCGGTCCGCAGGGTCCGGACACGCTGATCATCGTCACTTACGACGAGTTCGGCGGGCAGTGGGACCATGTCCCGCCGCCGCCTCACGGACGCAGCAACCCCGACCAATACGCGTTCGACCAATGGGGGCCGGGAACGCGCATACCGACGATTCTGATCGCGAAGCGCTTCGCCCGTTCCGCGGTGGACCATACCGACGCCTACGACACGACCTCGATCCTGAAACTGCTCGAAGACAAGTACCGCCTGCCGCCGCTGACCTCGCGCGACAAGGCGGTCAGGAGCCTGAAGCAGGCGGTCGAGGCGGCGAATTAGCCTGGCGGGTCCGGCGCGCTGCTGGTTGGGCCGGTAACGCGCGGCTCGAGCGCGTTCGTCAGATTGCTTCGTCGCTCCGCTCCTCGCTGTGACATCTCTCGGTGTTAATGCGAGCCCGCGGGTCCGGCCTCTGCCTGCCCCGAGAGCCTACCCCGGACGTGATCCGGGGCTAAACTCCGCGAAGCAATCTCGGCGGAAGCCACGCTAGGTGCTGCGGCTTGCGAGGCCGCCGGTCCGCAGCACGCGCTGCGCGATCGACCAGCGGTGCACCTCGCTCGGACCGTCGTAGATGCGGAACGGGCGGATCTCCCGGAACAGGCGGGCGACGATCGTGTCGTCGGTGATGCCGAGCCCGCCGAGAATCTGCACGCAGCGATCGACGATACGCCAGATCGCCTCGGAGCAGATCACCTTGGCCATGCTCGATTCGTGGCGGCCGCGCTCGCCTTTATCCAAGACCCAGGCGCAGTGCCAGATCGCGAGCCGCGCGGTGTGGATATCCATCTCGTTGTCGGCCAGCATGAAGCCGACCCCCTCGTGCTCGCCCAATGGCTTGCCGAAGGCGGTGCGGCGGCGGGCGTAATCGGTCGCGATGTCGTGCGCCCGCCTTGCCGCGCCGAGCCAGCGCATGCAATGCGTGAGGCGCGCCGGGGCGAGCCGCGCCTGCGCATAGCGGAACCCCTGCCCGACCCGGCCGAGCACCGCGCTCTCGGGCACGCGCAGCCCTTCCAGGCGCACGACCGCATGGCCACCGGCCATGTAGTGATCCATCGTGTCGAGCACGCGCTCGATATGGATTCCGGGCGCGTCCATCGGCGCCAGAAACATCGTCGCGCCGGCCGGCCCCAGCGCGTCGTCCTCGTTGCGCGCCATGACGATCGCGACGGTGGCGCCGACCGCGCCGGTGATCAGCCATTTTTCGCCGTCGATAACAAAGTCGCCGCGATTGCCGGCCGGATCACGCCGCGCCGTCGTCAACAGCATCCCCGGATCGGAGCCGGAGCCGGGCGCCGGCTCGGTCATCATAAAGCATGAGCGGATCGCGCCCGAGGCGAGCGGACGCAGCCATTCCTCCTTCTGCCGCTCGTCGCCGACCTGCTCCAACAGGTGCATGTTGCCTTCGTCGGGGGCGAAGATGTTCATCGCGATCGTCGCCAGCGGCACGTAGCCGGCCGCCTCGAACACCACCGCCTTGCCGCGATGGTCGAGTCCAAGCCCGCCCCATTCGCGCCCGACATGCGGCGACAAGAGGCCGGCGCGTTTCGCGAGCGCCACCAGTTCCCGGCGGAATTCGTCTGACGGCCCGTGCGCTCCCTGCCGCGGATCGCTCTCGCGCGGCATGATCTCGTCGCGCACAAAGCGCTCGGTGCGTTCCTGCAGGTCGAGAAGCTCGTCGGGAATGGTGAAATCCACGGTCCGTAACCTCCGTGCCGGTCAGCCCCCGGCAGCGCGCAGGCGGCGCTCGCGCAGCGCGATGTAAACTCCCGAGGCGATGATGATCGCCGCCCCGATCCAGGTCCACAGATCCGGGAAATTGTCGAAGATCAGATAGCCCAGGGTCGCGGTGCCGATCAGCTCGACATAACCGAGCGGCGCGATCACCGCCGCCGAGCCGTGCCGGAAGGCTCGGATCACGAGGTAATGCCCGGCCGCGCCGATCAGCCCGAGGCTGCACAGCATCGCGAGGTCGAACGCGTCGCGCGGCCACACGAACGAGAACGGCAGCACGAGGCTCATGATCAGCGACCCCATCAGCGCCGAGAACACGATGCTGGTCGCGGGGTCGTCGTAATGGCCGATCCAGCGCGTCGCGATCAGGTAGAGCGCGTGCGTCGCCGACCCGAGCAGCAGGAGCAACAGCATCGGGTCGTCGAGACCGGCGCCCGGGCGGATGATCACCAACGCCCCGGCAAAGCCGATCAGCACCGCGCTCCAGCGCCGGATGCCGACATGCTCGCGCAGCAGCGGAACGGCCAGCGCGGTGACGATCAGCGGCGCGGTAAAACCGATCGCCGAGGCGGTCGCGAGCGGCACATGCGCGATCGCGATCGACGAACAAGCGCGTTGCCGACCAGCATCAATAGGCCGCGGCCGATCTGCACCGCCGGTCGCCGCGTCGCGAACAGCCGCCAGCCGTATTGCGGCAGAAAGACCAGCAGCATCACGATCAGATGGCCGGTGAACCGCGCCCAGACGATCTCGTTCGCCGGATAGCGCGCGCCGAGCAGCTTTACCGCTGCATTCATGAACGGGAACAGCGAAACGCCGGCGCACATCAGCAGGATGCCGCGCAATACGGCGATCTGGTGCGCGCCAGGTATCGCTCCCGGCTGTCGATTCCCACCGCTGCGCGCTCGATGCAGCCGCGGCTCGCTCCTTCACCCCACCCCCCGCCCCGCACCCCTGCCCAATCGCATCGCCGACGCTCTCGGGCCGAACGGATTCGCATCGCCGGCCTCCCGCACGGCAGTCGGCATTAGATTGTGTCTGTCCGCGGATTTCCCTAAGAAAGCGACGGAAACCCGGGCATACCTGCACCCGAACACATAGCCGCGCCGGCCCTGTTTGTAGATGACGGGCAGGCACGAACAGGAAACGCCTGATGTCGGCAACCCCGCTGGCGGGCCTTCGGGTCCTCGAATTCACGCATACGGTCATGGGCCCGACGGCCGGGCTGATCTTCGCCGAATTGGGCGCCGACGTGATCAAGGTCGAGCCGGCGCCGCAGGGCGACCACACGCGCGGCCTCGGCGGGTTCGGCGCCGGGTTTTTCGCCGCCTTCAACCGCAACAAACGCAGCCTCGCGGTCGATCTGAAACGGCCCGAGGGGCGGGACGTGATCCATCGCCTGATGCCGACGACCGACATCGTGATCGAGAATTACGGCCCCGGCACGATGGAGCGGCTCGGCGTTGGCTGGGAGCAGCTGTCGCCGCTCAACCCGCGCCTCGATCTATCTCGCGCTGAAAGGCTATCTCGCCGGCCCCTACGAGCACCGCCCGGCCTTGGACGAGGTCGTGCAGTTCCAGGCCGGGCTGGCGTTCATGACCGGGCCGCCGGGGCAGCCATTGCGCGCCGGCGCATCGGTCATCGACATCATGGGGGCGATGTTCGGCGTCATCGCGGTGCAGGCGGCATTGCGCGAGCGCGACGCGACCGGCCGCGGCCAGCGCGTATCGAGCGCGCTGTTCGAGAACGCCGCGTTTCTGATGAGCACGCACATGGCCGGGATGGCGGCGACCGGGCTGGAGGCGCGGCCGATGCCGGTCCGGCGCGGCGCCTGGGCGATCTACGAGGTGTTCGACACCGCAGGCGGCGGCCAGCTGTTCATCGGCGTCACCAGCGACCAGCAATGGACGCGCTTTGTCGAGGAGTTCGGCTTGCAGGAACTGGCCGCCGACCCGCGCCTCGCGACCAATGTCATGCGGCTCGCCGAGCGCTCGTGGCTGATTCCCGCCCTGCAGGAGGTGATCGGAAAGATGCCGCGGGACGAGGTCGCCCGCCGTTGCGAGCGCGCGCAGGTGTCGTGGGCGCCGGTCGGCCAGCCCGGCGATCTGTTCGACGATCCGCATCTGCTGGCGACCGGCGGTCTCGTCGAGGTGATCCTGTCGCGCTACGGCGGCGAGGACGCCAAGCGGGCGCGCCTGCCGGCGCTGCCGGTCGAGTTCGGCGCCGACCGACAGCGCCCCGGCCTCGTGCGCCAGCCGCCGCGGGTCGGCGAGCACAACGCGGAGGTGCTCGGCGAAGCCGGGTTTCCGCCGGCCGAGATCGCCGCCTTGGCCGAAAGCGGCGTCATCACGCGATAGGAGCGCATGCGATGCTGCCGACCGAACGCCTCGATTATTCCGCGATCGCCGAGCGCAAGCCGCTCGACACTGCCCGGCGGGGCGCGGCTGGCGGTGTGGGTCATCGTCAATGTCGAGGAATGGGACCCGAAGGAGACGATGCCGCGCACCGTCCTGACCCCGCCGGCCGGCGGCGCGCCGATGCCCGACATCCCGAACTGGGCGTGGCACGAATACGGCAACCGGGTCGGGTTCTGGCGCATGCTCGACCTGTTCGACGATCTGCGCATCCCGGCCGTGCTGGCGATCAACGGCTCGGCGATTGCCCGCTACGAGCCGATCGTGCGGGCCGCGCGCGAGCGCAACTGGGAGTTCATCGGCCACGGCTTCAGCCAGAAGAACATGCAGAAGGTCGCCGACGAGCGCGACGACATCCGCCGGACCAGCGCCGCGATCCGCGAGGCAACGGGGAAAAGCCCGCGCGGCTGGCTCGGCCCCGGCCTGACCGAGACCTGGGAGACCCCCGACCTCCTGGCCGAGGAAGGCTATGATTACGTCTGCGATTGGGTGCTCGACGACGAGCCGGTCGTGCTGAAGACGCGCGGCCGGCCGATCGTCAACATCCCGTACACGCAGGAATGCAACGATGTCGCGATGATGCTGATCCAGCATCACAAGGCCAGCGAATACCGCGACCGCGCGATCGACCAGTTCGAGCAGCTTTACAGCGATGCCAGGCGCGGCGCCCGCGTGATGGCGCTGGTGCTGCACCCCTACATCATGGGCGCGCCGCACCGGTTGAAATACGTCCGCGACGCCCTCGCGCATATCCGGGGCCACGACGATGTCGTGTTCTGGACCGGCGAACAGATACTGGATTGGTATTTGGAGCAGCGCGGCTGACACCCGTATGAACATCGAAAACGCTTCACTCGCCGAGTTGCAGCAGGCGCTGGCCGAGCGGCGCATCACCGCCGAGGCGCTGACCCGCGCGTATCTGGCGCGCATCGAGGCGTATGACCGGGCCGGGCCGCGGCTCAATGCGGTGCGCGAGATCAATCCCGACGCGCTCGCGGAAGCGGCTGCGTGCGACCGCGCCGGGCCGCGCCCGGACCGGCCGCTCGCCGGCATTCCGATCCTCGTCAAGGACAATATCGCGACCGGCGATGGCATGCACACGACGGCCGGGTCGCTGGCGCTGGCCGAGGCGCGCGCTCCGCGCGACGCGACGCTGGTCGCGCGGCTGCGCGCCGCCGGCGCGGTGATCCTGGGCAAGGCCAACCTGACCGAGTTCGCGAACATCCTCGCGATCGACATGCCGGCCGGGTACAGCTCGCTCGGCGGTCAGGTGCGCAATCCCTATGCCCCCGACGCGCTCGACGAGCGCGGCGTGCCGCTCGTCTCGCCGGGCGGGTCGAGTTCGGGGTCGGCCGTCGCGGTCGCGGCCGGGCTGTGCGCCGCGGCGATCGGCACCGAGACCTCGGGCTCGCTGTTGTCGCCGGCGGCGCAGAACGGGCTCGTCACGGTCAAGCCGACCGTCGGGCTGATCAGCCGCGCCGGCATCCTGCCGATCGCGCACAGCCAGGACACCGCCGGGCCGCTGACCCGCACCGTGCGCGACGCGGCGATCCTGTTGAACGTGCTGGCCGCCCCCGACCCGCGCGACCCGGCGACGCTGGCGCAGCAACGGCCGGCCGATTACACCGCGTTTCTCGACCCGGACGGGCTGCGCGGCGCGCGGATCGGCGTGCCGAGCGACCCGTCCGATCCCGGCAACGATGTCTATTTCGGCAAGCTCGGCCTTGCCGCCGGCGCCGTAATGGGTCAGGCGATCGCGGCCATCGAGGCCCTCGGCGCCACGATCGTGCGCGCCAACATCCCGACCGAAGGCTGGATCGGCGGCCCCGGCACCGAGATGGCGATCCTCAACCGCAACCCGGAAAGCCCGGGGCGATACGAGCCGGCGCGGCGCCCGATCGTCTTCGTTTACGAGCTGAAGCACGATCTGAACGCCTATCTGCGCGACTGGCTGCCCGACACGCAGGCGGGCGAAACCCCGATTCGCACGCTGGCCGACATCATCGCCTTCAACCGCGCGAATGCCGACCGGGCGCTGCGCTTCGGCCAGGACATCTTCCTCGCCGCCGAAGCCACCAGCGGCGATCTGTCGGAGCTGGAATACCGCGCCGCCCGCGCCGCCGATCTGCGCGCCAGCCGGACCCTGGGGCTCGATGCGTATATGGACCGGCATCGCCTCGACGCGGTGCTGTTTCCGGGCGTCGCCGGGGCCGCGATCGCCGCGAAGGCCGGCTATCCGAGCGTCCAGGTGCCGGCCGGGTTTGTGTCAGCCCCCGGCACGCCCGAATCTCCCTTCGGCGTCACGTTCGCCGGCCGCGCCTGGAGCGAACCGATACTGCTGCGCCTTGCCTATGCCTTCGAGCAGGCGACGCGCGTGCGTCGTCCTCCGGCCGGCTTCCCGCCTCTGAACTGAGCGAGCGGCAAAGTGCCCGGAGTGACACAGCGGCTTGCAGGTTTAAACTGGCGGGCGGATCCGCCAACTCTGCTGCCATCTGATCAGCTCGGCTGGTGCTTGGGGAGAACGGCGACCATCGGGGTTTCGACCTCAAAGGTCTACGCCGCGCAGGCCGGCACACAGAGGAAAGAGTGATGATCGCAAAGACCACGATCCGGATCTGCGTCGCCCTGCTGGCGCTGATCGCCGTCCCGCTCTCGGCCGATGCGCAGAGCGGCCAGACACAAAAGCCGCTTAAACAGATCGGGGTTCCCGAATCCGAGCGAACCGAGACCGTTCCGTCGCTGATTGTGCTCAATGCGCGAGGCGCGACGTTGAACGGGATCGACATTGACGCTCCTCGGCGTCGCGTCGAATGCCATCATTTTCGCGGATCGCCCGGTGCGCGCGGCCGGCCACGCGCGTACCGCGCGATCTGCTGGAGGAATGGGCCGACGGCAGCGACAGTTTCGGCAAGGACCCGCCGAACGCCACCGTTTCGGTGCTCGGCAAGGATGCATCGACCCTGAAGGATGCCGTCGTTGTACTGAGATCGCCGAAACTGGAGGGCGATAATCTCACCTTCAGCGTGAAGACGCTGGAAGGCGACCTGGCCGGCGCCGACGGTCCGGCGGCGGTATTCATCGACATCATCGGCCTGCCGTTCACGCCGCTGTCGTTTGCCGGCGTCGCCCGACGGACGGCTCGTCGCGCGGCATTCTATTCGGCCGCCGCGGCCGGCGCGTACTATCCCTACGCCTACCGCTACCCGTATCCTCCCTGCGGGTATTACCCCTATCCGCCATGCTATTAGCCTGAAGCCGACGGCACAAATTGGTCTGAACAGCAACTTGGTGTTGCCGCAATTCTTCCGTACGACGCCAGCCGTACTGGAGTTGCGGGTGGATTGGGGAAAGCCGGTCCGTGCACGAAATTCTTGCCAAGATCGCCCGGCTTGCCTTCAGCAAGGGGGCGGCGTTCTGCTATGCCGTGACGGTCGGCGTCTCGGGTCAGTTGGCTTACAATTACCTGCAGCCGCACGATCCGGCGCCGAAGACGAGTCGCGGTCGCCGCGCCGTCGCCAAACCCCGCAGCGCCGTCCGGCGCCGCGGTTCTCGCGCCGATTCCGCCGGCGACGCCGCCCGAAGCGGCGCCGTCACCGGCGAGCCTCGCGAGCGCGCGGCCGGCGACCGCGAAGCAGGCGACGGCTCCGCTCGCCGCGACCTTGCCGATCCTGCCGGAACCCCGGTCATTGTCATTGCCGAGCCCGGCGGCGTTGCCCGCGCCCGCGCTGAAGCCGGCGGCCTTGCCGCCGAGCCGACCCCGCCCCACCTGTCGAGCCGTCCGCCGCGCCGGTCGAGCCCGCGGCAAAACCGGTGCCTCCGTGACGTCAGCCCAGCTCCTCCCCCCGATATGTCGATGCAATCGCCCGGCCGAGGCGGCGCAAGCGCCGGAACCGGAAACGGCCGTCGCGACGCCGATCCCGCTGCTGCCCTCGGCCGGCGCAGCGGAAATGGAGAAGGCCGCGATACCGGTCGAGGCCCGGCCCCGGCAGCGGCGGCCTCTATTGAGAGCCGCTTGCACGGCGACCGCCGCGGTCGCATCGTAAACGCCACACCTTCCCCCGCGCCGCGCGGCGCCTGCCGATAACGGGCGCATCCGATGGCGACGGCATTGCGGCGGAAGCGAGCGGAGACGGGCGACGATGCAGAGGCGCGATTTCTATTTTCTTCTGCCCACCGGCTTCACGCTGATCGCGGCGGTGATCGTCGAGATGTTCCTCGGCGGTCACGGTCCCATCCCGATCCCGGCCGCCAAAGCCTGTTTTCCCCGGCCTCGCCGATCGTCTCGACGAGCTGGCGTGGGTCCGGGTCTCGCACGGCGCGGCGAAGGTCGATTTCGCCAACGTGGCCGGCCGCTGGGTCGTCGTCGAAAAGGACAACTACCCGGCCGATCCGGCGAGGCTTCGCCGGCTGTTCGTCGGGCTTGCCGGTCTGACACTTGTCGAGCCGGACGCGCCGGACACCGGCTCCTCCGCCACGATGGGCCTCGACGGCGCGGCGACCGGAGAGCCGACGCAGATCGTGCTGCGCGGCCGTGACCGGCGACACCGTCGCCGAGGCGAGCATCGCAGCCGTGCCGGTTGCCGCGGCGGGCGGCGGCGCCGACCTGGTCTATGTCCGCAAGCCCGGCGCCGAACAAGCGTCTCTGGCGCGCGGCTCGCTCGAAGTGCCGGGCGATCTGCTGGGTTGGCTCGATCGAGGCATCGTCGATCTGCCGCCGGGGCGCGTTGCCGCGGTGAGCCTGACCGCCGCCGACGGCGCCACGCTGGCGATCCGGCGCGCCGGTCCCGAAGCCGCCTTCGCGATCTCGGACCTGCCGGACGGGCACGCAAGTGACGGCTGTCGCCGGCCTTTCCGATCTTGCCGGGGCGGTGGCGGGGCTATTCTTTGACGATGTAAAGCCGCTCGCCTCGATCGAGCTTCCACAAAGCGGGCTCGGCCGCGCCGAGTTCGCGACCTTTGACGGGCTCGCGATCAGACTGCGCCTTTTCCCGCATGACGGCGCCGATTGGGTTGCCGTCGCAGCTTCCGGCACGGGCGCGGCCGCAGCCGAGAGCAAAGCGATAAACGACAGGGTCGCGCGCTGGGTCTATGAAATCCCGGCGGCGCGCGCAAAGCTGTTGCGGAGGCGGCTGGACGACCTGACCAGACCGGCGAAGGGCTTGTGAATGCCCCACGATTCCTTGCCCGGCGCCGAGTCCGAGAGGTCGCCCGCCTCACCCTGCCTCGGGATCTGCCTGATGGACCCGAGAACACGGACCTGCCGCGGCTGCCTGCGCACGCTCGACGAAATCGCGGGATGGTACACGGCGAGCAACGCCGAGAAGCGCGCGATCCTCGCGCGGCTCGACCAACGCCGCGGCGTCGCGTCGGCGCCATGAGGATGACACGGATTGTCACGCGGACCCCCTGGGCGCTCGCCGTGGCGGCACTGCTCGGCGGCTGCGCCTCGGGGGCGGACGAGTGGACAAAGCCGGGCGCCGATGAGACGGCGGTGGCGCAAGCCTATCGCAGCTGCCGCTCCCTGGCCGATGAGCGGGTCGGGCCCGAGATCGGGATCAACCAGGACATTCTCGCGACCCGCGGCACGGATTGGCAGCGGGCGCAGATCCAGAACATGCAGACCCGGACTATGGCCGAGTCGACGCGCGATCGCGCCGAGGCGATCGTCGCGTCCTGCATGAACGCCAACGGCTTTCGGCGCGCGCCGTAACGGCTGCCTAAAGCCCGACGGGATCGATTGAACCACTTCGTCGCCCCGGCGTGATCCCCGGATCGAGTCCGGGGAGGGGTGCAGGGCCACCTCACGTCGCCCGCCGAGTTGGGCGGACGGCCCCTGACGGCATTGAACGTGCAAGCTGTGATTGGGATTAATCCAGCAAGGACGCCGTCCGATGACGATCATCGGAATTGGCTGGATACCCGGCAAGCGTGTCTTTTCAGCTGCACGGGGGTTGATGAGAACGCCAGCCGGTTGTGCGCCCGGCGGGCTTGGGCGCAAGGAGGTGAAACCGATCGGCGCAACCCATCCGGGTCAGCGGTCAAACCGACCGCACCAACAAGCCGGACACGTGGCCGCAATCGAGCAGACCCGTCGGCGCTACCAACCCGTGCAAACCGGGGCCGTCCACGCATGGCTTCCGCTTCGCGAGGAAACGACGCTCGAATTTCAGTTGATACCGCTCTAATGCGCCTGGTCCCAGCTCGCGGCCCAGCCGGTTTCGACGACGAGCGGCACCGACAATTCGCAGCGCGGCGCGCAGGCGTCTTCCATGACCTGCTTGACGAGAAGCGCGGTCGCCTCGACCTCCGATTCGGGCGCCTCGAACAAGAGTTCGTCATGCACCTGCAGCAGCATGCGCGCCTTCAGCCCGGACGCGGCGAGCGCCGCCGGCAGACGGCCCATCGCGCGCTTGATGATGTCGGCCGCCGAGCCCTGCAACGGCGCGTTGATCGCCTGCCGCTCGGCCCCGGCGCGGCGCGCCGGGTTGGCGTCGCGGATGCCGGGGATGAAGCATTTGCGGCCGAAGATCGTCTCGACGTACCCCGCCCGCCGCGCCTCGGTCTTGATCCGCTCCATATAGGCGCGGATGCCCGGAAAGCGCTCGAAATAGGCGCGGATATACGCCGCCGCCTCGGCTTGCGGCACGCCGATCTGGTTGCCGAGGCCGAACGCGCTGATGCCGTAGATGATGCCGAAATTGATCGCCTTGGCGCGCCGCCTTGTCAGCGGGTCCATGCGGTCGAGCGGCACGCCGAACACCTCGCTGGCGGTCAGCGCGTGAATATCGACCCGCTCGCGGAAGGCGCGCTTCAGCTCGGCGATGTCGGCGACATGCGCCGCCAGCCGCAATTCGATCTGGCTGTAATCGGCCGACAGCAGCAGATGGCCCGGCTTCGGCGACAAAGGCGCGGCGGATTTTTCGCCCTTCCTCGGTGCGGATCGGGATGTTCTGGATGTTCGGCTCGGACGAGGACAGCCGCCCGGTCGCCGTCGCGGCCAGCGCGAAGGAGGTATGCACCCGGCCGGTTTCGCGCGTCGATATTCTCGCCGAGCGCGTCGGCATAGGTCGATTTGAGCTTGGTCAGCTGGCGCCATTCGAGCACCTGCGCCGGCACCGGATGCAGCGGCGCCAGGGTCTCCAGGATCGAGGCGTCGGTGCCGTAGGCGCCGGTCTTGCCCTTCTTGCCGCCGGGCAATTGCAGCTTCTCGAACAACACGTCGCCCAATTGCTTGGTCGAGCCGATGTTGAATTCGTGCCCGACATCGCGCCAGATCGACTGCCTCGATCTCGGCGATGCGGCGCGCGAAATCTCGCGACAATTCGGCGAGCGCCGTCGCGATCGACCTTGACCCCGGCATCCTCCATCGCCGCGACCGCGGCCACCATCGGCCGCTCGATCGTCTCGTAGAACGCGGTCATGTGCTCGCGCACCAGCCGCGCCTTGAGCAGCGCGTGCAGCCGCAACGCCGCGTCGGCGCGCTCGCAGGCGAAATCGCGCCCCTGCGCGGTCGCGACCTCGGCAAAGCAGATCGCGTTGCGCCCGGTGCCGAGGATCTCCTTGGCCGGGGTCAGATCGTGCGAGAGGGACGCGCTTTGTCAGTTCCTCGACCGTATGCTCGACCTGCCCGCCATCGAGCACATACGACATCAGCATCGTGCAGTCATAGGGCGCGACAGCGATGCCGTGGCGGCGCAGCAGGTGCGCCATGCCCTTCATGTCATGGCCGATCTTGAGGACCCCCGGGTCTTCGAGCAGCGGCTTCAGCAGGGCGAGCGCCGCATCGGGCGACAAGCGCGGCGCTCTCACGTGCCGCTCCCGCCGCCGGCCGAGTTCCAGCAGCCCCGGTTCTGCCTCGCCCGTCCGTGGCGCGCGGTGCCCGAGCGGCACATACGCCGCCAGGCCCGGCCCGACCGCCAGCGCAATCCCGCAAAATTCCGGCCGCCTGCCGGCGAGCGCGCTCGGCGCCGCCCAGATCGCGACCGCGCCGGCCTGCACCGCCGCCGCGATCCAGTGCGCCAGACCTTCCGCCGTATCGACGACCGCGTAGGTCCGTTCCGCCGCGAACGGCGGAATCTCGGGGACAACCGGCTCGCTCGGACCGGCGGTCGGCGTCGGCGCGGTGATCGACAGCCGGCGCTCGATGCGCGATTTCAGCGCGCGCAGCTCCATCTCGTCGAGAAACGGAAACAGCTTTTCGGGGTCATACGGCTTGACCCGCAATGCCGATAGCGGACACGGCAGCGGCACGTCGTCGTCGAGCTTGACGAGTTCCTTCGACAGCCGCGCCTGCGCCTCGTTGTCGATCAGCGACTGGCGGCGCTTCGGCTGCTTGATCTCGTCCGCGCGTGCCAGCAGCGTTTCGAGGTCGCCATAGGCATTGATCAGCTCGGCCGCGGTTTTGACGCCGATCCCCGGCACGCCCGGCACGTTGTCGGTGCTGTCGCCGCACAGCGCCTGCACCTCGATGACCTTGTCCGGCCCGACGCCGAATTTCTCGCGCACCTCGGCTTCGCCGATCGGCCGATCGGTCATCGGATCGCGCATCGTGACCCTGCCGTCATGCACCAGCTGCATCATGTCCTTGTCGGACGACAGGATCGTCACCTCGGCGCCGGCCTCGACCGCGTGGCGCGCATAGGTCGCGATCAGGTCGTCGGCCTCGAAATTGTCCATCTCGATCTGACAGACGCCGAACGCGTCGGCCGCCTGTCGTACATGCTCGATCTGCGGAAGCGAGATCGCGGCTCATCGGCCGGCGGTTGGCCTTGTATTGATCGTACAGCTCGTTGCGGAAGCTGCGGCCGGACGCATCGAAGATGACGGCGATGTGATCGGCGTCGGTCTCGCGCAGATACTTGTCCAGCATGTTGCTGAAAATCGTAACGACCTCGGTCGGCATGCCGTCCGATTTGCGCTGGAACCGCTCGGCCTTGGTGTCGCGCGCCCGGGCGAAATATGCCCGGAAGATGAACCCCGACGCGTCGATCAGAAAGACGTGGCGCGGCGCCGCCGAGGGCGGCGCGTCCACCGATACGGCCGCCGGCTGTTCGGCCAGGAGGGCGCCCGCTACATCATCCATTCTCGCCTCCCGCGGCGATCTCGCCGACCTGACGCGGCGCGGGGCTTTCGTTCAACCGCTCCTCGCCGGCCCGGTGCGCCGACGGCATCACGACCCCTGCCTCCTCCGCGACCCCGCCGCTCCGCGCCACCGCCCGGTTGACGAACCGGCGCGAGCAATACGGACACTCGACCCAACCCGCCGGCGCGAGGTTCAAATACACGCGCGGATGGCCAAGCGGCCCGCCTCCGCCATTGCAGGCCGCCACCATATCGGCGATTTCGATCGTCTCGAAAGGGGTCATTTTCTTGCCAGTCGGAATGTCGCCAATAGAAAGCCGGTTGCGCCGGGCCTGTCCGGCTGCTGCCTCGCCAACCCGATCCGGTTTATCCCGGCCGCCGGACAGCCGCGACAGACAACAGATGGGGATCGACCCGCCGAACCGCCGGCCAAATTGACCCGATTACGGTGATCGATGATAGGGCTGACGCGAACAGACGATGAAATCGCACCCCGGTCGCCGGCAGCCACAGCGCGTTTTTTCACGGTGGCGTGTTGCCTGCCGTGTCGCGCTGCTGGCGCCGTTGCTGCTGTCGCCGGTATCGTGCGGACCGGCGGCACGGGTGGAAATTCAGCCCGCTGTCGAGCACGCCTTTGCTGCCGCCGCTCCGGCCACGCCTGCGGTCACGCCGAGCTTCACCGAGCACGATTTCATCGCCTCGGACGGCATCCGCCTGCCGCTGCGAAAATGGCTGCCGCGCGGACCGGTCAAGGCGGTGATCCTGGCGCTGCACGGGTTCAACGACTACAGCCATGCCTTCGAGATACCTGGCAAAGGCCTGGGCGGCGCACGGCATCGCGACCTACGCCTACGACCAGCGCGGGTTTGGCGCCGCTCCGGAGCGCGGCTCCTGGGTCGGCGAGGGGCGTCTGGCGGTCGATGCGATTACCGCGATCCGCGTGCTGCGCCTGATCTATCCCAGACGCCCGGTCTATCTGCTCGGAGAGAGCATGGGCGGCGCAATCGCGATCCTCGCGGCGACCGGGACCATGAAGGGGGTCATCGCCGGACCCGAGGGCATGCCGAGAGCGGGGGCCGATGGGGTGATCCTCAGCGCCCCGGCGGTCTGGGGCCGCGCGACGATGGATCTGCTGCCGAAAGCAGTGCTGTTTATCGCCGCGCGGTTTTTCCCGGATGCGGTACTGAGCGGAAGCGGCCTCGGGATCCGAATTTCCAACAATAATGCCGTGCTGCGGCAGATGGCGCGCGACCCGCTGATCATCAAAGGGACGCGTGTCGATGCGGTATACGGTCTTGTCGAGCTGATGGATTCGGCGCTCGCAGCAGCGCCGTTTCTGGATGTTCCGCTGTTGCTGATGTACGGCGCGCATGACGAGGTCGTACCGCGGCGACCGGTCGCCGAATTCGCGGCGCATCTGCCCGCCGAGCCGCGCCACCTGCGCCGCTTTGCGTATTACCCCGCCGGCTATCACCTGCTGCTGCGCGATCTCGACGGCGGCATGGTCGCGTCGGATATCGCGAGCTGGATCGCCGACCCGCGCCCACCGCTGCCGTCCGGTGCCGACGCCACCACCACGGTATTACCGTGGCCGCCGGTGCCGGGTCCTGCGGCGGAGAAAGCGGGCAACCGGCGCGGGTGATGCGTCGCGGGCGCCTTTGCGGCCGGACGCGTGGCGCAAATGGTACAGCACTAGCCCTCGACTATGGGGCAACTCTTGCGCCAGCGCCCGCGAGCGGGTAATCACACGAACTTCCACGGGGACCCGTAGCTCAGCTGGATAGAGCGCTGCCCTCCGAAGGCAGAGGTCGAAGGTTCGAATCCTTTCGGGTCCGCCAGCCTTTTCAAAATCTTAGACATATTATCGACTTCGCCGCACTGCGGCCTGTCCACGTTTTGTCCGCATAATCGCCTCGGGGTGCCGCCTTCGGGCGCTCCGCCCGGCGGGCACGAACGAAAAGCTCGCCCGGCGGCCACCGGGCGAGGCAATCTCGACAGAACAGATAAGATACCATGAGGATTGGCCGCAGCCACCGACTCGTGTTCAAGCAGGACGGATCAACGCGAACGAGGACCATCATGGAAACCGCGAATCCCGTCGACCATAGTCAGCCTTTTGCGTCCGCAGAAGCCGTAACCCTGTTCGTCTCTCTAGAATTGAGCCGTGCGCGATGGCTCGTGACATCATTATCACCGGGCAGCAGCAAGATTTCGCGGCATTCTGTTGCCGGTGGCAACGCCGGAGATCTCCTTCAACTTCTAGCCGATCTTCGCACGAAGGCAGAGCGACACATTGAGGCCACGGTGAAGATCGTCACCATTCAGGAAATCGGGTTCGACGGTTTCTGGATTCATCGCGTTCTCGAGGCGAACTCAATCGAGAGCCACGTCGTTGAAGCGGCGTCGATTGCGGTCCCTCGGCGGCGTCGACGGGCAAAAACCGATGCGATCGACGGTGAGGTGCTGCTTCGTACGCTGATGGCGTTCAAACGGGGAGAGCCGCGGGTGTGCGCGATGGTGGTTGTTCCAAGTCCCGAAGAGGAGGACCAACGTCGGCTATCACGCGAACGCAAAACGATGATCAAGGAACGGATCGAACATATCAATCGCATCAAAGGGCTGATGGCTTGCCAGGGGATCGCCGGGTTCGAGCCCATGCGCGCAAACGCGCGTGAGAAACTGGGAGAACTGCGGACGGGAGACGGACGAGCCATCCCCGAGCGCATGAAGGCAGAGATCCGACGTGAACTCGGCCGGCTCGAATTATTACGCCAGCAAATCGCTGAGGTGGAGGCCGAACGCGATGCACTGCTTCATGCCGAAGACACGCCGAGGAGTTCGCCGGGTGCTCTACTCTTGAAGATTCGGGGTATTGGACCCGAATTTGCCTCAGTGCTCTGGCAGGAAGGCCTCTATCGACGCTTCACCAACCGTCGCCAATTGGCCGCGTATGCCGGGCTGGCTCCAAGTCCTTGGCGAAGTGGCGATATAAAAAAGGAACAAGGGATCTCTAAATCGGGCAATGCCCGCCTGCGGACCACGATGATCGAGGCGGCTTGGCTGTGGCTTCGACATCAGCCGGCATCGGCGCTGAGCCGGTGGTTCCAAGAGCGCGTCAGGACCGACCGCGGTCGCCTCCGGCGTGTCTCGATCGTGGCGCTGGCGCGCAAGCTTCTTGTTGCACTTTGGCGCTTCACAACGCATGGCGAAATTCCTGAAGGAGCGTTTCTGAAGGCCGCCTGAACAACAGCATCTCAATTCCGCGAGGCTCGGCCAGCCTCTCGGATCCGGTGGGGTGAACCGTGACTTTGGCTGGCTGAAACACGCCGCTGATAAGATTGGTCGCACCCCTCCGAGCCGACCCCGAGCATGGGGAATTATGGTGCGGCTGCCGAAGGCGGCGACCGGATGTGAGGTGACGCGGCAACGCCGCTGCTATTGCGAAGGCTCGGGCCAGGATCCATAGCCGGCATCAGGTGGCACGATGTGAAAATCACCAATTGACGCCGCCTATCCTCATGTGAGGCTAACGTCGGGAGATATAGCAGCACCGCGGGCGACTCGCAAGCCCTGAGCGCCCGCGGCGGTCGAGATGCCTGAGGGGGCAAACGTCCTCGACGGCGATGATCTGCCGGAAATCAAGCGCGGCTTGGCGGACAGCGCCGTTGACATTTTCGAACGGCTGCACGGCATTCCGACCAAGCGCACCGCGCGCGAGATGCGGTGGGGTCGCAAAGGCTCGCTCGTCCTATACCTGCGTGGGCGTGGCGGGCCTCACTGGCACTGTTACGAGTCATGCCAGGGCGGCGACATACTCGCCGCGATCCAGCACGCGATGGGCCTCGATTTTGTCGGCGCACTCGACTGTGCTCGTGACTGGCTCGGGATGCCGCGACGCGGCGAGCAGCGCCGCGATCGGCACCGGGTCGAACCGCGGCCGGCGCAACAGAGCAAGCCAGTCGATTATGATGCCGAGCAGGCCGAGAGATCGCGGCGTGCTGCTGAACTCGCTGCCGCCGCCGCGCCGATCGCCGGAACGCTCGCCGAGAAATACCTGAGCTTCCATCGCGGCATCCTGGCCGATAACTGGCCGGGGACGCTCGGGTTTGCAGACGCCGCGACCGTGCGGCAACGCACCGGCTGGAGCCGATGGCGCTGGCCGGTGCTGCTAGTCAAAGCAACCGATGCTGCCGGCGCTGTCACCGGCCTACAGTGCATCGCGCTACAGCCGGACGGGGCAGCCGCCAAGCATTGGGACGGCAGTGGGCGGAAGCTGAAGCAGTCGTTCGGGGCCCTGGCCGGTTTCGCTGCTCGACTACCCGGCGATGATCGCGCGTTGCTGCTCGCCGAGGGGCCGGAGACCGCGTTGTCGTGCTGGCACGCGACCGGCATCGAGACATGGGCAAACCTTGGCTCGATCACAAAGGCACCGCTCGACAGCGTGCCGATCGACCGGCTGATCGTGGTTTGCGCCGATGATGACGCGCGCAACGCGCCATCAAACAAACCGCTCCGGGACGCGCTGAAGCGCTGGCGCGGCGAGGGGCGGCGCGTGGTCGTCGTGAAGCCGAACGCGACGACGCGGGGCGACAAGTCGGATTTTAACGACACGCTGCGCGCCGAGGGGCCGGAGGCGGTGCGGGAGCGCATTGAGCCCGACCAAGAAGAGCCGGCGGCGCGGGTTCTGCCCCACATCAATGACGCGCGCCAGATTGCCGATGAAATGATCGGGGCCGCGATCAATGAAATGCTGAAGCCGTTCGCGGGCGAGGCGGAATTCAGGGTTTTACAAATGCCGACCGGCATCGGGAAAACCGAAATCGCGGTGCGGCGCGCCGTCAAGGCGGCGGCGAACGGCGCAAAAGTCATCTATCTCGCGCCGACACACAAATTAAATAACGAACTCGCCGGACGATTCGCAGCGGAGGCGAAACGACAAGGTGCGAATATTCCGATCGAGGTGTTTCGCGGGCGCGGCGCCGATCGGCCGGGCGAGCCAAATGTCAAAATGTGCTCTGAGTACAAAACGATTCGGACATCGCAAGCCGCCAAAGTGAAAACCGCGGACGTTTGTGAAATCTGCCCGGTTCGCGACACATGCCCTTATATCGCGCAGTTTACAAAATCGGCTCCTATCGGGATAGGAGCGCACGATTTGTTGTGGCGCAAGATGCCGGCACCGCTCAAAGGCGCGAACCTTCTTATAATAGATGAGAGCATAACCACGAGCGGACTTGTTGGCTTCACGGGCCAGCCGCGGCTTATTACGGAAGCCGATCTGACTAGGCGACCGCAAGTGGAGGTTGTTTCCTTAGAAGCTGACTTGCATGACAAACTTATGCCGTCCCGCCACCGCATTGTCGAAGCTCTGCGCGATCATCCAGAGGGCGGATTGCGTCGCGAGCGGCTGCTTGCTGCCGGGTTGACGCCAGGGGCCGCAAGCGTCGCTCGCGGTTTCGAATGGGCCGCACTGTACCGGATGGAAATTAAGGGCATGTCGTGGAAGCGCGCGAAGGAAGCGCTAGAAGAAGCAGCAAGGTACAATTTTCAGATTTCGCAGTTTGCCGCGCTCTGGCACGACGTCGAGGAATTGCTTGCCGAAGATGGGACGGCTGAATTGGGCCGATCGTTATGCGGAGACCACATGCTAGAGGGACATCTACTTCGCGGCAGCATCCGGCAGTTTGGCGCAGAACGTATTATGGAGGACTGGCTGCAAATTCCTACTCTCAACATTGATGCGACGGTTAGCATGGAACTGCTAAAGTATCGCGTACCGCATGCGGATTTCGCCGGCGAGGTAGAGGCTGCGGCACCGCACATGAAGGTGATTTAATATCCCGATCGGGCCTTCGGAAAGCATGCGTTACGTAATATGAGAACATTGCTCAAAGTGTGGGATTGGGCGGTTTCCTACGCAGCAAAGCGTGGCGGGGAGTGGGGTGTCATCCTACCCAAGGAAGCGGAGGAACGGATTGCCGCTTTGCGCGAAGTGCCCAGCTTTATCAAGTTGCATCATTTCGGCGCGCTCCGGGGCCTCGACGAGCTGCGCGACGTGCGGGGGCTGATAATCGTAGGGCGGCCGATGGCGTCGCCGGGCGAGGTCGAGCGCATTGCCGGAGCTCTGTCAGGGCGCGCCGCCGAGCACGTCAAGGGCGATTGGTATCCAGCAGAGCTTGTTCAGCTTCGGGCGCGAGATGGCGGCGTGACGACGGTCGAGGCCGACCGGCACCCCGATGCGCTGGCCGAGGCGGTGCGCGTCGCGATTGCGGAGACTGAGCTAATCCAGGCCGCGGGGCGCGTCCGTGGTGTCAACCGCACCAAGGCAGACCCGGTCGAAGTCGTGCTGCTAACCAACGTCCCGGTGCCGGGCCTCGTACCGGACGAGCTGCGGCAATTCGAAGGGCCGAGCATCGATGACGAGATGCTGTCGCAGTTCGGGGCGGTTCTGGAAAGCAGCGGCGACATGGCGACGGTCGCGGGGACGACGGCCCGCGCGATGCTAGTGGCTCGGCAGAGGTGCACAGACCCGTATAAGATATATTTATACGGAAATGTGCACCTCTGCACTGTCGAGTACCAGCGAGCCGGGCCGCGGTTTTCGCGGCACCGCGTAACCTACGATCGGCGGCGCATCCCGAATATCAAGGCATGGCTGACGGACCGGCTGGGGCCGCTGGCTTGGTTTGAGGCTGAACCCGTCCAGGCTGCCGAGCCGATACCTATCGCGCCGGTCAACTCAACACCGGACGAGCAGCCGGTCGTCGCATCGCCGCGTCGTGCCTGTCAAAAGATCGTCGATACCAGCGGCGCCGGTCCCGTGAAGCGCTGCGGCATACCGATCGACGACGGCCGCGACTACTGCCCGGTACACCGGGCGGCGTATGCGCGGACTCTGCTCGGTCCCGTGTCGATCAGGGATTTGTTGCCAACAATAAACATGACCCGGCTCGGTAAACCTCGGGTCGATTGGGAAGCTGTTTACGAGGTGATGCAGGCAGCCGCACCGGGGGCGGTGGCGTCGAGTAGCGGAGATGGGTCGGAAGTATTCATCTGCTCCGGGATCGGGGTGCCGGAAGGCCGACGCGAGCGATCGGTCGCCTAGCCGTCTACAACAACTAACCTCACCGAACAATTAGTTGTAGCGCAGCGTGTCACGGTTCTGTATATTATTTGATATAATTTCACAAGTGTACCAACGAGCATTTTACGAACAACTATATTGCGGCAAGGGAGTACACCATGAATAAGGGTTACGGCAAAAACGACCTGATTCCGATAGACATAGAGGATATCTCTATTGGCGAGAATAGGCGCCCCGTCAACCAAGAAACCGTGGAGCTTTTGGCGAAATCCATAAAGGAAATAGGGTTGCAAACCCCTATATCCGTTTGGATGACGGAGGACAAACAGTACGTTCATCTCGTGGCTGGTCGGCATCGCCTGGAAGCGGCAAAGTTGCTCGGCTGGACAAAGATGAATTGTATCCTTGTCAACCTGGACGAAACGCAGCGGCGTATGTGGGAGATATCGGAAAACCTACACCGGGCTGATCTTTCGTCAATGGAGAGGCACGACCTTACCGGGGAATGGATAAAGTTGGCGTCCTCCCGGAAAGGTGTTCCGGTGGATCACCTTTCCGAAGGCGGGAAGTTCGTCGGCGGGCGCGGCAACGAGGGCGGCCTTAGCGCCACCGCACGCGAATTAGGCATGGATCGCGCCACCGCCCATCGCTCTGTCAAAGTTCACGCCATGTCACCGGAGGCCAAGGGCGAAGCCCGCGCTCTCGGTCTGGACAGTAACAGGGATGCGTATTTGCGCGCGGCATCACAGCCGACAGCAGAGGATCAGATACGCTCGCTACGTGAAGACGACGCCAGGAAAAGGGCGCAACGTAATAGGGAGATAACAGCGTCAGACAGGCGCGTAGATGCGGCCATTAAGGCTGTGGAAAAGCTGTCGCCAGAGGAACGCCGAGTTTTCGAACACAATTTCAAGCCCGTCCGGCCGGCACCGCCCCCGCCCGGGAACCCAGTGACGACCCTGCCGGAAGCGATCGCCAGCCTGATCGACTATGGCGACCAGCCGGACGAGTACGGCCGCACCGCGGACGATGCCGTGAACGATACAATGACGGATTTTCTGGAGAAGCTGATAATCGAATGGGGCTTGGACTGCTTGCGCGACGATCCGGTCGACCCCGCCATCGCCGCCGCCGTCGCTGTCCTTGGTGGCGCGGAATACGTGACCGCAAGGTTGCGGCCGTTCCATGAGCGGAGGGAAAAAGACAGACAGAAGATGGAAAAGGAAAGACAGCGGGAGGAAAAACGCGCGGCCAAGCTAATAGCTAAGACCTAAATATTTTTACTTTATGGGATAATTAAAATGATTGCATCGCTTATAGACCATCCTGAGAACTCCTGCCGGTTCCCTGTTGTCGGCGGGTGGTGTACCGCACCGGCAACCGGCGGCAGCGCTTATTGCCGAACACACTATCGCGTTGTCTATCGCAAGCCGGCGCCGAGGCTGAAACGTACCCGGCCGCAGCGAGCTGAGGTAACGGTGTTCGACCGGGGCAGGTGGTGCTCGAAGGGGCTTTCGGTATCGATTGAAGGCGTGCCAGTAAACGGCCCTTTGGGGGGTGAACCGTTGGGGATGCTCGCGCCTGTCAAAACCATTTTATCGCGTCCAGGGTGCGCCCCCGCGCCCTATAATCAATTCTAGAGGTATAGGGATTTTGATCTTAATTTTCGCAGAACCAATGGAGATGAGGGCCGCGACATTAGCTATAAAGCCTTCGAGGGGGATGTTGCGATGCGTGTATTGACCGCCGCCGCTCTAGGGAAACGCCGAACAATATCGGCGTAGGTAACGGGTTGGCTACGGGAACAATAATTTCTGGCAGCAGCGCGCAGGGTGAGAGCGTCGATTAGCTCAAACCAGCCCGACCAGCGCCCGATCGCGCTTAGCCTTCGGATAGAGTGCGGACGCAGCCACTCCACCAGCCGCGCCCACGCACCACCAGCTTCATCTCGGCCAAAACTTGTCCGCCGCGTTTGCTAGTTCCTGCCGGCCTTTTCCACCTGCAAAAAGCTCCCCTGAAGCTGCATTCGTACCCCTGATCGCGCCGACCCGCAAATTCTACCCGGTGTCAGTGCTCGTAGCCGGACTTTTTTCAGAAGTATTTCCCTAAGGAAAACCTATGGCGAGGAGGCTCACATTCCAAGAAATCGGGTGTCGGAATTATTTACACCTCAACCCGTTTCTCTTATCTATATATCTTAGACACTTAAGCCTCAGACTGATCCGACTGGCCGTCGACAAACGTTACAATGAAGCCGGCTCGGCGTTCACCCATCGCGCTATCTGTTTGATTTAACTGATTTGGCACGAAAATTGCCCAGATCTTGTTAAGGAGACGCTGGCTAAAAGCGATGATGCTCCTACGGAGCGGACTAAGTCATTGATTTTTCGTGGCTCGGAATCGACAGTCAGGAGTGAGTCAGTGTTTTCCTAAACATACGGGAGGAACACATGAAACTTCTAGCGCTAGTATTGACGGTAGCGACGGCGGCTGCAGTTATGGCGCACAGCGCTGGCGCCGTCAGTATCGGATTTAACGCGTGTCCCAACGTCGGCGCCGACGTCGACGGGTGCCAGCTCTTGATTTCGGTTACAGCAGTCGACGCTGCTGGTGTTGGGACGGCATATTTCGTAACCCAAAATCCCGTTGACGACGGACCGTTCGACGGTATTGAAGACACGTTGGTCGGTATCCAGAACAATAGTACCGCGAACGCGCTGAAATCGATTGTTTTGACGGGCGCTGCCGGCTCGTTCCTTGCCGGCTTTGACGGGGATGGCGCGTGCGCAGGGACGGGAAGCACGGGTGCCTATAACCCGTCACCGACAGCGGCGCAGTGCGGAGGTTCGTTCACCTTTACGGACCCGCAGGATTATGAAAGCGCAGGTGTGACATTCACGCTTTCCGCCAATCTCGACGTCATTACCGTTAATTTCAATCCCGGCTTGGCCCCCTCGAACGGTACTACTTGCGGGTCAGCATGGTTCTCCCTCGAAAATGCTCTTACGCCCGGTTCCTTTAACGGAGGGACTCCCGGCACGAACTGCAATTCGATCGGCCCCATCCCGACTCCAGAGCCGGGTTCTGCGATGCTGCTGAGTTCTGGATTGGTCGTGCTTGCGTGGTTAGCCCGCAAGCGCCGGATTGCCCGGTAGTATTTCCGTTCAGGCAATTCCCGCTCGATTTCGGGGCCGGGACAAAAGGTTTAGAACCCGGCTCCTTTTTATCCTTTCAATGGCTGTGCCATCCGCGCGCAATTCCAGACCGGCGGATGCTAGCCAACGACAGCACCAAATACGTCGCTTATTTCAGTATTTCCCTAGGCACGGCGGGGTTTCCTTTGGGCTGTGCGCCGGATGGTACAGGGGGTAGGGGGTGTTGCATCTCTACAACAATACTAGCGTAAACCGGCCGGATACCGCCTCCTGCATAAACCGTAAGAATTTCGATTTCTGCGATGCAGGAACGTGCCCATCGCTGCGGATTACAAGTCTCGGTGTCGCGATTGCCCCCATATTGTAATACGCGGCGCTATGCGCAGAGGCCCATCGCCGGTTGCGGGGATAAGTTCACCAAAAGATTGTGGTATCCCCGGCACCGGTCTCACCTCGACGCGCAGCACCGGCGCTGCTGTTTCCGTGGACGAAACCCTCCTCGATTTTTTCGTGCCACTGCGAACGGAGGGACCGAGGCGGTTGCAAGTCGAAGGGACAGCGGGATTTGACCCCCCGAAGGGTCGAAGGCGGCTCGGAATGCGCGGCAAGCGAGGGGTCCGAGTGGCCGGTTTCTGGCACACTCCCGCCGCTGACTTGCCAACCGGCAAATGGCCGGAGCTGCCCCATTTGCGACATCGGATAAGGCTGCGTGAAGCCGCCGATTTTGCGATTAGTTATCCCTTTGCAGCCATCGCCGGCTCCGTCAGTTGATTGAGTAAGGTCCTGGCCTGTTTGAGATCGGCGGTGTCGAGGCCTTCGGTGAACCAGGCGTAGACGGGGGCGAGAAGGTCGCGGGCTTCGCGCTGGCGGCCCTGCCCGGCCCACAGGCGGGCGAGGCTCGCTGCGGCGCGCAATTCCCAGGACTTTGCGTTCTGTCGGCGTGCGACGGCGATAGCTTGTTGCACGGCCGTCTCGGCCTCGCTCACCGTCCCGGCGCCGGCGAGCAAGGCCTCACCCTTGAGCCGCCAGAGTTCCGCTTCAAGCGGCGCTCCCCCCGCCTTCTCGACCGCCTCCAGCCCGACGGCAACCGATGCGAGCGCTGCTTCGGGGTTGCCGATCGCCAATTGTGCGTCGGCCTGCAACGCCAACAGCATATGCTGGAACGCTGCTATCCCGTAACCGTCCAGCCCTTGTACAATTTGGGCCTGCCCCTTGTCACTTTCGCCAGAGGCGCCGAGCGCCCATCCATTCGCACAAAGGGCAATGGCGTGAAACTGTGCGATGCGCTGCTCCTCGCAGATCCGCAAAGCCCGTCCGGCACAGTCGGCGGTCGCCGGTGGCTCTTGGCGCCAGATGTGAGCGAGCGCGGCGTAACACAGCGTTTGGGCGAGGGTGAAGGGGTGCCCGAGCATCTCGGCGCTTCTTAGCGCTGCCCTCAGCTCATCGAAGGACCGATCCGGGTAACCGAGCATCCAAGAGATCAGCATCGGGAAGAACTGGCATTGCACCCCGGGGTGGAACCCGGCCAATCCGGGAATTGCATGGTCGGATCGAACATCTCGAAGCCCCGCCGAAGCTGCGCGAGCGACGGTTCGAGCTTCCCCTGGAAGAACAGCGCCACGCCGAACGTCATGTGCCCCCCGACGAGACGGGCGGCGTCGTCGAGCCGTTCGGCTACACGCAGCGCCTCCTCGGCAAAGTGTTGAGACTTCTCCATCTCAAATAGGTTCGCATGATGGAGCTGCAAGCCCCGGAGTGCTGTGAACTCCCGTGGGTGATCCCCCAGCTGCTTACAGAGCTCCCACGCCCGCGCATAGGCTCGGCCGATGTCGGGGTGGCTGTAGCTCTTGGTCGCGAACAGCACGGAGCCAAGCGCCAATTGGAGATCCAGCTCGCGCGCGGCCCGTTCGCCGAGATCCGATAACGCTTCGACCAGCGTCAGGCCGCGGCGAAATTGGTCGACTGGGATTGACCCGGATTGGTGGACACCCTGAAGCTTTCGCTGGAGGTGCTGCTGATGCCCAGAACCCACCCACCGTATTCGCCCGAGTTCCGCCGTCAGATGGTGGACCTCGTCCGTGCTGGACGTGATCCTGACGATCTTGCCCGCGAGTTTGAGCCGACCAGCCACTCCATTCGTGCCTGGGTCGTCCAGGCTGACCGGAACGAGGGGCGACGAGCGGAATTGGCCCCTGGTCTGGCGGCAGCAGAGCGTGACGAGTTGATCCGGCTGCGGCGTGAGAACAAGCAGCTGCGGCTGGAGCGCGATATTCTGTCAAAAGCCGCGGCCTGGTTTGCGCGGGAGACCGGCACGCTGCCGTCCGGCTCTTCCAATTCATGAGCACGAACCAGGCCTCTTTCCCGATTGCCGCAATGGCGCGCACGCTCGGCGTGTCCAAGGCGGGATATTACGCGTGGCGACAACGCCCCGTATCGGCCCATGCCATGGCTGATGCAGCTTTGCTGAAGCGCGTCAGGACCATCCATGCCGGTTCGCGCCAGACTTACGGGGCGCCTCGCGTCCATGCCGATCTGCGTGGGCGTGGCGAGAGGCACAGCCGGAAACGGATTGCCCGCCTGATGCGCGAGGCGGGACTGGTGGGTGCCAGCCATCGGCGCGGCGGCCCGATCACAACCCGGCGAGACAAGGACGCCCGGCCGGCGCCCGACCTGGTCGACCGCAACTTCAGCGCGACCGAGCCGAACCAGCTGTGGGTAGCCGATATCACCTATGTGCCGACAGCGGCGGGGTTTCTCTATCTGGCCGTCGTGCTCGACGCCTGGAGCCGCAAGATCGTCGGCTGGTCGATGGCGAACCACCTGCGCACCGAGCTGGTGCTGGACGCGATGGCGATGGCGGTTGGCCAGCGGCGGCCAAAGGACGTCATCCACCACAGCGACCAAGGCAGCCAGTATACGTCAGTGGCATTCGGCAAGCGCTGCGGCGAGGCCGGCGTTCGCCCCTCGATGGGATCGGTCGGTGATGCCTATGACAACGCCATGGCCGAGAGCTTCTTTTCCACCCTCGAGGCCGAGCTGCTCAGCCGCCGCCGGTTCGCATCCCAGGCCGAAGCCAGGATGGCCTGCTTCAGCTACATCGAGGGCTGGTACAATCCGGCGCGGCTGCATTCGGGTCTGGGATACCGGTCGCCAATAACCTACGAAGCCGACATGCAGGCCGCCATGACCAAGACATAGACTGTAAGCCGACAAACCGTCCACCAAACCGGGGCAACCTCAGCGGCATGGAAAAGCCCCGAAACCTTGTCGGGAGCCGGGGCGGTGGCGAACAGCGGCAGCACCGCGGGCCTGGCCGCGGCGGAAGAAGTGGCAAGCATGGGAAGGATCTCCAGGAGAGCGGCGGGGCGCATGGCCCGGAGACGCCTCACGCGGTCCGGGGCAAAATCCGGCGAAGCGCTCTCGTTCCCTTCCCGGATCTCAACTCGCCCCTGCGGCCCTTTCCCTTTTATGGGGCGGGTCAAGCACCAAGGCTTTGCAGGAAGACGCGGCGCTCGGTCTGGCCGCTACCCGTCTTGAGGGTGCGCGCGAGCGGCGCCGGCGCAGCCGGCGTGCTTATGTTGATGATCGGCCGGGGCTGAACGTCATCGCATGGCTGGCGTCTGGCCAGCTAACCTTTTATCCGGTTCGAGTGTCCGCTGGCGGACCTCGCGACCATAATCCCGTTTGCTGCGGGCGCGACGTTCGAGGGGATGGGACCCATCTCTAATGGCGGCGTGGTTATTGCCCGGAAAAGGGGCGGTCACTCATCCTCCCGGCATCCCCTGTCGCGTGCAGGGGATCTCGGCAATCTCAGGCGACGACGGCGCCGGTGGGCACAAGGCCGGTCGCGGCGTAGCGCCACAGCGCGATCAACAGCTTGCGTGCAAGCGCCACGATCATGATCCGGCGCACACGGCCGGATGCGCCGTTGGTCCGCTCGTTGAACCACAGCGCGAGCCGGCTGTTAGGTTGCCACTGCAGCCAGCGCCAGCTGAGCTGAATTATGTAGGCGCGGAACGTTGCCGGACCGGCCTTGGTAATGCCTTGGTCGCGGTTGATGGTACCGCTGGCCCAAGGAGTCGGTGCAAACCCGCTCCACGCGGCGACTTCGCGCCGGTTGTTGAACGTGCGCCAAAAGGCTTCGCGCACCAACACCGACGCGTCGTTCGGACCGACCCCCCTGATGCGGGCAAGCGCGACGATCATCACGGTGTCGGGATCTTCCTGTCCGTCGGCGACGTGCGTCGACAACGGCTTCTTGGCGAACGCGATGGCGTTGCGTTCCGCATCAACGGCGGCGAGCTGGTCGTTGACCAGCCGCAGGCGGACGATCTCGCGTCGGAGCTCGTCCTTCAGCCGCGGACCGAGCAGGCGGCCGTCACCGGTGACCAGTTCGTCAAGCCTTTGCCCCGCATCTTCCGCGCGGGCGTTGAACGCGATGATCCCCTGGGTGATCAGCAAGCCTCTTATGCGGTTTGAATGCGCGGTTCGCTCCTTGATCAGGCGCTGTCGCTCGCGCATGAGCCGACGTGCGTCGTCCTGCTCGACGCTCGGGATTTGGACGGCGCTGAGCACCTGGTCCTCGCCGCGGTTGAACGCAATGAGCGCGCGGATCATCGCCCGGGCATCGATGCGATCCGTCTTCGCACGCTTCGCCCGCCGGTTGACCAGCAGGCTCGCTGGATCGATCACGATCGAGCGGTGCCCAGCGGCGACAAGAACCCGATGCAGCCAGAAGCCTTCATAGCCCGCTTCGTAGCAACATAATACCGGCAGATCAGCGCCAAGCGTCGCGGACGCGCGCGTACGCAGCCGTTCGATGATGGCGAAGAGAGCGCCTGTGTCGCCCCAATCGGTCGCGTGCAGACTGATCTTGTCCGATAACGGCGAGTGCGCGCCCACCAGCCACTTCGATCGGCTCATCTCAATCGAGACGAAGATCGCGTCGGCGGGCGCGCTGATGGAAGCGTTCTGGCCGGTCGGCATCGCTAAATCCTCCTATGGCGAAGAGCCCCCGTGCACAGAGCTACCAGCGGGCACCGCTCCAACCCATAGGATCTCTTGTTTTTCGCGCCGGCAGCCGGAAATCCGGACCGGAAAACCCCGATCCGGATTGGGGACGCCCAATCTCTGCTCAGCGCTCGCTCGGCAGGTAGATCGTGCTGTTCTCGAACCAGAGTTCGATGCCGTCGTCCGGGAAGTCAGTGAAGGGGATCGGCTTTTCGAAGACGGTGCAGCCGTTGCCGTTCTCGCAGAGAAGGCGCGCGCTGCGGTCGGGATTGACCGTCAGCTTCCAGACCTGGAATTCCTCGGCCGAAACCGCTTTTTCGAAGCGCTGCGCGATCGCGATCTGGTCAATCAGCCAGTACGCGCCACCAACATCGGCGACGTATTTGGCGCCATCGGTAAAGAGGATGTCGCGCACGAGGCCGTGGCGGTACCACTGCTCGCTCCCGGTGAATTGCGCGAGGACGGCGGGATCCAGTTTCTTGTTGCTCATGGCGCGCCTCCCTCGGCCGCGGTGAGCGGCACATGCCGGCGGATCATCAGAGCGAGCTCGTCCGGCCGGTGCAGCAGGTCGAGCGAAGCGAAATTGTTGCGCCCGCCGGTGTAATCGCGTCTTCCCTCGCACGAGCGGAACAGGATGCCGGTATCGGCGCGCGTTGCCGGCTGGCTCGCCTGCACGTAAAGCCGATCGGCATGCATCGTGATCTCGCCACTGACAGCGATGCCGCCCGCGTTGGATCTCAGATCGTAGTCTTGGGGTTCAAGGCCGAGCGCCTCGGCGAGCTTCAGGAGCTGCGCGCGGGCGTGGCGGTGAAAACGGCGCTTGGCCTCGGCATCGTAGGCGACGCGTTGCTTGAAATCGAAGCAGGTTGGTGTCTTGGACATGAGGGTTCACTCCGGAGAGCGGGGGAGGGCTCCCGCGCCGGAACCGCCCGGCCGGGGGCGAGCCCGGAACGCTCTCTTCGCTCCCGGCTCGCCCTGACGGGCTTTGCCCTCTCCCTCTCAGCTACTTGAGACCCGGGAAACCCCGCCGCTCAGGACAGGGCAGCACCGTTAGGACGCACCCCTTGCGGCACATCGCCGGTCAGAAAGGCTGGGATGTCGTCGCTCTCTTCGTCCTCGCCGGAATCGAGCGGCTCGGGAGCGTCCGCGGCGTCAATAGCCGGGTTCTTCGGCCGCACTTTCCGCGGTCGGCTCCGCGTCGATAGCGGGTTCGGCATAGGCGAAGCCGGGCGGCAGCCACGCCGCGGCGCTATCGCGCAACGCCGGCTCGATGCCGATGCAGTTGCTGCTGGTTGCCGGATTGAAGACATTTTCCAGCGCTTCCGCGAGCATGGCCTTCTTGCTGTCGGCGTGGCCTCGTTCCCAGCGCGGGCCGAAGATGGCCCCCCCGATCGCGAGACCGTGCGCCTTCTTGACCCGGCCCCAGTAATTGGCGGCGTCAGGGCGCCACAGATCGGCAAACGGGATCGCGAGCCGCCGTCCGGCTTCCTCGATGACCGGATCGGCGCCGTCCTCGATCGCCAGCTGCGGTTTCAGCATCAGCCCGACGCACCAGGCGAACAGACGCTGCTTCGCTTCGATCGGCAGTGCCGCGAGCGCGGCGAAGCCTTGTGCCGGCGGCAGATCGAGCCATGCCGTGTCGAGCGCCGCTTCCCGCGCCGCGAGCAGCCGGTCGGCCGGTGTGCCGGCCAGATCGTTGAGCGTGCTGCGCAGGGGCGTCTCGGTCATCCGCAGATCGAGCGGGTGGTCGCGATAGCCGCGGTCGATCAGGTCGGTGCAGAGCGCGTAGAGCGCGAGATCGAACGCGACCGCGAAATCGCCGGCAAGGTGCGCCCTTGTGATCTGCAGCCGGTAGGCCTTGAGATCGTCGATATGCCCCTGGCTGAAGCCGCACGCCTTGCGGATCTGCTGCTCCGGGCTCATCGCGCGGCCGCCCTGGCCGGACATGAACGTGGTCAGCGTGCGGGAACCGTGGGGAAGATCATCGGCATCGTCGCCGTCCGGATCGCCGTCGCCTTCGTGAACATTGTCGTCAGCTTCCGCGGCGCGTTCGATCAGCCCCTGATGGATGAGAAAGTCGCCTTCATCACCGATCGTGACGACGCAACCGGCACGCTTGCGGTCGGCTTCGCTGTAGACCGCTTCGGCCTCGGCCGTTTCGATGATCTCGTCGCGGCGCTCCTCGAGACGCGCGGCTTCCATCATCAGATCGTCGCCGAGTTCCTCGTCCGGTAATTCGCCCAATTCCTCGAGCCGTGCTTCGATCCGGTCGAGTTCATCACCGATCTCGGGCGGATATTCGGACGGTTGCGGCTCGATGCGGCGGTATTGCGCGAGAAAACCGTAATCGGGATCGAGCACCGCTTTCGCCCAGGCCCATTCACTGCCCAGTTCGGCCGCCTCTGGCTTCGAGCTTCTCGATCGCGAGGCGGTTGACGAGCGCCGCGTCGTCCAGAAAGCCTTTATCCTCGCCGCTGAACAGGTCGCGCGTCACCCGCCCGCCGGCCGCCTCATAAGCATCGATACCGACAAAGAGGGCAAGATCGGAATCGAGCGCGACCGCGCTGCCGGTCAACAATCGCCTGATCTGATGCGGCGACACGTAGTGCTGATCCTTGACCTGGCCCCAGACCGCGAGCTGTGCGGCGTGATCGGCGCCGAGTGTAAAGGCCATGATGACATCGAGACTAACCGAGCCGGCGCGGAACGCGTCGAGCAGTTCGGGCGCAAGCTTGCCGAGCTTGAGACGCTGCCGGACATGCCGTTCGGAGACGCCGAAGCGCGCTGCAACTGCCTCGACCGCGGCGCCGCCGTCGATCAGCGCCGCCATCGCGGCGAATTCGTCGGCCGGGTGCATCGCGGCGCGCACAGTGTTTTCCATCAATGAGGTTTCCAGCGCCGCGTCGGACTGCTCGATCAGGCACGGCACCTCGCAATCACCTGCGATCGCGCCCTCGATGGCGAGTTCCTGCATCGCCTTGAGCCGCCGCCCGCCGGCCGTGACGGCGAACCGCTCCGGCTCGCCCGCAACCGGGCAGACGATCAGGTTCTGTTTCAGCCCGCCGGCGCGGATGCTGGCCTTGAGCTCGGCATCCTCGGACGCCGATGCCGGAATCTTGCGGACATTGGCCGGGGACAGGACGAGACGGTCGAGGGGGATATTGCGGACGGTGGAATTGGTGTTCATGGCTGAGATACTCCCGGCGGGCGGACGGGAGACCTCTCCTGTCCTGTCAAACCCGCCACGAAGTCCCTCTCGGCCCTCTTCCTTTTATGGGGCGGGTCAAGCACCAAGGCTTTGCAGGAAGACGCGGCGCTCGGTCTGGCCGCTACCCGTCTTGAGGGTGCGCGCGAGCGGCGCCGGCGCAGCCGGCGTGCTTATGTTGATGATCGGCCGGGGCTGAACGTCATCGCATGGCTGGCGTCTGGCCAGCTAACCTTTTATCCGGTTCGAGTGTCCGCTGGCGGACCTCGCGACCATAATCCCGTTTGCTGCGGGCGCGACGTTCGAGGGGATGGGACCCATCTCTAATGGCGGCGTGGTTATTGCCCGGAAAAGGGGCGGTCACTCATCCTCCCGGCATCCCCTGTCGCGTGCAGGGGATCTCGGCAATCTCAGGCGACGATGGCGCCGGTGGGCACAAGGCCGGTCGCGGCGTAGCGCCACAGCGCGATCAACAGCTTGCGTGCAAGCGCCACGATCATGATCCGGCGCACACGGCCGGATGCGCCGTTGGTCCGCTCGTTGAACCACAGCGCGAGCCGGCTGTTAGGTTGCCACTGCAGCCAGCGCCAGCTGAGCTGAATTATGTAGGCGCGGAACGTTGGCCGGACCGGCCTTGGTAATGCCTTGGTCGCGGTTGATGGTACCGCTGGCCCAAGGAGTCGGTGCAAACCCGCTCCACGCGGCGACTTCGCGCCGGTTGTTGAACGTGCGCCAAAAGGCTTCGCGCACCAACACCGACGCGTCGTTCGGACCGACCCCCTTGATGCGGGCAAGCGCGACGATCATCACGGTGTCGGGATCTTCCTGTCCGTCGGCGACGTGCGTCGACAACGGCTTCTTGGCGAACGCGATGGCGTTGCGTTCCGCATCAACGGCGGCGAGCTGGTCGTTGACCAGCCGCAGGCGGACGATCTCGCGTCGGAGCTCGTCCTTCAGCCGCGGACCGAGCAGGCGGCCGTCACCGGTGACCAGTTCGTCAAGCCTTTGCCCCGCATCTTCCGCGCGGGCGTTGAACGCGATGATCCCCTGGGTGATCAGCAAGCCTCTTATGCGGTTTGAATGCGCGGTTCGCTCCTTGATCAGGCGCTGTCGCTCGCGCATGAGCCGACGTGCGTCGTCCTGCTCGACGCTCGGGATTTGGACGGCGCTGAGCACCTGGTCCTCGCCGCGGTTGAACGCAATGAGCGCGCGGATCATCGCCCGGGCATCGATGCGATCCGTCTTCGCACGCTTCGCCCGCCGGTTGACCAGCAGGCTCGCTGGATCGATCACGATCGAGCGGTGCCCAGCGGCGACAAGAACCCGATGCAGCCAGAAGCCTTCATAGCCCGCTTCGTAGCAACATAATACCGGCAGATCAGCGCCAAGCGTCGCGGACGCGCGCGTACGCAGCCGTTCGATGATGGCGAAGAGAGCGCCTGTGTCGCCCCAATCGGTCGCGTGCAGACTGATCTTGTCCGATAACGGCGAGTGCGCGCCCACCAGCCACTTCGATCGGCTCATCTCAATCGAGACGAAGATCGCGTCGGCGGGCGCGCTGATGGAAGCGTTCTGGCCGGTCGGCATCGCTGAAATCCTCCTATGGCGAAGAGCCCCCGTGCACAGAGCTACCAGCGGGCACCGCTCCAACCCATAGGATCTCTCCGCTCCGGTACTCCCGGTCGGAACCAACCCCTCCTTATCGGGGTCAAACCGTTCAGCAGATCCGCATTCGACCGTTTTTCTTGGCAGATTGGCCGATCGAACGGCAGAGCAGACGCGGCAGTTGCACATTATCATTGCCGCGAACTCGAATTCTGATCGAGCCGTCCGACTACCCGGCTGACTGATAATCAGCGCCGTTAAATCCCACTATGGGAGAGGGCAATCGCTTCGCCGAGCAGGTGCGAGATATCGAGCACCGTCACGTTCGCGGGGAGCATTCCAGCCTGCTCGGCAGTCGAGCAGACCGCATTGCTCACGACAATGCCGTCCAATTCGGCGGCCGCGAGCATCGCAAGCGCGTTGCCGATGAAGAGCCCATGTGTGGCCGCGGCATAGACCCGGTGCGCGCCGGCCTCGCGGCATTTTGCGGCGGCGCGGCACAGCGTCGTTCCGGTGCTGATCAGGTCGTCGAACAGGATCGCCGCGCGATCTTTCACATCGCCGACAAAGAGATCGCTGCTGACAACATCACCGGCACGCTGCTTGTCGACAAACCCGGCGCTTGGCTCCTCGCCCAGCTTCACCGTAAGCCCCCGCCGAAAGCGCTCGGCGCGCTTGGCACCGCCAATATCGGGCGACACGACAGCGATCTTCTCGTGCCGAAGTAGACCGGCAAAATGCTCGACGAACAGCGGCATCGCTTCGATGTTCGCGGTCGGAATACGAAATGCGTTCTCGAACGCAGCGCGGTTGTGGACATCGAAGGTCATCACCGCGTCGGCACCGCACGCTTCAAACATTCGCGCGACGTATTTCGTGGTGATCGGGTCGCGACTCTGGCTGCGCTGGTCCTTGCGGGCATAGCAGAGGTAAGGCACCACCGCCGTTACCCGCGCCGCGTCCGCATCCTTCAATGCGCCGATAAAGAACAGCAGCCGGCATAACTTGTCATTCGGGCTAATGCCCTGACTGGCGTATAGGGAATGAAGCACGAACACATCCTGCCGGCTGACATCGACCAAGGGACGGGTCTTGTGCTCGCCGTCCTCGAAGGCGCGCTCCTCGTGTCGGCTCAATGGCCATTCCAGCCATTCCGCCAGACGTTCACCAAGCGCGCGGCTACCCTCAAGCGCGAACAGCAGAGCGGCAATTGTTGCATCGAGAAAACCTCCATCAGCCGATCGGAGCGTATTTGCGCGAGCGAGCAAGGACCTTGACCTGAATCAAAACGGATGCCGACAGAACCGTCGAAAAGCGGCCAAGGTGTAGGCTGCCTTCTGGAGCCTTTTCTGGGTTTTACGCGAGGGCAAATAATTGTTGCCGAACGCAGCGTTTCGCAAGCTCTGGAAACGCGAGATTGGTCGATGCCGATGGGGATGCCCAGGGCAGAGGCGGTTTCGCAATACTGCTCGCCTTTCACACCGATCCGAAGCACGACTTCCTGCTGCCAAACGGGCAGTTTGCTGAACGCGCGCTCGAGTTCACGGACCCGACACGACATCTCCGGATCGGCGTGCGGCATCGTAATAGGTACCCTGTCCATAGTCCTCAGCCGGTCGCGTTCCCGCGCGCGCTGTCGTAAATCGTTGAGGAACTCGTTGTACAGGATTGTGCACAGTCAGGCAGACAGATCGCTGCTATCGCGCCACTGATGCTGCCGAGAAAGCGCGCCCACCAGGCATCGTTTCACCAAGTCCTCGGCATCGCCGCGAATTTTTGTCAGCGAACTGGCATAACGGCGCAATCTTGGAAGCTGAGGCGGAAACAACCCGCCGACATCGCCCACTGCATTCGCTTCTGGATTCGCGCGTAATGCGCGGGATCTGGAGACAATATTCGCGTATTCCGCTATTGGAGCGGCCTCTGCCGCACTTGCATTGATGCAGATCAAAAAACCATTTGGCCACCCGAATTGCCCAGCGGCGGAAGATAGAAGCGTGACACGCCGCCGGGCAGTGGGAACGGAGATTGATTGAGCCAGATCAATTCGATTTCCGTAGATCGCTGTAGGCTTCCTCCATTCGGCCAAATCGATGGAGGATGAGATGATGAAGGCTGCCATTCTGGAAACGTCGGTACAGAAAACGCACGAATGGCTGCACGAGATCGGCGTCGAGCTCGGCTTAGACAATGAGCGAGCTGCATATGCGGCGCTGCGCGCGACCTTGCATGCGGTGCGCGACCGCCTGCCCACCGAGCTTGTCGCTCACTTCGGTGCCGAGCTGCCCACCCTCATTCGTGGCATCTATTACGAGAGCTGGCACCCCTCGGCCTCGACAGTGAAAGCAGCTCACAAAACCGATTTCTGCGAGTCCGTGCGGGAGAAACTGGACGGGCATGACGAACTCCAGCATGTCGATCAGGTCGTGCGGTCGATAATACGGGTTCTCGACCATCGGATCGAACCCGGACAGATCGCCCATGTCGTCGATGCACTCCCTGAGAAGGCGCGTCGGCTCTGGCATGATGCCCATTAGGACAAAAGCCTTGCGGTGACGTGATCCTCGGCCGCCGAGAGAAATATCAATGGAGCGTATCATTGCAGCAGTCGACGGCTCGGCCGCGTCACTCAAAGCTGTGGCAGTAGCCGCCGATCTGGCGAGCAAATATGGAGCCGAGTTGATTTTGCTCACGGTGACGCGGGGGCTTTCCGCAGCACAGACGGCAGAACTCGAAACCATCATTCGGCAGGAACAGATCGATATGCCGGTCGGTGAACTGGCAACCGCCGATGCCGAGAATATCCTTGCCGACGCCCGACGTTACGCTCAGGCGAACGGTGCGGGCCGGGTTACGATCTGCTCCTCGAGCGGCGACCCGGCCGAGCAAATAATCGCGCAAGCAAATGGCCGCCGCGCCGACCTGATCGTCGTCGGCAGCCGCGGTTACGGTCGGATGGTTGGACTGCTGCTGGGTAGCGTGGCCCAGGAGGTCGTTGCACACGCTTCCTGCCCGGTGCTCGTCGTGCGCTGACACCCATCGCATCGCCCGGTTCTCGCACCCGAGCCACTCGATCGAAAAATACAAAGATCGATCGCTTATAGCAGATCGGTAGGAGGCTCAAATGTCCTCTCAAAGGCATATCCGTTGGTTCAACGAAATCGGTCTCGATGACATCGCCGAAGTTGGCGGGAAGACCGCATCGCTCGGCGAGCTTCATTCGGTTCTCGGTTCGCAAGGCGTCCGCGTCCCCAATGGTTTCGCGATAACCGCGGCGGCCTATCGCGATGCGCTCGACGCGGCCAAATGCTGGGATGAGTTACAGCGGCTGATGGACTTCGATCACCGGGATGTCACGCTGCTCGCAGAGCGGGCAGCTGCCGCGCGTCGCATCGTGTACGAAGCGACCGGCACTCTCGAGTTGCGGGAGCGGATAGCGTCCGCTTACCACAAACTGGAAGCGGAATGCGGCAACGGCGTCGCGGTTGCGGTGCGCAGTTCGGCCACCGCCGAAGACTTGCCGACCGCGAGTTTCGCCGGACAGCACGAAAGCTATCTGAACGTGCGCGGCCCCGACGATCTGTTCGAGGCGTGCCGACGCTGCTTCGCATCGCTCTTCACGGACCGCGCCATCGTTTACCGCGTCGAGAACGGCTTCGATCACTTCAAGATCGCGCTGTCGGTAGCCGTGATGAAGATGGTGCGGGCCGATCTGGCGGCGAGCGGCGTCATCTTCACGCTCGATACCGAATTTGGGTTTCGCGATATCGTGTTCCTCACGGCATGCTACGGGCTCGGCGAAAATATCGTGCAAGGGAAGGTGGATCCCGACGAGTTCTATGTGCACAAGCCGACTTTTGCGCAGGGCTACCGGGCCGTATTGAGCCGGTCTCTCGGGCGCAAGCAGATGCGGCTCGTCTACGCGCGCCGGCACGGTGCCGAAACGACCCGCAACATCGCGACCAGGCAGCAGGAGCGCAGCCGGTTCTGCATCAATGACGCCGAGGTGCTCGAGCTGACCGACTACGCGATCCGCATCGAGGCCCATTATTCGGCGCGGGCAGGCCGCCCGATGCCCATGGATATCGAATGGGCAAAGGACGGCGGGGATGGTCGGATCTTTATTTTGCAGGCGCGGCCCGAGACGGTCGCCTCGCGTCGCGAGCCGGGCAGTTTTGAAATCCATACCTTAAAGGATGGCGGTTCGGTGCTGGTCTCCGGTCGGGCGGTCGGCGAAAAAATTGCCTCCGGCACCGTTCGGGTTATCGGCGGCCCGGCCGATCTGGCCTCGTTCAAGACCGGCGAGGTGCTAGTTGCGGAGGCTACCAGCCCCGATTGGGAGCCGGTCATGAAACGCGCAGCCGCGATCGTCACCGCCCGCGGCGGGCGTACCTGCCATGCCGCCATTATCGCCCGCGAACTGGGCGTTCCGGCGGTGGTCGGCGCCGGCGGGGCGATTGATACACTCACAACCGGAGATGTCGTTACGGTCTCGTGTGCCGAGGGCGAAGTTGGCCGCGTCTACTCGGGTTCTCTCGCCTTCACGGTCAACCGGGTTTCCGCCAACCAGGTCCCGCGGCCGAATACCCGGATCATGGTGAACATCGGCAACCCCGAACTCGCCTTTCATACCGCGATGCTGCCCAACGACGGCGTCGGCCTCGCGCGCATGGAATTCATCATCAGCGAGCATATCGGTGTACACCCGATGGCGCTCGTTCACCCCGACCGCATTGCATCGGGGAGGGAGCGCGCCACGATTGCCCGGCTGACGCAAGGCTACGACTCGCCGGCCGATTTCTTCGTTCAAAAACTCTCGGAAGGCGTCGGGAGGATTGCCGCCGCCTTCTACCCGAAGCCGGTGATCGTGCGACTGTCCGATTTCAAGACGAACGAATACGCCAGTCTGCTCGGCGGGGCTGGCTTCGAGCCGAAAGAAGCCAACCCGATGCTCGGCTTCCGGGGGGCGTCGCGCTACGCGCACCCGGCCTATGCCGAGGGGTTTGCGCTCGAATGTGCATCTCTGAAGCGGGTGCGCGACGAGATGGGGCTGCGCAATCTACTCGTGATGGTGCCGTTTTGCCGCCGCGCTGAGGAGGGGCGGCGGGTGATCGCGACAATGGCCAGCAATGGACTGAAGCGCGGTGAGAACGGGCTCGAGATCTACGTCATGTGCGAGATTCCGAACAATGTGATCGATATCGACAATTTCGCCGTGCTGTTCGACGGCTTCTCGATCGGCTCGAACGATTTGACGCAGCTGACCCTGGGGGTCGACCGCGACTTCGGAAATCGTCGCGTTCGATTTCGATGAGCGCGACCCCGGCATGCTCGAAATGCTCCGCCTCGCGATCGGGGGCGCTAAGCGCAACCGCCGGCATGTCGGCATTTGCGGCGAGGCGCCGGCCAATTATCCCGAAATCGCTCGGTTTCTAGCCGAACTTGGCATCGACTTCGATCAGCGTCAACGCCGCCAGCCTGCTGCGCACGATGGAGATCGTTTACGAAGCCGAGAACCGTGCAAAGAATACAAGGAGCGCCGCTGAGTAGGCGGTTGCGATGCCGTACCACGCGCTCGAAGACCTGCCGCCCTCGGTCCGGAAGCTGCCGAGGCCGGGTTGTTCGAGGGAGGCGTAGCGGACTGGGCGAGCTTGTCGAGCGCTTCTCTTGCGACATGCTCGTTGTGCCCTGAGATGATCGCGGCGACTGGATCACCGCCAAGGCAGAGTAGCGTCCGCCATAAGCGACGCGGTGGTCATACGTATCGCCATGAACCCGTGAAGAACCCGGGCACATACGGAATATTCCGTAAAGACAAGACCGGATTCCACAAAACCGTTGCCAGCTGCAGTATCTCCCTATCGCAAACCTGAGTGAACCGGAGGAAAGCTGATGTCGGCACGCAATTACGAAGCCGAGATCGCCGCTTTCATCTTGGCCAAAGGCGTTACACGGTGCCCCACGGCCTGTGCCGCGCCGACCCATGCGTCAAGCACCGCAGCGGATCGGGCTGTATTGCAGGAACGCGCCGAACGGCTGGAAACGCTTCGAGAGGAGAGGAACCGCAAAGCCCGGCGGCGAGCAAACGCGGCTGCGTGACGGTGTCGCTTCGACGGCGAGTGCACTGGGAGGCCTGATGTCATCGAATCCAGGGCCGCTGCTCACCGATCTTTATTAGCTCAACATGCTGGCGGCCTATCTCGAGCATGGATTGACCGAGACCGCGGTTTTTGAGCTGTTCGTGCGCAAATTGCCGCCGCGACGCGGGTTCCTGATGGCGGCGGGTTTGGAGCAGGCGCTCTCTTGGCTCGAAAATCTGGCCTTTCCGACGGCGGACGTTGCCCGCTTGCGCGCGTTCGGAGCCTTTCCCGAGCGGTTGCTGGAGTATCTCGCGACATTCCGTTTCACCGGCGATGTCGAGGCGATGCAAGAAGGCACGGTCTTTTTCCCTAACGAGCCGATCCTGCGCGTTATTGCGCCGCTGCCACAGGCGCAGCTTGTCGAAACCCGCCTCATCAATCTGTTGCATTTCGAGACCGTGATTGCCTCGAAGGCGGCTCGCATGGTCCTGGCGGCGAACGGCAAATCGTTGGTTGATTTCGGGTTGCGCCGGGCGCATGGGGGGGAGGCCGGCATGCTCGCCGCCCGCGCCAGCTATCTCGCCGGGTTCGCCGGTACGGCAACATTCGCGGCCGGCCTCGAATATGGCATCCCGATCAAGGGTACGATGGCGCATTCCTTCATCCAGTCCCATGACGACGAGGAGCTCGCCTTTGAGCATTTTGCGCGCTCGCGACCGCGCGATCTGGTCCTGCTTATTGACACCTACGACACCGAGCGCGGGGCCAAGCAGGTGGTCAGTCTGGCTCACCGGCTCGCGGTCGAAGGAATTACCGTTTCCGGGGTTCGAATCGACAGCGGCGATATGGGCGAGCATGCGCGCCGCGTGCGCCGTATTCTCGATGATGGAGGACTGCGCTCGGTCGCGATCGTCGCCAGCGGCGGTCTTGATGAAGACGAGATCCTGGCGCTGCGAGGTGCGCCGATCGACTCGTTCGGCGTTGGCACCAGTCTGACGACCTCGTCCGATGCTCCGGCGCTCGACTGCGCGTACAAACTCCAGGAATACGCCGGCAAGCCACGCCGCAAGCGATCGGCGGGTAAGGCAACCTGGCCCGGCCGCAAGCAGGTCTGGAGGTCTTATGACGCAGCCGGCGCCTTGGCCGGTGATCGGGTTTCGCTTGCCGACGAGCGGCACGACGGCGAAATGCTGCTGAAGCGGGTCATGACCGGCGGATGTCGGACGGAACCGGCCACGGATCTCGCTGATATTAGGGCTCGTGCCCGCGATCAGCTTGCCAGACTGCCGGCGCCCTTGAAGAGGCTCGAGGCATTTGCGTACCCGGTCGAGATCGGCAACAGCTTGCGCGAATTGGCGGCCAGTCTCGATCATCAGGAGATTTCCCGCGATCAGGCACAGAAATAGTAGAGCCAGGGTGCCGGACGGGGCAGCCGATGTCGGCGCGGTGCACATAGCCCGAGCGGATATCCCGCCCGATCGCAAAGTCGCATTTCTGCGCTCCACCGACAGCTATCCCGAGCATCCGGCACGAGTCGAGGTCATCGAGACCCATTTCTCGTGGGTGTTCCTGACCGAGACGCATGCATACAAGCTGAAGAAACCGGTCAAGGGCGACGGTTTTGACTTCCGTTCGATCGAGGCGCGCCGGCGTAACGCAGCGACCGAGGTCCGCCTCAACCGGCGTCTTGCTCCCGATGTCTACCTTGGCGTGGTACCGATCACGCTCAGTGCGGACGGCAAACTCGCAATTGGGGGTACCGGAACAGCCATAGATTGGCTCGTAGAAATGGTTCGGTTGAATGCCGAGCAGACGCTTGAGCGTCGAATGGGGATTCACGATCTAAACAACATCGATATCGTGGCGCTGGCGCGGAGGTTGGCTGGATTTTACGCCACCGCTAGTCGCGTCAGACTTTCGCTAGCGCAGTTCGGGATCCGCATCAACCGGGAACTGTCTGCCTGCGAGCGCACATTTCGATTAGCTGGCATGCCGCATTTATTGAACTCACTGAATAGATCCCGGCGTTGTCTGGTCTGCTTTCTGAACCGCCGCGGCGTGCTGTTTCGGGAACGCATTCACCGAGGCCGAATCGTCGACGGCCATGGTGATCTCCGGCCGGAGCACATTTACCTGAATGGTGCCCCACGGATCATCGATTGCCTTGAGTTCCGCGATGATCTCCGCCTTATCGATCCTGTCAGCGAAATCGCCTATCTCGTACTTGAATGCCGCCGTCTCGGTAATGACAGGGTCAAAACGCAATTGCTACGGCATTACCGGCAGCGTACTGGAGACAATCCATCCCGAGACCTGCTTCATTTCTACTCGGCACTGAACGCGCTGATTCGCGCGCGAATAGCCATCCAACACTTATCGGAACCGGGTGCGCGCGCTCCTGCAGAATGGATAAGCCGGGCAACCGAGTACCTGAATATCGCTGGGGGTGAATGCCGGTTGCTGTCTTACTGAGGTAATCACTCACCAGACGCTGCTGATCGCTGCAGCCGATATGCCAGGGGAACTACTCTTTAAGTTGAGCGCGGAGAGTGTTGAGCAGTACCTGATTGGCGAGGGGCTTTTTCAAAATATGCCGAATGCCAAGTTCAGCAGCGCTGCGCTCGACTGAAGGATCGGTAGCCGCCGTGATCATGATTATAGCCGGGACGTGACGACCGCGTTTACGCAGTTCAGCAACCACCTCCAGACCGTTCAACCCCGGCATGTGATAATCAACGATCAGACACGCGATCACGGGATTGTCGCACAGAAAATCCGCGCCGCTTTGATAGGTGTGCACATCGAAATCGTACGTTTCCAACAGGAAACGGGTCGAATCGCAAACCGCGGCATCGTCATCGATGACGGCGATCGCGCGCTCCTGTCGAGGTCATCGTCGAGCCCTATAGCTTGCCGGTGCTGACATCGCGGTCCTGCTCCAGAACTGATCAACCGGCATTCTACAGAACAGCGCATCTGCGCTCCCTGATCCAAATCAAGGACGGCAACGATGATAGTTCCCGAGCGGAGTGCAGCCGAGCCACGGACTACTGGCTGGTTAACCCGCCGGATGCACGCCCGCGACCACCGCCATCCGCACCAATGCAGGGAGGCTGCGCGCCTGCATCTTGTCCATGACCCGCGCCCGATGAACCTCGACGGTGCGCGGGCTCATCCCGAGATTGTAGGCGATCATCTTGTTCTGGTGACCGGCCACGAGCTGTTCGAAGACTTCGCGCTCGCGAGGGGTGAGCGTGGCTATCTTGGTATTTATCTCGGCGATATCGGCATCTTGTTCGCGCGCCTGATCGATTGTCTGCAGCGCGGATAGAACGGCGTCGATCAAAGCGTCGCCGGGAAATGGCTTTTCAATGAAATCACTCGCCCCGGCCTTGAGCGCCTGGACGGCAAGCGGTACCTCCCCATGGGCGGTCATGACCACGACCGGCCAGGGTAGATTACGCCTTCGTATATCTCGCAGCAGCTCGAGCCCATCCATCCCCGGCATCCGCATGTCTGTAAGCACACAACCAGGCGCCAGCGAGGGAACCGCGGCCAGAAAGTCGCCCGCCGAGGGGAAGCTTTGGACGCAGAGATCGCGCGCTTCCAACAAAAAGGCCACTGAATCCCGAACAGCCTCTTCGTCGTCGATCACATAAATAATTCGAGGTTCAGGCATCGCTCTGCTCCGCGCTCGGCGCGGCGGGCAAGGTCAGATGAAAGATGGTCCCTCCGTCGGGATTAGCCTCGGCCCAGAGGCGTCCGTCATGCGCCGTAACGATATTGTGGCAGATCGACAACCCCATTCCCATGCCGGTCTTTTTGGTGGACACAAAGGGCTGAAACAGGCGCGCCTTGACGTCGTCGGAGAGCCCCGGACCATTATCGATGACGCTGATCCGGACCATTCCATCGTGCGTTTCTGCGACAAGGGCGACTTCCCGATACTCCAGGTCCGCGACGGCCTCGACGGCATTTCGCAGCAGGTTCAACAGCACCTGCTGGATCTGGATCTTGTCGGCCAAAATCACGGCATCTGCGAGATTCTCCTCGATGCGAATATTGACGCCTTTCTGCTTGGTGCCGAGCAAGGCGAGCTCCGCTGCTTCCCTGACAAGCGGCGAGACGGCTTCGATCCGCTTCTCGCTGTCCCCGCGCGACACGAAGCCGCGCAGCTGCTGGATGATCTGCCCGGCGCGGATAGCCTGCTCGCCGGCGCGGCTCACCGCGCCCCGAAGTCTCGCGACTGGCAGCTCGCCACCCCGATCGAGCAGCGTAGCGGCCGCCTCCATGTAGTTGCTGATCGCCGTGAGCGGCTGGTTCAATTCATGGGCGACCATCGCCGCCATCTGCCCCATCGCACTCAAGCGCGATACGTGAAGCAACTCGGCGTGCAATTCCTGCAGCCGCCTCTCGGACCCCCTGAGAGCCGCTTCGGAGGTCTTGCGCTCGGTGATGTCGACGATCGCGGACAGCACCATCGTGCCCTCGTCGGTCTCGATCGGGTTCAACCCGATCTCGACCGGGAATTCGCTGCCGTCTTTCTTGAGGCCATAGAGCTCCCGGCCGGCGCCCATCGGCCTGGCTCGGGGTTCTCTGAAAAAGCTCTCGCGCAATCCGGGGTGGTGGGGCCGGTACCGCGGCGGGACGAGCATTTCGACGGGTCGACCGAGAAGTTCCGTCCGCGAATAGCCGAAAACCCGCTCGGCCTGGGCATTGACCATGACGATGGCTCCCGTCCGGTCAACCATCACCATGGCGCTGGGCGCCGCCTCTACGACCAGCCGGAACCGCCGCTCGGCGGCAATCGCCGGTTCCGGTTGGTGATCCCGATCCAGGTTCTCGCCACCAGGGGTCGTGTCCTGGCTCGAGCTACTGCTGACATTGAGGCTGCTGTCGGGGGCGTGCTGCCGGTTATCGCTGCTCATTCATCACCTCGCCGTGATCTTCGGCCATTGCCTGCGAGCACGAAACTCACGGGGATATGACGGCAATGAAGCTTGTGAGCACGCCAGCTTTACGCTCCGCTGTCGTGCCAGTCATGGCCTGCTCACCCTTGGGGAGCTTGGCTAATTCAAGCGCGTATTCGCCGCTACATAGGTTGCGCCGACACAGCCTACTGCCCGATTATCTGAAAAATCAACTCGATGATAGGGGGTCGGCCCGGCAGTGAGAGGCCGAATACAGAGCCGGTACTGTCAAAACTGCCGTCAGTCTGCGCACGTCCATCATGTTGACCGGGGCGCCACAGCGAGGTGAGCATCGGGGCCGCAATCGCGACCAATCCGATAATGCCCCGGTCGCGCCCGGTGCTTTTTTAACGGCTCAGACCGGCTGCATTTGATCCAGATCAGGGTCGAAGACCAGGCTATCCGACTAAATTGAGCCATCGCGGCGCAAGAAGCACGGAGGGCCGCAATGCCGGTCGACCCTTATCTACGCAGTCCCGCGCGAACCCTGCGCGAGGCCTGCCATGAAGCGAACCGGGACAGCCAGGGCAGAGGGTGTGCCGATTGCCCGTTGGCCGATCTCTGCGAACGGGAATACCGCAGAAAACAGCATGCAACGGCTCGGCCAATTTAGAGCGAGAGGAGAATGAAAATGAAGAGCTGGTGGCACGAACAGCGGGTCCGCGAGCGGGCCTACGAAATCTGGCAGAACGCGGGCTGCCCGGAAGGAAAGTCGGTCGAACACTGGCTGCAAGCGGAGGGTGAGATCGCCGCCGAAGAGCAGGGTCTCGAACAGGAAATCGCGCTGGAGAGCGAAGGCGCGGTTTGATCTGCCGCTTGCGGAGTGTTCGCCGTGAATGATGTCTTCGTGACCCGGCCCGCGATCGTCAAGGACCCCGCAAGATTTCGGTGTCGTCCGAACCTCGTTGACTATGAAGCGGCACGGGTGGTGTTCGATTGGGGCAAGGCGCGCCGGTTTCTGGATGGGTTGCCGGATGGGCGAGGTCTGAACATCGCGCACGAGGCGGTGGATCGGCACGCGAACGGCCCCCGCGCCGACCGCGTTGCGCTCCGCTGGATCGGCAAATCCGGCGAGCGCCGCGAAATTCACCTATCGCGCTCTCGCAGCGGAGACGAACCGTTTTGCCAATGCGCTCGGCACGCTCGGTGTCGGACAGGGAGGCCGCGTCTTCCTGCTGCTGGGCCGGGTTCCCGAGCTGTACGTCGCGATGCTCGGCGCACTGAAGGCGAAATGCGTCGTCACGCCGCTGTTTTCCGCGTTCGGTCCCGAACCGATCGCGACCCGGCTGGAAATCGGCGACGGGCAGGTGCTGGTCACGACGGAAGCACTCTACCGCCGCAAAATCGAGGCGCTGCGCAGCCGGCTGCCGAAGTTGGAGCATGTGATCCTGGTTGATGATGGGCCACCGGTCGCGGGCACACTGCGCTGGCGGGACGTAATGGCAGCAGCCGGCGAGACCTACACAATCCCGCCAACCGATCCCGAGGACATGGCGCTGGTGCACTTCACGAGCGGCACGACCGGCCGGCCGAAGGGCGCGATCCACGTCCACGACGCGGTGGTCGCCCATTACGTCACCGGTCGCTACGCGCTCGATTTGCACGAGGACGACATTTTCTGGTGCACCGCCGATCCGGGATGGGTCACCGGCACCAGCTACGGGATCATCGCGCCGCTGACCCACGGTGTCACCAATCTGGTCGTCGAAGCCGAATTCGACGCGCAGAGCTGGTACGGCATTCTGGCGGCCGAGCGGGTCAGCGTCTGGTACACCGCGCCGACCGCGATCCGCATGATGATGAAGCTCGGCGCGGATGCGGTGCGCGATTACGACCTGCGGGCGCTGCGCTTTATGGCCAGCGTCGGCGAGCCGCTGAACCCGGAGGCGGTGCTGTGGGGCGTCGAGGCGTTCGGCCAGCCGTTTCACGACAATTGGTGGCAGACCGAGACCGGCGGCATCATGATCGCCAACTACGCCGCCCTGCCGGTCAAGCCCGGGTCGATGGGGCTGCCGCTGCCGGGCATCGAGGCGGCGATCGTGCGGCGCGCCGCGGACGGGTCAGTGACCGTCATCGACGAGCCGATGGTCGAAGGCGAACTGGCGCTCAAGGCCGGGTGGCCGTCGATGATGCGCGGCTATCTGCACGAGGACGAGCGCTACCGCAAATGCTTTGCCGGTCCGTGGTACCTGACCGGCGATCTCGCGAAGCGCGATACCGACGGGTATTTCTGGTTCGTCGGGCGCGCCGATGACGTCATCAAATCGTCCGGCCATCTGATCGGCCCATTCGAGGTCGAAAGCGCGCTGATGGAGCACCCGGCGGTCGCCGAAGCCGGGGTCATCGGCAAGCCCGACCCGATGGCGGGCGAGATCGTCAAGGCGTTTGTCGCGCTGAAACCCGGCTTTTGCGCCTTCGGAAGAGCTGCGCCGCGACCTGCTGGGGCATGCCAGAAAGCGGCTCGGCGCCGCGGTGGCGCCGAAGGAGATCGACTTCCGCGCCAACCTGCCGAAAACCCGCAGCGGCAAGATCATGCGCCGGCTGCTGAAGGCACGCGAACTCGGCCTCCCCGAAGGCGATCTGTCCACCCTCGAAAGCGACGAGCGATGAACGCACGCTTCCACGGCCAAGGTCAGGCTCGATCACGCCCATCTGCATCATCTGCTGTGCCAGATGATCCGCATCCGGCATTTCGAGGCGAAATGCGTCGAGCTGTACCAGGCGCAGAAAATCCTCGGCTTTCTGCATCTCTATGACGGCGAGGAGGCGGTCTCGGTCGGCGTCATGGAGGCGCTCGCGCCCGAAGATGCCGTCGTCGCGACCTATCGCGAGCACGGCCAGGCGATCGCGCGCGGCATCGGCATGGACCGGCTGATGGCCGAGATGCTCGGCAAGCAGGAAGGATGCTGCCGCGGGCGGGGCGGCTCGATGCACATCTTCGACCGCGCGACCCGGTTCTATGGCGGCAACGCGATTGTCGGCGGCGGGCTGCCGCTCGCGGTCGGCGTCGCGCTCGGCGACAAAATGCAGGGCCGCAGCGCCGTCACGGCGTGTTTTTTCGGCGACGGCGCGGTCGATGAGGGCGAGTTTCACGAAAGCATGAACCTCGCCGCTTTGTGGTCGCTGCCGGTGCTGTTCGTCTGCGAGAACAACCTTTACGCGATGGGGATGGCGCTGGAGCGGGCCGAGGCCGAGACCGATCTGTTCCGCAAGGCCGCCGCCTATCGCATGCCGGGCGCCGCCGTCGACGGCATGGACGTCGTCGCGGTCGAGAGCGCGGCGCGCCGGGCCGTCGAGCAGATCCGGGCCGGCGGCGGGCCGCAATTCCTCGAATGCCGGACCTATCGCTTCCGCGCCCATTCGATGTTCGACGCACAGCAGTACCGCAGCAAGGAAGAGATCGAAGCCTGGCGCAAAAGGGGGCCGATCGAGCGGTTCCAAGGCTGGCTCGGTGATAGCGACCTGATCCATGAGGCGGAAATCCGCCGGATCGAAACCGAGGCCGATGCCGAGATCGAGGCCGCGGTCGCGTTCGCCGAAGCCGGCACGCTCGAACCGGTCGAGGAACTCGAACGCTTTGTCACGATGGATCGGGTGCCGGCATGAGCGCGGCCGCGATTACCTACCGCGAAGCCTGCAAACAGGCGATCCGCGACGCCCTGCTCGCCGACCCCAAATGCTTTCTGATGGGCGAGGATGTCGGGCGCTATGGCGGCTGCTACGCGGTCACCAAGGGCCTGATCGACGAGTTCGGCGAGGAGCGCATCCGCGACACGCCGCTCTCGGAAAGCGCCTTTGTCGGGGCCGGGATCGGCGCGGCGCTGGCCGGGATGCGGCCGATCGTCGAGATCATGACCGTGAATTTCAGCCTGCTGGCGCTCGATCAGATCGTCAACAACGCCGCGACGATCCCGCATATGTCGGGCGGCCAGTTCGCGGTGCCGCTGGTGATCCGCATGGCGACCGGCGGCGGACGGCGGGTCGCGGCGCAGCACTCGCACAGTTTCGAAGGCTGGTACGCGCATATTCCGGGGCTGCGCGTGCTGGCGCCGGCGGTCATCGAGGACGCGCGCTACATGCTCGCGGCGGCACTGGCCGATCCGAACCCGGTGCTGATCTTCGAGCATGTCATGCTCTACAACATCGAGGGCGCGCTCGATCCGGCGGTAACGGCGGTCGATATCGGCCGGGCAAAAATCCGCCGCGCGGGACGCGACGTCACGGTGATCGCCTACGGCAACGGGCTGTGGAAGGCACTGGCCGCCGCCGATACCCTGGCCGGGGACGGCATCGAGGCCAGAGGTTATCGATCTCCGCGTGCTGCGGCCGCTCGACACGGAAACAATCCTGGCATCGGTCGCCAGGACGCGACGCGCCGTCATCGTTGACGAAGCCTGGCGCAGCGGATCGCTGGCGGCCGAGATCGGCATGCGCATCGCCGAGGACGCGTTTTTCGATCTCGACGCGCCGCTTCGCCGCGTCTGCGGCCGCGAGGTGCCGATGCCCTACGCGCCGCATCTCGAAGACGCCGACGCTGCCGCAACCAGCCGATATCGCCTCTGCGGCGCGACTTCTCGTGCGCGGCAAATGAGCGATTTCCTGATGCCGGCGCTCGGCGCTGACATGGAGACCGGCACGCTCGTCGAGTGGCTCGTAAAACCCGGTGATCGCGTCAAAAAGGGCGATGTCGTCGCGGTCGTCGAAACCCAGAAAGGGGCAATCGAGGTCGAGATCTTCGAAGAGGGCGTCGTCTCCGAGCTCGTCGTCTCGGTCGGCACCAAGGTCCCGGTCGGCGGCCTACTGGCGCATATCGGAAGCAGCGCGGCGGGGCGGCCGATTCCGGCGAACTCCGCCCACCGCACCGGCACAGGCCGAATCCCCGGCCAAGGATGCCCGAGGCCGCGCCGGCGCCGGCAACGGCACGACAATTCGCGGCGCGGCTGGCACCAAGATCACCCCTGCGGCGCGGCGGCATGCCGCGGAACTCGGTATCGACGCCGCCGGGCTTTCCGGCACCGGGATCGATGGCGCGGTGACTTTGGCCGATATCGAGCTGGCCGCCGGCACGCGAGCTGCTACCCCGACAGGGACGGCCGCGATCTCAAGTCCGGCCGTCGCGCCGCGCCGTACCGGGTTCGACCCAGCGGAAATGCGCAAGGCGATCTCCGCCGCAATGGGGCGCTCGAAGCGCGAGATTCCGCATTACTACCTCAGCCACACGGTCGATCTCGGCGCGGCGTTGGCCTGGCTCGCAAGCTTCAACGCGGCCCACCCGGTGCCGGAGAGGCTATTGCCGGCGGTGCTGCTGCTGAAGGCAGCCGCCCTGGCGTTGCGCGAGGTACCGCAGCTTAACGGGACCTATGTCGACGGCGTGTTTCGCCCGGGAGACGGCATCCATATCGGCTGGGCGATCTCGTTGCGCGGCGGCGGGCTGGTGGCCCCGGCAATTCGAGATGCCGACAAGCGATCGCTGGGGGAGCTTATGACGGCGATGCGCGATCTCGTGCGGCGAGCCCGTACCGGCAGCCTGCGCAGTTCCGAACTTACTTCCCCGACCATCACCGTAACCAGCCTCGGCGACCGGGGCGCCGAAAGCGTTACCGGAATCATCTATCCGCCGCAGGTGGCGATTATCGGCTTCGGCACGGTGCTGACGCGCCCCTGGGTCGTGGACGGACGAGTCGAGCCGCGGCCCTTGGCCTCCGTCACGCTCGCAGCCGATCACCGGGTGACCGACGGCCATACCGGCGCCCGCCTGCTGAACGCAATCGAATGCCTGTTGCAGGAGCCCGCCACGCTATGACCGACGCCGAAGTGAAACGCCTGATCCGCGACATCCTGAGCAGCATCGCCCCGGAGACCGATCCCGCCACTGTTTCCGGTAGCGAGGATTTGCGCGAGGCACTCGATCTCAATTCAATGGACTTTATGAATTTCGTCGTCGCGCTGCACGAGCGAACCGGCATCGACATTCCCGAGGCCGATTATGCGCGGCTGCGTACTCTCGACGGTGCCGCTTCCTATCTCAGCCGCTGAGCCGGATATCATCGCTACCCGCCTGCTTGCCGCCGGACTGAACCGCCGCTCCGGTTACAAGCTCGAGCAGTTCGGTGGTGATCTCGTCCTGCCGCGCCCGGCGCCCTTCCTCGCGTAGTTCATCGAGCTTTTTCGACACATTGTCGTGCGCCGCTTCCATCGCCGCGAAGCGCGCCGCGTTTTCGCTGGCGAGCAACTCGACCGCCGCCTCGGTCAACAGCGCGAAGACATAATCCGCGGTCAGCCTCTCCAGCAGGATATCGGCGGGCAGATTGTGCAGCGGCGGCAGACGCCGCTTTCCCGGCATGATCGCTACTGGGTCGAGCGGGACCAGCAAGCGCCGCTCGATCGGGCCGGCACTGCCCCGGTAAATGACGGGCAAAGACGACCTCGATCCGGCTCAGATCGCGGCGCGCGATCCAATCGTCGAGTTCCGCGGCAAGCCGGCGGATTACATCAGGCACGCCGTCCGGGCGCGTCGCCATCGGATGCGTCCAGGCGATGGTTCGTTCCCGCTCCCGCGCCAGCACAGCGCCGCGGCTGCCGAGAATGAAGAGCGCGGCGCCGGGACCGACGAGGGGTTCAGCCGCGTCTAGAAGCCGCTCGTTGAAGCCCCCGACGAACCCGTGCTCGGCGCTGCATAGGACAAGGCCGCTTCTGCCCGGCACGCGCGCGGCGCCGGGCATCGAGTCCGGCAGCAGATGCAGCGCGTCGCCGATCGCCGCCGACACGGTCTCGGCATAGCGGCGGATGCCCGGCAGAACCCGCTGCGCCTCCTGCATCCGCATGCCGGCCAGCGAGCGCATCGCGCCGACGATGTCGCGCAGTTCGGTCATGTTGCCGATATGCGATTCGATCTCGGCGAGTTGGGTCATGGCGCCCTCCCAGCGGATTGAGAAGCGATGCGTGTCGCCAGCTCCCGAAGAGGGATCAGCAGCCGCGACTTCAGATCCGAAGACAGCGGCGGCGCCTGGTCGCCGATCGCCAGGATTTCCGGGCAATGCTCGCGCAGCCAGTCGCCGAGAGCGGCGCGGAAGGCCGCAACCCGGTCGAGCGGCACCGCGTCGAGCAGTCCTTCCGATACGGCGAAGAGCAGCGCCACCTGCTCGCCGAGCGACAGCGGCGCAAATTGCGGCTGCGACAGGACGGCGCGAATGCGTCGCCCATGCTCGATCGTCTTTCGGGTGCGTTCGTCGACCATCGTGCCGAAGCGGGTGAACACTTCCAGCTCGAGGAACTGCGCGTATTCGAGCCGCAGGCTTTCGGACAACGCCTGCAGGACCGGCGCCTGCGTCTTGCCGCCGACGCGCGACACGCTCTTGCCGACATCGACCGCCGGCTTCTGGTCCTCATAGAACAGGCGCGGGTCGAGATAGATCTGCCCGTCGGTGATCGAGATCAGGTTGGTCGGGATATAGGCGCTGATATTGCCGGCCTGGGTTTCGGCGATCGGCAAGGCGGTCAGCGAGCCGCCGCCGCGATCCGGCGAGAGCTTTGCCGCCCGCTCCAGCAGCCGCGAGTGGATGTAGAAGATGTCGCCGGGATAGGCTTCGCGGCCCGGCGGGCGGCGCAGCAGCAGCGATATCTGCCGGTAGGCCGCCGCGTGCTTGGTCAGATCGTCGATGACCAGCAGCACGTCGCGGCCGCGCGCCATGAAATGCTCGGCCATCGTGCAGGCGCTGTACGGCGTCAGCCACTGCTGCCCGGGCGCCGCATCGGCCTCGCCGACCACGAACAGGCAGCGCTCCGGCGCGCCGTAGCGCCGCACTGCTGCGATGACCTCAGCAACCGACGACGTCTTCTGGCCGACCGCGGCATAGACGCAGATCACGTCGCTTGATCGCTGGTTGATGATCGCGTCGACCGCGATCGCCGTCTTGCCGGTGCCGCGGTCGCCGATGATCAGCTCGCGCTGGCCGCGGCCGAGCGGGATCATCGCGTCGATCGCGAGAATGCCGGTCGCCAGCGGCCGGGTCACGAGCGCGCGGTCGATGATCGCCGGCGCCGGCTGCTCGACCGGCGCGAAAGCCTGTGCGGCAATCGGCTCGCCGCCGTCGAGCGGTGCGCCGAGCGCATCGACGACCCGGCCGAGCAGCGCATCGCCGACCGGCACCCGCGCCACCTCGCCGGTCCCTTGGACCATGCTTCCGGCCGCAATCTCGTATCGCTGCCGAGCAGCACGCAGCCGATCGTTTCGTCGCCGAGATCGACCGCGATGCCGCGCACCCCACCTTCGAAAACCAGCAGCTCGTCGAGCCGCGTGTCGGGCAGGCCGGTCACGGTGGCCACGCCGTCGCCAACGCCGGCGACCCGGCCGATATGGTCGAGCCGCGGTGCGAGCGCGGTCTCGGCGATACGTTTCCCGCTGCGGGCGAGGCGGGTCTGCAGCGTCTCAGTGAGCGTCGGCATCGGCCTCGATCCGCTCGCGCATGATGTCCAGCGCGCTCTGCCACGAGAAGCGCAGGATCGCATTCGGGAAGTGCAGTTCCGCGCCGGCAACCAGCTCCGGATCGACGCTGAATTCGACCGCGATCCGATCGCCAAAGGATCGGCGCAGGCGCGCCCGCCAATTCTCGGCGGTCTCCGCCGGCAGCGCCGCCGCGGTCGTGACCCGCAGCGGCGACACGCTGCCGAGCTGACGCGCGAGTGCCTCCTTTTCCGGTCTCGACAATGCACCGAGGTGGCTCTCGATGCGCTCGATCCAGGCCTCGGCGCGGAGTTTCGCCGGCAATTCGGCGAACAACCGCCGCGCCATCCCCGCAGCGAGGTCGAAGGCTGCCGCTGCGCCTCCGCGAGCGCCGTTCGCGCTCCTCCGCGATCGTCTTGCGGGCGCCGTCGAGCAGCGCCGCCGCCTCGCGCTCGGCCTGCGGCGCGGCGCGCCGTTCGCCTGCTGCTTCCGCGTCGACCGCGGCCTGCTCATCGCCGCCGCCGTTCGGCGGCGATGCCGGCGCGCTCCTTCTCGACCGCTTCCAGCCCTGTTGCCGCCGCCTCTTCGGCCGCGTGCGCCGCTTCATACTGCGTCTCGATCTCGGCGCGCCGGGCATCGACCAGCCGCAGGACAGGCTGGTAGAGAAACCGGTGCAGCAGCCAGACGAGGATCGCGAAATTGATCGTCTGCAGCGCGAAGGTGGACCAGTCGAAATGCATCGCTACCCGGCATACGGATTGGCGAAGAGCAGCAGCAGGGCGATGACCAGGCAGTAGATCGCCATTGTCTCGATCATCGCGAGGCCGACGAACAGCGTGCGCGAGATCGTGCCGGCCGCTTCCGGCTGGCGGGCGATCGCGTCCATCGCGGCGGCGACCGAGCGGCCCTCGGCGAGCGCCGGCCCGATCGACCCGATCGACACGGCCAGCGCGGCGGCGATGATGCTGATGAGCTTGAGCGTATCCATGACCCCTCGATTTCAGCGATTCCTTGATTTCAACCCGGCTCGGCGCTGTCGAGCGCGGCGCCGATGAAGACGGTGGCGAGCACGGTGAAGATGTAGGCCTGCACGAGCCCGACCAGGATTTCCAGCGCCATGAGCGGGATCGGCACGAACAGTCCGGCCAGCGCCACGACGAGCGCGATCACGAACTCGCCGCTCATCACGTTGCCGAACAGGCGCACCATCAGCGAGAAGGTGCGCGTCATCTCGGACACGAGGTTGAGCGGCAGCATGATCAGCTTCGGCTGGGCGAAGCTCGCGAGATAACCGCCGAGCCCGCGGGCGCGCACGCCGTAGAAATGCACCGCGACGAACACGATCAGCGCCAGCGCCGCCGGCGTTTCGAGCTTGCCGGTCGGCGCCGTCACCCCCGGCAGCACGCCGCACAGATTGGCCGCGACGAGGAAGATGAACAGCGTGCCGAGCAGCGGCAGCAACGGCCGGGCATCTTTGCGAATGATCTCCTCGATCTGGCCGAGGATGCCGGTGACGAGCAGCTCCAGCATCGCCTGACGCCGGTCCGGTCGCGCAGCGAGCCGGGTTATCGCGAGCCGGCTTGTCGCAAGACGGGCGCCGATCGCGAGCACCGCCATGAGCGCCCAGCTGGTCACGACCGGACGGGTGATCGCGACCGGGCCGAGATGGAACAGAACCGTGCTGGCCAGCGGCGACTCGATCATCGCGTTTGCCCGGGCATCGCGGCGCGCAACGCCGCCGCGCGCGCCAACAGGAAACCGAGAAAGCCGGTCAGCAGCGGCAGCGCGCCGGATGATGCGGCGACGCCGAGAAAACCGGCAGCTGCCGCGAAACGGCCGAGCGTGAGGAGGGCCGGGACGAGGCGGCTACCGTTGTCCGGCATAGAGATCGACGCTGCGCCGCAGCGTCGTGAAATACAGCAAGCCGAGAGCCGAACCCGGCGCTGCTCCAGAGAGCGGCAAGGGCCAGCATCGGGGCGAGGGCGTCAGCAGTCATTCGCGCTGCATCCAATTCCAGGCGAGCCAGCAGCCCAGTGCAAGCCCGGCGACGAGCAGACCGAGGCTCCAGAAAATGCCGGTATCGAATATCCGGTCGAGCCAGCGACCGCCGAAGATGCCGATAAGGGTCGGGGTCACGATCGTCCAGCCGAGCACGCCGATCATCGCCAGGTTGCGGCCGATCGACCGCTCGCCCTCGCGCTGCCAATGTTCCCGCCGGACCCGGCGCAGCTCGACCGCCCGGTCGAGGCGTTCCGGGTGATCGGCCCGGTCGCGCGGCGGCGGACCCGGCCTCACGACGCCGGCTCCCCCGTCCCCGTTTCTCCGATTGAACCAGCTGATCCGGGCGGAGCCGGCGACCGCTCGGACCGCAAAAAGCGCACGATCCTGCGGATTGCGGCGAGATGCAGACGCTGCGCCTGCGAGCGTGCCTCCTGCTCCTCGGCGAGGCGGCGGCGGAATCGGGCGAGCACCTCCGCCTTGCAGCCGGCGCAGATCGTCGCCCGCCACCGCTTCCGGGGAGGCGATCGCGATCGTGTCGCCGCCGCGCACCGCGAGCATGCCGCCGCGCAGCGCGACATGATGCTCGGCTCCGGCGGCATCGCGCCAGCTCGCCACCGAAACCGCCAGCGCGGTCAGGAAGTCGGCATGGCCGGGCAGGATGCCGAACGCGCCGGTCTCGTCCTCGGCGCGCAGGTGCCGCACATCGTCGGCCTCGACGACGAGCGCGAGCGGCGTCGCGACGGTCAGCTTCATGGCGCCCCCGGCTTGTTGGTGGTATTCCCGGCGCCGCGTCGGCCTCCTTCCGGCGCGCCTCGTCGAAATCGCCGACCATGTAGAGCGAGTCTTCGGCCCAGTCGTCGGCCTCGCCGTCGAGGATCGCGCGGCACCCGGCGAGGGTCGCTTCCAGCTCGACCGTGCGGCCGGGCTTGCCGGTGAACGCGACCGTGACCATGAACGGCTGCGTCAGAAACCGCATCAGGCGCCGGGCGCGCTTGACGGCGGTCCGGTCGGCCGCGCTCAGCTCCTCGATGCCGAGCAGCGCGATGATCTCCTGCAGCTCGCGGTAATGGGCGATCGTCTTGCGGACGTCTTGCGCGGTGCGGTAATGCGCCTCGCCGACGAGGCGCGGATCGAGCAGGCTGGAGGTCGAGGCGAGCGGATCGACCGCCGGATACATGCCTTCCGCCGCCATGCCGCGCGACAGCACGATCGAGGAATCGAGGTGGCTGAAGATCTCGGCCACCGCCGGATCGGTGAAATCGTCGGCCGGGACATAGACCGCCTGGATCGAGGTGATCGCCGCTCCGGCAACCGAGGCGATGCGCTCCTCGAATTCGGCGATCTCGGTGGCGAGGGTCGGCTGGTAGCCGACGCGCGACGGCAGCCGGCCGAGCAGTCCGGACACCTCGCCGCCGGCCTGCACCAGGCGATAGACGTTGTCGACCAGCAGAAGCACGTTCTCGTGCGCCGCGTCGCGGAAGTGCTCGGCGATCGCGAGCGCCGTCAGGCCGGCCCGCCAGCGCGCTCCGGGCGGCTCGTTCATCTGCCCGAATACCAGTGCGGTGCGCTTCAGCACGCCGGACTGCCCGAGCTCCAGCAGCAGCTCATGCCCCTCGCGCGAGCGTTCGCCGATCCCGGCGAAGACCGAAATGCCGGCGTGGCGCTCGACCGTCGTGCGGATCAGCTCCATGATCAGCACGGTCTTGCCGACCCCGGCGCCGCCGAACATCGCCGCCTTGCCGCCGGCGACCAGCGGCGCGAGCAGGTCGATGACCTTGATGCCGGTATGGAAAATCTCGCGTACGCCGCCTTGGCGGTTCAAGCGCAGGCGCGGGCCCGTGGATCGGGCGGCGCTCGATCCCGGCGATCGAGAGGCGGCCCCCGATCGACGGGGTTCCCGAGCGCATCAAGCAGGCGGCCGAGCACCTTTTCACCGACTGGGACGGAGATCGGCGTGCCGAGCGCCCGTGCCGCCGTCCCGCGCTTCAGGCCGGATGTAGGACCAAGCGCGACCGCCCGCGCCCTGTCGGGGCCGACATGCTGCCGTACTTCCATCATCAGCATCGGTCCGACATCGCAGTCGACCGCGATTGCTTCGTCGATTGCCGGCAGCCTTCCTTCAGGAAAAATTATGTCGACAACCGAACCGTGAATCGCGGCAATACGCCCTGAACTCGGCTCGGGAGCGGGTGCATCGGGTTGAGAAAGCACGCTTGGTTATTATCCTCTTGCATCAGCGGCGCCCAGCCTGCGCTCTATCCGCCCCACTCTCATTGATCCATCTCAGTCGAAATAATGGCGTGCCCGCTTTTGTGGACCGCTGAAGGTAGCCCGGTATCGGCCAGCGGCCGAAACCATAGAGCATGCTGTTGATCTTTGATCCAAGTCATCGCCTGTCTCCCAAAAAGATGAGCATTCTTCAATCTGCGGGGATTGTCTCCGCACCCGAGATCTCTCAGAGCTGGATATTGCAATCATGAAAGCGCGCGATCTGATGACACGCGAAATCATATCAACCTCGCCCGAAACACCGGTTCGGGATATCGCCGCACTGCTATCGGCCCACGGGATCAGCGCGGTACCGGTTATTGACAAGACGGGAATGGTTGTCGGGATGGTCAGCGAGGGCGATCTCATCGATCGCCGGCAAACGGAGCGCGAGAAGCGGCGCGAATGGTGGCTCGTGATGCTCGCCGAAGGAGAAGCATTAAGCGACAACTTTCTCGCCAGCCTTCGCGCACCCGACCGCACGGCTCGGGATGTAATGTCGCGCCCGGTAATCCAGGTGGCCGAAGAAGCCGAAGCTTCCGAGATTGCCGCTCTGCTGGCGCGGCACCGCATCAAGCGTGTGCCGGTCGTCCGTAACGACAAAATCGTCGGGATCGTGAGCCGGGCCGATTTGCTGCGCGCCCTCGCGAATGTCGGAAGTGGCGGACCGTATTGAGCACGCCGGTTTGTTATCACCCGCTTGCTTTTGAGAATGTGCCTCAGTAAATGTCCGGTCCAAGTCCCGACAGTTCATTCGTCTTCGTCAACGCGTCCATTGCCCTTCGCCTGCAAACTCCGGCCGCCGATTCGACTTTTTTCTTCGAGGCGATTGAACCCGGCATGGCCGGTCGAGGCATTGACGTAGGTCAGTCCGACCGCGCGGCGCGGTTTTCCGGTGTGATGCCTCGATCAAGACCCGCGGCGATCGGGAATGGCGGACGTGCGCGTACCGGGGCACAAATAGACCGTCCAATATACGAGCGCGACGCCGCCCGCTCCGCCGACGGTATTGCCGAGTGTCACCCAGAACAAATTGTGTGCGAAGCCGCCGATGTCGAACGCGGCGCCGGCCAGCATCCCGATCGGGATCAGATACATGTTGGCGACCGAATGCTCGAAACCGAGCGCGACAAAGGCCGATATCGGCCATACGATCACCAGAACCTTGCCCGCCACGTCGCGCGCAGAAAAGCACAGCCACACGGCAAGACAGACAAGCGCGTTGCACAGCACGCCGCGAAAGAACGCCTGATCGGCGGAGAGGGCGAGCTTGGCGCGCGCGATCTCCCGCGCGGTCTCGCCCACGGCACCGGTGTCGAGAGCCAGCGTGCCCGACAGATAGACAAGCGCAACCGCGCCGAGGGCACCTGCAAAATTGCCGGCGTACACGATCCCCCAATTGCGCAGCAGCGCCGCGATCGAGACCTGCCGCGACGCAGCTGCCATGACGATCAGCGCATTGCCGGTAAACAGCTCGGCGCCGCCGATAATGATGAGGATCAGCCCGAGCGAGAACGCGATGCCGCCGATCAGCCGGCTGGGGCCAAAGCCGAAGCCGCTCCCGGTCATGACCAGCGTGTAGAGCATCGCCCCGAACGCGATAAACGCGCCGGCCAGGATTGCCAGCACCAAAAGCGAGAGGGCCGGAAGCCGAGCCTTGCCGATCCCGGCCTTTTCGACCCGCGCCGCGATTTCCTCCGGCGCATAGGCATCGATGCCCATCGGCTCGGGCGGCGGCCAGCCTGCCACGCTGCATGATGTTTTGCCGGGGTCCGGCAACCCGTTTGTTTTCATCAATGCATCCATTGTCCTACCGCCGGGAATGCCGGCTCCGGGTCCGAGCTTCTGCCACAATGCAGACGATGTCGCGACGACCGCCAAGTCATTGACCCGGGTCAACCGGCTTCCCGCACAAGAGGGTTCGAGTTGATGCCGATCAAGGTAAGCGGCTGCCGTGTTGCTAGTCTCCACGCTGAACCGACCGCCTGTTGCCAGGGCAACCCGAAAGATTGATGCGATGACGGAAATCCTGACGCTGACCGCGAACCCGGCGCTCGACATCGCGACGGCGACCGAAATCATCGAGCCGTCCCGCAAGCTGCGCTGCGAGATGCCGCGCTACGATCCGGGCGGCGGCGGCATCAATGTCGCGCGGGCGGCGCACATGCTCGGCGGCGATGCGCTGGCGCTGTTTCCGGCGGGCGGCGCCTCCGGACAGATGATCGAAGCGCTATTGGGCGAGGAGGGAGTTCCAAATGTCGCGGTGCCGGTACCCGGCATTACCCGCGAGAGCCTGGCCGTTGTCGAACGGCAAAGCGGCAAGCAGTATCGCTTCCTGCTGCCCGGACCCGAACTCGGCGCGCACGATCAGGAGCGGCTGCTCGATGCGCTGGCGGCACAGATGATGCCGCAGACCAGGTTTGTCGTCGCTAGCGGCAGTTTGCCACCCGGTGTACCGGCCGACTTCTATCACCGAGTGGCGGACCTTTCGCGAGAGCGGGGGGCGCGTTTCGCGCTCGACAGCTCGGGCGAGGCGCTGACCGGCGCCGGAACCGGCATTTTTCTGATCAAGGCAAGCCTGCGCGAGCTGAGCCAGCTGCGCGGCGCGGCGTTAGACGGGGATGCGGCGCTGGAAGCAGCGGCGGGCGCCGTCATTGCCGAGGGACGGTGTGACGTGCTCATCGTCTCGCTCGGGGCCGAGGGCGCATTGCTGGCGACCGCGGAGGGATGCCGCCGCCTTCCGGCGGCTCGGGTTGCGGTGGTCGGCAGTGTCGGCGCCGGCGACAGTATGCTCGCCGGCATCCTGGTGGCGCTGGCGCGGGGTTGGGAGCTGACCGAGGCGGTACGTTTTGGTATCGCGGCGGGGTCAGCGGCCTTGCTGCGCCCGGGCACCGAACTGTGCCGCCGCGACGACACCGAGCGTCTGTACCGCGAGCTTTGCCGGCCCCAACAGCGCAGCGGGCGCGAAGACCCGCTGCCAAATCCATCACAATAACGGCCGCGATCAGGCGGCCGGCTTGACCTCGATCTTCTGGGCCGGCTTTTGCGCATCGGCCGTCTTGGGCAATGTGATCGTCAGCACGCCCTTCGCCAGATCAGCAGCGATCTTGTCGCGGTCGATCCCCTGGGGCAGGGCAAAGCTGCGCTGAAACGAGCCGTAGGAGCGCTCGCTCCTGTAGGTGTTCTTGTCCTTCTGCTCTTTTTCCTCGCGCTTTTCGCCGCGCAATACGAGCGTATCGCCGGAAACCGACAGCTCGACCTCCTTCGGCTCGAGACCCGGCAGTTCGGCAGTAATCTTGTATGCCTTGTCGTTCTCGGCGACATCGACCACCGGCGCCGCGAAACCGAACGTACTCTCCTGACGGAACATCGGCTCGGCGTCAAACATCCGGCGCAGCGAGGGCATGCCGAAGGCGCCCGAGAAGCGATCGAACAAGCGATCCATCTCGCTGCGGAGCGAACGCCATGCATCCTGGGCCGGAGCGGGAGCGGCTTTCTTCACGTCGACGGGGGTGTTGGCCATGGCAACCTCCATTGTTCGAGCGGTCTTCATCCGCCGCGAGGACACTGGCCGATCGCGACTGCGGCTGCGTTGATCCAGCTCAAGGCGTGCTGAAGCGCCCTGACAAATATTTCGGCCGTGACGAACTCCTCCAGCCCGGAAGCGACGGGCCGGCTATGCAACAGGGGCTACGGAATGGACGACATGATAAAGACAATTCTCGCTCCGGCTACCGGCGATCCCGGCAACTCGATCACGTTCGATGCCGCATTGAAGATCGCGCGTGCGTTCTCGGCACATATCGACGTGCTACATGTCCGGGTCGATCCGCTCGATGTTGCGGTGGTCGGAGACGCCGTGATGACGAGCATTGTCGATCAGATCGCGCGCGATGCCGACGAGCGCGAAACCGCTGTCAAACGGTGGTTCGATGATTTCTGTGCCCGCGAGACGGTGCCGACACTCGATCTGCCGGCACCGGACCAAAAGGCATCACCCTCGGTGCAGTGGCATGTCGAAACCGGCGACGATGCCCGGTGGGTTGCGGCGCTGGGGCTGTTTGCCGACCTGATCGTGGCTGCTCGCGCCGAGGAGAACAATGTCACGAACCGGATGGTGCTCGAAGCCGCCTTGCTGGAGACCGGTCGTCCGCTGCTGATCCCGGTAGCGAAGACATCGCGGCCGATCATCGGCGGCACGGTTGCGATCGCCTGGAAAGCGACCCCACAAGCCGTCCATGCGGTCGCGGCGGCCATGCCTTTCCTGAGACAGGCGAGCGAAATCGTCCTTCTAACCGTCAGTGAAGGCGACGATGGCGGCAATGACGCCTATCACCTGATCCGCAATCTCGCCTGGCACGGGTTGTCAGCCCGGCGGGAGCATCTTTCTTCCAGCGGGGACCCGGCACAGACGCTGCTCGCGGCGGCTGCACGGAATGCCAGTCTGCTCGTGATGGGCGGCTACGGTCACAGCCGGCTGCGGGAATGGGTATTCGGCGGCTTCACGCAGCGCGTACTGGAAGAGGCACCGCTCCCGGTGCTGCTCGCTCATTGAGAGAAGCGGGCATCGCTTGTTTCAAGCCCTGACGTGGATCAAGGCGTCGCCCGGCGGCATAGCGCAAGCTTGATTATGACAATTCAGAGGAGGCAGACCCGTGATCAGCTTTGCTTTTACCGTGGATCAGATCCGTTCGGCACCGCCGGACGTCCGGCGGTGGTTCGAAGCCGAAATCGTCGGCGCGCTGCACGAGGCGGCAAGCCCGCGTCCCGAGCCGGCGCATTCGCCTGAACTGGCCGCCTGCACCCCCGAGGAGGCTCTGGGGGTCTTCGAGCTGGTCCAGAGCGACTTTGCCACCGCGCAGGTTTTCCTGGAGTTCGGGCGCGAACCGCCTCTGTCGAACAGCCCGCGCCCGCTGCACGCCTTCGGGATCGGCGAGTTCAAACGCAAGTTGCGGCTTTCCGATGATCGCCTCGCCGACTGCTTCGGATCGATCAATTATGCCTTCATGCGGGTGCGCAATGACCCTGGGGCGGTGCTGCTCGGGTTTGATCAAGCCAACCACGTCTATCTCCACGAGGCGACCCACGCCGGCATCCGATCCATCTGGGAGCAGCTGACGGGAACGCGCGCACCGGCGCGCGACGCGCCGCCCGCGTTCGGGTTCGTGCCGCCCGAGATGGGGCCAGCCGAAGCGATCGCCGCCTCATCAAGGGGTGCCGGCATGAACCCGAATGCTTCTGCCAGGGGGGCATCGCGTTCCGGCCGGCGCATCGCTGGGCGCGCTCAGCGCGATCAAATTCTCGACCCGTATCAAGCGCAGCAAAAGCTGCCAGAGCCGACGGCCTGCCGCCAGTGCGGCGCCGTCTACCATCGTGGCCGCTGGCAATGGGGGCCGAAGCCGGAGGACGCGCACGAGGCACTCTGTCCGGCGTGCCGCCGCATCAACGAGCATCTGCCGGCCGGGATTATCACCGTTCGCGGCAGCCTTGCAGCACTGCACAGGGACAAGATCATTGCCCTGACGCGGCACGCCGAGGCGGCCGAAAAGCCCGAGCACCCGATGAACCGCATCGCCGCGATCGAGCAAACCGACGAAGGCTTGGTGATCACCACGACAGACATCCACCTGCCTCGACGCATCGGCGAGGCGGTCAAGCACGCCTATCCGGCCACACTCGACATCCAGTTTGATCCTGAAAACTACTTCGTCCGGGTTTTCCTGGATTGAGATTTGGAATATCGCGTTAGCTCGTCGCGGCTTAGCGAGTCTCCGGAGCATTACGTATTTAACAGCTGTCGGCTCCCGGACGGCACTTGGAAATTGGCGGATTAAGCTCAGAGATGCCGTGGCCCCGATGTGGGAGCACGTAATTTGATGGACGGAGCGGGCGGATGCCGCGATCATCGTACCATATCGCAGTAATCGTTGCCGCGCTCTTCGCCAATATGACTCTCTGCTTATCGGAAATTCGCGGTTCGGTTACACAGGATCAGGCGGCGATCGCGTTTATTCAGCATCTCGGCAGTCAAGGTCTGTAAGCCCTGCAATGGCCAGAGCCGCAGCGGACCGCTTCGTTCCGGCAGCTATTCGAAGCGAACTTTGATATTCCAGGCATTTCGAGATTTGCACTCGGCCAATATGCGCGGAGCTTAGACCAGCATCAGTATTCTCAATACATAACCCTGTTCCAGGAATATGCTGTCAAGAGCTCGATCCAGAAGCTTTCGGATTACCGAAACATGGAATTCCGGGTCACGGGAAGCCGCCCTTATGGCGGCGATATGCTCGTTACGAGCCAGGCAATACGGAGCGGAGGACAACAGTCGGCAGAGATTGATTGGATCTTCAAGAACTATGATAAAAAATATCTCATTAGCGACATCTTCATTGAAGGCGTCAGCATGAGGATTGCGTATCGCGGTGGTTTCGCCGGGATTATCGAACGCAACGGGGGGCGCCCGGAGGCGTTGCTCGCCGTCTTGCGGCAGATGACCTACGAAGGTCGGTACCAAATCCCCACGCCGGATCGCTGACATGCGGGATCAAGCTCGGTTACAGGGTGGAAGCTCAGTGCCATAGGCTCGGCTAATGTCCGTATTAGTTCGCATCCGCGGCCTGCGGAAATCCTTTGGGCCGCAAACCGTTCTGTCGAGCGTTGATCTCGACATGAGGCGTGGCAATAATCTCGTCCTTCTTGGTGCTTCCGGCAGCGGTAAGACCGTGCTGATGAAATGCATGCTCGGCCTTCTCTCGCCCGATGCTGGCTCGATCGAAATCAGTGGCCACGACGCTATCGATACCTCAAGGGTGGAACGTTCATCGCTGATGCGAAAGATCGGCGTGGTATTCCAGAACGGTGCTCTCTTCGATTCACTGCCCGTTTGGCAGAATGTCGCCTTTATGCTTCTGACCGTCGACCGCTTGGAAATCGGCAAGGCGCGCGAGGTCGCGATCGAGATGCTGGCGAGAGTCGGATTGGCGAACGACGTTGCCGATCTGCGGCCAGCTGAGCTCTCCGGCGGCATGCAAAAGCGTGTTGCCCTAGCGCGCGCTTTTGCCTGCAATCCCGAACTGCTATTGCTCGATGCACCGACTGCAGGGCTGGACCCTATTCTGACGACGATCATCGGCTCGCTGATTGTCGCTTCACTAGCAGGCTGCTGAAAATTGGGTGGGTTTGGCGGTTTGCCGGGCGCTGACCGTGGGGCGTTCGCGGAGGTTGGCTGTTTCTGTCGCTGTCGGCGGGATCGCTGTGGCGGCGACAATCGGGCTGCCGGGGACGGCGCGGCTCACTTGGCGGGCTCGGCCAGCAGTTTGGGCAGGCGGACGAGGTTGTAGGCGGCCATTGCCAGGGTGAACTGCCAGCCGACCTTGGGCAGGCCGCGATGACGCATCTTTGCGCAAGCCGGCCACCGTCTTGGCCCAGCCGAAGGCCTCCTCGATGCGCTTGCGGATGCGCTGGGAGATTGCGTAGCCGGGGTGCCGGGTGGTGCGGCCGTCGATCGCCGAACGCCGCCCGCTCTGGTTCTGCGCGACATGCGGGGTGACCGTGCGCTCGCGCAACTCCATCACGAAATCGGCGGTGTCGTAGGCCTTGTCGGCACCCAGCGTGATCGGGTTTGGCCGATCGGCGCGCGGCGCGATCAGGGCGATGGCGGCGAGCCGCTCGGCATGCCCCGAAGCGCGCGTCGTCACGGCATCGACAATCAGGCCGTTGCGGTTTTCCATCAGGGCGTGCCCCATGAAGACGAGCCGCGCCTCTTTGCCGGGTCCCTTGCGGAAGAGCCGCGCATCGGGGTCGGTGGTCGAGGCGTGGGTGTCGTTCTGGCGCCGCTCGCCGCGAAAATCGCGCTCGGCGTTGCGCCCCGGCTCCGGCGGCTGGTCCGGGCCGTCCTTCGGGCGGAAGCTCTTGGGGCTGGCCCAAGCTTCCAGCAAGGTGCCGTCGACCGAGAAATGCTCGCTCGACACCAGCCCCCTGACCTTGTCGTGCGACAGCACCGCCGCCAGGAACTTGGCCGCCACCTCGCCGTCCAAGAGCCGGTCGCGATTCTTGGTGAAGGTGGTGGCGTCCCACACCGGGTCCTCGATGCCGAGACCGACAAACCAGCGAAACAACAGATCGGTGTCGATCCGCTCGACCAGCTGCCGCTCCGAGCGGATCGAGTAGAAGGCTTGCAGCAGCAACGCCCGCAGCAGCCGCTCCGGCGGGATCAACTCCCGTCCAAACAGCGAATACAGCGCGTCGAAATCGCGCGACAGCGCCTTCAATGCGGCGTTTGCGATCTCACGGATCACCCGCAGCGGATGATCCGCACGCACCCGCTTTTCCAGATCGATATAGCTGAACAGGCTGCCCTTGCCTGCGTCGTCGCCGCGCATCGCCGTCCCCCAGTTCCCCGTCGCCAGGGAATCAGCGATCTGCCGATCCGACAACCTTTTTCAGCAGCCTGCTAGAGACCAAGCGAACAACTGCTTTGACCATCACCCATGACATCAAAAGCGCCCGAGAAATTGCGCACCGGGCCGCATTTCTGTTAACGGCAAGATCGTCTGGGAGGGGCCGATCGACGCACTCGACACATCCGGCAGTCCGGAGGTCGACCGCTTCATCAAGGCGAGCCGGTAGCAGGAGGCGATCAAGGTAAATCAAAGCTGGCCTCCCAGCTGCTACGGCTGTTACCGTGAAATTCGCTCTGCAGGATTAATATTGAGTAGATCGATGAATGTGTCCGCCGATTCTCAGCAAGATGCCATCGAGTTCCTCAGCAACCCATGCTCCTACGGGCCTGAGATTACCGCTGTCGAAATCATCGAGACCCACATATCAGTGGTCTTTCTCGCTGGCGATCGTGCTTATAAGCTCAAGCGCGCGGTAAAATTTCCCTATCTCGATTTCAGTACACCGGCGCAACGCCGTCGCGCCTGTGACGCCGAACTCGCCCTGAACCGGCGGACTGCGCCAGATTTGTATCTGGAGGTGCGCGGTATTGGGCGTCTTGCGGACGGTACCCTCGGCTGGGTCAGCGAGCGCGAGCCTGGATGCGAGTGGGTGGTGGTGATGCGTCGGTTCGATCAGGAACAGTCGCTCGACGTTCTGGCAGAGCAAGGACGTTTGGGAACGCCCCTTATATTTGAATTGATTGAGCATATCGTCGCTTTCCATGCTCAGGCCGAGCCGCAGCCGGACGCTGGCGGTGCTATGGTGATGGTGACCCTCGAGCGTGAGAATGATATCTGTTTACGGCGTTTTGGGCAGGGCTTATTCGCACCCGAGCGCGTTGCTGAGCTGCACATAACTTCGCAAAATAAGATAGATAACCTCACTGGTCTTTTGAATAGACGCCGTGCCGAAGGCAAGGTACGGCACTGTCACGGCGATCTGCATTTACGCAATATCTGCTTATACGGAGGTAAACCGATCCTTTTTGATTGTCTCGAGTTTTCTGAAGAGCTTGCCAGTATCGACATTCTTTATGATCTAGCTTTTCTGCTGATGGATTTAGAACATCGTAGCTTACCGGCGCTCGCGAATATGGCGGCAAACCGCTATCTTGATCTAAGCAATGAGGATGATGGCTTGGCTGCCCTGCCGTTATTTTTATCTTTGCGGGCGGCGATCCGCGCTCATGTGACGGCCGCCGCGGCTATGCACTGTAACGGGGGCCGGGTGCTGTCGGGATCCCAAGCGGAGGCGCTCGGTTATTTCGAATACGCTCGGCACAGCCTTTCGCTTCAACCCAATCGGCTGATTGCCATCGGCGGCTTGAGCGGCACGGGCAAGTCGACCATCGCGGGCCGATTGGCACCGCTTCTCGGCATCCGACCGGGCGCTCGCGTTCTGCGCAGCGACGTGATCCGTAAGCGTCTTTGGGGCGTGGAGCCGGAGAAATCGCTGCCGCCGGTCGCCTACGAAACCGAGATGACGAAGCGCGTGTACGACACGATTCGGCAAAAGGCCGTAGTGGCTCTACGGGCAGGCTATTGCGTAATCATCGATGCCGTAGCATTACGCGAACCCGAGCGTCGCTCATTTTCAGAACTGGCGAACGAAGTTGGCGTGCCCTTTTCGGGAATTTGGCTTTATGCATCCGCCCCGATGCTGGCTGCCCGACTGCGCGCGCGTCGTAACGACGCCTCCGATGCGACGGTGACTGTTCTTGAGCAGCAGTTACATTACGATCCAGGTTCGATCGACTGGTTGCAGATCGATGCTGGCGCGGATCAAGAAGTACGTTTGCCAGCGTTCGCAAATCCCTCGGGTGCAGTAGTTGAGCTGGAGCAACGGCCCGGTCGAGGCCAGATCAACCGCCTCAGAATGCTGAAGCGCACCATGTGCGGGCGCGCCGGCCTCGACCTGCTCGGCCGCCGGTTCCTGCTCGCCGCATAATCATCTAAAATGGCCAAGAGCCCAAATAATCTTCAAAGTTACTGTTTGTATTGAGACAAAACGGCCGGTTATGCTCCGCATCCTTCAATCGCTCCACTGTGCCTTTTTGAGCAACGTTGCTGTTCTTTTCTCAAGCTCCACAATCACTAACAGCCCAATCCCGATGGCGACGATCGTCATTCCGTCGCCGAGCGATACTGGCCCGCTGCCGAAGATCACCTGCATCGGCCTCAGATAGGTGAAGGCGAACTGCGCCGACACCACGATCCCGACTCCGATAAACACCGCTCGTGTGCCGAGCACGCCCTGCCAGGTAGGGGAGGTGCCATGAACGTTACGAATGCTGAACAGATAGAAAATCTCCATTACCACCAGCGTGTTCACGGCCATCGTTCGGGCTACCTCGACCGGCAGCCCGCGCGAGCTTGCCCAAGCGTACATGCCAAAGGTGCCGGCGACCATCAGGGCAGACACGAACAGAATGCGCCACAAAAGAAGGCCGGAAAGCAGAGGCTGGTCTGCCGGACGGGCCGGGCGCTGCATCGCGCGGGGCTCCGTCGGCTCAAAGGCGAGGGTGAGACCAAGCGCAGCCGCCGTGATCATATTGACCCAAAGAATCTGGACAGGCGTGACCGGCAGCGTGAGCCCAAACAGGATGGCCAGGACTATCGTGAACGCTTCGCCACCACTCGTCGGCAGTGTCCAGGCGATCACCTTCGTCAGATTGTCGTAAACGGTCCGTCCCTCGCGCACCGCCGCGACGATCGAGGCGAAATTATCGTCGGCGAGCACCATCTCGCTTGCTTCCTTGGCGGCTTCGGTTCCCTTGCGGCCCATGGCGACACCGACATCCGCGCGCTTCAACGCCGGCGCATCGTTCACCCCGTCGCCCGTCATGGCGACGATCGACCCATCCTTCTGCAGCGCTGTTACCAAGCGGAGTTTGTGCTCCGGGCTGGTGCGAGCGAAAACGGTCGCCTCACGGGCTTGCTTTTCGAAACCGGCATCATCCAGCGTATCGAGGTCCTTGCCGGTAACAGCCTTCGGATCCTCGGCAAGGCCGAGCTGCAGAGCGATCGCGCGTGCAGTTGCCACGTGGTCACCGGTGATCATCTTGACCCTTATCCCGGCCGCCTTGCAGTCGGCGATCGCCGCCACGGCCTCGGCGCGCGGCGGATCGATCAGGCCGACAAGTCCCAGCAGCGTAAGCCGATGCTCAATCTCGGTCGGCGCGATTTCACTGATGCCCTCTCTTATCGTTCGGCGCGCGAGCGCGATGACGCGCTGACCGCCGCCGGCGAGCGCGTCGATCCTGTCGTGCCAATCTTTGGGGTCGAGGGACCGCTCGCCATCAAGAGATGCGACAGAGTTGCACATAGCGAGGACGCGCTCGGGTGCTCCTTTGACGTAAACGATAGGAGGACGGCCGCGGCGAGCATTGAGGGTCGCCATGTAGCGATGGCGAGAGTCGAAGGGAACCTCGTCCAGGCGAGGAAAGCCGGCGCGCGCGGCGGTGACATCGTGGCCGGCTTTGATCGCGAACGAGATCAGCGCCCCCTCCATCGGATCGCCGTCGACGGTCCAGGTCTCGCCGCGTTGCCGGAGATGCGCGTCATTGCAAAGCAGCGCGGCCAGCGACAGCTCTTCCAATACCGGATCGGCGGCCGGATCCAGTTCCGGGGTTCCGGTGATCCGGAACCTGCCTTCGGGTTTGTAGCCTTCCCCCTCGACTACGATTTCCCGATCCGCGGTTACGGCAGCGCTGACCATCATCTCGTTCCGGGTCAGCGTTCCGGTCTTGTCGGAGCAGATCACCGAGACAGAGCCGAGCGTCTCGACGGCCGGCAGCCGCCTGATAATGGCGTTGCGGCGCGCCATGCGCTGAACGCCGACCGCCAGCGTGATCGTCATTACCGCCGGCAGTCCCTCCGGGATCGCCGCGACGGCGAGGCCGACAATCGCCATAAATGCCTCGTCCAGCCCATAGGACTGCACCAGCACGGCATACGCGAAGACGAGAGCCGAGACGCCGAGGACCGCTACGGTAATCTGCCGGGCGAACCGGTCCATCTGCCGGACGAGCGGTGTCGTAAGCCGCTCGACGGTACCGATCATCGAGCTGATCCGCCCAAGCTCAGTGGTGGCACCCGTGGCGACGACGATGCCCGTCCCCTGGCCGGCGGCGATGAACGTGCCGGAGAATGCCATCGAGAAACGGTCGCCGAGAGGAGCATCGGGAGCGACCGGACTCACCGCTTTATCAATGGGAACGGACTTGCCGGTGAGGATGGCCTCGTCCACCCGCAGATTGCGGGCCCGGATGAGCCGCAGATCGGCGGGTACCCGGTCGCCGGCCTCAAGCAGGACGATATCGCCCGGCACGACCCTATCGGCTCTGATCGTCGCGCGGCGGCCGTCGCGGATAACCGAGGCGTTCGGATCGATCATCGCGCGGATGGCGTCCAGCGACTTCTCCGCGCGCCCCTCCTGTACGAAGCCGATAATCGCGTTGACGAGAACGACCGCAATAATCACCAGCGCGTCCGTTCCGTGGCCGATTGCTGCCGCGACTGCGGCGGCGGCGAGCAGCACGAAGATGAGCAGGTTGTGGAATTGCAGCAGGAAACGTACGAGCGCACCGCGCTGCCGGCCCTGCGGCAGGCGGTTGGGACCATGGCTTTCGAGGCGCCGCGCCGCTTCCTGTTCTGAAAGGCCATCGAGGCTTGTTCCCAGAGCGTCGAGCGCGCGGTCGGGGGGAACGGCATGCCATGCTGCCTCCGGTACGACTGGCGAGGACGTCCGGACGCGTGTCTTGCCGCGCATACTTTCCTGATCCTTGAATGTGGCTGAGTGTCATACGCAGCGGGTCAATGAACAGCGCCAGTGCCTAATGGGTCGGCTCCGCTCTGACAGCCGATAACTTACAGTTGGGCGGCTGACTGCCGTGGTAGCCCGACGCCTCGTCCAACCATACGGTCGCAAGCTCTTGACCTGAATCAAGGCATGCCAGTCAGCTTTAGCACACTGTGCATCGCGCAAAATGGAGGTGAAGATGGAGCAGCCGCTTTCAGGCCATATTGCTTGCCTGCATCCGGAACACAGTCAGGCAATTATCTTGCTCGATAATGGGCAGGAAATCCCCGTAGGTCGTGATTGCATGCAAGCAGGCATGTTCGAGCATCTTCATGTTGGCGACCGCGTCTGGTACTTCGCGAAATCAGGTGAGGGTGCCTATCCCAGGCGCAGCAATATAGTCGTCCCTATCTCTTCGAGATACGGTGCGGATTACGGCAACGGGAGTGCACAACCGGCAATCTGAGCCAATATCGACATGGGGTGGGCACCGTAAGCAGGTGGAAGCTCGGTTTCTGTTCAGAGAAACCGGCTAAGCTGAATCAATCAAGATACAGCCAACGGCGGGACCTTTGCCCTCGCTGTGGCGGTTGTCGGCGAGGGACGAACGAGTTCAGCACAAACAAGGCTGGCGGATCGCCGCCAGGCTCGATGTACTGCCGCCCCGGCGCGACCGACGCCTATCCGATAACGAAGAAGCTCGTCTGAGCGCAGCCGGGTTGCCGGGTGGTGGTGGCTCATGCGTCTGCGCACATTCCCGGCTGTCGGTCGACTGCGGATTTTGTTGCCCGATCAATGCGCCATCAGGACCGGCAGCGTCATCGCTTCGAGGATCGTGCGGGTCGCGCCGCCGAGCAGCAGCTCACGGACGCGCGCATGGCCATAGGCGCCCATGACCAGGAGGTCGGCCCCGATATCGCTAGCCCATGACAGCAACGTATTGCCGACGCCGATCCCGCCCGACATCGCGGTTTCGACGCGCGCTTTGACCCCGTGGCGTGCGAGATGCACGGCGATATCCATCCCGGGCACCTCGCCGTGCGCCCTGCGATCTTGATCCGGATCGATGCACAGCACCGTCACTGAATCCGCTGCGGCGAGCAGCGGCATCGCATCGTTAACTGCGCGCGTGGCGGTGCGGCTCGCATTCCAGGCGACCAGCACGCGCTGGCCGCACGCCTCGAAGGGGCCGGCATACGGAACCACCAGCACCGGGCGGCCGACGGCCAGCGCGACTTCTTCGGGACGGGGATGGAACAGCGCCGCCTCGGCATTGTCGGGGTCGGTCTGACCGAGAACGAGCAGATCGACATACCGGCCGTGCAGCGCGGCAGCCTCGGACGGGTAGCCGGCAGAGACGCGCCATTCGGCTGCAAGCCGCCGCTTCCGGGTAGCCTCCTCGAACAGGGATCGCGCCACCGCTTCCCGCTCGGCCATCCTTACAGAATACTCGCCGTACAGCGGGTCGAGCAGCGAGCGGTCGAACCGGTCGAAATAGTCGAGGGCCGCCGGCGGCAGCGGGATTAGCGAGCTGTGCAATCCGATCAGATGCGCCTCGAACCGTTCCGCCAGTGCCGCCGCGAGATCGAGCCGGGTGCGTCCCGCCGGCGCCGCATCGACCGTCACCAGGATCTCTCTATAGACCACCGCCCGTCTCCTCACGTCTTTCGGCTAATCCGCGCGACGTTGCGGACGATATTGGATACCCTGCTCTTTTCCGCCTTGACGCAGGTCAAGCGGAAGCAAGGTCGGCGGAAACGCCCGGTCGGCTCCTTTCCCACCACGCGGCGTCGAGCAGCTCTCGGACAACTGGCGGGCCATCGATCTTGCGCGGATTGGTATGGATCCAGCGGTCGTGCATCGATAATTCGGTGATGCGGTCGAGCTGCTCGGGATTGACGCCGACATTGCGCAATCGGGTCGGCAATCCGAGACTGGCAACGGTGGCGCCGAGTACATGGCCGACGCGTGCTGGGACGCACACAGCGGGCGACATTGGGGGAGTTAGTTCGCCTTTCCGGTCCCGATCCTGATCATCAGATCAGCGCCGGCTTTCGCTCCGAGGCCACCGGCTTGAGCTGCTGGTGATCATCTTGACCGTGCCGTGCGTGGTGTCGAGGCGGCATCGTCCAATGGGGCCGGGCGCCCTGAGGATCGTCGCATTCGACCCATCCGTCAAAAGCCTCTGCGAACGCCGCCGCGTGATCGGCTTCGGCAAATCCGACCCGGAAGGCCAAAACGGGCGCGCTTGACGAATGGTAAAATTCCTCCGCCTTGATCTGTTGTGGTCGAGCCACGTTCGCATCTCGCGCATCAGATCGGCGAGATCGCCATCGATATAGCGCAGTTCCACCATGTAGGTCATAGCGTTGCCCTCAAAATTCTCGGAAACATCAGCCAGCGGGCGGCTTGCTCCTATGATTTGGATCAACCGAAGGATCCCGCTGCTCGATGCGCTCCACCTCGTGGTCGAGGTCTTCGGCCGTCCGCAGCCGCGCGTCCCATCTCGCGGGATTTCCTGCCCGCTCCGCAAAGCTACGATACCAGACCGCGAGTTCGCGCAGCGTGCGCGGCGCATCGAGGGTCCGTTCTGCTTCGGCGAACAGCGTTTCGACCGCCGCCCTGTTGTCTGCGCGAAGCTCGGGCTTCAGGGCCGCGCGATGGCGGTCAACATTCATCCGCACCACGGCGGGGTCTTCCATAATCCGATCAATCGCTTCGGCCCGCTGAGCAAGGTAAAGGGAATGAGCGGCTAACTCCTTCTTTATGCTTGGATCGGACAACGTCTTGATTATTCTGCGGAGCCGCCCAGACTCGTTGCGAAGATGCTCTGAATGATCGAGCGGATCGGGGGGATGTTCGGAGTTCATACGGAACCACTTGGCAATGAAAAGGATAATTTCGGTTAATTCACGCTAACCATCCCGCGTGTTCCACGTCAGCCGGAGCCATCGGGCTAAACTTGATCACGATCAAGTGCGGGGCGATTTTTTGCGCGACGATGCCGGCACAGGCGCGCAGGTGAGGACCGCTTCGCATGGCCGCAAGCCCGACGAGAACCTCGGATGACCTGCCCGGCGGCAGGCCGCTGATTATTGTGCCGACCTTGTGGACCACTAGCCGCAAGCCGGGAGAATTGCTGACGGAGGAAGAACGCGCGCTTCTGTCGATGATTGCTATGGTCGTGCGCTTCAAAAAAGGGGAAACGATATACCGTCAGGGTGATCCGCCGATCGCTGTTTTCAATATCATAACCGGCGTTGTCAAATCCTATGCGTCGTTACCCGACGGTAAGGAGCATATAGTCGGATTTCTTTTTCAAAATGACTTGTTCGGTCTCACGGAAAACGGAGAATACGTCAATTCCGCACAGGCGGTCACTGCTGTGACCCTATACAGGTTGCCCGTTCGAGCGCTTGAAGCACGGATGAAGCGGCACCCTCAACTTGATTTTCAGATCATCGCAAAACTCTGCCATGACCTGCGACAAGCGCAGCGCCATGCGTTTCTGATGACCAAGCATCGCGCTGCGGCACGGGTCGCATTATTCCTGGAGATGCTCGAATCCCATTATGGCGCGGTCGAACCGTGTAGCGGCGAAATCCATTTACCGATGACGCTCACCGATATCGCATCCTATATAGGAGTGTCTGCCGAGGCGGTCAGCCGATCCTTCCGCGATCTTGCTGCGTGCGGCGCGATCACAATGAGAGATCGTCGGCATCTAAAGATTATCGACCGAGCGCAGTTGGAGGCCGTCATTGCCGAAGCCAACCGCCGCAAACGGCCCCGATCCATATAGGTCATCGCCATCTCCCCTACGAAATCGGAGATCGCTGAGGGTAATTTCCGCGCCGATCAGCCGCGCAGGCTGCAAGAGCCCAACTCAGCGTCAGCGGTTGCGGCCCGTCGTCTTCTACCTTCGATGCATGGCCGTTGATATGAATCAATTCCCGAGATGGTATTTCGAGGTATCGAATGAGGGTTCGTTCGGGAGCTTGGGAGTAGGAGAATGGCTTTCCGCATCAGCGCCAGCCTTGGCGATGAAAAGCCGTATTTCGTATTCACGCCATGTGTTCCGGGTGGCGCACATGTCGAGGTCGTCATCGATGACAAGCAGATAGATCGCTGCCATGCGAGCCGCCTGTTGCGCGGGATGGCTGACCGCTTGCTTGAGTGCGATTGGCCACCCGGTCCGGATTTCGGTTTTCATTACGAACGGCTGAAAGATTTGGGCAGGTAAACGGAACGCCTACTTGGTACCTGCGCTTCCACCGCAGTACAGTGAAGGGCGCCGGATATCAGCAGGCGCTAGTGGCCTAATTGATCAGCTCCGCGGCCTCGGAGCGTTCCCGCGCCACTAATCTGGAACATCTAATAGGGAGGAGACAGTGGTCGCGAAAACAGACCAGAACCATCCGTTAGTCGGCGCTGGTGTTCAGGTACGCGGTGAAGACGGTATCGTTCATTACCAGGCGAAAATAATTGCTGTTGTCCCCTCTGGCAACAGCGCGCTTGGCGATCTCGCTCTACTACAATTCTTTGAGTACCTGTCGGGAATGCAGTCGAACCGACGTTCTGGTGCCATTGGCAGAACTTGCTACGGAACGCTGGACACTTTACGAAACAGTCGAAAAGATGGATGAGCAAGGTGATGCGGAACGCTCCAGTTCAAGCAGCAGAACTGCTCAACAGGTGTAAATTCGACATTTCGATTGCCTTGCCAAACCTCGTGGGTTGGGAATGCCGCCCCGTGGTGACGGCGCTTCAGTCTAGTGTAACGCGACGGGGTGCGTGACGCCCGGCTTAATCGCCCGCAGCGCGACAAAGGCGGCACCAATGGTCGTCGTCTTGCCGAGTATCGGGTCGAAGGGAGCCATCAAACGCGCCAATCGGGTCCAGCGCGGATAGTAAACGGCGCCGGTGGCCCGCTCGACGCTGAGTTGCGCCACCCGTGCCAGCGCCTGCAATTCGCCGGCCGACCGGAACCGCGCCGCCTTCCACATCGCCGCGCCGAACCAGCCGCGGACGCGCCTCGATGCGGCCCACGAGCTCCATTTCCCTAGGTCGCCGATGACGAGCCGGCCGCCCGGTTTCAAGACGCGCGCGATCTCGCGCAGCGCCAGCTCCGGTTTAGGCACAAAAGCAAGGACGGTGATCATCGTTACCAGGTCGAAGCTCCCGTCGCGAAACGGCAGCTGCTCGACCCGGGCGACCGCGTAGGCAATATCCACCCCCGTCTGCGCTCTGTGAGCACCGGCGCGCGTGATCATCCGCGGATCGATATCGCAGCCGGCCACGCGGGCGGCGCCGCGGTGCCGGAAGGCTCGGGTCAGCGCGCCGTCGCCGCAGCCGACATCGAGCACGGCGCAGCCCGTGATCTCGCCCACCAGCTGATGGATGAGCCGCTGCTCCAGAGTTTCGGTAATGTCGCCGAGCGAGCTCGCGCGCCAGTCTGCATAGGCATCGGGACCGAATTGACCGGCGTGGTGTGCCCTATCGGCGCTGCCGGGCACGTCCAGGCCGTCGTTAATGGGGGATCGGGCAGGCATTTGACACGGTGACCGTCATCACCACCTCGCCGGTTTCGCCCGCCTTGGCGAAAGCTTCGGCCAGGGCAGCGAAGACGACCGCATCCTCGCCGACCACGACCGTGCTCATCGCGCCGACCTGCGGCTCGAGACCATGCACGGCCAGTGCGGTGCGCACGATCTCGACGGCCGGCCCGAGCCGATCCTGTCGCAACGGATAGATACTGATCTGGGCGCGAGCAATCATCGTTGAGGCCTCTGCCCAATTCTGAAACGCTTCCGCGCCGCGCTCGATGAGATTTACAGCGAGCGGCTGGAACGCGTCGTGCTGTTCGGCTCAAACACGGCGGGGGCGTCCATTAGGACCCGGTCGAAGGCAGATCGTAAAGCGTCAGCATTACCTCGTCGCCGTCGAGATTGACCTCGAGCACGCAATTGACCGGCTCGCCGATTGTGGCGAGCTCGTCCAGCGCGGCCTTGAACAAGCGCTGCTGCACCATGCGATTGACGACCGGGATCAGAATGACGAGGCCGGCATGGAGCGGCTGCGCCGCATAGAGCTGTCGGAAATCGCTCGCGTTGTTGGTGACGAGGATAAAATCCCCGGCGCTTGCGTACCGCACGACATTCCAGTCCTTCCAGCCCGCGCGACCGACATGCGCAATGTGGCGGGCTTCATGGCCGGAATCCCCGGCGACGGCGACCAGGTCGACGCTGAGGCATTCGTCGATCAGAAACCTCACGACACCGCGATAGTGTCGAGCTTCCGGCGGCCGCGGTGCACCGGTTGCTGATCGCGCCACGGCTGCCGCCGTGGCCGGCCGCGCAGCGGGTATGCGGCGGCATAGACTGGCGCCAGCCGGATCATCTCGGCCGTGAGACGGGGATAGCCTTCAATTAGCTCAGCCGGCTTGCTGCCTTCCGCGACGAGCTCGGCGACGAGATGCACCGGCACGCGTGTGCCGCGGAACGCAGGATCGCCGCCGAGAATTTCAGGGTCGCTGACGACAAGGCGCCGAGCGCGGCGCAAATCGCGCAGCGAAGCGGCAAGCGCGCGGCGCGGCTCGCGCAGATCGATCTTAATCAGGCCGCCCTCGAGCGACACGACGTTGCGCGGTGCTTCGGCCAAAGCGTCGAACACCTTGCGCCGCAGCTCGGGAGTCGCAAGGCGATCCGAAAGCCGTTGCTCGATCGATAGCGACACGAGCGCCCGGGCGTCGAGCAGCCGACCGCCTTCTTTGCCGGCGATGGCAGAGATCATCTTCCTGTCGATCGCGTTGTTCACCGCCTTGAGCGACAGCCCGGTTAAAACCGCGGCCTCGGTCGGGGTGAACAGGTTTTCGTGCGGTTGCATCGATTGCCTATATTTATTCTTCATACAGAGAATATATAATTTGAGATCAAAAAGCAAGCGGAGCAGGAGGCGTGATAAATCAATTGGATAGGGACTATGAGGCGTCGGCCCCATCTCAGTTGCGGTGCGCCATACAGTTGTGCCCAGTCGCGACTATCTGCCCCAGACCCTGACCGAAGCCGCGTCATAGAAGGTGACGTTCAACGGATATGGGGTGCCCCGGCGCCGCTGCCGCAGACCGGCAAGCGCCTCTGCATTACGGCTTGCTGCGCGATTAGCGGGACTATCCAGATCCCCATAAAGGCTGACGAGGAGGTTGCGAGCACCGCCCGAGGCGATGCAGCGAAGAACGTGCGCATCGTTGTCGGCAAGCGAATGACCGTAAATGACGATGGCGTTCGCGGCTGGACCGCAACACCCTTCAAAACTTCGCAACGCCTTATGGAGATAGGCGCTATGCATGATGCGCTCGAGCTTGGTCTCGCTTGTGCCCTCGGCGACGAACAGAGGGTACCGGTCCTCGTCTAAAGCTTCCCGGATCTGATCGACAATCGCGCGGTCGGTTTTCGACCAGGTGTATTTGGTGATCTCGGATCCCCGATCGAAAAGGTGCAGGGCGCATCCCGCCTGCAAATTGCATCATGTCACGCTGTTGCGCCGCGACTACACTCGGCGGCGGTAACGTCGTCCAAACGTTTTGCCCCGCTTGGCGGCTTCATAGGCATTCATGGCGCGCAGCTCGGTATCTATTGCGTCCAGCTTTTCCTGAAGTTCGTGCTGCTGCTGGGAAATGGTTACCCGCGTGCGATTGAGTAACTCAAGGTTGGCATGAGCGACTTGCGAGGCTGACACTACGATCTGCGGTTCGGAGTTGGTATGAACCTCTATGGTGGTGCGACCAAGGGAAGGCGCTGAGGCGCTTAAGAACTCGTGGCTTTCGTCCCGATGCATCGGTCGGAGACGGGTCATTCAGCCTTGGAGATTCAACAACTGTCGGCTTGGGATGGAATAGCGCCTCGGCTTCTTTGCGCGCTCTATTGATCTGCTGGCGATCATCGTTATAAAACGCGTGCTGCTGTTCTGATTGCTTCAGCAAAGACATGCTCCTGACTGTTTAATTTGCAGTTCTGGATCGGCTGGTTTCGTTCAAACGATACCGATCTTCCGGCGATTGCTAAAATCTAATCCGTTCAACTTCATCCTGGGTTAAGCGTTCCTTTGTTCGATCATACAGCTTCGTGGTGCGTGGGCTCTCATGGGCCGCCATTTCCTGGGCGTGTTCGAGCGCGCCACCGTTCGCGAGATACGCAGTGATCCCGGTCGCCCGAAATGTATGGCAGCCGATCGGCGCGTCGATACCGGCGGCCTTCGCGCGGCGGCGGATCATCAGCCAGGCGTCGGATTGGTGCATCGGGCGGTCGGATAGCACGTCGGCTTTGTGGCCACGCGCCGTGCGGAACAGCCAACCCTTGCGGTCATCGGCGATGCCGGCGGCATCGATATAGGCGCGCAACGCGTCGGCGAGCGCGCGATGGCACGGCATCGCATGCTCCTTGCCGCCTTTTTCGTGCAGCAGCACCGTCCAGCCGGCGCCGCGCGGCCGCAGATCCTCGACCTTCATCTTGAGCGCCGCGGCGATGCGCGCGAAGGAATAAGTGAGCGTGGCGATTAGCGCGCGGTCGCGCTGATCGCGCAAGGTCGCGGCCGGAATGCTGTCGAGCAGCTTACGCCATTCGGCCGCCTCGAGCACCGGCGTCTTGCCGGTCTTAACGACGTGCTTCGGTCCGCGCACCGCCGCAGCCGGGTTCATCGGCACCACCTGGCCGGTCACCAGCCAGTCGAACAGCATGCGCACGGCCGCGAGCTGCTGCTTGACCCCCGGCGACCCATGTTTCTCCTGCAGCTCTTTCACCCAGGCGGCGACGTCGAACGGTCGAATGCTGGTGAGCGACAGCCCGCGATTTTCGCACCAGGCAAAGAACCGGCTGCAGGCGCGGGCATAGGCGCGGCGCGTGTGATCGTTGTTGATGTTGGCGGTGAAGAATTCGACGTAGCGCCAGTTGGCCTGATCGCCGCCGGCGTCGGTGATGAGTGCCGGCACTATATAGGTGTCGACCGGGGCCAGGGTTTGAACCGGGGTCGGTTCGATGATGGCGGGGAGCTGGTCTGAGGGGGATGACATGCCCTGCTCTACCACACATATCACCAATGATAAAGATGGGGTGATTGCGGTCTGCGGCTAGCTCCACCGAGTATTGGTGCAGCATAGCCGTCAATCACTCGGAGGCTTCCGTGTCATACTTCGTGGGCCTTGATGTATCGCTCGACGAGACTGCCATCTGCATTGTCGATGAAGGCGAGCGGCGCGCGCCGCGACGGCCGCACTGAATTGCAAGTGCTGCTCGACTTTCTGCGCGTCGGCGACACGCTCGTCGTCACCCGCATCGACCGCTTGGCCCGTTCGCGGAAGGACCTGCAGGACATCGTGCACGAGTTGAAGGCCCGTGGTGTCGCATTGAAAGCGACCGAGCAGCCGGTCGACACCGGCACCGCGGCCGGCAAGGCGTTTCTCGATATGCTCGGCGTGTTCGCCGAATTCGAGACCAATCTGCGGCGCGAGCGGCAACTCGAAGGGATCAGCGCCGTTAAGGCGCGCGGTGTCTACAAGGGCCGCAAGCCGTCGATCGATGCCGGCGAAATCCTACGCTTGCGCCGCGAGGAGAAACTCGGGCCGGCGGCAATCGCACGCCGGCTCGGCATCGGCCGGGCGAGCGTCTATCGCCTGCTCGGCAAGCAGACCGCCGGTAGCACGAATGGGGGTGGCAATGCCGATCAGGGCTGAGATGCGCTGGTTCTACCCGATCGACTGGCCGCAGCTCAGCCAGCATGTGCAATTCGAACGCGCCGGCGGCGTTTGCCAGGGCTGCGGCCGCCCACATGGCGAGATCGTGCGCTGCCTTCCAGATGGACGCTGGTACGACGCCGCTCGCCAAAACCTGGCGCAATGGCCGCGGTCGGCCCGCCCGCTGGCCCAACATTGAGGAAGCAACACGCATGCGGCAGACCCGCGTCGTCCTGGCCGCGGCCCACCTCGATCACAATCCGAGCAACAACCGGCTAGGAAACCTGAGAGGCTTCTGTCAGCGCTGTCATCTCATTCATGACAGGCCGCACCATCTGGCGCGGCGGCGGATCACCTACCTGCTACGCCGCGCACTCGGCGACTTGTTCCTCGGTCGTTACTCCGCGTAACGGATGTCCACTTCATGACATGGTGGTCTAGCGAAGGGCTGCGGCGGTTGACATCATATGAAATCCACTGGCTTCGTCGTCACCGGGCGTCCTCGGCTTGCCGCGATCAAGCGCTTTCCGGTGGCGGATTTCGCCGACTACGAACGCCGTCTCGCCGAGATGCAGCATGCGTTGCAGCGCGTGCAGCAGGCATACCTTGGCACGTCGCATCGCGCCATCATCGTGCTGGAAGGCTGGGATACGGCAGGCAAGGGGGGCGTGGTGCGCCGGCTGGGCTGGGCCCTCGACCCGCGCAGCTTCAAGGTGCATGCGGTCGCCGCGCCTAGCAATCGGGAGAAGTCGCTGCACTATCTACAGCGCTTCTGGGAACGCCTGCCGGCGCATGGTCAGATCGTCGTGTTCGACCGTTCCTGGTACGGCCGCGTGTTGGTCGAGCGTGTCGAGGGTTATGCGACGCCGACGGAATGGCGCCGTGCATATAATGAGATCAACGACTTCGAGCGGATGCTGCTGGAAGACGACACGCGGCTGGTGAAAATCTTTCTGCACATCACGCCGGAGGAACAAATTCATCGGTTCCGCGCCCGGCTGACCGATCCACTGAAGCGCTGGAAATTGTCCTACGAGGATTTTCGTAACCACGGTCGCTGGAACGACTACGAAGCGGCGATTGAAGACATGGTGGAGACAACCTCCACCGAACGAGCCCCCTGGCATCTCGTGCCGGCTAATAACAAGCCGTTCGGTAGGCTAGCCGCATTCCGCGTCATCGCTGATCGGCTCTCGAAGGGTGTCGCTCTGGAGCCGCGCGCGCTCGATCTCGAGGTGGCGGATGCCGCCAAGCAGCTGCTCGGCATCACATTGCCGCCTGCGAACGGTCGCGGTCACTGATCCTGGCCCAGCAGCGCCGCACGCTTGCTGATCTGCTCCTCTGTCCCTTACTCCGCCTTACCGACCGAGCAAGCACGGTGGATTTCTCGTTTTCGAGAGGCGCCGTAAGAGGGGTGTTGACCGGGAAACCGCAATCAGAGAAGGACGTTATCATTGGTGATATGTCCTCCCGGGGGCAGGGGGACGCCTGTCATTTTGAAAATTAAGTGGCGGCGTTTTTTGAGCGGTAAATGGCGCGGCTCGACCAGGCGCGGCGGACGTGGTCATGCGCTGGTCCGTCTTCTCGTCCGGTAATCATCCCGTCCGGTTTGGCGTCTGCAGCCCCGGATTGCCGGACAATTCGCGGGTGGCCGCTCATCGGACGTTTGACGGACAGAGCCACTTACAGCTCCGGTCGACTGCGCCAAAAAATCTTCAAAATCCCATGCCAGATAATTATCAAAATGACAGGGGACGCCGGCAGCAAATCCACCTATGTCAATCCGGCTGCGGAACGAGATTCTAACATTCAGTGTAGCGGACCGAGCGGCGTTCGGTTCGCGAGCTGGCCGACGGCGTCGGTGATCCGGCGCCATACCGCGGCACCGTTGTAATCGTCCTGCGCGGCGAGCTCATCGGCACGTGCGTCACTTTCTACGAGCGCCTTGTCGCCGTAGCGCTTGAGCATGAGCTGCGCCGCTCGCCAAATATCGATCTCGGGTATCACCCGGAGGAGGCTACACGCCTTGGATAGCTGCTACACCTGGACAGCCAGCACGCGTCTCAGGAGCGTTGTCGGGTTCGATCCTGAATAGCCTGATGCGCCGACCTGTGCCAAGCTCTGAGCCGTAACCGATGAGGTTGGCCATAAAGATCGAGCGCATCGACCACCTGAACCTGACCGTCGCCAATATCGACCGCAGCCTGGAGTTCTATAAGCGGGTGCTTGGCATGCAGGCCGAAAGTGTCGGCGAAGGCCGCGCGGCGCTGTACTTCGGGCAGCAAAAGATCCATCTCGACGCGGCCGGCGCGACGGCAATGGCCGGCGAAAAGCGCATGCCGGCGCACATCTGCTTCATCACTCAGGAGCCGGTCAGCGAAGTGATGGCCCATCTCGAACGCTGCGGGGTTCCGGTCCGTATGGGGCCAGGTCCCCGCGCCGGGGCGATCGGCACGATCCAGTCGGTGTACATTGATGATCCGGATCAGAACTCGATTGAGATCTCTAGCTACTGAGCCGGACAGCCATAAGCTCGGCGTGAGCCTGTAGCGCGACAAACTGGATGGGAAAGCGTATTGCCTCACCGGAAAATGTTACCCAATAAGCGACCGTTGCCTCATCGAGGCTGCTCCCGTTGCCTCATGTTCTCGGCGGGGCCTTCCTAAAACCCTATTTCATTATAGAAAAGCTTGTCTGTTGTTGTGGAGCCTGTGGAGTTGTGGGCGATGCGCGAGCGTCGTCCAAGCGTAGCGGAAAATCCACAGGGTAATTGCCAGCCACCAACACCACAGTCGGGCATTCGTGCTTGCTGTCCAGGTTGATAACGTCGACCGGCGCGGTCCCGAATACTAGTTGAAGAGCGGCCTCGCGCCGCCATTCCTTGAGACGGCGCTGGCATGTTCGCAGTTGCCCGTCCGGATACACGCCGGGATACTCTGTCTGCAGCCGCTCGAACAGTTCGCGCGATGTGCGCCACGGTTCCGCCTCGAACCATTGCCGCAACCTGGTCGTGACCGCCACGAACGGATCGGGCCGGCGCCGCGAGCGCTTTGCCTTCGGCTTCGGCGTGCTGGTTGGGCGGACCTCGCCGTCCTGCCACGCGGTGCGCAGCCCGGCGAGAAATTGCTCCAGCGTCGGAACGGTAGGCGGGGTCGCCTCGCCGAGAACCGTGGTGTCGGCAAGTCGGACGAGTTCCTGCTGGGCGGCGCGGATCTGCTGCAGCAGACGAACCGGATCCAATGTCCCGCGCAGCGCTGCCAGGCGGCGCCGGACATCCTCACTCGTCCGCGCGTCTGCCAGAAGCCGCTGACAAGGCGTGGCTGGCGGATGATAGCGCTTCGTAACCTTCGCCCCCTCACGTGCCTTCGCGGCGAGCTTGAACGAGGGCTGGAAGAAATTCACAAACAGCCTAAGGGCTGCATACAAACGCGCCAGCACCGCTGCCACCTCGAGGCCCTCAAAGCGACGATAGCCGACCACCCGCCGGACCACAGATCCGTTCTTCTGCTCGACCCACGCCTGGTCGTTCTTTCGATAGGGACGGCAGCGCGTGAACTCGACACCGGTGGCGAGGCAATAATCCCGCACGGTCTCGTTCATGAACACGCTGTCGTTGTCCGTGTCCAACCCGAGCAGGGCGAAGGGCAGCAGCTTACGCATCTCGCTCAGCACCTCGGTCAGCAACCGCTGTTCGCGGACCAGCAGCGGCGCACATTCCGTCCATCCTGTGGCGATGTCCGTCAGCACCAGTGTTTGCACGAAGCTGCCCTTCGCTACCGGCCCGCTATGCGCAACCAGGTCCGCCTCGACAAATCCTGGTGGCGGATTGTCCCAGCCGTCAAACGTGCGCACCGGAATGCTGCGCCTGATCGCTGCGGAAGGCGGCGCCTTGCGGCGCATCGATCGACCCGCTTGCTGCCTGACGTCTCGCAAGGCCCGGTGAGGTTGCCCCGTTTTAGTGGACGGTTTCTCGGCTTACGGTCTATGGCTTGGTCATGGCGGCCTGCATGTCGGCTTCGTAGGTTATTGGCGACCGGTATCCGAGACCCGAATGCAGGCGCGCCGGATTGTACCAGCCCTCGATGTAGCTGAAGCAGGCCATCCTGGCTTCGGCCTGAGATGTGAACCGGCGGCGGCTGAGCAGCTCGGCCTCGAGGGTGGAGAAGAAACTCTCGGCCATGGCGTTGTCATAGGCATCACCGACCGATCCCATCGAGGGGCGAACGCCGGCTTCGCGGCAGCGCTTGCCGAATGCCATTGACGTATACTGGCTGCCTTGGTCGCTGTGGTGGATGACGTCCTTCGGCCGACGCTGGCCAACCGCCATCGCCATCGCGTCCAGCACCAGCTCGGTGTGCAGGTGGTTCGCCATCGACCAGCCGACGATCTTGCGGCTCCAGGCGTCGAGCACGACGGCCAGATAGAGAAACCCGGCCGCTGTCGGCACATAGGTGATATCGGCCACCCATAGCTGGTTCGGCGCGGTCGCGCTGAAGTTGCGGTCAACCAGGTCGGGCGCCGGCCGGGCGTCCTTGTCTCGCCGGGTTGTGATCGGGCCGCCGCGCCGATGGCTGGCACCTACCAGTCCCGCCTCGCGCATCAGGCGGGCAATCCGTTTCCGGCTGTGCCTTTCGCCACGCCCACGCAGATCGGCATGGACGCGAGGCGCCCCATAAGTCTGGCGCGAACCGGCATGGATGGTCCTGACGCGCTTCAACAAAGCTGCATCAGCCATGGCATGGGCCGATGCGGGGCGTTGTCGCCACGCGTAATAGCCCGCCTTGGACACGCCGAGCACACGTGCCATTGCGGCAATCGGGAAAGAGGCCTGGTTCGCGCTCATGAATTGGAAGAGCCGGACGGCAGCGTGCCGGTCTCCCGAGCAAACCAGGCCGCGGCTTTTGACAGAATATCGCGCTCCAGCCGCAGCTGCTTGTTCTCACGTCGCAGCCGGATCAACTCGTCGCGCTCCGCGGCAGACAAACCTGGGGGCAATTCCGCTCGTCGCCCCTCCTTCCGGTCAGCTTGGGCGACCCAGGAACGAATGGAGTGGCCGGTCGGCTCAAACTCGCAGGCAAGATCGTCAGGATCACGTCCAGCACGGACAAGGTCCACCATCTGACGGCGAAACTCAGGCGAATACGGTGGGTGTGTTCTTGGCATTGGTAGCACCTCTGGCGAAAGCTTCAGGGTGTCCACCAAACCGGGTCAATCCCAATCCCACGGAGTACCCCGAGGTCGCACCACCGACGATCGTCGTGACCACGCGCTATCCCGGTGGCAGCGCGCAGACCCTTGTTGATACTGTCGCGTTACCGATCGAGCGCGCGGTCAACGGCGTCGAAGGGATGCTCTACATGCAGTCGACAAGCACCAGCGACGGCAACTACTCGCTGACTGTCACGTTCGAGACCGGCACCGACCTGAACCTGGCGCAGATCCGGGTGCAGAACCGCGTCGCCGGCGCCCTGCCTACCCTGCCGCAAAGCGTACAGGCGCAAGGCGTGCCGGTGCGGCAGCAATCGACCGCCTTCTTGCAGATGGTCACGCTGAACTCGCCGGACGACCGGTACGACGGGCTCTATCTCGAGCAATTACGCAACGATCAACCTTGTCGACGAGCTGTCGCGGGTTCCGGTGTTGGCCATGCCAGCGTGTTCGGCGCCGGCAAGTATGCGATGCGCATCTGGCTTGATCCGGAAGCTGGTCGCTGGGCCTGTCGCCACAGGAGGTGATCCAGGCCGTTCAGCAGCAGAGCCAGGAGGTCGCCGCCGGCCAGATCGGCATGCCGCCGGCGCCGAACGGGCAAGGCATTCCAGTATACCGTCAACGTCAGTGGCCGCCTGCAGCAGCCCGAGGAATTCGGCCAGATCGTCATCAAGACCAGCAACAGCCGTATCACCCGACTGCAGGATGTCTCGCGCATCGAGCTTGGCGCCGAGAGCTATGGGCAGGGTTTCCGGCTGAATGGCAATGCGGCGGCCGGGATCCAGATCTTCCAGTCGCCCGAAGCCAATGCCCTGGCCACCGCGGACCGCATTCAGGCGAAAATGGCCGAGCTGGCGCGCGCGTTCCCGCCTGGCCTCACCTACACGATCGCGTTCGATGCGACGAAGTCGGTCCGGGCCTCGATCCATGAGGTGTACAAGACACTGATCGAGGCCGCCGTTCTCGTGCTGCTCGTGATCATCGTCTTCGTGCAGGACTGGCGGGCCATCCTGGTGCCGGCGACAACGGTGCCGGTGACGATCATCGGCGCCTTCGCCGCGATGGCGGCGTTCGGCTTCACGATCAACCTCGCGAGCTTGTTCGCGGTGGTGCTCGCAATCGGCATCGTCGTCGACGACGCGATCGTGATCGTTGAGGGTGCGTCCCGCCACATCGAGGCGGGGCTGTCGCGCCGCGCTGCGGCGATCAGGGCAATGAACGAGCTGTTCGGGCCGATCGTCGGCATCACGCTGGTGCTGATGGCGGTATTCGTGCCGGCCGCCTTCCTTCCCGGCCCGAGCGGGCGCATGTATGCGCAGTTCGCGCTGGTCATCGCGGCAACGGCGCTGATCAGCGCGGTGAATGCGGCAACCCTGAAACCGACGCAGTGCGCGCTTTGGCTTCGCGAGCCGTGCCGCGCGAGCAGCGAAATCTGTTCTATCGCGGCTTCAACCGCATCTACGACCGCGTCGAGGCAGGCTATCTGCGTCCGCGGACAATCGAAGCCACCTGGCGCCAGATCGGTTCGTTGCTCGATCACTTCACCGGCGATGAATGCGCCAATTACCTCGCCAACGCTGGCTACGCGTCAACCTAAACCGATCACGCTCTAGCGCTCATCAAAGCGATTTCTAACAACCCGGCTCGCCCGCGTATCGAGTTGGAGTCGGTTCGGCGGGCGCAGCAGATTGTCCGGTTCTGCACGGATAGGATGCTGAGCGATGCCGAACGGTTCGTCGCAGACAATGAGACGGAAGCCAACGTCAAGCGTGTGCTCGAAGTCATCCGTAGAGCGCGGCGCAAGGGTATTCGGCACTCGATGCTTACTAACGGGACAACGTTTATCAGAAGCCCCGAGCGGAAGGACATCCTGCATACGCTAATCGAGGCGGAGAGGGTGTCCGTCAGGCAGCAGCCCGTGGCAGCGAAGAAGGTCACGATATACACATACGTCCGGTAGAAAGGGGTGGCTCCGTGAGATGCTCCGTAACTTACGGAGCACTTACGGAGCATCTACGGAAGATAGTGTATTGACTTTATTATATAAAAGTGAGGTTCTCCGTAAAATATCAAAATGTATGTCCCGTAAGATAGGACCAGATGATCCGGTACGAGCCGCCACCATAAAATTCCATCTGGAGACCGTCTTCGCCGAAGCGAAAAACATCGAGGTTATTATCGATAGCGGCGGCGGAAGCGTCGCCGAGGCGCGGCAAATCTACGCGCTGTTGCCTAGCGATAGCAGGCCCATAACCGCCCAGAGTCGTAGGCGAATGTAGCTCTGCAGCCTCTATCGTCTTGCTGGCCGGGGATTATCGCAGAATCGGTGGCATCCGCGAAATTTGTTCTGCATGAGGTTGAGGCCCGGCCTCAGAGCGGAAGATGGACCCCGAAGCGCACTCCAAGGAAGCCGCGTTTCTAAAGGCCCAGAACGCAGAACTCGCGAAACTGTATGCGGGCCGCACTGGTAAGCCGATCGCCGAGTTTGAGCGGGCAATAAGACAGGACGTTCCGCATGATGTTGGGTGGGCTAAGCGCATGGGGTTGATTCATAACGTGTTAGACCCAGACGAGCCGAAAGTTTTCTGATGACATATCTGGCGCGAGGCATGACGCTCGGCTCGCCCCCAAAGATTCGCTGCTAAGGAACAATCGATGGGTTTCGAATCGGAGGCCGGCGTGATAGCTTTGGCGCACCCGCTTTCCGGCTGGTACGCCGGGAACGGACAGTACACAAAAAAAGCGGCACATCAGCCGCCAAGATTGCAAAACGTAAGGAGCTTACTCTACCATGAAAATCCAGCTGCCGCAACCATCGCGGCCTCGTCCTGCTGAAAATGTTCCAGGACGGGCGCGTTCCTTAACCGCGCACCCAGCGGCATCTATTTTCCCAATGATGGCGCCCGCCGAGGTCGAGGCGCTCCGCGATGACATCGCCGCGCACGGTCTCCAGGAGCCAATCGTTCTCGACGCCGACGGCCAGATCGTTGACGGGCGCAACCGCGCTCTGGCGTGCGAGCAACTCGGTGTAGAGCCGACCTATAAGCGGCTGGCACCCGGCGCCGACGCATTCTCTTATGCTGTTTCGGCCAACCTGCATCGTCGGCATCTCAATTCCGAACAGAAGCGCGAGGTTATCTCGGCGCTTCTGAACGCGAACCCTGAACGCTCCAATCGCTCGATAGCGCGCACCGTCGGTGTCAGCCCGTCTACCGTCGGCGCTGTCCGCGGAGGCAGCGGGGTGTCCAAATTGGACACCGCAATTGCTCGGCTCGACCGCGCCGTTGCCCACTGGCCTGCTGCCGACAAGGTGAGGATTTACGCATTCGTCGCGGCGAGCGAGGAGCTATTGCCAGAACAACTCTTGGAGTGCGATGCCCGATGGCGGAAGAAGATATCGACTATAGCTACTAGATAAACGGCGAAACCCGACAAAGCGCTACCAACGCCTGCCGGGTTTCGAATTCGCAACGGCCTACGGGACACAAGGGCCTCAGCAACCACCCGGAGACCAACCCCGCCAGAGCGGCGGACAGTACACACGGCCAGAGAGGACCCATGCACTATGCATACGATATTTGATTTTTCGGACGCTGGCAACGGGTTTGTCGAGACCCCGCTGCCGGGTGCGGCGTAATGGCCCGCGGTCCCACGGCCTTCCGCCAGCGCGACTTCGCGCCGCCGCCGGAAGCGGGGGCGGCTTGATGCTCGAAACGCCAAAACAGTTAGCTCTCCGCGTCGGGCTGAGCGTGGGGAAGGTGCGCCAGCTTATCCAAACCAAGCAAATCGAGCATCTCATGATCGGAAGCCGGGTGCATATACCATCCGGCGCTTTCGAGCGCTTTGTCGAGGAGGGGAGCGTTAAGCCATGTCGCGACGAAATCAGGGACCGCGGCTCCGTTGGCTCGAAAAGCGCAACGGCTTCTACATTACCTGGACCGAGCACGGCCGCAGCCGTGAGCGCTCGACTGGCACGGCAAACCGCGAAGATGCTGAAATCGTGTTCGCGGAATGGCTCCACGCCAGAGGGCACCGGGGCGGTCCGCGCGATCCGGCGGCGATCCTAGTGACTAATCTACTCCACGAGTATCTTAGCGAGCACGGGCCGAAAGTGCAGGATGCCGCTCGAATAACCTACGCCGTTCTGCCGCTGATAGACTTCTTCGAGGGCAACACAGTTGCGGACGTGACGCCGCAAACTTGTGCGCGCTATGCCGCGAAGCGCGGCCGTTCTGCCGGTACTGCCCGGCGCGAATTAGGCGTGCTTCGGGCCGCTATTAATTACGCGCATCGCTCCGGCAGGATTACCCGGCCTGTCGCGGTTGATCTCCCCGAGAGGCCAGAGCCTCGCGATCGGTGGTTAACCCGAAAAGAAGCCGCCGCGCTAATTCGCGCCGCCAGAACGCCACAAGCACGATTGTACCTGCCGTTATTCATTTTGATCGGCCTTTACACCGGCAGGCGGAAAGAGGCGATCCTGTCGCTACGCTGGCCGCAGGTGGACCTCGACGCAGGCCGTATCGACTTTGAGGTCGCCGGCCGTAGGCGCACAAACAAGATACGCGGCAAGGTGCCGATCCCGGCCCGCCTGTTGCCGCACCTTCGTCGCGCGCGGCAACGTGGCACCGATTTGGGATACGTATTGCATATCGATGGCGAGCGGATCGGCGATGTCAAAAAAGGATTTGCCGCCGCGTGTGCGCGCGCCGAACTCAAAAGCGTAACGCCGCACACCCTGAGACACACCGCGGCGACGTGGCTTATGCAGTCGGGCACCGCCCCGTGGCAGGCGGCCGGCTTTCTTTCGATGAGCACGGAGACGCTGCAACGCGTCTACGGCCACCATCACCCGGATCACATGCGCGAAGCCGCCGACGCCATTGGCAGGCGTCCGCGGAATGTCCGCGTAATTGCGTAATGTTTTCGACGCGTTCCGGGCCTTATTTCGCAAAAACTCCACAGAAACAGGGGATTTTATCAGTGAAGCAGAGTTCTCCGAAGGGCAGAGGTCGAAGGTTCGAATCCTTTCGGGTCCGCCATTTTGATCCCTCAATCCGTGCCATAGCAACCATATAGCAACCGGGAGCTAGGATTGAGATGGAGCAACGCGCCGCCGCCGTGACTTGCGTGCGGCGGGCAGCCACGTACGCCCCGCCGCGAACTCGGGGGAGAACCGGGTCGCCTCGGGCGGGTGTACAAATTTCGACCCCCACTTTTCAAACCGCAGCTCGATTTTGAAACCGGGCGCTGCCTTCAAAAGCGCGCCGTGCCGTTGATCAGTTCGACTCCATTGGCACCGGTGCGATCTTGCGAGCCAGCCGGTTGGCATGCCGCTGATCCGCGGCGGTAATAGGTGGACCTAGCGGATCAGGAACGCGACGATCGGCCCGAGGTTAAAGCGGTGCAGCGCCGGCGCGGTCATTGGGCTGCTTCCGCAATAGCCGCCGGCCTCGGCAACCGCACCCAGATTTTCGGTTCAAGCAGCTCGCCGGTAAGAGCATCGTACTATCTTTTGCCATCTCAGGCGGCAAACCTCCATTCCCGGCGCTATCGGGCCCACGAGGCGAGGAGCCGAGTAAGCGAAGTGCCGCTTCGCTCGCGGCGTGGCCGCGCTGCGGACTTCCGCGCCATTTACGTTTGGCAACTCCCTATCCGAAAGCGGCCACTCTGCCTTCCGGCCTCGACGGCAGCATCTGCCCCGAAGGAGACCTTGCTGTGGGCTCACGAGTCGGTCGAGATAAGCGGAAAAGCGAGTCCCGATACTGCTCGCGTATTGGCCGTGCACCCAAGCCGGTATTCCACGCACAAGTCGCGAACGGGCGGCAGAGTCCGCCGACGCCGAGTTACCAACGATCAGACCTGTTGCGGCCGATCACCGTAAGGATGGGTGATGATTTCCATCAGGTGGCCGCTGGGATCATCGAAATAAACACCGCGTCCGCCGTGCAGGTGATTGATCTCGCCAGGCTTGGCGCGGCGCGGATCGGCGTAGTACTGGGCGTCCTGGGCGCGGATGCGGGCGAAGGCCGCATCGAACTCGGCGTCGCTGACCAGGAAAGCATAGTGCCCCGGGCGGAACTCTTCCCGCGTATCGAAATCGAGGGTCACGCCGTTGGCCGTCTTGACCGGGACAAAATGGCCCCATTCCGGTCCCGCCTCGAGGTTGAGGATATCGGCGAGGAATTTGGCCGAGGCCCACTTGTCCTTTGCTGGGATGATCGTGTGATTGAGTTCGACGCTCATCTGGTCCTCCCTTCGGTATCCTATTTTATCACGTCGCCGACCTCGCGCCGAGGCCGAGCGCGGTCTCCCACGCCTGTTGCACAGCGAGCTCCTCGGTCCACGGGCGCATCAACGCAGCGGCCCGCGCATCGCGGGCGTAGCGCTCAAGCGGAAAACGTTTTAGGAAAGCCCGCCCGCCACAGACACGGATCGCCTCTTGGGTGACCGCGACAACCGTGCGCTGGACGGTGACGTGTGCGGCGCGGGCACGCTGGACCACCTCCCCCGACGGATCAACCGCGGCTTCGGAGATTGCGCGGTAGTAGAGCGCGCGGGCCGCCTCGACGGCGAAGAGCATCTCGGCGATCGCCTGCCCCTTTGCCGCAATCTCGGTATGGGGGACCGGCGCCCCTGGCATCCTGCCGGTCAGATAGGTTACGGCACCGTCATAGGCCGCTTGCGCGATCCCGAGAAAGATCGCCGAGAAGGTCACAAACAGGTGGGGAAAGGCATTGTACATCGCCCCGAATAGGCCGGGCGGCAGCACTTCCGCGTCGTCGGCAACGAACACGTTCTCAAGCACCATGTCGCGGCTCACCGTTGCCCGCATCCCCATCGCATCCCATTCGCCGGGGAAGGACACGCCCGGGCCGTCCTTGGGGATTTGGAGATAGAGGGTGCGCTCGATCCACGGTTCGTCACCGAGCCGAATGGCCGGAGTGGCGTAATACGGGGCAGAGTTTGCCAGCGAGACAAAAAATTTCCGCCCATTGACCAGATAGCCGCTCTCGACTTTTTGTGCTGTAGTGCCGAAGCGTCGGCCGCCCACGGTGAGCGTCGTGTCTGTCTCGCCGTGCTCCACCGGCTCACTATGGGGTTGTCCATAGAAGGCGCCCGTCTCAATGACCTCCCGGTACTTGATGGCCCGCAGATTTTCGTGGCGTTCGCGCGCCGCAGGAGCCATCACCATGGCGTCGGCGATCGGACCCATCATCAGCATCACGAGGCAATGCATATTGAAGGTGAGGGCAGTGGACGCGTTGCCCTGGGCAATCTGCTCCGCCACGAGGCAGTAGGTTTCAAAATCGGCGCCAAGCCCGCCATAGCGCTCTGGCACGCACAGGCCGAGCAGTCCCTCGCTCCGGAGATCGGCGTAGTCATCAAAGGGAAAAGACGCCTCCCGGTCGTGGCGCTCGGCACGCGGGGTAAAACACTCACGGGCCAGGCGGCGGGCCAGGGCGATCAGCTCGCGCTGCCGGGTGGAAGGCTGGAGCCGCATCGAAAGCCTCGCCGCGCTGACCACAGCTTGCGCCTATAAACCACCCGGCGAGGGGCGACTTCAAGCCCGCAGCGGTTTTGCTTCAATAGGAAACATCCGGTGCGTCGTGTGATGGCGGCTTCCCCGCGCAATCCAGTCGCCTCTGGGACAGGCGGCAAAGGGCCGCTTTCCATCCATCCCTAATCAGGACGGCTCTGGGTCGTCGAACCTCCAACGGCGCACCGATTGCCGCGGTGCAATAGCATCGTCAAACTGCGACGGATGTGGGCGGACGCCGCTGGATTGACGTACAACGCGCCCCATATCCAGGAACTGGACGACTGGCGGGGCGAGATGCTCAGCTGGATCGTACCTTGATCAAAGAGGCCGATCCCGAAGGCGTCGAAGAGTTGAAGTCGCGCCTTCGGCGGTCACGCGCCGGAGCAGCCGAGCTTGCGAAGCCCATCGGCGATGTAGCGCTCGAGCCGTATGCCCATGAGATAGCCGGGCTGCGCCGCCGGCGGGATGCGGCGCGTCCGCCGCAATGCCGCCTCAAAACTCAATAACGGCCGCTGTGCCAGCCAAATAAGCGCTATGAGCTCACGTCGGGCGTCGGGCGAAAGCTGCGCGATCGCGGCCTCGAGGCACCGCCGCTCCTCGCTCTCGAAGGCCGCAAGGTCGACAGCATCTGGGCTGCGCAAGAGCGTACCGTTTAGGGGCACCCCCTTTGCGCGCGTGCCCCCTTGAACCGCGCCGGGTTTCCCGGAGGCTCCGATCCTTGAGAGGATGGAGCGATGGAGAAGGGGAAATCATCGGTTCGGTATGCGCCTGAAGTCCGCGAACGAGCGGTGCGGATGGTGCTGGAGCATGCGTGCGATCATGCCTCGCAATGGGAAGCGATCGGCTCGATCGCGGCGAAGATCGGCTGCACGCCGGAGACGCTGCGCAAGTGGGTGCGGCAAGCCGAACGCGAGCGTGGCCTGCGTGCCGGTGCGACGAGCGCGGAGCAGACCCGGATCAAGGCCTTGGAACGGGAAGTCCGCGAGCTGCGCCAAGCCAACGAGATCCTGCGCAAGGCGTCGGCTTATTTTGCGATGGCGGAGCTCGACCGCCGCTCCAAGCCATGATCGCGTTTATCGAGAATCACCGCCCGGTCTACGGGGTCGAGCCGATCTGCAACGTGCTGCCGATCGCCCCGTCGACCTACTACGAACATGCCGCCCGGCGGCGCAACCCCGCCCGCCTGCCGGCCCGAGCGCGGCGTGACAAGGTTCTGCGAACCGAGATCGGCCGGGTCTGGGATGAGAACTTCCGGGTTTACGGCGTGCGCAAAGTCTGGCGACAGTTATGCCGGGAAGGGATCGCGGTGGCGCGCTGCACGACCGCCCGGCTGATGCGGCAGATGGGGCTTTCGGGCGCCGTCCGCGGCAAGACTGTGAAGACGACGATCAGCAATCCCGCCGCACCCTGCCCACGCGACAAGGTCAACCGGCAATTCCAGGCACCCCGCCCGAACGCGCTGTGGGTCTCGGATTTCACCTATGTCGCGACCTGGCAGGGGTTCGTCTATGTCGCCTTCGTGATCGATACCTTCGCCCGGCGGATTGTTGGCTGGCGGGTGTCGCGATCCGCCGAGACCGGCTTCGTTCTGGATGCCCTGGAACAGGCGCTCTACGACCGGCGGCCCTTCCCGCAGGGCGGCCTGGTGCACCATAGCGATCGCGGCAGCCAGTATGTCTCGATCCGCTACACCGAGCGGCTGGCCGATGCCTGCATCGAGCCGTCGGTCGGCAGCGTCGGCGACAGCTACGACAACGCCCTCGCCGAGACGGTGATCGGCCTGTTCAAGACCGAGCTGATCCGCCGGCGCGGTCCTTGGCGCGGCATCGCGGCGGTCGAGTTTGCCACCCTGGAATGGGTCGACTGGTTCAACCATCGGCGCCTCTTCGAGCCGATCGGCAATATCCCTCCCGCCGAGGCCGAAGCGCGCTACTATGCCCAAATCGCCAGTCAGGCCATGGCAGCCTGACTCAAATAAACTTGCCTCCGGGAAACCCGGCGCGGTTCAGATCCTGTGCCGCCGGGGGAGCGCCGAACCGGCGCTTCACCACTTGCGTGCGATCATGAGCAAGCTGAAGCTGACGGTGAACGAAGAGAAGACACGGATCTGCACGGTTCCGGACGGGGAGTTCGACTTCCTGGGGTATACGTTCGGGCGGATGTACTCTCCTGCAACGGGCCAGGCCCGGTTGGGCTACCGGCCATCAAAGAAGAGCCTCAAGCGCATGGTCGAACGCGTCCACGCGCTGACCGTCCGAGCGGCTACTTGGCAGGGGACCACAAGGCTGGTGGCTCAGTTGAACCACGCGCTTCGCGGATGGGCCAATTACTTCAGCGTTGGCACCACCCGCAAAGCGTATCGGGTGCTCGACAACTACACGGCTATGCGGTTGCGCCGGTGGTTGCGTTTCAAGCACAAAGTCTGGCGACGCAAGGGCGGAGCTTATCCACTCCCGTACCTTTACGAGCACCTTGGGCTCGTACGCCTGACCCAGCTTGGTCGCGGCCCGTCGTGGGTGAAGGCGTGAGGTCTTGTCCGAGAGCCGGATGCGGTAATTCCGCCTGTCCGGTTCGATGAGCGGGATGTGGAAACGGAGCCACGGCTGCGCCAGTGAGGCACCGCCAGACGAAAGGGGCGGAAACAGATATGCCCAGCCTACCGCCACCGCGCCACATCTCAACTCTACGCATCTCGTCCCAGGGGCGCGGCGGCGAAATTGTCCGGAAAGGAAGCGAAAGCCGCCCCTCGGCTACATTGGCTCGCCGCCGCTGTTGGCGCGCGCTGGGAGGGGGCGGGCCGGGATCGAGGAGGCGACCATGCATACTATGATCCCGACCCTTATCGGTTTTGCACAAACGCCCTGGAACAAGGGTCGCCTGATCGGCCAGAAGCGCCCGCTCAGGTCGAAAGATGTCTGGGCATTCGGGTCAGACTTCAGTTGAGGGTCGGAACCGCGACCTCGCCTTGTTCAACCTCGCCCCGATCGACGGCGGCCGAGCACTATCCCGCGCCGGTTTGACATAGACGCGCGCTCGTTGTTTCTCATACCGGACCTCCCATGGCGGTAGATTACTGGAGCAACCGATGTAACGGCCTCACCGGAATTGCTATCGGGGCGAGCTGGAGAGTTCATCCAACCGTTCTGCCAGGCGATTCAATTCCCATTCTTGCGCCAGGCTGGCCGCCCTGCTCCAGGTCGGGGTCTGGTCATCGAGCGGCGGCAGGGGCGCTGTGTTGTCCATGGTAGCGATGCGGCGGTAGAGCCGAAGATCGTCGGCTTCGGCCGCGAAGCGACCGTCGGCGAGTGCATCCTCAAGCGTTTGATATCGCCTGAGCAGTGCGGCCGCGCTTTTCGGACCGATGCCCCGTGCCCCCGGGAGCTTGTCCGACGGATCACCTCGCAGCGCGATAAAATCGGGCACCTGTACGGGTTCGACGCCATAGCGCTCGCGGACCTCGGCAGGGCCGATCCGCGCCATCTCCCCGGCCCTAACCGGGTGAAGGATGGTGGCGTTCGCCGACGCCAGTTGGAACGCATCGCGGTCGCCGGTGGCAACAAGCGTCCGTCCTTTGCGCCGGGTTTCTGTCGCAACGGCAGCAGCGAGGAAGTCGTCAGCCTCGTAGCCGGGTGACTTGGCACTAGCGAAGCCGCAGGCCGCTACAAATTCCGGGAGGACCTCTAGCTGCTCGACCAGTTCGTTATCAAATTGGCGGCCGCTTTGATAGGCGGGAAACAGAGTCTGGCGGTATGTCGGGGCCCCGAGCGTGTCCCAGCCGACCAGCACGGCGCGCGGATGCTCACTCTCGTACAGCTTCAGCAGGAAATTGGCGAAGCCGACGATGGCGCCGCCACCGCGATTGCCGGTCCGCCGGATCGATTTGGGCAGCGCGTGGTATGAACGGTGGGCGAAGTTGTCGCCGTCGATGACAAGCAAGGGGCGTCTGGCTTCAGGCATTGTCGCTCATAGACTGTGATCGGGTTTTCCCCTTTGTCAAATCGTATGACGGGCTGATGGCCCAGAACATCGTCCTGCCGCTGATCAACCTCTTCGGCGGCCATCGCTGCCTGATTTGGAGCGGAAAAATCTGACGCCGGGCGCCGGGGAATAGCCACCGTCCCGGGTGTTCGTATCAGCGAGAGTAGACGGTACATTTCGATGCAAATGGATCTCGATTATCTAGACCGCAAAAATGAGGAAATCGCGCTGATCGCTCGTGCTCTCGGAGGATCGCCGTGCCCGCGCATATGGACCCTCGAAGCCGCAATCGAGGAGAAGTTTCGCCTCGGCGCCGAGTTGCGGGCGAAATACGAACTGCGGACCCGGGATAATACCGAAACGAATTGGAAATCCGGCGCGGTATTGCGATCCGGCCCATTTACATTCTCCTATCGCTACCAGCGGGCCGATCTGGCTGTGGCCGGCCCGTTTCCCTATGGTTTGCCAGAGCGGCTCGGTGCGGCGAACGTCTGCGAGCCCGTCTACACCTGCTCGGGCATGGCCGCGATCTCGGTCGTGCTGCTCGGAATTGCTGGTACTTCCGGTACGAAGCAACCCGCCTTTCTCCATCTTGCCGGGTGCTACAAGGAAACGCTCGAACTTGCCGCTACCATCGGTTTCCGGACCGTCCGTCTCGGCGGGACAGAAGGTTGGAGCGTGCCGCTCGGGCATCGAGCGATTTTGTGGCTCGATTGCCTCCCCTTCGGTGAGAGCGAGACAGCGCTGCACGACTGCGCCCAAACCGCCGATCTCGTGATCTGCGACACCACCGCGATTCCAGCCCAATCCGGGCGTATCCGGCGATTTTTGCAATGGGCAAGTAAAGCACGCTCGCCGGTCGTTCTGGTGCGGAGTCACACAAAGCTGGATACTTTGGGGATCGAATACGGCCGGCTCGGCTCGGCGACGTTTCTGACCTTCGCCGAAGTCCCGCTCGCAAAACTGGCGCGTTGGCGTAACGTTGCTCGCACCATCCCGAATATCGTGCGGTTGCTTGGCAGTGCCGCGCTCCCGGGGCATTTCTGTCCCTATGCCGACGGCCCTACGTATTGGCGCCTTTCGTCGCGGCGAAGCGCGGCGATGCTGCGTAACGGCCGTCGCGTCGCTCGCACCCTGAACTCGGCAACTCGGACAGTCGGCGGTGCGGCAATACCGGCATGGCGCGTTCGCCGCTTTGGTTCCGCCCCGTCCCTGGGGAGAAAGCGAGGCGGTCGCAGAAGCCGGGAAGCTCGCCGAAACGCTGGCCAATCGCGGCTTCCCGGTGCGGCACGCCGGCAGCTTCGGCTTCGATTTCGTTGCCGTCGACGGGTTCTTTGACACCGCCGTCGAGCGCTATCTGCTGCGGGTCGCCGCCACGGATTTACCGACAACGGTATCGGCGCGGATCGCGGACGGCATCGGCGCCTGGTGGACGCGGCGCTGCGGCGCCGCGTCGCGTAGAGGCGCGGTCGCACTACCGGTCTTCACAGTTGCCGCTCGGGAACCTCTCGCGGCCGGGACCGTGAATGAGCGAGGCGACGAGCGCCGCAAGCGGATGTTGAACGGATCACTGACGGCATCGGAGCGGGCTTGCGACAGGGGTCTCGTTGCCGCCAGGAGGGAGCAGATGACCGACGAACATCGAGACCAGCCGGATCTGACCAACGGAATCGCTGAGACCGATCTCGCCGATGGCGCCATGCTGATCGGCCGGGTCGGCGACGAGACTGTGTTGCTAGCCCGTCGTGGCCAGGAAATCTTCGCGATTGGCGCCAGCTGCACCCATTACGGCGGGCCGCTAGGCGAGGGATTGATGGTTGACGACACGGTGCGCTGCCCGTGGCATCACGCCTGCTTCAGTCTGCGCACCGGCGAGGCGCTGCGGGCGCCTGCCCTGAACGCCACCTCGTGCTGGCAGGTCGATCGGAGCGGTGGCCGCATCGTGGTGCGGGACAAGATCTCGGATGTCGGACGCCCGATGCCAGTCGCGTCGCGCGCGGTGGCTAGCGTGCCAGGGCCGATGGTGATCGTCGGCGGCGGCGCCGCCGGTTATGCGGCCGCCGAAATGCTGCGCCGCGAGGGCTATGACGGCGGCGTGACGATCGTTAGCGCCGACGACGCGCCGCCATATGACCGTCCAAACCTGTCGAAGGATTATCTCGCGGGCACCGTGCCCGAAGAATGGATCCCGTTGCGTCCCACGGAATTTTATGCCGATAACGGCATCGAGCTTCGGCTCCGTACAACAGCTACCGCGATCGATCTGTCGACGCGTCGCATCCTGCTCGCGGGCGGGGAGAGCCTTCCCTTCGATAAATTGTTGCTGGCGACCGGCGCGGAACCGATCCGGCTGCAAGTGCCGGGGGTGGAAGCGCCGCATGTGCGAATGCTGCGCTCGCTCGCCGACAGCCGCGAGCTGATCGCCCGCGCGCGCAAGGTACGGCGCGCGGTGATCGTGGGTGCCAGCTTCATCGGGCTCGAAGTCGCGGCGGCTCTGCGCCATCGCGATGTCGAGATCGATCTCGTCGCCCCCGAGGCTCGGCCGATGGAGCAGGTGCTTGGGCCCGCGCTCGGCGATTTCGTGCGCAAGCTGCACGAGGAGCACGGCGTCGTCTTCCATCTCGGCCGCACGCTGGCCGCGATCGAAGCGGACCACGTCCGGCTCGACGACGGCACCGCGATCCCGGCCGACCTGGTAGTGGTCGGGATCGGCGTACGTCCGCGCCTCGACCTTGCGCAACAAGCCGGTCTGGCGATCGACCGCGGCGTGGTCGTCGACGAATATCTCGAAACCAGCGCGCCGGGGATCTTTGCCGCCGGCGACATCGCCCGCTGGCCCGACCGCTACAGCGGCGAGAGGCTGCGTATCGAGCACTGGGTTGTTGCCGAACAGCAAGGTCAGATGGCGGCCCGCAACATGCTTGAGCAGCGCGAGCGGTACAAAGCCGTCCCGTTTTTTTGGAGCCAGCATTACGACGTGTCGATCGATTATGTCGGCCACGCCGCAGCGTGGGACAGGATTGTTCAGGATGGCGACCCAGGCACGCATGACGCGGCACTGCGATTTGAAAAGGGCGATCGCCTCCTGGCGGTTGCAACGATCTTTCGTGGCCGCGAGAGCCTCTTGGCGGAACTCGCGATGGAGCAAGGACGACAGCCTCAGCCGGAACGATTGACCGCAGCGGCCCGCGTTATTGCCGCGTCAGGAATGACGGCTACCGGCGCGTGTCGCCCGTTGACCCGTCTTCCGCGAAGGTCCGCTCAGTGAACCGACTGCAGTCCTTTCCGACGGGTGATGAGAGCTATACGCGGAAGTTGGTGACGGGCTGAGGGGATGAAGGCGGCGTATCGTGGGGGTGTTCGCGCCTCCACTTCTCCAGCGAAGGAGTGATACGCCGTGTCCGATGGTACCGTCGTCAAGCTGCTTCAACCAGGATCGTTCGCCGACCCGCTGACCGAGGTGCTGCGCAACGGTGCGCGTGCCCTGCTGGCCCAAGCGGTCGAGGCCGAAGTGGCCGAATTCCTCGCCCAGCATGCCGATCTGAAGACCGCTGCTGGCTTGCGCCGCGTGGTTCGTCACGGGCACCTGCCGGAACGCGAGGTGATGACCGGCATCGGCCCGGTCGGGGTGCGCCAACCCCGCGTGCGCGACCGTGGCGCTGGCGATGGTGCCGGGCGCGTCCGCTTCACGCCCGCGATCCTGCCGCCGTATGCACGGCGCTCGCGCAGCCTGGAGGTGCTGATCCCGATCCTTTACCTGAGGGGCCTCTCGAGCGGTGATTTCGTGGAGGCGCTTGCCGCCTTGCTCGGCAAGGATGCACCGGGCCTGTCGGCCTCGACCATCGCGCGGCTGAAGGAGGTCTGGCGCGACGAGCACAAGCACTGGCGCAAGCGCGATCTGTCGGCCAAGCGCTACGTCTACGTGTGGGCCGACGGCATCTACCTGCAGGCCCGTCTTGAAGACGCCAAGCAATGCATCCTGGTCATCATCGGCGCGACCCCGGAGGGCAAGAAGGAGCTGCTCGGCTTTACTGACGGGGCCCGCGAAAGCGCCCAGGATTGGCGCGAGATGCTGCTCGATTTGCGGAACCGAGGTCTGGCGGTCGCGCCCGAACTCGCCGTCGCCGACGGGGCGCTCGGCTTCTGGAAGGCGCTCGGCGAGCTGTGGCCGACCACACGCGAGCAGCGCTGCTGGGTGCACAAGACCGCCAATGTCCTCAACAAACTGCCGAAGAGCCAGCAGCCGAAGGCCAAGCGGTCATTACAGGAAATCTGGATGGCCGAGACCCGCCCGGCCGCCGAGGCCGCATTCGATGCCTTCATTGCCGCCTACGAGCTGAAATACGATAAGGCCGCCGCGTGCCTGGCGAAGGATCGCCAAGCCCTGCTCGCCTTCTACGATTTCCCTGCCGAGCACTGGAAACACCTGCGGACCTCGAACCCGATCGAGAGCACTTTCGCCACGGTGCGGCACCGCACAATCCGCTCGAAGGGGTGCCTGTCGAATAAGACGGCCCTCGCCATGGTGTTCAAGCTGGTCGAGGCCGCCCAGAAAAGCTGGCGCAGGCTCGATGGCCACAACCAGTTGCCCAAGCTCATTCAAGGTGTCAGGTTCACCGATGGGATCGAAGTCGCCGCCAAATCTGCGCCCTCGAAATCCCAAACCGCCGCCGCCTGATCCGTCAGGCCATCACCAAAATTCGGCGATAGCTCCAGTGATGACGGAGGCAGCCGATGCCCCCGAAGCTGCCGTCGCCAATCGAAGTTTCTGTTCCTCTGCTACTCGCCCGTAATGGCCTCAACCCGTAATGGCCTCAATAGGAGATTTTCGCCAGTGCTCGAAGGTCGTCCGGGGTAGTGCTGCCGTAGCCGAAAAACTCTAAATAGGCGGGGATCTGCTCGAACAGCATATCGGTCCCGACCTGGTAACGACGTTCTTGCCGGACAATGGCTTGGAGCAGCGGCGTTAGGCCCTCTCGTAAGACCACGTCGCCGACAAACGCATCGGGCTCGACACGCTCCGGATCGAACGGAAGCGGATCGTCGGGGGACAGGCCGAGGGGTGTTGCGTTGACCGCCAGCTGGTAACCCGCCGGGTCATTGTCGCCAAGCACGATCCGCAAGCCCGGGAAGTGCCGGCGGAGGCGATCAACCAGCGCTTCCGCGATCCCCTGGCGAATGTCAAACAGTGCGAGCGAGCTTGGGCGCTCGGCCGCAATGGCCGCGGCGATCGCCGACCCCACCCCGCCGGCGCCTATCACAAGACAACGTGCTCCGGCGAACTCGAATCCCTTGCGTTTCGCTCCACGGGTGAACCCGACGCCATCGAACATATCGCCGTGAAGAGATCCATCCGCGCGTCGCAGTATCGCGTTGCACGAGCCGGCGATCTGCACGGCGGTGCTGACAGTATCGAGCAGGCCGACCGTCGTTATTTTGTGTGGCATGGTTACCAATGCGCCGCGAATATTGCTGAGCCGAAACAGCGGCCGCAGAAACGCGGAATAGTCCCTGGCCCGGACCCCCATCGGAACGACCACGGCATCGATGCCATGATGCGCAAACCACGGATTGTAGATCATCGGCGCCGTAAAGGTTTCGGTCGGAAAGCCCAGATGCGCAATGATCTCGGTGCGCCCACTGATCATACGATCATCCATGTCTGCTGTAGCAGCAGCGCCTATACCAGCTGATTACCCATCGATACAGATTATGCGTAGGACTGTCCTGTCGCGGCATGTCTGCTGAACCGCAAATGACTGCTCGCGGTTCACTCCCGCCGCTGATGGTCGGGCATCAAGGGGCCGAATTTGCCCCAAACCGGACCTGACGGGCTGGACCGCACACGGTACGATCAAGGGTCGATGGCTGAAGTTCGACGGTCCGGCTATTCGATCACCTCGTCGGTGCGGGCGAGGAGCGATGGCGGCGCGTTCAGGCCAAGCTCTTTCGCGGTCCGCAGAATTGACGCAAAGCTCCAACTTGATGAGTTGTTTGATGGGAAGATCGGCGGGTCTGGAGCCGGCCGTTTTCCCGAGCATTGCGAGGACGTCGGTCTCGCGGGCTACGGATCGCGCCTCTCATTTATGTTTCGGCAAGCGGCTGGCCGCCGGGAGACGCGCCGAGGCACCGTGTTCGATGATCAGGGTCCGATTGGCATTGAGGAAGGTTCAACTTATCAGGATAATCAGTTCCAATTGCTACCGACCGCAGCGCGCCGAAGCCATCGCGCCTCCTGGCGGTGGTCCCCCGCGGTCTGCTGTTCGGGGATCGGCTGAGGTGGGTGGGAAGCTGCCGTTGTGCGCTTCGTTAGACTCGCCTGCAGCGGCCGAAATGAGCGATGATTGCGGGTAGGGGTCATCAAGCTGCTTCGCCACCCGGGAAGGGGACCGCTATGGGCGCTTGTCGGAGAGCGGGACGCTTTAAGGTGGATCTACGATCAAGTCTAACCCGTAGAGGGGTCTGATGAGGCGGGGCCCCTCATGCGGTGATGCCAGCCTCGACCGCGGGCCGCAGACGGATGTGAGCGAGGGCGCACACTCGCCAGGCCGGGCTGGCACGTCACTCGCGCCCGGAATAATCCGGCTTGCGCTTCGGGCTGAATTGCCGCCGCATGTCTTTCATCCGCAGCCGTCGCGCGCGCTGATTGCGGTGGCGCTGATCGCGGCCATCATCGTCACCGATATTGCCATCCTCGCGCTTGAGCCGGTTCGCACCGTCGCGGCTCCACTTTCGGTGCTGTCAGGCGTGCTGAGCGCCAGCCTGTTCTTCCTCGGGCACGAGTGCGTGCACGGTTCCATCGTGCAACGGCGCTGGTTACAGGACCTGCTGGCCTCTGCCGCCTTTATAATTTTCGTGCTGTCTCCGACTTTCTGGCGAACTTGGCATAACAATGTTCATCACCTCCTGACCAATTCGCCGGAGGACGATCCGGACAATTTCGACGGTTTGGAAAGCTATCATCAATCCCGGTTAGTCCGGCTCTTAGTCGCCCTTACCCCGGGAACGGGCCGCCGCCGGACGCTGCTGTATTTCGCCGTTTGGTTCACGGTGCATGTGCAAGTGGTACAGTGGTACCAGTCCCATCGCTGTCGCGGATTCACGACGTTGAACCGCCGGCGAGCGGCGATAGAAACATTCGTGATGGCTGTATTTTGGCTAGTGCTTGCGTGGGCGATCGGCATATACGGCACGCTGCTGGTAATCGTGCTTCCTATGATTGTTGCCAATGCGATCATCATGTCGTACATCGCCACCAATCATCTGCTGCTGCCGTTAAACGCTGGGTCGAACCCACTAGACGATTCGATGAGCGTGATCACTCATCCGCTGCTCAATCGGATTCACTTCAATTTCAGCTATCATGTTGAGCACCATTTCTTTCCGGCGATAGTCTTCAAAATTTGCACCGCTCATCCGCGCCAAGCTCCACCAGGTCGCGCCAGGACGGCTCCTAGCACCTGGACATTTCACTGCGCTGCGGCTGCTGATGCTGACGCCCCGAATGCATGACGCGAACGGCGATTTGGTCGATCCAAAAACCGGGCGTTGCGTCGCTTTCGCCGAGATCGCCGAGGCGTTGCGCGACAAATCGGTGCGTGGTTGTAGACAGGAGGCGCAAGGATCGTCATGAACTTCAAGACCGCTGTCGACCACGCGTTGCGGCAGTTGGATGGGCCAGGCTTTGCGCTCAATATTGGGACGGCGAGAGTATCAACTACGGGTGCGGCGAGCCACGCTTCGTGCTGCGGGTCAAAAGCCCGGCAATTGCCCGGAGCCTTATGCGAAATCTGCTGGTCCGCCTACCCGAGGCCTACGTCGACGGTAAAATCGAGCTTTGCGGCAATCTGCTCGACCTGATCCAGGTGTGCTATCGTAGCGACGAGACATTCGTGCGCCTCGGCAACTTGCAGCTTCATGCCGCGAGAATCGGATTGTGGTTGGGCGGAATCCACGGTTGGGGAACGCCGAATATCTCTCACCACTATGATCTCGGCAACGGCTTTTTTGGACTCTGGCTGGACCGCCAGATGGTCTATTGGGCGCCCATTTTAAAGATCCCGAAAACGATCTCGATGCGGCGCAGGAGCAGAAACTGCGCCATCTCTGCTCGAAGCTGCGGCTCGCGCCAGGCCTGACTTTGCTGGACATCGGCTGCGGGTGGGGCGCACTCGCGCACATGCCGCGCAGCATCACGATGTCGACGTAACTGGAATCACTTCGAGCCAGCGGCAGCTGATTTTCTGTAATACGAGAACCATGACCCAGGGTTGGATAACCGGGTCCGTGTTCGACTGCAGGACTACCGGGAATTGACTGGTGATCGGTTTGACCGGGTGGCTAGCGTCGGCATGATGGAGCATGTCGGCAGAGGTTTCCTGCAAGCCTATGCGGCGGTTCTCGCCCGCTGCCTACGTCCTGGCGGGACCGGCGTCGTGCAGACGATGGGCAAGACGACCCCTGGCGAAGTGACGCCATGGATTACCAAATATATCTTTCCAGGTATGTACCCTGCCGACATTGGCGGGAAGTCTCGAACGATATGGCGGCGGCGGGGCTTCACTATTACAAGATGTAGAGAATTTGC
>CAVWDC010000014.1:0-18533 GCA_963753665.1 uncultured Alphaproteobacteria bacterium
AGCAATTGAGCACGACGGCGCGGCCGAACAGCCGGGCCAAAGTGTCTCGCCCACGCCGCCTCGACCACATCGAGACCGGTGTTAGCGCCGGAGTAATTCTGACCCAGGTCGCCGACTGAAAGCTGACCCACTGGCTAGGCTGGTTCCCTTGAAGTGGAGGGGGCCGAATGGTGGGAGTGGAGGCGGCTTTGGAGATCCGGGTATTGCATCGGCACGGCAAGAGCATTCGCGAAATCGCGCGGGAAACAGGCGTCGCGCGCAACACGGTGCGGCGCTATCTGCGTGATGAGGAGGCGGCGCGCTACAAGCCGCGTCCGCCTCGGTCGACCAAGCTCGATCCGTTCAAGGCCTACATCGCTGAGCGGTTGGGCTCGGCGGCGCCGGAGTGGATACCGGCGAGCGTGCTGCTGATGGAGCTGCGCGAGCGCGGCTATTGCGGCGGCTAAACGATGCTGAAGTCGTTCGTGGCATCGTTGCGGCCGAAACAGGCCGTCGAGCCGGTGATCCGGTTTGAGACCGAGCCCGGCGAACAGATGCAGGTGGACTGGGCGGTCATTCGGCGCGGCAGCAACCGGCTTTCGGTATTCGTCGCAACGCTGGGCTGGAGCCGGGCCACCTATGTCGAGTTTGTCATCGATGAACGGGTCGAGACGCTGATCGAGGCGCACGAAAACGCGTTTCTAGCGTTCGGCGGCGCGCCGCGCACGGTGTTGTACGACAATATGCGCACCGTCGTGCTGGAGCGGCACGGCTACGGCCGGGGTCGACATCGTTTCCATCCCGGATTTCTCGACTTCGCCCGCCGCTGCGGTTTTCGGCCGCGGCTGTGCGCGCCGTACCGGGCGCAGACCAAGGGCAAAGTCGAGCGGTTTATCTGGGATCTACCTGGTAGCCGTAGTCCGGCAGTGTCACGACACCATTGACCCACATCGGTGCATAGGTCGTGGCGTGATCGCCGAGCGACGCTGTGTTCTGGCCATCCTCCGCCTCGATCCGCGTCCCGTTGACCTCCACCCAGTCAATATAGACATTACGGTCGCCGCCCGCTCCGGCGAGGTCATTGTCATAGTAAATCTGGATGCTGTGGAGATCACCTTCGCGGAAGGCGCCGTCGAACGTGAGCGTCTGCCATTGCCCCAGAGAGGCCGCTGCAGTGACCGCTTTCGTTCCAGCAATCAGTTGATCGATCACCAGAGTGATCTCTGGTGCTCCCTGAAAGCTGTCGCCGCTGACGCGTACATCGACCGTGGTGCTCTCGGATGTCGACACGGGAGTCGCCCCACCCGCCGCGGCAAACCAACCTGCGATAGTAGCCTCTGCGGGCTTTCCCTGGATCGAAAGGTCATTCGACCATCCCGCGATCTCCGACGTGTCCGTAACGGGAAACCAGTTCCAGACGAAGACCCCCGCCGTCTTGTCGGCAAGCCCGCTCTCAGTCCATGCTTTGAAGAATGCATCGTAGAGGCGTGACTGCAACTGGTCATTTTCGGCTGCGTCCGGGGCGTTGATGCCCGGCTGTGCGCCGGCCGTATCACTGCTCGTGTATCCGATCTCGGTCACCAGGAGCGGCTTGCCCGTGCTTTCCGACAAAGCTTCGTAATATTGGATCGAAGACAGGCCATCGTAGCGATCGGCCGTGGACGGGTTGGCCGGGTCGTTCCAGGCAGCGACGAGTTCGTCGACGGTGGCATTGGGGTCCGTCGAGAGCGGCACATACGGATTAATGCCGACATAGTCGAGTTGGTCCCAGAACGACACGGATGCCGGGGCGAACCAATGACTGGAGTAAGTAAGCGCTCCATCGTAAATAGAGCGCACGGAATCGATGATATCGGTCCAGTACGACGTATAGGCAGGACCGCAGAGCTGGTCCATCTCACAGCCGAGGGACAGAATCTCGACATGATGTGCCTGCGCGAGGTGCGCATTGTCCATGATCATCGTTTTGTAGGAGGCGAAGAATGCAGAGACATCCGTCGGCTCGAATTGACCGCGCCAAACACCGTCGAGCAAATCGACATGCGGCTTGAGCATCACGTCGAGTCCGCGAGCGTGCGCGTCGTCAATGGCGGTGCTCACGCTGTCGAGCAACTCGGTGTGTGTAGGATCCGCATACACATCGTTCGAGGTGAAGTTATGGACGTAATAAGTCGACGTGATCGAAGTAGCATTAGCGCTGTCGGCACTCATCTTATCCAATGACGATTTCGAAGACAGTTCCGTAAAACCACCGTTGAACCACGAGGTATAGGCGAATCCGTGTAACGCAAATACCGACCCGGTGACTGCCGGGTTCAACGTGATCTTTTCGAGCGTAAAGCTCAGCGTCGCCGTCCCTGTGTTGCCGGCGAGATCGGTCTGGGTGGCACTGAGCGTGTGGGCGCCGTCGGCGAGGCCGGTCGGGGTGAAGCTCCATAATCCGGTGCTATTTGCTGCCGCGGTGCCGAGCGTGGTGTCGCCCTCCTTGATGGTGACCAAGGTATTGGCTTCGCCAGTGCCCTTCATCGCTGGATTCGACGTGATCTTGTCGGTCGCCGAGCTGCCGGTGTCCGTAACCAGGGCCGTGCTCACCTTCGGCGCCGTCCTGTCCAGCGTGAAGCTCAGCGTCACCGTCCCTGTGTTGCCGGCGAGATCGGTCTGGGTGGCGCTGAGCGTGTGGGCGCCGTCGGCGAGGCCGGTCGGGGTGAAGCTCCATAATCCGGTGCTATTTGCTGCCGCGGTGCCGAGCGTGGTGTCGCCCTCCTTGATGGTGACCAAGGTATTGGCTTCGCCAGTGCCCTTCATCGCTGGATTCGACGTGATCTTGTCGGTCGCCGAGCTGCCGGTGTCCGTAACCAGGGCCGTGCTCACCTTCGGCGTCGTCCTGTCCAGCGTGAAGCTCAGCGTCACCGTCCCTGTGTTGCCGGCGAGATCGGTCTGGGTGGCGCTGAGCGTGTGGGCGCCGTCGGCGAGGCCGGTCGGGGTGAAGCTCCATAATCCGGTGCTATCTGCTGCCGCGGTGCCGAGCGTGGTGCCGCCCTCCTTGATGGTGACCAAGGTATTGGCTTCGCCAGTGCCCTTCATCGCTGGATTCGACGTGATCTTGTCGGTCGCCGAGCTGCCGGTGTCCGTAACCAGGGCCGTGCTCACCTTCGGCGCCGTCCTGTCCTGCTCCACCTGCTTCATATGGTTCACCGGTCTGTTTTGAGGTAATACCGCCGAACCGACCCCGTGAAGTGTTTCCCATAGCTACGGTGGCAAGCCACGTGGTGCAGAAGGAATCTTCGGGGAAGTTCTTTGCGGGAAAATATGCCCACGTGGTTTTAAAGAGCAGTTAATAGAAAGTTTTCCGATGCTTAACCTAACTAAATGCTGGAAAATAAACATATAGATAAGTTTATAACCGCTCCTAATCCGGCTGGCGCTTGACGGCGCCGGTCCTCGGCGAGCTGGCGCTGGGGGGATCAGCCGCAAGAAGCCGGTGCTGAAGAATTGGGGTGCCACCGGGAACCGAGCAGGCAATGGTTGCGATGTCGAGCGAGCCGCCGGCCTGAGGCCAGGGTGCGGGTCTCGGAAGCGTTCAAGCGGCGCGGGCTGTCCCTGCGGGTATGTCAATCGCCGGGCGAGACGACACACTGGACCGGTCGGGCGATGGCAAAAGCCACCGGGGTCAGCCATCGTAGCGTACAGCGCATCTGGGCGGCGCACGGCCTCAGGCCGCACCGGGTAAAGACCTTCAAGCTGTCGAACGATCCCAAGTTTGCCGCCAAGGTGCAGGATGTCGTCGGCCTCTATGTCGATCCGCCCGAGCTCGCGCTGGTGCTCTCGGTCGATGAGAAGTCGCAAATCCAGGCGCTCGACCGCACCCAACCGGGATTGCCGATGAAGCGCGGACGCTGCGGGACGATGACCCACGATTACAAGCGTCACTTATGTCGCGACCTGGCAGGGGTTCGTCTATGTCGCGTTCGTGATCGATGTCTTGCCCGGCGGATCGTCGGATGGCGGGTGTCGCGCTCGGCCCAGACCGGCTTCGTCCTTGATGCCCTGGAACAGGCGCTCTACGAGCGGCGTCCCTTCCGCCAACGCGGCCTGGTCCACCATAGCGATCGCGGTAGCCAGTACGTCTCGATCCGCTACACCGAGCGGCTCGCCGAAGCCGTCATCGAACCCTTGGTCGGCGGCGCCGGCGACAGCTACGACAATGTTCTCGCCGAGACGATCATCGGGCTATTCAAGACCGAGCTGATCCGCCGCCGTACGCCCTGGCGCCACCCCGAGGCGGTGGAGCTCGCAACACTCGAATGGGTCGACTGGCTTCAACCATCGGCGCCTCTTCGAGCCTATCGGCAATATCCCGCCCGCTGAAGCCGAAGCGCGCTACTATGCCCAAATCGCCGGTCAGGCGATGGCCGCCTGAACTCAAACAAAATCGCCTCCGGGAAACACGGGCCGGTTCAGCTTCCCTGCTGCACGGCCAGGAGGAAGCTGTCTGCGCCGATGCCGGCTACACCGGAGCGGACAAGCGGTCCGAATTTGAGGACCGCGATGTCACCTGGGACATCGCGGTCGAGCGCGGCATCATCAAGGCATTGCCGAAGGGCCTGCGGGATTTGGCAGAGCCCGTTGAGAGAGCGCTGTCACAGGCGCGGGCCTGGGTTGAGCACCCGTTCCCCATTGTTAAGCCGCCATTTCGGCCGCATAAGCCCGCGCGGCGAAGTGTGCGAGGTCTTCGTCCGGCTGCCGGTCGGTTTTGAACCGCCGCACCGTCAACGAAGAACAAAAAGAAGGCGCGCGACCCGGAGATGCACCAGGGCAAGAAAGGCAACCAGTGGCATTTCGGGATGAAGGCGGATATCGGGGTCGATGTCGCCTCGGGGGTGGTGCATACGGTGACGGGCACCGCTGCCAACGAAGCCGACATCAACCAGGCAGCGTCCCTATTGCACGGCCAGGAGGAGGCGGTTTTCGCCGATGCCGGCTACACCGGAGCGGACAAGCGGCCCGAACTTGAGGACTGCGATGTCGACTGGAACATCGCGATAAAGCGCAGCATCATTAAGGCATTGCCCAAGGGATTACGGGATTTGGCCGAGCCAGTGGAGCGGGCGCTGTCGCAGGTGCGGGCCTGGGTCGAGCACCCGTTCCACATCGTCAAGAACCGGTTCGGCCACAAGAAGTTGCGCTATCGCGGCCTGGCCAAGAACACCGCGCAATTGCGTACCCTGTTCGCTCTGGCCAACCTGGTGATCGTCAAGAAAACCCTGCTCGCGCCGGGCCGTGTCTGATCACGCCCGGACCCTGTCTTGCTCCAAAAACGGCCCTGGAAATCTAGGGCGTGTCGTCAATTGTTAGGTTGTACACGTAAAGCGAGTCCTGCATCGAGCATAGTTCCGTAAACAAGTCTATTCTAACTGTATTTTATGTGATTCATGGAAGGTCGGCTGAGAACAGGCTGACCGATGACCCGATAGGGACTGCGCGACGACCAGTGGGAAAGGATAAGGGACTTGCTGCCCGGCAAACTTGGCGATCCGGGTGTTACGGCACAAGACAACCGGCGCTTTGTCGAAGCCGTGCTCTATCGCTATCGCGCCGGCATCCCGTGGCGCGACTTGCCAGAGCGATTCGGCGATTGGAAGAACACCCATCGGCGCTACAGCCGGTGGGCCGAGAAAGGGGTGTGGCGGCGGGTCTTCGAGCATCTTGCGAGCGATGCCGACAATGAATACGCAATGATCGACAGCACCATCGTCCGCGCCCATCAGCACAGCGCCGGCGCGCCGAAAAAAACCATGTCGATCAGGCAATCGGCCGCAGCAAAGGCGGGGTGAGCACCAAGATCCATGCCGTGGTCGACGCCCTCGGCAACCCGGTAGCCTTCCAACTGACCGCTGGCGAGGCGCATGATCTTGTCGGCGCGGACGCGTTGCTGCCGCACGTCGCCGCCGATACTCTGATCGCGGACAAGGCTTACGATGCCGACGAGCGGGTCATCCAGCGGCTTGTCGCGGCCGGCAAGAGGGCGGTCATTCCGCTCCGCCGCAACCGCACCACGGCTCGTGATTTCGACAAACATCTCTACCAGGCGCGCCACCTGATCGAGAATTTCTTCTGTAAACTCAAACAGTTCCGAGCCATCGCCACGCGCTATGACAAAACCGCGAGAAATTTCCTCGCCGCCATTTACCTCGCCGCCGCTACAATCTGGCTCAATTGACGACACGCCCTAGTACAAAGCCGGTTTTCTCCCGACCAAGGCCGTTCTCAGCCGCGCCGGCGTCCATGCCGCAGCCACCAATACCGACGGCCCCGCTGGTATTGTTCGGCGTCTCCTTAGGAATGTGAGAAAGGTAGACAGCTTCTCCCAAGATGCGTCTGTGTACGGGAGAATCGACGCCAAGAAGCTGTAAGTGCGCACGAACGCCTTGGCCTTGCCCTTAAAATCGACCTGTGCGTCCTCGTCCAGCGCCTCTTTGTAGGTGGCGACACACGCATCGAGGATGGGGTCGAGCCGATCGCGGTCGGCACCCCTCAGATACAGCTCGCCCAACTCATCGACCTGAGCCTGGTCATAGACCTGGTGGCCATTGAGATCGCCCTTCAGGTCGTGCAGCCTGTTGGGGTCCGTCTCGTCCCTGAGAATCGTGGTGCGATAGTAATCCTGGAAGGCTTCGCGGATCGTGTCGGTGTCGTTCATGAAGTCGAGCACGAACACATCGTGCTTCTGCGGATGCGATTGAGCCGGGAGAGCGTCTGCACCGCCTTCATCCCAGATAGCTGCTTGTCCACGTACATCGTGTGGAGAAGCGGCTGATCGTAGCCGGTCTGGAACTTGTCGGCGCAGACGAGAAACCGGTACGGCTCCTCCTCGAAGCGGTCGGCGATGTCCTTCGCTAGAAATCTGTCCAGGGTCGCCTCGGTGACCTTGGCGCCGCCGTACTCGTGTTCACAGGAGAAAGCGACGATCGCGCGATACGGGCTTTTCCGCTCTGCGAGGTACGCGCTGATCGCATGGAAATAGGCGATGGCGCGCTCGATCCCGGAGGTCACCACCATCGCCCTCGCCTGACCGCCGATTTTCTTCAGGGCGATAACCTGCTCGTGGAAGTGGTCGACCATGATCTCGGCCTTGAGCCGGATCGCGTGCTCGTGACTCTCGACATACCAGCGCAGCTTCTTCTTCGCCCGCTTCGCGTCAAATTCCGGGTCGCTCTCTGTGGTCTTGATCAGCCGGCAATGGCTGTCGACCGTCGTGTAGCTTGCGAGCACATCCAGAATGAAGCCCTCTGGATGGCCTGCTTCATTGTGTAGCTGTGGAAGGCCTCGTGCCTGACCGTATCGGCGCCCTGGCTCGAATGCGCCTCGTCTATGATGATGGCAAAGCGGCGGTCCCGGTGTTCATTCCCGATGTCGTCGAGAATGAACCGAAACTTTTGGACAGTCGTGATGACGATCTTCTTTCCGCCCTGAATGAGCTGGCGCAGGTTGCCGGAACGGTCGGCATGTCCAGTGGTGGCTCCGACCTGGGCGAATTGCTTGATCGTGTCGCGGATTTGATCGTCCAGGATGATCCGATCTGTCACGACGACGATCGAAGTCGAAGACCAGCGCGCCGTCGCGAAGCAAGCCGACAAGCTATGGGCGAGCCATACAATCGAGTTCGACTTTCCCGATCCGGCCGAGTGCTGAATCAGATACCGCTGGCCCGCGCCATGTTCGACGGCATCCCCAGAAGCCGCCGAACAACGTCAAGCTGGTGGAAGCGGGGAAATATCTGGTCAAGCCTGTCAACGCCGGAGAGAAGATGCATCGGCGGGCCGGAGTAAAAATGCATCACTGGTTGGGCCCGTTCAGCGGCTCGCGAAGCTCTGCTTTCTAGTTCGATCGATTGGCCTGCTTTCCCGTCCCGACCTGGCATTCCCCAGGCCGCGGCGCGCAGCGTAGGGGATGGGAGGAGCGCAGCCACGCGCACCCCGGACTTGATCCGGGGGAGCATGGCGAGCACCGGACCTTCCCCGCAGCGAGCACCGTGGCAGACTGACTGCCGGTCGGTTACGCTGGGCGCTGTCGTTGCTTGCTCTGCTTGAGGCGATAGCTGTCGCCGTTCATTTCGAGAATGTGGACGTGGTGGGTCAGCCGGACGAGCAGCGCGCGGGTGAGCCGCTCGGAGCCGAATACGCCGGTCCACTCATCGAACGGCAGATTGGACGTGACGAGGGTGGAGCCGCGCTCGTCGCGCTGGCTGAAGACCTCGAACAGGAGCTCGGCGCCGGTCGTCGACAGCGGCACATAACCGAGCTCATCGATAATCAGCAGCTTGTACGCCGCCAGTTGCCGCTGCAGGCGGAGCAGTCGTTTCTCGTCCCTGGCCTCGATCAGCTCGTGGACCAGGGCGGCGGCGGTGATGAAGCCGACCGACAAGCCCTTCTGGCAGGCGGCCAGCCCCAATCCGAGCGAAATGTGCGTCTTGCCGGTGCCGCTGTTGCCGACCGCGATGACGTTCTCGCGGCGCGCAATGTATTCGCAGCGAGCGAGCTCCAGGACCAAGGTCTTGTTGAGCGAAGGGATCGCCGTGAAGTCGAAACTGTCGAGGCTTTTCACCGTCGGGAACCGTGCCTCCTTGATGCGGCGCTCGATCATCCGGCGCTCCCGCTCGATCAGTTCGAGTTCGGCCAGGCGCAGCAGATATCGGGGGTGGTCGACCCCTTCGGCGGCACACTGCCGGACGAGCTTGTCGTATTCGCGCAAGAACGTCGGCAGTCTGAGCGCCTTGAGGTGATGCGCGAGCAGCAGTTGTGGCTCCTCGCTCATGACGCCGCCCCGGCGAGCAGGCCGAGATAGGCCTTGGCCGAGGTCGTCGCGACCTTTGCCTTTGGCAGGTAGGGGTAGACCGTCAGGTCGAGCCGCGGCGGCCGGCGCTCGATCCGGCACAGCACCAGATGCTTGACCGCGTCAAAGCTGATCGCGCCGCGGGCGATGGCCTCCCGGACGCCGGCCAGGACCTCCTCGAGGCGGAATACCTCGAGCAGGCGCAGGATCTGGACGAACTCGCGTTTGCCGCGCTTGGCCATGCGAGCCTCGATCAGGCGCCGCAGGGTTGGCGAATTCCTCGGGCAGATCCCAGCCGACCAGCGGCGCCGCCTGGTCGAGAGCGCCGATCTTGTGTTCGAGCAACGCCAGGTAATGCAGTGGATCGAAGACGAAGTCCTCGCGCTGGTAGGAGCGCGGATGCCGGGCGATGACTCGGCCCCGCAGGAGATCACCACCTCCTCGACATAGCCGCGGATCAACACTTCGCGGTGGCCGTATTCGGTCGGCACCGAGTAGTCGGTGCCGCGATAGCGCACCAGCGATAGCGAGCTGACCCGGCCTGGCTTCTTCTCGTAGGCGTCGTACGGCGCCGGCGGCAAGTCGTGGAACGCCGCCAGGTCCCGGACCAGCCGTTCGCCGATCGTCTCGTCGTGACCGCGCAGCCGATCGCCGAACCGGCGGCGACAACCCTCGAGCAGCTGCTCGTTCAGTGCCGCCAGGCTGGCCGCCCGCGGCACCGGCAGGTTGCGGCGCGCCCAGCCGACCAGTCCCTCAACTTTGCCTTCACATGAGGATGCCCAGCGTCAACTGGCGATTTTCACATTGTCGTTCCCGATGCTGGCAATGGATCCTGGCCCGAGCCTTCGCAATATCAGCGGCGTTGCCGCGTCACCTCACATCCGGTCGCCGCCTTTTGCGGCCGCACCATAATTCCCCATGCTCGGGGTCGGCTCGGAAGGGTGCGACCAATCTTATCAGCGGCATATTTCAGCCAGCCAAAGTCGCGGTTCACCCCACCGGATCCGAGAGGCTGGCCGAGCCTCGCGGAACTGAGATGCGGTTGTTCAGGCGACCTTCAGAGAGGCTCCTTCAGGAATTTCGCCATGCGTCGTGAAGCGCCAAAGTGCAACAAGCAGCTTACGCGCCAGTGCCACGATCGAGACACGCCGGAGACGACCGCGGTCGGTCCTGACGCGTTCTTGGAACCACCGGCTCAGCGCCGATGCCGGCTGATGTCGAAGCCATAGCCAGGCCGCCTCAATCATCGTGGTCCGCAGGCGCGCATTACCGGATTTCGAAATCCCTTGTTCCTTTTTCATATCGCCACTTCGCCAGGGACTTGGAGCCAGCCCGGCGTACGCCGCCAATTGGCGGCGATTGGTAAAGCGGCGATAGAGGCCTTCCTGCCAGAGCACCGAAGCAAATTCGGGTCCTATACCCCGAAGCTTCAGGAGTAGCGTGCCTGGTGAAGGCATTGATGCGTCCTCGGCATGAAGCAGTGCATCGCGTTCGGTCTCCACCTCAGCGATCTGCTGGCGTAACAGTTCGAGCCGGTCGAGTTCACGTCGGATCTCTGCCTTCATGCGCTCGGGGATGGCTCGTCCGTCCCCCGTGCGCAGTTCTCCCAATTTTTCACGCGCATTCGCGCGCATGGGCTCGAACCCGGCGATCCCCTGGCAAGCCATCAGTCCCTTGACGCGATTAATGTGTTCGATCCGTTCCTTGATCATTGTTTTGCGTTCGCGTGACAGCCGACGCCGGTCCTCCTCTTCGGGACTTGGAACAACCACCATCGCGCACACCCGCGGCTCTCCTCGTTTGAACGCCATCAGCGTACGAAGCAGCAGCTCGCCATCGATCGCATCGGTTTTTGCCCGACGCCGCCGCCGAGGGACCGCGATCGACGCTGCTTCGACAACGTGATTCTCGATCGAATTCGACGCGAGAACGCGATGAATCCAAAAGCCATCGAACCCGATTTCCTGAATGGTAATGATCTTTACCGTGGCTTCAATGTGTCGCTCTGCCTTCGTACGAAGATCGGCCAGAAGTTGAAGCAAGTCTCCGGCGTTGCCACCGGCAACAGAGTGTCGCGAGATCTTGCTGCTACCCGGGGATAATGATGTCACAAGCCATCGCGCACGGCTTAATTCTAGAGAGACAAAGAGGGTTGCGGCTTCTGCCGACACAAAAGACTGACTGTGGTCGACGGGATTCGCGGTTTCCATAATAGTCCTCGTTCGCGTTGATCCGTCCCGCTTGAACACGAATGGGTCGCTGCGGCCAATCCTCATGGTATCTTGTCGTTGCCCTTGCCGGGCCGGCCGAACCGGTCGGCAAACACGTAATGCGACTGCAGCTCGCTGAATACCCGCGTGCGCTGGCGCACCCCGTCGCCCAGGATACGCGCCACCGCCAGCGTCGTATTGTCATACAGGATCGAGACCGGCACCTTGCCGAAGAACGCGAACGCGGCATTGTGCCCGTCGCAGAACGCTTCGGCGGTTTCCGCCGGATAGGCCCGCACGAAGCAGGCATCGCTGTGCGGAAGGTCCATCGCAAAGAAGTGGATCTTGCATTCGACCCCGGCGATCTCCGCCAGCGCCTCGCCAAAATCCACCTGCGCATGGCCGGGATCGTGACGCAGCGGAACGAACACCTCGCGATGCCGCAGCCGGTGCGCCAACACGTAGTCCTTAACGATGGTGATCCCGCCGGCGTAGCCGTGCTCGTCGCGTAGCCGCTCGAAGATCCGCTTCGCCGTGTGCCGCTGCTTCTTCGGTCGTCCCTCGTCAGCCGTCAGGATCGCGTCGATGATCCCGGTGAACGGGTCGAGCTTCGGTCGCGCCGGCGGCCGGCTCCGCCGGTACCCGGGCGGCACCGAAAACGCCAGCATCTTGGCAACCGTCCGCGGGTCGATGCCAAAACGCCGCGCCGCTTCCCGCCGACTCAGCCCTTCAATTTAAACCGCAAAACGAACCTGAGCGTATAGCTCCACGCCCTTCATCCCCCGGCCCCTGTCGCTTGCCGACAAAGGCACACCTGCTGCCGGATTTTTACTCCGGCGCCACCGGTCAATCCGGCCGCTTCAGTGGGGGATTTTCGCTCCGGCGCTTACACGTCTTTGCCCTCGGGCACCTGGAGGCGCCTCGGCCCCGTAATTCCGGTCGTTGGTCTGTTTGATGGGTTTCTCCAAAAACCGTCCTATAACTGACTGAAAATATTCGAAAGATGGCGGATGGGGTGGGATTCGAACCCACGAGGGACACGCATCCCCGCCGGTTTTCAAGACCGGTGCCTTAAACCGCTCGGCCACCCATCCATAGAGTAATCAACAGGTTACCGCCTATGGCCGAGCCAACGATAACGGAACTAGGAGCCGTTTGCCACCGAATTGCCCAGCGAACGCCTGGGATGTTTTCTGCGACGGCCTCACTCGCTCAGATGCCACCGGAAGCACGTTCGGTCATGCAAGCGCCTTCGTCGTTGGCATAGCGGAGCAGGTGTTCGCAGGCGTGCAGTGTGGGCGCCGGGAAGCAGTGCCTGACACCGGCTGATGGTCAGCACGCTCACGCCGGCGGCGACAGGCTGGTTCGGCGGCCGCCATGCCCTATCGCATCCAACATAAGAAAGTCGGCGACGGCGATATCGTGCTGAACACGCTGATCGAGCTTCAGGGAGCGTGCGGCGGTTCGAATGCGCACCGGTTGGCGGAATGCGCTTCGCTTTTCCTCCCTCCGCTGTATAGTCGCGGCCTCATGCAGCCACACAGTTTCGGGCACCGGCATCTGCTCGGCATCGAGGGGTTGAGCCGGGAGGACATCGAGCACGTGCTCGATCGTGGCCGACACCTATGTCGAGCTGAGCCGGCAGACCGATAAAAAGACCGCCACCTTGCGCGGCCGCACGCTGATCAACTGCTTTTTCGAGAATTCGACGCGCACCCGCACCTCGTTCGAGGTCGCCGGCAAGAGGCTCGGGGCCGATGTCATCAACATGGCCGTCGCGGTCTCGGCGATGCGCAAGGGCGAGACCTTGATCGACACGGCGATGACCTTGAACGCGATGCACCCCGACGTCCTGGTCGTGCGCCACCCCGAATTGGGCGCGGTGCAGCTGCTTGTCGGAAAAGGTCGATTGCGCCGTCATCAACGGCGGCGACGGCAGCCACGAGCACCCGACGCAGGCATTGCTCGACGCGCTGACGATCCGGCAGCGCAAGGGGCGGCTTGGCGGGCTGACCGTCGCGATCTGCGGCGACATCCTGCACAGCCGCGTGGCGCGCTCGAACATCGCGCTGCTGAATGTGATGGGTGCGCGCGTCCGGGTCGTCGCGCCGCGCACGCTGTTGCCGGCGCGAGGTCGAGCGGCTCGGGGTCGAGGTGTTTCACGACATGACCGCCGGCCTCAGGGATGTCGATATCGTCATGATGCTGCGGCTGCAGATGGAGCGGATGCACGGCTCGTTCATTCCGTCGACCCGCGAGTATTTCCACTTCTTCGGCCTCGATTACGACAAGCTGAAGCTCGCGAAGCCCGACGCGCTGATCATGCATCCGGGACCGATGAACCGCGGCGTCGAGATCGGCAGCGAGGTCGCCGACGACATCGACCGCAGCCTCATTCGCCAGCAGGTCGAAATGGGGGTCGCGGTCAGGATGGCATGTCTCGAAATCCTGACGCGCGGCCTCGGCAACAACCCGCCGGTGCAGTAGACCCGATCATGGATGTACGGATCGCGCCAGCAGCAATGCCCCTCGAGCCGGGCTTGACCCGGCCGTCCACGACTTCACGCAGCTCGGGTCGAGCAAAGAAGACGTGGGTGCCCAGGTCAAGTCCGTGGGCCCGGGCCCACGGGTCAAGCCCGGCCACGGGGGATGATGGGCGACATGACCGTCCCCCGCCGCCTGTACCGCAACGCGCGGCTGCTCGACCCGGAGAGCGGGCTCGATCAGCGCGGCGATCTGCTGGTCGAGGGCGACCGCATCGCGGCGCTCGGGCCGGCTATCGGCGCGCAGGTCGGCAGCGATGTCGAAACCGTCGATCTCGCCGGCCTGTGTCTCGCGCCCGGCCTCGTCGATATGCGCGTGCAGTTGCGCGAGCCCGGCGCCGAGCACATGGAGTCGATCGAAAGCGGCGGCCGGGCCGCGGCGGCCGGCGGCGTCACGACCCTGGTGGCGCTGCCCAACACCGAGCCGCCGGTCGACGACATCTCGGTCGTCGAATTCCTGGCGCGGCGCGCGCGCGAGGTGAAGCTCGCCAAAATCCACACCTACGCCGCCGCGACCAAGGGGCTGAAGGGACGCGAGCTGACCGAGATCGGGCTGCTGGCCGCGAACGGCGCGGTCGGCTTTACCGATGGGGTCAAGGCGGTCGCGGACGCGCTCGTCATGCGGCGCCTCCTGTCCTATGCCCGCAGCTTCGACCAGCTCGTGATCCAGCACCCGGAGGAACCGAGCCTCGCCGCCGCCGGCGAGGTCACCGAGGGCGAGATCGCGACCCGGCTCGGCTTGCCGGCGATCACGCCGATGGCCGAACTGATCATGGTCGAACGCGACTTGCGCCTCGTCGAGATCACCGGCGCCCGCTACCACGTCGCGCATGTCTCGACCGAGGCACGCGATCGACGCGATCCGCAAGGCCAAGGCGGCCGGGCTGCCGGTCACTTGCGACACCGCCCCGCCCTATTTCGCGCTGAACGAAACCGCGATCGGCGATTACCGGACATTCGCCAAACTGTCGCCGCCGCTTGCGCGGCGAGAGCGACCGGCGCGCCGTCGTCGACGGCCTGCGCGACGGCACGATCGACGCGATCGCCAGCGACCACGCGCCGTGGGACCAGGATTCGAAGCGCCTGCCGTTCAGCTCGGCGGCCTACGGCATCGTCGGGCTGGAGACATTGCTGCCGCTGTCACTCGAGCTGTACCACAACCGGCACATGAGCCTGCTCGACGTGCTGCGGCGGTTGACGGCGGGGCCGGCCGGCATTCTCGGTCTTGACGCCGGCCGGCTGCGCGTCGGCGGCCCGGCCGATCTGGTCGTGTTCGATCCCGACGCGCCGTGGCGCATCGACACCGACGCGTTCCGCTCCAAGTCGAAGAACGCCCCGTTCGACGGCCGCCCGGTGCAGGGCCGCGTCGAATGCACGATCGTCGACGGCCGCACGATCTTCGCGCGGCAGGGGTGAGCGGTGCCTGATCCCGCCTGCTCACGCCACCCGACGAGATTGCTTCGCCACGGCTGCATCTGCGAGGTCTATCCCGTCCGGCGCCGCCGATGTAAATCTCGGCACGGACAGCGCCTTGCCCGAGGGCAGACCCCGGCGGCGACGAGAGAGGAATCTGCGGGCCGTCATGACGCGTCATTCCCGCCGCGATCATCGCCTACCTGCTCGGCTCGATCCCGTTCGGGCTGCTGCTGACCCGGCTCGCCGGCATCGGCGACATCCGCCGTATCGGCTCCGGCAATATCGGGGCCACCAATGTGCTGCGCACCGGCAACAAGGCGCTCGCCGGCGTGACCCTCGGTCTGCGATGTCGGGAAGGGTGTCGCGGCGGTGCTGATCGGCGCGCTCTGGGGAACGGAGGCGGCGCTCGTCGCCTCGGTGGCGGTGGTCGTCGGGCACATGTTCCCGGTGTGGCTGCGCTTTCGCGGCGGCAAGGGGGTGGCGACGGCGCTCGGCGTGCTGCTCGCGCTGGCTTGGCCGGTCGGCGTGATCGCCGCCGGTGCTGTGGCTCGCGACGGCGCTGATCTCGCATTATTCCTCGCTGTCGGCGCTGGTCGCCGCCGTCGCGGCTCCCGGCCTCGCGTGGCTTCTTGCCGGCCCGCCGCGCGCGATCGCCGTCTCGGTCATCGCGATCCTGGTGGTTCTCAGGCATCGCGGCAATGTCCAGCGGCTGCTGGCCGGCACCGAAAGCCGGATCTCGTTCAGGAAAGGGTGATCGCCCCTGGCCGCGCGCGACCTCGAACCGCAGGAACGCCTGGACTGGCTGCGTCTCAGCCGCACCGAGGGCGTCGGCCCGGTGACGTTTTTCGCGCTGCTGCGCCGCTTCGGCTCGGCCGCCGCGGCGCTCGACGCGCTGCCGCTGCTGTCGCGCCCGGTCACGCCGGTCGGGCGCCGCGAGGCCGAAGCCGAACTGGCCGCGATCGAGCGGCTCGGCGGCCGGCTGTTGTGCTGGGGCGAGCCGCTCTATCCGGCGATGCTCGCCGCGGTCGAGGACGCGCCGCCGGTGCTGACCGTGCTTGGCCGCCCCGAACTGCTGGCGCCGCCGATCGTCGCGGTGGTCGGCGCGCGCAACGCCTCGGCCAATGGCAGGCGGCTCGCCCGCGATCTGGCGGCCGGGCTCGGCGAGGCCGGCATCGTCGTCGCCTCGGGCATGGCGCGCGGCATCGACGCGGCGGCGCATCTGGGCGCGCTCGACAGCGGCACGGTCGCCGTGCTGGCCGGCGGCGCCGACATCGTCTATCCCGAGGAAAATCGCGGCCTCTACGACGCGATGCGAACGCGCGGCGCGATCCTCGCCGAATTGCCGCTCGGCGCCGAGCCGCAGGCCCGCCATTTCCCGCGCCGCAACCGCATCATCTCGGGTCTGGCGCTCGGCGTCGTCGTGGTCGAGGCCGCGGCCAAATCGGGGTCGCTGATCACGGCGCGCTATGCCCTCGAACAGGGACGGGAGGTGTTCGCCGTGCCGGGATCGCCGCTCGATCCGCGCTGCCGCGGCTGCAACGATCTGCTGCGCAACGGCGCGACGCTGACCGAGACCGCCGCCGACGTCATCGACCAGCTCGGGCCGCTGCTGCAGGCCGGGCGCCGCCGCCTCGGACGGCATCGCCGGTACAGCAGCGACTCGCGCTCGCTGTGCCGCAACCCACCCCGCCGCCGGCTCCGATCAGCGACGATGACGCGCTCGATCTGCTTGTCGAAAAGCTGAGCCCGACCCCGGTCGCGGTTGACGAGCTGGTGCGGCAATGCCAGATGTCAGCCGCTTCGGTCGCCACCCTGCTGCTCGAGCTGGAACTTGCCGGCCGCATCGAGCGTCATCCCGGCAATCTCGTCTCCCTGCGCTAACGCTTTCTTTTAGCGCTCTCATTCGAATGACCGCATGAACGTCGTTGTCGTCGAGTCGCCCGCCAAGGCGAAGACCATCAACAAGTATCTGGGGCGCGACTACAAGGTCGTCGCCAGCTACGGCCATATCCGCGATCTGCCGGCGAAGGACGGCTCGGTGTTGCCCGATGCCGATTTCGCGATGTCGTGGGAGGTGGACGGCCGCGCCGAAAAGCACCTGAAGGCGATCGCCGAGGCGATGCGCGGCGCCGACAAGCTGTTTCTCGCGACCGACCCCGACCGCGAGGGCGAGGCGATCTCGTGGCATGTGCGCGAGGTGCTGAAGCAGCGGCGCGCGTTGAAGGATGTCGACGTCAAGCGCGTCGTGTTCAACGCGGTGACGCGCGACGCCGTGCTCGACGCGTTCCGCAACCCGCGCGAGATCGACAACGAGCTGGTCGAGGCCTATCTGGCGCGTCGCGCGCTCGATTATCTCGTCGGGTTCACGCTGTCGCCGGTGCTGTGGCGCAAATTGCCGGGCAGCCGCTCGGCCGGTCGCGTGCAGTCGGTCGCGCTGCGCCTGATCTGCGAGCGCGAAGCCGAGATCGAGGCATTCAAGCCTCGCGAATACTGGACGATCGAGGTCGAGTTCCAGACCGAGGCCGGCGACCGCTTCACGGCGCGGCTGTCGCATCTCGACGGCAAGAAGCTCGACCGCTTCGATCTCAATACCGAGGCGAAGGCCCGCGCCGCCGCCGACGCGATCCTCAAGGCCGCCGGGTTCACGGTCGCCTCGGTCGAGCATCGCGAGGTCCGCCGCAACCCGTTCCCGCCGTTCACGACCTCGACCTTGCAGCAGGAGGCCTCGCGCAAGCTCGGCTTCGGCGCCAGCCGCACGATGTCGGTCGCGCAGCGGCTCTACGAGGGCATCGACCTCGACGGCGACACGGTCGGCCTGATCACCTACATGCGCACCGACGGCGTCGCGATCGCGCCCGAGGCGATCGCCGCGGCGCGCCAGCTGATCGGCAACGAGTTCGGCGGGCGCTATCTGCCGGAGCAGCCGCGCGTCTACAGGAGCCCGGCGAAGAACGCGCAGGAAGCGCACGAGGCGATCCGCCCGACCGACATGGCGCGCAAGCCGGCCGATGTCGCGCGCCATCTCGACAACGACCAGCGCCGGCTCTACGAGCTGATCTGGAAGCGCACCGTGGCGAGCCAGATGGCCTCGGCGCTGCTCGACCAGGCCAGCGTCGATATCGCCGATCCGACCGGCCGCATCCGGCTGCACGCGACCGGCTCGGTGATCCTGTTCGACGGCTTTCTGAAGCTCTACCAGGAAGACCGCGACGACCCGGAGAGGGGCGATGCGTTGGCTCGGGCGCGGCGGCCGCGGACGAGGCGGAAGGCCGCCGCCTGCCGAACATGCGCGAGAAGGAGAACCTGACACGCGGCGCGGTGGCGCCGAACCAGCATTTCACAACGCCGCCGCCGCGCTATACCGAGGCGAGCCTCGTCAAGAAGCTCGAGGAACTGGGCATCGGCCGGCCCTCGACCTACGCCTCGATCATGCAGGTGTTGCAGGACCGCGACTACGTGCGGCTCGAAAAGCGGCGCTTTCTGCCGGAGGACCGCGGCCGGCTCGTCACCGCGTTCCTGACCAGCTTTTTCGAGCGCTATGTCGAGTACAACT
>CAVWDC010000015.1:0-83352 GCA_963753665.1 uncultured Alphaproteobacteria bacterium
TGTTATGTACCTGTTGCTTCGTTCAGTTGGTGTTGCTCGGCAGTTCCACCGCATCCTAAGTGCAGCGTTCGCCCGTGCAGTCGAACAACAGCTTCTTGCTCGCAACCCGTTTGATGCCTTCCGCAAGAGGCAAACCAAAAGTCGAACGCAAAGAAATGGCCGTTTTCACGGCCGCACAGTCACAACAACTGCTTGATGCAATTCGGCATACTCGCCTGTATTGGCCCGTGCTTCTAGCACTGGCGACCGGAGCGCGACGTGGCGAAATTCTTGCCTTGCGCTGGAAAAACGTGAGCGACAGTTGGGGCATTGTGCGGCTACTCGAAAGCCTCGAACAGACTAAAGCCGGATTGCGATTTGAGCCACCGAAGAGCGGAAAGGGCAGAGCGGTGACCCTGCCAGCGTTCGCTGTTGACGAACTGCGGCGGTGGAAACGCAAGCAAGCCGAAGAGCTGCTGAAATTTGGGGTACGCCAGACGGGCGATACGCTAATATGCGCCCGCGCCGATGGTGAGCCGTTACAACCGCGGAGTCTGACGCACGAGTTGACGGCCCTCATCACGCGCGTGAAGGACTTGCCCCGCGTCCGGTTCCACGATCTGCGTCATAGCCACGCAACCCAACTTTTGATTGCAGGAGTTCATCCAAAAATCGCTCAGGAGCGGCTCGGGCATTCTACGATCAGCGTAACACTCGACCTGTATAGCCACGTCACCGAGACGATGCAGGAGGATGCCGCGACGCGGCTGGACGCGGCGTTTCGGAGCGCTAAAATCGGCTCTGTAGTGCGCGAGTAGCAATCGGCCTACGTACAGCCAAACTGAGCTAAAAGGACTGTTACTTCCAATGATATGGATGGGTGGCCGAGCGGTTTAAGGCACCGGTCTTGAAAACCGGCAGGGATGCAAGTCCCTCGTGGGTTCAAATCCCACCCATCCGCCAATCCCTGGTTTCTGATTGTTTCAGGCTATCGCAAGAACCTAAGCATACCGAGCCCTTGAGGAGCATGACAGTCTTCCATCGTCTCTCAGTGTGTCCTATAATCTCGCCCACGGTCGGGGAAGGAATGGGGGATCTGGGCGCTTCGAGTCTGGCCCCGTCCGCCGGATGCGAGGGGCGACGATGGCACGCACCGGAAGCTATCGGCGGTCGAGGTCGCGAAGGCGAAGGGGCCGGCCGTGCTGCACGACGGCGGTGGGCTTTACCTGAGGATCGCCCCGACCGGCACGAAATCCTGGGTGTTCCGGTTTCAGATCGAGGGCAAGCGCCGCGACATGGGGCTCGGCCCCTACCCGGATGTCACGCTGGCGCGGGCCCGGGAGAAGGCTGCGGCGCATCGGGCGCAGAGCCGGGAGGGCGCGGACCCGATTGCCGCCAAGCGCGCGGAGCGGCAGGCGCAGCTTCTCGCGGAGGCAAAGGGGCGCACCTTTCGCGAGGTCGCCGATGAATACATCGCCCGCAGCGAACCCGGCTGGCGTAATGCGAAACACCGACAGCAGTGGCACAACACCCTTGCCACCTACGTCTATCCGATCATCGGCGATCTGCCGGTTGCGGCGATCGATGCCGGGCTCGTCGTGCAGGTGCTTGACCCGATCTGGGCGACAAAGCCGGAAACCGCTGGGCGGGTCCGTGGCCGGATCGAGGCGGTACTCGATGCCGCAACCGTGCGCGGCTACCGACAGGGGCCGAACCCGGCGCAGTGGAAAGGCAATCTCGCGCATATCCTGCCGGCACGCTCGAAGGTGCGGCGGGTCGAGCACCATGCGGCGTTGTCCTTCGATGACGTGCCCGAGTTTCTTGCGGCTCTCGGCGAGCGGTCCGGAATGGCAGCACGAGCGCTCGAATTTGTGATCTTCACGGCAGCGCGCACCGGCGAGGCGCTGGGTGCGACCTGGGGTGAAATAGACACCGTGGCCAAGGTTTGGACGACCCCGGCCGGGCACATGAAGGCGGGCCGGGAGCACCGGGTTCCGCTGTCGGCAGCAGTGCTCGACGTGCTCGACCGGGTGCGCCCGCTGGCGCTGCTGACGGACGGGAAGCCCGATTCGGCGGCGCCCGTGTTCCCGGGGCCGCGGCGGGCGCTGGCAATGTCGAACATGGTGATGTTGATGCTACTGCGCCGGATGCGGCGCGATGATCTGACCGCACATGGATTCCGCTCGACATTCAGCGATTGGGCGGCCGAGCGGACCGCGTACCCGCGCGAGGTTGTCGAAATGGCGCTCGCGCACGCAATCGGGAACAAGGTCGAGGCCGCTTACCGGCGCGGCGATCTGTTTGAAAAGCGCCGGCAGCTCATGGACGCTTGGGGTCGGTTCTGCACGTCACCGGCAGCGGGAGGCGACGTGGTGCCGATGCGCGCCGGAACATAGCATCAAGATCGCGGCGGCTAGGCCGACGGGCCGAACGCGGGCACCGCACCCGCTGCCGCCGCGAACCATCCCGCGGACACAAGCGCAAGCGGAGCCGCAAGAATGTCGCACAACAAGGGGAAGTTGGTTCCGCTGTGGGCGGCTCTCGATCCCGACGTCCGGCTGATGGGTTAATCCCGACGCTTTGGCAGAACGGCACAATCACCCTCTGGGGGCACCGGAAGGGCACGCAATGCCCGAACCGATCGGAGAATATCGCGGGCTGGTCATCAATTGGGCAGGCGGGCGGCCTAAAGGTGATTACCCTAGCGAGGCATACGCTCACGCCGCGGAACTCGGCGCCGACTATTACGATCACGAATGGAAGGATTTAGCGATCTTGGAAAGCGATCTTGATCAGTTGCGTGCTGAAATCGAACAGGATGACGGCACGATGATTGAATCAGAAGCGGAGTTCAAAATCCTATTTGTCGGTGGAACACTCGCCAGAGCGAAGCCGCGATCGGAAAACATCACGCGGAGGCGCGACACCCTACCGCCCTCAGCTGCGCGGCGCTTTCATACCCGAAGGCTACATGCCAATGCTGGAAGCCGCATCACTGCTGGCGTTTGGTAATCCCGAATTTCTTGATCACATTCTGGAGACGAAATTCGTTTCCCAGATCGGCCGAGATTCTCTCGTTCCGAAGGAATCCGGCCCTGAAATTAATCGTGAGATGGACAGGCTGGTTGATAAACACACGGCTGACGAGCTTGTCATTATTGGCCGCCGGCGAGCGGTGTCTGAATGGCGCAATCAGGCTAGACATCCCGATCCGAGAAACGGAGAGATTTGCAATAGATACGACGCGTTTCCCTCCGACTATTTTTGGACGATTGGTCGTTTGGAGCGCTCGATCCCTTCGGGGTGATTGCCCAGGGAAGCGATCCGTTTGGTGCGGAGTGGTTTTACCCTGCGGTGGCGTGGAGCGATGTGCATCGCTTGAAGACCAAAGAGCCGAACAATACCGCCCCTAAGTCCAATCAGACGGCACGAAAGCGTGATATATCGAAGCGTATATAAGTGAAAGAGTTAGAGGCAATAAGGGCCAAGGGCGCTCCCGCGCCGGCCGCTGACATCTTATGGAAACAAATGCAGGGGAAGTTCCCGGATTACCGCGTGATTCGGGACGATGTAAGGAAGGTACACGTGGAGGTCTTTGGCGAGCTCGGGCCGGGTAAGCGCCGAAGGAACGGGTGAACATTTGCGCCGCGCAATTCCACCAACCGCGCAAATGCGTAAATCGACGGCGTAAATCGACGCTTATAGCTAGGTGTCCGTCATCAACCAGACGGGCATCCAATGTCGATCCATTCATGGGGCATCGGCCGCGAAGGCGTACAGCGGGCGCTCTACAGCCCTCGTGAGACTGAGGCGATACTCGGCATCTCGCACGCGACCTTGTACCGGCTGATAAACGCCGGCCGGCTCGAAGCGCGCAAGATCGACAACAAGACCGTCATCACTGACAAGTCGATCCGCCGCTTCATCGAAGCGCTTCCGAAAGCCTGCGAGGCTGCCTTAGATGGCGCGCCGAGATACCGCGAAGCTCGCGATGGCATCCCACCCCGCGAGCAACCGATGGTTCAGCCGCGTCTGGGTGTTGCCGCCTCTGCTGAGCGAAAAAGCCCCAACGCGCCGACGCCAGGGCAGATTTTCACAAGCACCATCAACAACATCAAAGATACCGCGCCTCTAACCAAAGCACAAGCACATGCGCTCGCCGACCGGCTGTTCAGCCTGCGGGGGGGCGGCATGAGGGCGGCAGACATTGCCGCCGCGCTCGGCGGCTGATACCGCGGCGGAACATGGCACCGCTGCATCTGCCCGGTGCATCACTCTCACGGCCCGACCCTGGCGCTGCGCGACGGACGGCGCGGGCTGATCGTGTATTGCCATGCCGGCTGCCCACGGGACCACGTTCTCGCCGAGCTGCGTCGGCTCGGGCTGCTCGATAGTTGATGTCGGCGGCGCGGCTGCCGCGCCCGACCCGGCGGAGATAGAGCGGCGGCGCGCGGTCGAAGAACGCAATCGGCAGAGACGGATCGCCGAGCGCGCGATTTCTGGGGCCACGAAACTATGCCGGTCCGCCCTGGCTCGATCGTCTGGGCGATATTGGACAGAAGCCCGCGGGCTGGGCCACCGATGCCGCCGACAATCCGCGCATCGCGATCCTGGCTTCGCCATCCCGAAGGCGGCAGCCGGCCGGTATGTCGGCTGTCGAGAGGAGGGGTCGGCATTCATCGGACCTGGCTTGCGATCGACGGTACGAAAGGCCACATTCCGCGCGCCGCGCCTGTCGCTCGGTCCGATCAAAGGCGGCGCGGTTCGCCTCGCGCCGGCCGGCGAGCTGTTGATGGTGTCCGAAGGCATCGAAACCGGCGCTGCGGCGATGACCGCAACCGCTGCGCCGGTATGGCGCGCTGAGCACGTCCGGGATGGCGTCGCTTGTCCTGCCGCCCCTGCCGCTCGCGGCAACCGTCGTGATCCTGGCGGATCACGACCGTTCCGGGGCTGGCGAGCGCGCAGCGAAGAGCGCGGCCCGGCACTGGCTCACCGAGGGCCGGCGCGTGCGGATCGCGCTGCCGCCAGAGCCGGGCAGAGACTTCAACGATGTGCTCGCCGCGCGCGCTTCGGCCCCGACGCCGGAGGCGCACGCCGGCGGATCAATGACTGCTGTCTCGCGTCCTTGTCACCGCTCCCGAAAGCGCGATGGGCAGCCGCTTCACTCGTGACGAGAGCCCGGAAACGGCAGTGGCGATGGCGCGCTACAGCGCCCGTCTGCTGTCGCTCATGGAGCCGCCGCCGCCGCTGCCTCCCGGCAAGTCCAACGAAATGATGCCTCGCTCGCTGCCTTTGTCGCCACCGGCGGCGGGCATCTAGCGTGCGTTCAGCGATAGATCGAAAGCAGGTTGGCGCGGGGCGGCGAGTTGCGTTCAATCAGCGGCCTCGCCAACAAGCTCCACGAGCATGCGGCGCGGATTGCCGGGGTCTGACCCTGGTGCGCGATCTTGCGGCGGCCGAGGTTGCCCCCACTGAAATGGCCGCCGGAATAGAGCTGGCGCAGCATTACGCGGCGGAGGCGCTGCGCCTACATGGCAGCAGCCAAGTTTCGGCCGATCTGAGGCTCGCCGAACGGACGCTCAAATGGCTTATGTTGAGCTGGCCCGAGCCGACAATTTCGCTGCCCGACTTGTAACCGCATCGCGGACGGGCGCGGTGGCGGCGGGGAAGGCCAGCAACGCTTCGCTCCCCTGAACACTTGGCCCGACAACGCAAATCTCGACAAGGCGCGCCGGCTGCTCTGGCCGCTCAAAAAGAAATACGGCCAGAAGATCTCCTGGGCCGACCTGCTGGTCCTGGCGGGCAACGTCGCCATGGAATCGATGGGCTTCAAGACGTTCGGCTTTGGCTTTGGCCGGCCCGACGTCTGGGAGCCCGAGGACATCTTCTGGGGCCCTGAAGACACGTGGCTCGGAGACGAGCGCTACAGCGGCGACCGCGAGCTCGCCAAACCCTTCGGCGCCGTCCAGATGGGCCTCATCTAGGTCAATCCCGAGGGGCCCGGCGGCAATCCCGACCCGAAAGCCGCGGCCCGGACATCCGCGAGACGTTCGCTCGCATGGCGATGAACGACGAGGAGACGGTTGCACTTATCGTCGGCGGCCACACGTTCGGCAAGACGCATGCCGCCGCTCCCGCCGTCGGCAACGTCGGCCCCGAGCCGGAGGGCGCCGGAATCGAGGAGCAGGGCCTCGGCTGGAGAACAAGCACGGGACCGGCAAGGGCCCTCACACGATCACGAGCGGCCTCGAGGGCGCCTGGACCGATAATCCGACGAAGTGGGACAACGGCTTCCTCGAGAACCTGTTCAAGTACGAGTGGGAGCTGACCGAGAGCCCCGCCGGCGCAAAGCAGTGGAAGCCGAAGAATCCCGAGGCCCAGGGCACGATGCCGGGCGCGCACGACCCGAGCAAACGACACGCGCCGATGATGTTGACGACCGATCTCTCGTTGAAGGTGGATCCGATCTACGGACCAATCGCCAAACGCTTCCACGAGAACCCAGACCAGCTCGCGGACGCGTTCGCCCGAGCGTGGTTGAAGCTGCTCCACCGCGACATGGGTCCCCGCGCGCGCTACCTCGGGCCATGGGTGCCAGAGCCGCAGCTGTGGCAAGACCCGGTCCCGGGGTCGATCACGAGCTGGTCGGTGAGCAGGATGTCTCCGCCCTCAAGCGCAAGATTCTCGACTCGGGCCTGTCCATCCCGGACCTCGTTTCGACCGCCTGGAAGGCGGCAGCCAGCTTCCGCGGCACCGACAAGCGCGATGGCGCCAACGGAGCCCGGATCCGCCTCGCACCACAAAAGGACTGGGAGGCCAATGAGCCGGCCCGGCTGTCCGCCGTGCTGAAGGCCTTGGAGAGGATTCAGCAGGACTTCAACAAGTCGCAGTCGGGAGGCAAGAAGGTCTCCTTGGCCGACTTGATCGTTCTGGGCGGATGCGCCGCCGTCGAGGAGGCAGCCCGGAAGGCGGGGCATAACGTGACCGTCCCGTTCGCGCCCGGCCGCATGGACGCCTCGCAGGAGCAGACGGACGTGGACACCTTCGAGGTGCTCGAACCGGTCGGCGACGGGTTCCGCAACTACCTGCGGGCGAAGGACTTGCTGTCGACGGAGACCCGGCTGCTCGATCGCGCCAACCTGTTGAAGCTGACCGCGCCGCAGATGACGGTCCTGGTCGGCGGCCTGCGGGCCTTGGGAGCGAGCCACGGGCCGTCGAAGCACGGCGTCTTCACCGAGCGACCCGGAACGCTGACCAACGACTTCTTCGTCAACCTGCTCGACGCCGGCACCGCGTGGAGGCCGGCGGCATCGGCCGAGAACGTCTACGAAGGGACTGATCGTGCGACGGGCAGGGTCAAGTGGACCGCGACGGCGGCCGACCTCGTCTTCGGTGCGCACTCCCAGCTTCGCGCGCTCGCCGAGGTCTACGCCAGCGACGACGCGAAGGAGAAATTCGTGCGCGAATTCGTGGCGGCCTGGAACAAAGTCATGAGCCTCGATCGGTATGATCTGCTCGCGCAGACCCGGGCCGAGCGTCCGCGCGCCGCGGCTGGCAGCCGCTGAGGTCATTTCAAGGACCGCTACGCGCCGGCGATCCGCGGAGGATTGCCCGCGCTCGTTGGCCTCACCGTGTCGGTGCCTTGAGCGTCGTGGCGAGGGCGCGCAGCATTTCTGCTGCATATCGCTGGCGCTGGCGCCATCTTTCGAGAGGCAAGCCGGTTTATTCGCCTCCGAGAGACTGAAGCAAACCGGCAATAACTGGATCTGTTCCCGCACCGTGCACGCGCCCGCTGACCCAAGGCCTGTGTGTAGCCACAGCATGGCTTCAAACCCTTGGATCGTGCCTCGTGCCGTATGGAAGACTGAAAGCCGGCGATCAGCGGTATGGGCCATACAATCTGCTATTCCCAGTCGGCTGCACCATCGTCTTCCGGTCAAGCAACGTCTGGAAAGGGGCCCCGTGACACCCGACCGGTCAGGGGCGGGAGTGCGCCGAACCGGTCACTGTGGCGCGCTTCAGGTCGCGGGTGTAGGAAGAGATGGCCGCTCATGATAATCCCCTCCCTGCTGAGAATATGCGTCCGGGCATCGCCAGGATTTCGCTCAAAATTCAATAGCTGCCCAAAGCGAGGCTTCGTAAGCGGGGTTCACGATGATTACCCGGTCGCGATCTGGCTGGGCTGCCAGCGCCGATATCAAGCGCCGCCTAAGGCGGTCGCCGCAAGGCCCCAGCCGCACATAGAAGCAGCGGATACGCAATGCACCTACCATGACCAATTTGATTGTCACACCGCCGATGGCGGCGAACACGCCCCTAACAGGCTGCTGAAAAAGGCGGAACAATCAGCGAATTGCGCCCGTCCACGCTGGCTAAGTCCTTGATCTAACGTATCGTAGAAACTGACGAAAAGCTCTTTTCAGCAGCCTGCTAAATCTATTGACGGCCTTCCTAGGCACGCTTTAAGGTTTATGCAACCGCCTACAGAATGGGCATTCATATGCTGCGGCCTTCGCCAGAGTTGGCTGGACGCCTACGCAGCGCCGGGCTCAGGCTCACACGACCGCGCTTAGCCCTAGCGCGGTTACTGTTTGACGGCGGTCATCGGCATGTCACCGCGGAAAAGTTGCATGGGGAGGCGATTGCGGCGGCAATCCCGGTCTCGCTCGCGACGGTCTACAACATTCTCCACCAATTCACCGCTGCCGGCCTACTGCGCGAGGTCGTGATCGCGCCCGGCCGCTCGTATTTCGACACCAATGTCGACGAGCACCATCACTTCTTCTGCGAGTCGACCGGGATGCTGCAGGACATCGCCGGGCAGGGCATCGCGGTCTCCGGAATCCCGGCGCCTCCCGCCGGAACCGAGATCAGCCAGGTCGAGGTCATCGTCCGTCTACGGGCCCGCGACTGACGGGCAGCCCGAAGTCCTTGATGCCTAGAATCTTTTAGAATTTTTCTTAACTGTTGACACGCCCCCCTTGCCGTCTCTCTAATTAACCCAGATTGGCTCGGCCGCGGTTTTCGGCGACCGCCGTTCCCAGCAATCGAGGGGACGGACATGGCGCATGCTCGCAGTGACACGATCTGAAAAACGTGGCCGCTGCGTGACCAGACCCCCGCGCTGCGCCGTCGATTCCTGGGAAGTCCACCGCATGGCGATTGGCCGGGGGGCCGTGATCGAACGCTAGACATTCGTCAAATGGGAGGAGAGCGCGACGATGACATACCAAGACGACATCGCTTTGATGGCTCACCTGATGCGTCGAGCGGGCTTCGGCGCCACCCGCGACGAACTTGAAGCGAGAGTGGCCAAGGGGTACGAGGCCACGGTCGAGGAGTTGCTGCATCCCGAAACGCAGCCGGAAGTCGACGCCTATACGCTGCTGCGCTATCAGCCGGCATCGCTGCTGCCGGGCGGACAGCCGCCGATGGGCAATGTCCATTGGCTCTATTACCTCGTGAACACGCAGCGGCCGCTCGAAGAGAAGATGGCGCTGTTCTGGCACCATGTCTTCGCCACCGGCAATTCCAAGGTCGACAACTACGACCAGCTGCTGGAGCAGATCGAGCTGCTCCGCCGAGAACGGCATGGGCAACTACCGCGAGCTGCTGTCGAAGATCTCGCACAACCCGACGATGATGTTCTGGCTCGACAACCAGCAGAACCACGGAACGGCGGTCAACGAGAACTGGGGCCGCGAACTGTTGGAGCTGTTCAGCCTCGGCGCCGGCAACTACACCGAGACGGATGTGCGCGAATGCTCCCGCGCCTTCACCGGCTGGACCTTCGAGACCAAGATCCCGCGCGCGCCCTACGGCCGGTTCCCCTGGAAGTTCGAGTATCGCCCGGAAGACCATGACGACGGCGAGAAGGTATTCCTCGGCCACAAGGGGCGGTTCAACGGCGAGGACATTCTCGACATCATCGTGCAGCAGCCGGCTTGCGGCAAATTCATCTGCCGGCACCTGTATAACTTCTTCGTCGCCGACGAGCCGCAGGTGCCGGCCTGGCCGATCGAGCCGCCGCGCGACCAGCGGCGATCGACGAGATGGTCGGCGCGTTCCGCGATTCGAAGTTCGACATGACGGCGGTGTTGCGCGCTCATGTTCAACGCCGAGTGGTTCAAGAACGCCCGCTTCCAGCACGTCAAATCGCCGGCCGAGGTCGTCGTCAGCACGCTGCGCTTCGTCGGCGGCTACGAGATCCCGAAGCCCGGCTATGGCGAGCTGTCGATGAACACCGCCTATATGGGCCAGGATCTGCTGAACCCGCCCTCGGTCGAGGGCTGGCACACCGGCAAGGAGTGGATCAACAGCGGCTCGCTGATGGCCCGCATCAACTTCATGGCGGAGAAAATCGGCGACACCTCGGCCCCGGGCGTGCGCGCCATCATCAACCGGCTGAAGGCACGCGGCTCGCTCAGCCCCGAGCAGCTGGTCGATGGCTGTCTCGATCTGCTGGGCCCGGTCGAGGTCAGCGCCGACACCAAGCAGCAGCTGCTGTCGCAAGCCAATGAGTGGGGGCAGATCTCGTGGAGCAATGGCGGCTCGGAGGCGGCCGATCAGCATGTCGGCCAAATGCTGCAGCTGATCGTCGCGACCCGCGAGTATCAATTCGCCTGACAGCAACACACCGCATTAGCACGGAGGATAGCTATGGCATCGACTGACCCGTGTGTGGTCGTTTTGCAGCTGACCGGCGGCAACGACTACCTGAATACGACCATCCCGTACAACAACCCGCTGTACCGCGACAACCGGGCGGCGGTCGGGATCCCGGACAACAACATCATCCATCTCGACGCCAATTACGGCATCCCCGACTACATGGCGCCGATGAAGAAGTTCTGGGATGACAAACAAGCTTGCGGTGCTGCACGGCGTCGGCTTCAAGGATTCGCCGCGCTCGCATTTCCGCGCGATGGACATCTGGCACACCTGCGAGCCGGAGAAGGTCGGGACCGAGGGATGGCTCGGGCGCGTCGCGCGCGAATTCGACCCGAACAAGGAAAACGTCGTGCAGGTGGTCAGCATGGGGCCGAGCCTGCCGCGCTCGCTGGTCTGCCCCGGCGTGCCGGTGGCCTGCGTCGCCGGGCCGCTCGAGCGCTACGGCTTCCTGCCGCAGGTGCAGGGCAATGAGCGGGCCCATGTACTCGACCGCTTCGCCAATATGTACAGCTCGGCGATCGGCAGCGGCCCGGTCATGGATTATCTGAGCGAGACGGCGATCAATTCGCTGAAAGGCGAGGACATCATCAAGGTCGCGCCGGAGAAATACTCCTCGACCGTGCAGTATCCGAACACGCCGATCGCCCGCAAGCTGAAGGGCATCGCGCAGGTGCATATCGCCGAGATCGGCAGCCGCATCTTCTACTGCGACCACAGCACCTTCGACACGCATGCCGGGCAGAACCCCGGTCACGGCAATCTGTGGAGCGCCGTGAGCCAGGGCGTCGAGGCGTTCATGGCCGATCTGCGCGAGCACAACAAGGCCGACAATGTCATCATGCTGCTGTTCTCGGAATTCGGGCGGCGCGTGCACGACAACGGCTCGGGCACCGATCACGGCGCCGGCGGCGTCGCCTTCGTGCTCGGCGAAAAGGTCAAGGGCGGCCATTACGGCGAGATGCCGTCGCTGAAGCCGGAGCATCTTGTCCAGGGCGACCTCAACCCGAACATGGATTTCCGCAGCATCTACTCGACGATCCTCGACAAATGGCTGGGGCTCAACCCGGCGCCGATCGTCAACGGCACGTTCGAGAAGCCGGCCTTCCTGCACTGAGGCCGCACGCTTCATCGGCTGCGCTCCCGCCCGCGGCGAAAATCCGCTGGCGGGAGCCCGCAGCAGCAAAGTCAACCGAACCCTTCCGGGCTGCCGGAGGGAGACTAATTGTGGAGGGAACAATGCCGTTGACAACGGTCGCGCGCGGACGGGTGTTCGATTGGAGCCATGCCGTGGGGCGCGGCGCGGCGCGGGGCACCGGGTTCAACTACATTCAGACGATGTGCCTCGGGAAGAATGGCGTCCTCTACGCCACCAATCGCGGCAACGAGAACAATTTCGGGATGCACGCCAACAAGGTCCAGCTCGGCGGCCCCGGCGAAGAGGAGCTGATCACCGACTTCTTCGAATACGGCGAAGAGGAAGGCAATTCGGTGTGGCCGTTCGGCATCGCCGTCGATGACGAGCGGGACCGGGTGTACTGCTCGGACGAGTGGAAGAATACGATCTCAGTATTCGACACTGGCGGCAATTACATCACGAAATTCGGCGCGACCGGCAGCGGCGACGGCGAATTGCTGCGTCCGGCCGGCCTGGCCGTCGAGAAGAACGGCAACATCATCGTCGTCGACAGCGGCAACAACCGCCTGCAGGTGTTCAACCCGGACGGCAAGTTCGTCGGCAAATGCGGCGGGCCGGGCAAGGCGCCAGGCGAGTTCAACCAGCCCTGGGGCATCACCCTCGATAAGGACGGCAACATCTACGTCGCCGACTGGGGCAACCACCGCATCCAGAAGCTGTCGCCCGAGGGCAAGCCTCTGATGTGCATCGGCAGCTTCGGCAAGCTGACGAAGCCGGAAGGCGCCTACGCGGTGACGATCCACGGACCCTACATCTCCGGCGAGAGCGAAAAAGCTGGGCATCCGCGGACCGATCAGTTTAATCACCCGACCGATGTCGCGGTCGACAGCGACGGCGACATCTATGTGTGCGATTGGGGCAACCACCGGGTCTGCGTGTTCGACTCCAAGGGCGGCCCGATCACCACATTGATCGGCGATGCGCAGGTCCTGTCGAAATGGGGCCAGCAGAGCATCGACGCCAACCCGGACATGATGAAGGCGCGGCGCCGCGTGAAGAGCCTCGAGCCGCAATGGCGGTTCTGCTTCCCGACCGCGGTGGAGTTCGATCCCGCCAGCGATTCGGTCATCGTCGCCGACAGTCAGCGCAACCGGCTGCAGATCTATAAGAAGGTTCGCGACTACTCGGATTTCCAGGCGAACCTGTAAGGAGCCGCCGCATACCGGGCAAGGGTCCCAGCGGCCGGCGCAAGGACCTCATTTCTGTCTCGGTGTACCGGGACAGAAACGAGAGTATTCGATCTAGCCAGTACCAATTCAAGCGTACTTCGTGTGAATGACACGGCCACCGCCCGACCTCGTTCCAGGTTGGACGCGGCCTGCGAAGTCCTATCCAATACAAAATGTCACCGGCCTTGCCGTCTTCTAGGTGCCAATCTCTGCCCGTGGCCGGTGATAGGTGGTCCGGTTATTAGAGAGAAGAGAAGTGGGAGGAGCTATGACACGGCCTCGCTGTGCTGACGATTTCGCCATGATCCATGCTCGGGTAACAGAACTGCACCGTCAACGCGCGCTATCGACGGGTGACGAAGATACTCGATCGGTGACGGAGCCTCCACTCTATCCTGATAGCGGAGGCTCGCCACTAGTGCAAAAGCCAGGGATCCCGGGATGGCGCGTTGCACGCAGGAAACGTCAGCTCTCCCAAATATAATTGCTGTCCATCATTATTACGCAATCCGCCCTTCGACGGGCGGCCCTAAAGGTGGAATTTCGCCGCACTGGAAACGCCCACTCGTCCCACCAGTTCATGAACGCAGCACATATGCCCTTGGCCTGATTTTGCCGCTCACTGAGTGAAGGCGTTCGGCGCCGGCCAGGCGGCCGCCCGGGCGCCCAGCCATGCCCAAAGTAACATTAAAGTTACTGACCAGCCTGCGCGAGAATCTGATCAAGATCGGCTCGAAGGTCGTCAGCCACGGCCGTTACCGGACTGCGAGGTATGGATGGGCACGCCGATCCTCAAAACTTCGGGTGCGGGACACTAGTAACAGTGAAGCTGCGAGGCGGTGAGCGTTGCTGCTGCTCTGACTGCCTCACCGCCTCATTGTCCAAAACATCAACGGGATTTTTCGCCCTTTTTGCTGTCGTCTTGACGGCCGGCTTCGACGGCAATTTCGGTGTGGTGTTCCTTGCTTTCATCCGGCACGTCGCGGCCAACGACCGACTGGGGCTGTTCTTTGCTAACACCGGATTTCGGGTGGCGTTCGCGGTCCGACATGACGAACCTCCCTCTAGTTGCTGCGTGTGCCGCGCGCCCAGCGGGCGGCGGTTTCACATGGGTAAACCCGGCCCGGCCCGGCATGGTTCCGCGCCTCGGAGCCGTGGCAGCGGGCGATCAGATCGGGGTTGTCGACTTGCAGCTGGGCGAGGCGCTGAGAAGCACCCCGCGACAGCTTCCTCGTGCAAGACTGCCTCAAGGCGATGGCCGCAATGGGGGCATGAAGCGCTTACCCACAGCCACGGCTGAACGACGGCTGTCGGTTCAGTTAGCCGACCAATGCCGGAGCGCGGGCGCCGACGGGGATGCGCCGCGATCCGACATCAGCGCCTATTTTTCCCTGCTCACGTTTGTTAATTGACCGCTGATCCTGGTTCGCCATGTACCAGCAGCCCGAACCCGTGACACACCTGTTGCGCACCGAGCCAGTCGGCAATGTGGTCACTTGGCGACGGCCGGGTTCAACGGCTCGTAACCGCCATTATACTACGGGTGTGAGCGGTTCAGTCGACGAACGGAAACCTTGCCTCCCCCAATCCATTATGAAGGGTGGAATAAAATTGGACGATGCTCGTTATCTCCGCCCTTTCTTCGACTTTGAAACAGAATGTAACTTTAACTGGGGGAGGAATAGAAGGGCATGGTCCCCGTTGTGTGGGAACTTGCAACGGCATTTCGTCGTCCAAGGACTGGAGATGATACCATGACGCTCACTCGGTTCATGACTTCCACCGCTCTTGCCGCAGCGCTCGTTGTACCTAGTGCAGCAGCGTTTGCACAGGACGCCTATTACATCGTTCAGGATGTAAAGACAAAGAAGTGCACGATTGTCGACAAGAAGCCGGTCATCAGCGAGGCGACCGTCGTCGGCCCGGACGGTACGGTTTACAAGACTCGCACCGAGGCGGAGAACGCGATGAAAACCGTCAAGGTCTGCACCAGCTCCTAGTCGTACTGGGCGAGGCCGCTTAATGCGGCCTCGCTTCATTCAATGCTGATGACGAGGCCGGCCTTTATCTACGGTAATCCGCAGCGCCACAGGATTTTCTCAAATCTCACTGCGGGAGGCCGGATTGATACTGCCGTGCCGGACCGGCCGCTCCCGTCTGACCCCGAGCCCCGAATAACAGCCGCGGGTACTTGTTCCTTCCGATCCTTGGAGAATTGCGGAGCACTGCTGGATGACGATCATTGAGGACCACGCGGCTATCGCCGGCGAGCTGCGGCGCATTTGGACCGAGCGCCAGCCTAAGCAGGCCGAAATGGTCGTGCCTATCGGCGTTTTGCGCGTCCCCACTCGATACGTTTGCGGACTGTATTTATCGGCCAACTGCTCTTCCGACTTGGAGAGCGGTCCGAAGACATCGCCCTACGTGCACGTCTATGGTTCCGATGGGCTTAGGTCGGTGAGCACGTAGCGCCTTCTGTTACTGCGGCCAGCGACGCCGCCAACCAGGACAACTCACGCCGAGGAGCGCCGGTTAAGGTCGTCCTACCATGGCGGCAATAACCGCGAGCGGCCTCGCTTTATGCGTTCCTGGTTGCCGCGCGGATCACGTCGGCTTTCTGCACCGATACATCCAGGCATGAAGATGAGCGTATAACTGCGCTCAATCAGAAGTATCGAGCCATAGATATAGAAAACGCTTTTGGAGATTCGGGAACTTAACTCATGTGAAAGGTTTACATAGGTAAACAATCTGCGGAGTGTGTCCGATGCTATCGTTGGACGAGCGCGAGCGGCTCACTGAGATCCAGGAACAGCTCCTAAGACTTTACGTGCTCCGGCGTTATGCCATCGAAGATGGGGATGGACGTAGGACACGAACGATCAACAGCGAAATCGCCACATTGGAAAGAGAGCGGCAGTCCCTCCGCCGAGGGGATACGAACAAGGCTGCTTGAGCAGGAGAGCGTAACCATGGATCGAGAGGCAACCAGGCGGCGACACGTCCGCGACAAGAGCGTAATTGACCACGTGGTACGAGAGCTGTACCAGCCCAAACCCGAGCCATCGAACGAAAAGACCATCGGCCCAAACGGGACGACTGAGACAGGGCTTTCTGTCGAAGAACAAGTCCGAAGGGAGTGGGACCCGAAGAAAGGCGGGTTGCCGACGTTCTAGATCCAGCAGCGCCGCGAGTACCCGTCACGGTCTCACGGCGTTTCCACCGCTACACCCGTGCCAAGTCCCACCGGAGAGGCGGGGCTGTCTGATCTCTGTGTTCCCCGCCAAGCCGCGCTGCGTACCACGCAGCGGCTGCTCCGAGCAGCAGCGAAACCGCTATCGAAAAACCAACGATTACACCGGTCTGCCGGGTTCTCTTTACGGCGAGTGTTGCGGACGAAATCGCCTCATTCACGCGTTGCTCGGCCTCGGCCGGAGCGATCCCGGTCTGGTTTGCGGTTAACCGTATCAGATACTCTTGGTCACGGGGCTTCATGCCCGCGCGACTGGTCGCGGTCCGTAGGATACGGCTCGCTTCGGCTCGACTGTACGCCAGATCGCCCTGCTCCCGCTGGTCCGATCGGAATAGCCGATCAAGATCATAAGCTATAAGGGCTTCTCCGGTACTTGAACTCGGCGTGCTCGCCGGTGGGGCGGTCCGCGATGTGGCGGTGCCGGCCAATCTCTACGGCGGCCTCGCCAGCGACCAGCCTGGCTCTTACTCGCAGAATTTTTTCCCGATTTGATAGGGGTGATAATGCCGCGAGGTGGTGCACGGCCACGAGCCGGGAGGCTGCAGAAAGCGCCAGGAACGTACAGTCCGCCAGCGGCAAGCGGTGGCACGAAATTTCAAAGCGCGCTCGACTTCGCAATGGCCGTGATCAACGCAACGATCCCGCAGCACCCTTGGAGGCGAAAATCCGCCTCGCTATAGCTGTGATGACATTCCAGCAGGCGAAACTTGCTGAAAGGCCAGCAAGCAAGAAGGGTGAAGCGGAAGAGGCGGCGAGGAAGGCTGGCGAAGCCGCTTTGCGGCGCCTACCGGGCCGAAGTTGGCCGAGAACAAGGATCAGTGACCACGGCGCAGCGGACGCCAAGCGCGGCCGGTAAACGGTCCAATGGCAGCGGCACCGAGGGGAGGTGGACATTTCTGTGTGGTGCGGTCCGGCAACCCGCGGGTGCCTCAGCTGGCATAATCCATAGCAATTTTGGTTCGGTATTTCGCGATTTTCGATATTATAGCCGCATTTGGGTGAAAGCGGAGCCCGGCCATTGACGGTGCGTCTCCTCATGATTGGGCCAGAGCTTGGAAACTCCACGTCGCCCTGCCGGAATATCCATGATCTTATTCCGCCGCCAAACGCACGGGCCTGAAATGAGGGCGAATAAATGAACTCGCGGGAATCCGGTACTGTTGCGCCGCCACAGGCGGCACCTGAAACGTGCCCCCTATCCGAGGCTGAGATACGCGAGGTACGAGTTTTAGAGGGCCGCCTACGTAGCCGTCCCCTTCCTCCTCGGGTCAAAATCCAGCCAGGACGCGGCGGCAAGCCGCTCAGCCTGAAGCCCGCCTCCCTGATTGATAACGTCAGGCTGATGGCGGCATTCGGTACAACAGCACCGAGATTTGCCGATCGGATGCTTTCGGGGTTGTTGAATGCAGCGTGTAATGGTGGAGCCAGTAACCCACCTTCCACCGAGGCCCTCAACGAAGCACTTGCCGCTGTCGCCGGGATCGGCCCGCCGGATGAAACCGAGGCCATGCTCGCCACCCAAATGGTCGCGACGCATTTCGCGGCAATGACGCTGTTGCGCCGGCTAAAGGGCGCCGAAAACATCTCGCAACAAGACAGCGCCGGAAATCTCGCAACGAAACTGTTGCGGAGTTACGCGATGCAGGTAGAGGCGCTAACGCGCTACCGCGGCAAAGGGCAGCAGAAAGTCACGGTCGAGCACGTCCACGTCCATTCCGGCGGGCAGGCGATCGTTGGCGCCGTCCAGGGGGATGGGGTGTCGACAAACGAGGAACAACCCCATGCGCCAAATGCGATTACAAATGAACCGGGTATTCCGATGCGGGGCGCGGACCCGGAGCGGGAAACCGTGCCGGTCGCCGGCGGTGTGCGGGGAAAGCGCCGCTGTAGGATGCATGGCGGCGCCCCGGCAGCGGTGCGCCGCTGGGCAACCGTAACGCTCTACGGTACGGCCTCTACGCAGCGAAGGCGACTACCGCACGGCGGGCAATCCGAGCCTTGCTACGGGAGAGCCGCGAACTCACTCACGCGATCTGAACGCTGAGGCTCGCTCCGGGTACCGAGGCCAGTACGGTCGGGGCTATCCGGCCGGCGGGTCGGCGAGCTACTCCAATGCTGTCCCGAAATCTCAAGATAGTTACGGGGCAGGGCCTGCTACTCTTGATTGCGGGCGCTTGCAATGTCGTACTATGCATTGCGATGATCGCGTTCGATGACATAAAGCCCGGCGCACGCGTCCGCGGCCTCGATCCCGGCGGGATTGCTGAGGTCGTGCAGGTCGCGCATTTCGGTGCCGACGCGCTGAACCTGGTATTTCGGGCGAACGGCCGCGCAGGCGAGCGGCTCTTTTACCGCGGCGAAGAGACCGCGCTCGACCTCGTCGAGTCCGGCCGAGCGTTTGCCTTCGACGCCGACGGCGCGCTGCTGCGCCTCGCGTCGGAGGCGTACCGCATCCGCCTCGCCCACCTGTTCGATCCGTTTCTCGCCATCAGCGCATCGCAGATCGAAGCCCTGCCGCACCAGATCACGGCGGTCTACGGCGAGATGTTGCCGCGCCAGCCGCTCCGGTTTCTGCTCGCCGATGATCCCGGCGCCGGCAAGACGATCATGGCCGGCATGCTGATCAAGGAACTGCTGATTCGAGGCGACCTCGACCGATGCCTGATCGTCGCGCCCGGCAATCTCGTCGAGCAATGGCAGGACGAGCTTTCCGAGAAATTCGGTCTGCACTTCGACACGCTGACGCGCGACCAAATCGAGGCGTCGGTTACCGGCAACCCGTTCATCGAACGCAACCGGCTGATCGTGCGGCTCGACATGATGGCGCGCTCCGACGAGTTGAAGGCCAAGATCAACGCCGCGCCCGAATGGGACCTCGTTATCTGCGACGAGGCGCACCGCATGTCGGCTTCGTATTTCAGCGGCGAGGTCAAGGAGACGCAGCGTTACAAACTCGGCCGGCTGCTCGGTATGCGCACCCGCAACCTGCTCCTGATGTCGGCGACGCCGCATAACGGCAAGGAAGCGGACTTCCAGCTTTTCATGGGCCTGCTGGACGCCGACCGCTTCGAGGGCCGGTTCCGCGAGGGCGTCCACAAAGCCGATGTGTCGGACATGATGCGTCGGCTGACCAAGGAGGAGTTGTACCGGTTCGACGGCACGCCGCTCTTTCCGCAGCGCCGCGCTTACACCGCGAGCTACGAGTTGTCAGCCGCCGAGGCCGACCTGTACCAGGCCGTCACGACATACGTTCGCGAGGAGATGAATCGCGCCGACCGCGGCGCCGATGGCGCGCGACGAAACAATGTCGGCTTCGCGCTGCAGATCCTGCAACGACGGCTGGCGTCATCGCCGGCTGCGATCCACCGCTCGCTGGAGCGACGCCGCCAACGGCTTGAGGCCCGGCTGCGCGAGGAGAAGATCGGCCGCAGCGCCTCCACCGCGCCGCTGACCCAGGCACCGATCCTCCCGGCCTACGACCCGGACGATATCGACGAAACGCCGGGTGCAGAGGCGGAGGAGATCGAGCAGACCATTGTCGACTCGGCGACGGCCGCGCGGACTGTGGCGGAACTCGAAGCTGAAATCGCGAGCCTAAGGGATCTCGAAGACCGCGCGCTCCGCCTCAAACTGTCTGGCCAGGACGCGAAGTGGCGCAAGCTTGAGAGCATTCTCAACGACCCGATCATGCGCGATCCGGCCAGCGGATTACGGCGCAAGCTCATAATCTTCAACGAACCGAAAGACACGCTCGACTATCTCGCGCAGAAGATCAGGGGACAGCTCGGCGACGCCGACGCGGTCGTCGTGATACACGGCGGGATCGCTCGCGAGCAGCGCCGCGCCGCCATAGCCGCCTTTTAACAGCGACCCGGTCGTGCGTGTGATGATCGCCAACGACGCCACCGGCGAGGGCGTCAACCTGCAGCGCGGCGCACATCTGATGGTCAATTACGACCTGCCGTGGAACCCGAACCGGCTGGAGCAGCGCTTCGGCCGCATCCATCTCATCGGCCAGACCGAAATCTGTCATCTGTGGAAACCTGTGCGCGACGAACACGCGCGAGGGCGAGATCTACCGTCGGCTGCTCGAAAAACTGGAGGAGGCGCGCCGGGCGCTCGGCGGCAAGGTCTACGACGTGCTCGGCGAATTGTTCGAGGGGCAGGCGCTGCGCGATCTGCTGATCGATGCGATCCGCTACGGCGAGCAACCGGAAAAGCGCGCCGAGCTGTTCCGCAAGGTGGAGGGGGTCGTCGAGGTCGAGGCGATCGAGCGGCTTGTCGCGCAACGCAAACTGACGTCGGAGGGCATGGACCCGGCGGTTGTCTCGGCGATCCGCGAAGAAATGGAGCGCGCCCAGGCGCGCCGCTTGCAGCCGCATTTCATTAGCGCGTTTTTCCGCGAAGCCTTCGCGCTGCTCGGCGGCCGGATCGTCGAACGCGAGCGCGGCCGGTTCGAGATCACGCGCGTCCCCTCGATCCTCAAGGAGCGCGACCGGCTGATCGGCCGCGCCGACCCGGTGCTCGATCGCTACGCCCGCGTCACCTTCGACAAGGCGCTGATCGTCGGCCAGCCGCAGGCCGAGCCGCTGGCGTCCGGTCATCCGCTGCTCGACGCCGCGGTCGATGTGGTCCTTGAGCGATTTCAGCCGCTGCTCGGGCAAGGCGCGGTCCTGGTGGATGCGCCGATCCGGGCATGGCGCCTCGACTGCTGCTCTACCTCGAACACGCTGTCCGCGATGGCCGCACGGCGCGATCCGGCGAGCCGCGCGTCATCCCACAGCGGCTGCAGTTCATCTTGCTGGCCGAAGAGGGCGGCGCGACAGACGCCGGAGCCGCGCCGTATCTTAATTACCGGCCAATCAACGCCCACGAGCGCACCCGCGCCGCGGACGCACTGACGGCGCCTTGGCTCGCTGAAGGCGTCGAGGACCGCGCGCTCGGCTACGCCATCGCCAGCCTTGTGCCGGTGCACCTCACGAAGGTGAAATCCCGCCGCATCGCCGTGATCGACAAGGTCGAGCGCGAGGTCCGAGCCCGGTTGACGCGCGAGATCGACTATTGGGACGCACGCGCGGCGCGGCTGCGCGAAGAGGCGCGCGCCGGCAAGAGGAGCAGCGCATTAACGCGATCAATGCCGAGGCGATGGCGCAGCGCCTCGTCGAGCGGCTTCACGCTCGTCAGCAGGAATTCGACCGCGAACGCCAGATTACGGCGCTGCCGCCGGTGCTGAAAGGCGCGGCGCTCGTCATACCAGCCGGCTGGCTCGCAGCGTGCGCCGACTGATGTCGCCGCCGGCTTTCCCGGCTTCGTCGAGGATCGGCGGGGCGTGCCGAAGTGGAGGCGCAGGAGGCCGAGCGCAAGCGGCTGCATCATGTAATCGCCGATCTCGTTAAATGGGAGAACTCGAACAACGAAACCGTGCTGAACCGTGCCCGGTGGGAGATCGCGCGCTCCGTGGCGTGGGGTCGGGGCGAAGAGCCGCCGCCGCGCCCGCAGGCAGATGAAGGACGGCGCCGCGGTCCTCGCCTATCTGCAGGAGAAGGCGCCGCCGGTGTATGACCCGTTTTGCGGCGGCGGGTCGATCCCGCTGGAGGCGCAGCGTCTCGGGTTGCGCGCCGACGGCTCCGACCTCAACCCGGTCGCGGTGCTGATCTCGAAGGCGCTGGTCGAGATCCCGCCCAAATTCGCCGGCCGCCCGCCGGTCCATCCCGGCGCCGACCTGCACAAGCATTATCGCGGCGCGCAGGGTCTCGCCGAGGATGTGCGTTATTACGGAAAATGGATGCGCGACGAAGCCGAGCGCCGCATCGGGCATCTTTATCCGAAGGCGCGGCTGCCGGAGGGGAGCGAGGCGACCGTGATCGCGTGGTTGTGGGCGCGTACGGTCCGCTCGCCGGACCCGCGGGCCAAGGGCGCGATGGTGCCGCTCGTGTCGTCCTTCATGCTCTCGACGAAGGAGGGAAGAAAGGCGTGGACCGAGCCGGCGATCGACCCCGTCGCGCCTGATGGGTGGCGCTTCGAGGTGCGGACCGGGATGCTGACGAAGGCCGACGAGGAGCGGCTGAAGAAGGGCACGAAGACGGCGCGGGGGACAAATTTCACATGTGTTCTGACGGGCGTTGCCATTTCGCCCGATCACACTCGCGGCGAAGATTGGCCGGACGACTCAGCTCCCGTCTAATGGCAATCGTCGCGGAAGGCGATCGGACCCGCGTTTATCTGCCGCCTGATCAAGAGCACGAAAGGCGCGCTGCTGAAGCCGAGCCGTGAGATACGTCCGGCATCGAGGTTGAGATGCCGGACAACCCGCGATGGTTCTCGCCGCCCGGCTATGGGATGAAACGGTATGTTGACATCTTCACGTCGCGGCAGTTAGTAGCGCTGACGACTTTTCCGATCTGATCGGCGAGGCGCGGGAGAAGGTGCTGGCGGACGCGCGCGCCGCCGGCCTCCCCGATGGCCCCACCCCGCTTCACAAAACCGGTACCGGCACCACCGCCTACGCCGATGCCCTGGCGACGTATTTGGCTCTTATGGTTGACCGCGCCACCGACCGCAATTCCTCTATTTGTAGCTGGGACGCCGGTCCAAGCGGGACGAGAGCTTCAACCGGCGGCTCGGCGCGGACCGCATCGGTGCGGAACGTATTTGCAAGACAGCTATTCAGATGGCATAGGACTTTGCTGAGTTGAATATTTTTAGCGAGTCCGGCGGCGGAATTTTGAGCGCGCTTGTGTCCACCAAATAGAGATGTCACCGTTTCTGCCATTTAGAAATGTCACTTTCGCCTTGGGTTGGGGGTCGGGCGGCGGGCGGGCGCGAAGCCCTTGACATCGCGCAGCGCCCGACTGGCGCCCGATGCGCAGGGCTCGAAACCGGGACCGGTTCTCCCGAGCGGGCGTCAGCGCGCTCGGCTCGTAGAAAGGCTCAGCCAATCTTGAAGAGACGGGCATCTCGCTGATCCCGGCGTCGCGGTCCGCTGCGATGCTCAGGCGCGCGGCGCAGCTGTTCATCGTGGATCATCGCCAATACCGCACCCAGCTGCTTGTTGTCGGCAATGGCGCCCTGGTCGACGTGGCGAATCTTATCGAAGGTGTGGTAGGCGAGTTCGACGCCCTTGAAGCGGATCGACAGACGACCGTCTGGATAATCAACCACGGTGACTCGCTTGCCGATCGCCGTTTTGGCCGGCTCGCTCGGTTCCGGGATGAAGATGACCTTATCGTATTGCAGCGTCAGCGCCCGCGACAGGGTGCGCTCCTCCTTCCAGGCAAACGCATCCTCGAGATCGTCGCCGCCACGCAGCGGCCGATGGAAGTCTTTGGTGTTTGCCGGCGATTTGGCAAAGCGCGCGTTGTAGTTGGCGATGAATGCCGGGAGCAGGGCATTGCCTTCGGCCAGGGTGCGCACCCCGGCAAGCCGCAATTCCTTGACCAACCGGTCCTGCAGGGTCTTGTGAGCGCGCTCGACCCGGCCTTTGGCGGGGCTGGAATTGGCGCAAATGATGTCGATGTTCAACGTGTGTAATGCCCGGCCAAATTGGGTCATCCCGTCGCCGCCGAGCGCCCCCGGATGGTTGACCCGGAAGACGCCATGCTTGTCACTGTAGAACGCCACCGGCTTGCCCCAGGCTTCCAGGTAGGCGCGGGTGGCGTGGAAATAGCTGAAGGTCGACTCGCTCTCGACAAACTGCAGCTGCATCAGCCGGCTCGTCGCATCGTCGATGAACACCAGCAAGGTGCATTGCGGCCCGCGGTCTTCGAACCACCAATGCTCGCAGCCGTCGATCTGCACCAGCTCGCCGACGCACTCGCGCCGGGAACGCGGCTGATGCACCCGCTTTGCCCGCTGCTTGCGGTCAGCCCAGATCCCGGCCTCGATCATCCACAGCCGCAACGTCTCGCGACCAAGCGTGATGTCGTGGACCTCGCGCAATTTCTCGGCCGCTAGGGTCGGGCCAAAATCCCAATACCGCTCACGAATGAGCGCCAGCGCCTCGCGGCGCAGAGCCTCCGGCTTGCGCCGATTGCTCGGACAACTGCGCCGCTTCGAAATCAGGCCTGAAGCGCCCTCAGCGCGGTAGGCTTTCAACAGCCGGAACACCTGACGCCGTTCAAGCCCCATAAGCTGCGCCGCCGCCGCGGGCGTCAGCCGATGCTGATCCAAACCCCGCAACACCTCAAACCGTGCCAGCTCCCCATCGCTCATCAGACGAACCATCACCCCAGACAAGGAAATCCCTCGAGCAGTGTCATCTCTAATTGGCAGAGGGGTGACATTCTGATCCGCGCCTACAGCGCTCGATTGGACAATTCCCGTTCTGGAAAATTGCCAAGGCTGGTTGCTAACGGTGACGCGTATCTCATTGACGCCAGCAAGAATTCCTTTCCCGTCCGCCCCATCATTCTCTCTACCGACCCTCCTTATTACGACAACATTGGCTACGCCGATCTATCTGACTTCTTCTACATATGGCTCAAGCGCTCGCTTGCGGGCGTCTGGCCGGATTTGTTCGGCGGCTGACGACCCCAAAGGCGGAGGAATTAGTCCGCGACGCCGTACCGCCACGGCGGCAAGGCCGAGGCCGAAGCGTTCTTTATGCAAGGTATGAGCGCGACCTTGACCGCCATGCGCAAAGCGGCGACGGACGGCGAACCACTGACGATCTATTACGCGTTTTAAGCAATCCGAATTGGCCGAGGATGGCGTGGTGTCGCCCGGGCATCGTTTCTGCAAGCCGTTGTTGATAGCGGCCTTGCCGTGGACGGAAGCTGGCCTGTGCGCACCGAGCTTGCCAACCGAATGATCGCGAAGGACACGAACGCCCTCGCCTCCTCGGTCGTCCTCGTCTGCCGCAACCGGCCCGGCGCCGCGCTGACTGCCACTCGCTCCGACTGTCGATCCCACTCCAGGACAACGAGGCATTGCGCTATCTCGACGCGATCGAGGGCATGCTGCGCGCGATCAAGGCGCCCGGCGCCGAGATCGCCGAGGCGAAGCGCCTTTATGACGAACAGCGGCAGAGCGGGTTGGCGGCGCCGGCTACGCCGGCGAACCGGCGCCGGTCGCGCTCGTTCCGGAGCCGAGAGAAGAAAAGCCCGGTAAGGCGCTACGTCCGTGGATCGAGGTCGCGCTGCCGCATCCCGACGTGCTCGAAAACCGCTTCTAGGAGTCGGAGTTCGCAGCCGATCTGTTCGCGGTCGATTCCGGCAACGCCGAGGGCGACTACGCGACGCCGCGCGGCTTTTTCCAGATCACGTTTCTGACCGAAGGGCTGAAGCGCGTTCTGCTGTCGGCGCTGCAGCGCTATCCGGCCGAGGCGGCGATCCGGTGATCGGGCTGCAAACCTCATTCGGCGGCGGCAAGACGCACACGCTGCTCGCGGTCTATCATCTGGCGCGACATTTGAGCGAGGGCGGCGATCCCGCCGATCTGCCCGGTCTCGGCCCGCTCGTCGAAAAGCTCGGCACGGTCGAATGGAGGAAGCCGAAACTCGCCGCGTTTGTCGGCTCGGCGAAGGGCACCGACGTGTCGCTGACGCTGAACGACGGTCCGCCGGTTCGCACGCTGTGGGGCTATCTCGCGTGGCGCGATCGCCGGCGAGGCCGGTCTCAAGTTGGTCGCCGAAGCCGAAGCGGCGCGCGCCAACCCCGGCTCCGAATTGATGGTCGAGGTCTTCTTCCGGCTCGCCGGCCCGACGCGTGATCCTGCTCGACGAATTGGTCATGTTCGCGCGGCAACTCGACGACGACCGCTTCGAGGCGTTCCTGTCGTTCATCCAGTCGCTGACCGAGGCGGCGAAGCTGGTGCCGGGCGTGCTGATCGTCGGCTCGTTGATCGAGAGCGCCGCCGAGGCGGGCGGCCCGCGCGGTGTTGCGGCGCTGCTGCGGCTGGAGAACGTATTCGGCCGCGTACATTCAGCGTGGCTGCCGGCTTCGGGCGACGAGACCTATGAGATCATCCGCCGCCGCCTGTTCCAGCCGCTCGATGCCGACGGAGAGCGGGCTCGCGACGAGACGGTGAAGGCGTTCGCCGAGATGTACCGGCGCAACGCCGCCGAGTTTCCGTCGGCCGCACGGGAGGCACGCTATACCGAGCTGTTGCGGCTGTCGTACCCGATCCATTCCGAACTGTTCGATCGGCTGTCCCGAGGATTGGGCGAGCCTCGCCGAAATTCCAGCGGACGCGCGGCGTGCTGCGCTTTCTGGCGAACGTCGTGGGCGGGCTGTGGCAGCAACAATCGCACATCCGCTGATCGTGCCGGGGCGCGTGCCGATCGCGCATGAGCGGGTCAGAGCCGGGCTGCTCTATCCGCTCGACGGCGCGTTCGGCGCGGTTCTCGACCGCGAGGTCGACGGAGACGGGTCGCTGCCGGCGCAAATGGAGGCGAACCCGACGCGGCGCATCAGCCAGGCACGGGCCGCTACACGGGCGGCGAGGTCGGTATTTCTCTGCACCGCGCCGCTGGTCGGCCAACCAAATGTCGGCTTGACCGGGCCGGGATTGCGGCTCGCGTGCGCCGAACCCGGTGACCAGCTCGCGATCTTCGGCGAGGCGCTGCACGAGCTGTCGGTACGCGCGGCGTTTCTGTACGAGGAGGCGGGCCGGTACTGGTTTTCGACACAACCGACCCTGAACCGGCTCGCCGACGATCGTGCGAAGGCTTGGCCGGCGCACGAAGTCGATGAAGAGATCGTCGCCGTGCTGCGCGACGACGCGAAGGCGAAAAGCGGCTTCCATCGCGTCTTCGGTGCGCCGGACGACCCGATCGCGATCGAAGAGGCGGACGCGATCTCGCTGGTGATCCTCGGCCCGGCGACGCCGCATGCCGGCCGGGGCGTCGGCCAAGTCGAAGGCGACCGAGATCGCTACCGACACGCTGATGCGCTACCGCAACGGCCAGCGGCGATATCGGAACACGCTGCTGTTTGTCGCCGCCGATGAGGCGCAGCTTGCGACCGCCGCGAGGCGATGCGCCGGGCGTTGGCGTGGGAGTCGATCGGCGCCGATCCGCGCCAGAACAGCCGCGCCGACAAGCGGCTGCAGGATCAGATGACGCAGGCGCAGCTCGCCGACGCTCGCGACAAGGCGCGCAACAGCCGCGATGGCGCCGTCCGAGCGGTGCGGACCGCCTGGAGCCATGTGCTGTTTCCGGTCGAGAGCAGCGAGGCCGGCAAGCCGTTCGATCTCGACCACATCGCGATCACGGCGCGCGAGCGCAGCAACATACCGGCCGCCGTCTATGACAAGGCGAGCGCCAAGGGCGACGGCATCATCAAGGAGCTGCTCGGCGGCGAGACGTTGGCGACCCGCCTCGCCGAATTGTGGCCGGCGGAACGGCCGCACCTGCCGCTCTCCGAAATCGCCGATTGGTTCGCGACCTACGTATATCTGCCGAAACTGCGCGACCGCGTGGTGCTTGAAACCGCGATCCGCGACGCTCTCGCAAAGCTCGACCCGAAATTCGCCTATGCCGAGGCATTCGACGAAGCGACCGGCAGATACGCCGGGCTGCTGTGGCAGAAGGCGCCGGCGTCGGTCGGCGCTATACCGCAATCCGCGCTGCTGGTGCGCCCGGAAATTGCCGTTGAACAGCTACGCGCTACCGCGGCACCACCGCAGCCAATACCGGAGCCGACGGCACCAAATGGCGGTGCTATTAGAGATCCGATACCGCCGGCATCGCCGGCCCCGAGCTCAAATCAGAAACCGCGGCGCTTCTTCGGCTCGGTCGAGATCGACATGGTTCGACCGGTGAAGGCGTTCGACGCGATCTTGAGCGCGGTCGTCATGGAACTACAGCGCACGAAGGGCGCGAAAGTGAAGCTGACGCTGGAGATCGAGGCCGACGCCGAGGACGGCTTCTCCGACGCCGACATCGGCGTTGTGCGCGACAACGCCCGCCAGCTCAAGTTCAAGGCCGAGTCCACCGGCTTCGAATGACGAACCTGTCGATGGTCAGCGGTTGCGCTCGCCGCCCCGCTGGATGTTCAGTGTTACCGACGTGATGGAATGGGGATAATTTCGGCCGGTCGAAGCTCTCGGAGAGCTTCCATTTTTGAGCCAAAGCGTTCCGCCGCAGCACGCAGCGGATCGTCAGCACGCAGCGGATCGTCAGCTAGATGGGCGTAACGCTTGGTTGTGAGCGGGTTCGTATGCCCAAGCAGCCGACCCACAATCTCCAGACTGAGACCGCTCGACACGAGGTGCGAAGCGTGAGTATGCCGATTGTCGTGAAGGCGATAATCCGCGAGTCCTGCTTTCTCGGTTATGCTGCACCAGAACTTCTTTATACCCTGTAAGGGCTTCCCGGCTACATCACCGGGGAAAAGGTATTGCTCTGTATCACCCGCCCGTGTTCGCATCTCGGCAAGCAGTGCCAGCGTTGCCGCGGATAACGGCACGTGCTCGGTCCGATTCTGCTTTGTATGATGCGACGGCTTGATCCAAGTGCCCCGGACTAGATCGACATCCGCCCAGCGCGACGAGAGTACTTCGCCGATCCGTGCGCCGGTGAGAAGTTGAAATCGCACGGCATTCGCAGCGCGCTCGTTGGAATGGATGGCCAGAGCGCTCAAAATCCGGCTCAACTCGTCGTCCGATAGCCAGCGCTCGCGCCGCTCTTCATGAAATCTCTCAATGCCCTTGACTGGATTGTTCGAGCGCCACCCCCAGCTGACGGCCAACGAAAACATCTTCGACATTAAGGCGAGGACCCGATTAGCCTGATAGGGAGTATCCTTCATCGCGACATGTAACGCGTGGATGTCACCAGACTGGACATCACTGACCTTCTTGCCGCCAAGCCGCGGCAATATGATCCGGTCCAGCATGGATCGGTCATTTTCGACGCTTCTCTTGCGCTTCTTGGGGAGGGCGTGCTGCTCGAGGTAGTTTGCCGCCAGTAGCCTCATGGTGGGAGCGCTGCGGATAGCCCGGCCATCGGCAACGGGGTCGTTCCCCTTTAGGGCATCCGCCAAGACGATACGAGCCTGCTCCCGAGCCTTATGGAAGGTAAGCAGCGGCCCGTGCTGGCCGATGGTCTGTCGCCGCGAGGCTCCGCTTTTCCGGTTCCGGTATTGGACGACATAGCTCTTCACGCCCGACGGTTTGACCCGGATGCCGAACCCGGGAAGCTCGGCATCCCAGACGACGTAGTCAGCCTCGGTGGGGACAAGGCGCTCGGTTACGGCCTTGCTTAGCTTCTGCGTCGCCATCTCGAACCTCGCAAATCCGGGTAAGCGAAAGGTAAGCAGGGATAGGCGAATTTGCCAGAGGTCGGGCGAAGTATGCAGTAGCCGTTGGCCTAGGATTACTTATTTTACAAGAGTTTAGAGAAATACCGTGTACCCTGCCGAAGTCGAGAGGAAACAGGCGACTACGACTCTTAATCAGCAGGTCGCAGGTTCGAGTCCCACTGCACCCACAAAGAATCAAAGACTTAGGCGAGAACTCCCGGAAATCTCAGTGTCAATCATCGCGGAAGCGGGACCCGGGGTCAGCATGTAATCGGAACCCATATCGGCGATTGGGTAGCGGTCGTCCCCGGAGTCCACGGCGGGGACCCGCGCGCGTCGCGCGGTGCCCTGGCAACGTCAACTGACAGTCTGGCCAATTCCGTTGCGCTCGCCGTGTTATGGTTCGCGTCTGCTGGCGCTCGAAAACGGCGGCGCCCCGTCAGAATGCCCGCATCAACGAGGATCAATCCAACGCCTTTTTCCGCCAGTAGTTACGATCGTCGATCGTCACCATTCGGCGCCTGACCAGATCCTCAAGCGCGCGGCGCACGGTGTCTTCGCTGAGGCAGGCATAACGCGCTACTGCCTCGGTCTTGCACCCGCCCTCCCACGGCAAGGCGGCGAGCACTCTTCCTTGAATTCAAATCGGGGGTTTTGTACTGGTTTGACATTTCTACCTTGTCTACGTCTCAGTTCTCTATTCCAGCAATGAATATCAATTCAGATACCCGACGGCTGCTGCTCGGGAGCCGCAGCAAGCGGCTGGCGTCAGGCGGCCGGCCGGGACACGACCGCGATTACCCATGCCAGCCGCGTCTCGAAGCGCTGCAACTCAGCGTCCGGCTTAGCAGGTTTCGCAGGATTAGCGGAACCGGGTGCGCGTGGCAATTTCTTGGCACGTCGGCTGCGGTCCGCTCCATGCTAAAGTTGCTAAAGCTGCCAAGTTGAGCCGAGGGACAGCATGGCCGAGCAAACGACCGCCGGGACCAGCATCGACCTGCTCGAGATCATTCGCACGACCCGCTCGATGCGTCGGCTGAAACCCGACCCGGTTCCAAACGAACTGCTCCGAAAAATCCTGGAGGCCGGCACCTGCGCGCCGAGCGGTGGCAACATGCAGCGCTGGCGGTTTCTGGTGATCCACGACCCGCAGGTCAAGCAGACCGTGGGCGCGTTGTATCGGCGCGCATGGGACGAGATCGTCGCGCCACGATATCGATCCGGTGAACCCGCCCCTGGCACCAACCGCGAACGGTTCGACCGGATGCTCGCTGCCGCCGAGTATCTCGCCCACCACATTCACGAGGCGCCGGTATGGATCGTCCCGTGCCTGCAGGGGGCATCGCCGACCCGCACGGCCGGTTCGTCGATCTATCCGGCGGTCCAGAATATGCTGCTGGCGGCGCGTGCCCTTGAATTCGGCGCCACGCTCACGACGCTCTACCTGAATTTCGAGAAAGAGGCCGAGGCCGCGCTCGGGTTGCCGCCGGACTGGCATTCCTATGCCCTGATACCGATCGGTTATCCGACCGGCCGGTTTGGGCCGGTGCGTCGGGCTGCGCTTGAAGATGTTGTTTTCGAGGATCGTTGGGGTCAGCGTTACGCCGGATGATCGTCGGATTCGAGGTACAACCATAATGGCGCGGCACGGGGCAAGACCCGAAAACCATTTTAGACGGTATACGCGTAAGACGACATTCGGCCGCCCAAACCGGTCAGGCACCGTCTAGCGGCAATGCTGCGGGCAACTGCGACCGGCGTGCTAAATGGCGGCCAAACACGAGTGCACCAGCGAGCGTCGCGCCTAGGTGAGGCGCTGATTGTTACTGGTTCGTGCGTTTGAACCTGATCGTTCGACCATGCCGGTCGACCACAAGCTCGCCGTTAACAAATCGCCAGTGGCGTTGCTTGAAAAGTCACCTTGCCAATATCGTTTGGCTCGAACCGAAAACGCAGGGAATAGCCGGCACCTGGGTCGAGCCGCACCGGTTGGCTCGATGACATGCCTGGGCGAAAAACCGCAGATCGGTATGAGGTGAAGGCCACGTTCCACGCCTCTGACCCAGTTAGGGAAACGGTAAATCGCCCTTCGGCTCAAGCAAGGAACAAGCGAAATCGACGGCGGCCGGTCATGAAGCACCCAACATGCCGCGTCTGCCTTCAAAGCGATGCGGATTTCTACGAGCGAGGCGCGGCATACGAGAGTAAAATGTCCATGTCTTCCTCCGTCAAAACAAAGGCAAGAACATCGAGAGCCTCTCGCATATGCGTACCATTCGTCGTTCCAGTCAACGGCACGATTCCAAGCTGGACGGCAAGCCGGTAAATTATTTGCTCAGCCGTTTTGCTGTGGCGCTTAGCGACCTTCCGAGCGTAAGGCGTTTGCAGGAGACTCCGGTTTCCCGAAATCAATGCAAAGCCTTGATAGACAATATTCTGCGCGTGGCATAGCGTGCGAACCTCCTCATCCCAACGAGCCGCTGCAAAACAACGGTTCTGCACGAACGCCGGTCTGATGCGTGCACAACTGAGAAGAGCGGCAAGCTGGTCGACGCAGACGTTGCTAATTCCAAGCGAACCGACGAGATTTTCATCGACAGCGTTCTCCATAGCGCGCCATGTCTCCAAATCGACTAGCCCCAAACCGGTACGCCGAGACGGGCCATGAAGGAGGTAACTATCTATGCGGACTACGCCGAGGTGCCGTAATGAGCTTAGTAGAGATTGGCGTACTTGAGTTCCGACGTCAGAATTGGGATCATAAGGCATGCGGTGATCCTGACCACCTGGGTATGTGAATTTCGTTTGAATGAAAAGCTCGTCTCGGGTAACTGTTCCAGAAGATAGCGCCTCTCGTATAGCCGCGCCCACTGCTTCTTCGACGTAGTGCTTACGTTGGTTGGCAGTATCGAAAGCACGAAAGCCATGGTCGATTGCCTGCGAGGTGAGTGCGCGAGTACGGTCCTCCTTCCACGCTGTGCCATATATAATGGTCGGATATATTAGGGAACAGGAATCACGATTTCCAATACTTGGCATCTGCATCGCTCTAGTTAACTGGAACACATGGTTTGTTTACCGATCCACGATAATGTACCCCAGAATGGTCGGTTCGCCCGGCATTCGCCAGATACACACAGGTTTTGAGGGGCAGTTTCCACCCCGTCAAGACGCTTTACAACGAAATTCGATTGGCGGCTGACCGTACCGGCGGCCATATCATCGTTCGAGCACTTGCCGGCCTTAATCGCTGCGATGTCTTAGACAAGCGCGGACGTAACACCGGTCGGGCGTTGCAACGCGCCGTTCACTTGGAACCGGCATATAGCCTGTAGGGTCGCTCCGAGCACGCAGCTTCTCCCGCTGCTTTCAGCTTTCCCCAAATTTCTGCCGAAACCTGGCTCGGAGCGGCGGCGGTCGGCCTTCCTCCGATATCGCGCGCGGTTCGCAGGCAGTGGGAGGTCAGCCGCTCTCGCCGAGTTTGCGGATCAGTTCGGCCCAGCGATCGAGGATCGGCAGCGTCTTATCGGCCGGCTCAGGTGCCAACTGCACGACGCCGCGGCTGACGCCCTGTTGCTCGTAGCGCTTGAGCCGATCGAGATCGGGCTGAACCCCCCAGACAGTGACCGGAATATCGGCGATGTCGCGCCCCGCCTCGGCCGCCATTTCGCGGAATTGCGGCAGGTAGTCGGTTACGTCCTCGTATTGCGGGCGGCGCGAGTGCGGAATCCAGCCGTTGCCATATCGGATCGCTCGCCGGGCCGCGTGCGGAAACATGCCGCCGACGATGATCGGCGGATGCGGTTTCTGCACTGGCTTCGGCCAGGTCATCATTGCCGGGAAATCGACGATTTCGCCGTGATACTCGGGCCTGCTTTCGCTCCAGATGAGGCGCATCGCCTCGATCTGTTCGCGCATTTTCTTGAACCGCGTCGCGTAGACCGCGCCGTGATCCTCCATCTCCTCGCGGTTCCAGCCGCCGCCGACCCCAAACAGAAAGCGGCCGCCCGAGACCAGGTCGAGCGATGCGACCAGTTTCGCCGTCTGGATCGTATCGCGCTGGACTACCAGACAGACACCGGTGCCGATCTTGATCGTGTCCGTTACGGCAGCGGCCGACGACAGGCTCACGAACGGGTCCATCACGTCGCAATACTGCTTGGGCAACTCGCCGCCCGAAGGGAACGCCGATTTGCGGGACAGCGGGATATGAGAGTGCTCCGGCGCCCAAACCGACTCGAAACCTCGGTTCTCAAGCGCTCGCGCCAAATTGGCCGGGCGCATCGAGTAGGCGGTAAAGAACATAGCCGCGCCGATCTGCATTGCCTGCCCCTTCGCTAAAGTTTGACCGTGGTACGGTTGCGCAGTTCCACAATATTCTCGCGAGAATGCAGCCAGTTTAAAACGGCCCGATTTTCTGCGAAAGCCAGGGGGTTTCGGACACAGGTGAACTCCTCGGCATTCTGGCGCCGACGGCTCTTAGCTCAGCGAAAGGCTCCGCATTTGGTCTGAGATTAGCATTAGAAGGGCGGAACGCATCGGCAAATGCGGGGGCGTATCTGTCTGCCGGTTACCCGATGCGGTAGCGTCGGGCCAGATTAAACGTAAACCGGAACATGAAAATCGTCGCGCCCATGACCGCCGCCTTGGTGCGCGGCGTCCGGCACGGGGCCGGTAGCGATCAGCGCCGCCACTTGCGCCGGCCGGCAGTCTGTGGATCAGCCGCGTTCTCCAGAAGCTGATCGACCGCGTGTCTCCCACGACCGACATCACCGCCGCCGCCGAGGCGCTGAAGAACTAAGGTCGGCACGATGATCCGCCCATTCGGTCGCCGTTCCAGGCGGTTCAACCGGCCTGCCTTGATCCAAGCGGCATTACGGCCGGCGCGCAGTTTCGCCTCGATGGCCGTTGCCAGAGAGGCTGCATCAACGTCGCCCGGCACCACGAACCGCGCCAGTCCCGGTCGTGCTGTCGCCGACACCGCGATGCTGCCGTTGTCCAGGTGCCGCCGCGCCATGCGGCGCGCCTGGTGCAGCGCCATGGTGATCGGCGGACCCACGATCAACGCGCTGGGTCGGGGCAGGGCTTGAGGCCGCAAGCTCTTGCAAATTCATTTGAAACAAGACAATCCGCGTTTTCCCTTGAACATCAAAGAAACCGGCGCGCAGTGCGGAGAAGAACTCCGCATGGAATGCTTCTTATGGGATGCTATTCTGATATCCTACGCGAAACTCACGAGCCAAATTTGCAAGCGCTGCCAGGTCGGACACTTCGAAAACACATGATAAATCGGCGATTACGTAAGGCCGCCGCAAGAGCCATCCGTCTGCCGTGTCTGCGCCGTTATCGGGCCGATCCATCGCGCATTCCTCCGTCCTGGACCCGAACGAGGTGACGCAAGCGGTACCGATCCATCTTTTTACTCTTTGTAAGCGTGTTAACGCTTGTTACGCTGTTAGAAGCGCCAGCGGGCCCACGGCCGGGCGTTCGGGCTCGGCCTTCTTCGGCGCCGCCACCCTTGAAAAACGGATTGCGACACCGAGGCGAGACGGCCGCTATTCCGCGGCAGTCTGGCCCCGATCCGCGTTTGGAGTTATTCGACCACCAGCATCGGCTTCAGGGTGATCGGCCGGGCCACATTGTGGAAATTGGGCGAGGTCGCCATCACCGCCTCATGGATCTCGGCGAACTGTTCCTTGGTGCCGTTTCCCTTGATCCGCACGGTATAGCGCAGGCTCTCATAGCCCGGCGGCACTGCGGGATCGAGTCCGAGGAAGCCGCGCAGATCGATTTCGCCGTCGGTCTCGATTTCCAGCCGTTCGAGCGTGATCCCACGTACCGCGCACTGCGCGACATACCCAACCGTCATGCAGGCATTCAGCGCCGCGAGCAGGTGCTCCTGCGGATTAGCGAACCGGTCGGTCCCGCCCAACTCGAACGGTTCGTCGATGTCGATCGAGAACCGCCGCGGCACTTGTTCGCCGCCGATCCCGAAACCCTCGATCTGGGCGTGGCTGCGGGTCTGGCCCAGCCAGCTCGTCGTGACGCGCCAGCTCGTCTTGCCCTTTGCCGGGTCCTGCTTGACGCCACCGATCAGCGCGAACAGCGCGTCGAGATCGAGGCCGTTGACGACATTGGCGCGCGAGGGGCTGGTCGTCGTGGAAGTGGTTTGCGTTTCGGTCATCGTCATGGTTCAAGCCTTTCAGATAGATCGTTGAGGGATCTCAAGGGAATCACGCGGCGCGCGGCACCGGAGCCGGTTCAAGGAAGGCAAGAGCGTTCCGGATGCGCTCGCGGTGCGTTTCGGTCGTCAGGTCGGCGAGGGTGGCGGCGAAGTGCGGGTGCCGAACGCCGGAGACGATGTATTGCCACCGGTACGCGTCGAGCAGGGTCTGCTGAACGGCTGCCTGCTCCGCCGAATCGAGCTGACGCCCGCAGGTCGCAGCGAAATAGGCGGCGTCCGCGCCCGCCTGGGTCTGCACGATCGCATCGACCGCTTCGACCAGGTCGATCAACTGGTCAACCGCCTGGTCGCGCTCGGCCGGGGTGATGGCGTCGTTGACGCGGCGCCATTCGAGTTCGTCGATGATCGCGTGCTGACACTCTTCCCGCCAATGGAAGCGGAAGATGTCCCTGGCCAGCTCAGACAGCTCCGGATCGCCGTAAATGCTTTCGCGGTAATGGGCCTGGGTGAACAACTCGATGTGCAGGGTCAAGCCCAGCACCGCCCAGCTGCTTTTGCTGAGTACCGCCCCGGCGATCTCGTTCGGGTCCCAGTCGAAGCTGTAGCCTGCCGGCATCACCTCGGCGATCAGCGCCTCGACCCGGCGGAACAGAGCCTGATGCTTCAGTTCCTCGTCGCCGAACCGGACCAGCGCTTCGAGCGCAACCTGATCGCCGAGCCAGTGATCGCGGCTCAGCTCCAGCACCTTGGCGCCAATAAAGCGCTCGACCAGTCCGAACATGCTGGCGTAGGTACGGCCCTGTACCTGGCTGAAATACCGCTTCTCCTCCGTTGACAGGAAAACCAGCCGGCTGGCGAGGGTAAGCCCGTCAGGCAGGAACTTGTTGGCGAGATCGAACCGGCGGTCCTTGATGACGTCGGTCTCGATGTCCCAGCGGACCCGTTTCGAACGGGCAATGCAGCGCGCGTAACGTTCGCTCGGAGTACTATCCACAGCAGCCTCCTATGGCTCTTTGACGAAAGGAGAATGCATGCCGACCGTTTGCGCTGGCGTGGAAGGGCTCGTGGAAAGTTGCCGAGCGAGCGTGGTTACGCGATAATCGGCTCGGATGAACCGGCCCCCGCAGGTTGCCGGCCGACTGCTGAAAATGGGTCGCCGTGCTGGAGATCAGGGTTCTCGGTGCGCTCGAAATCATCCGCGACGGCGTGGCCGCGGCATTGCCGCCGTCCCGCAAGACACGCGCTCTGCTTACCTATCTCGCCCTGACACGGTGTCCGCACCGGCGCGAGCGGTTATGCGAGATGTTCTGGGAAGTGCCGGATGATCCGCGCGGCGCGTTGCGCTGGAGCCTCAGCAAGATCCGGCCTCTGGTCGACGAGCCGGCGCATTCCCGTTTGATCGCCGACCGTCAAACGGTCGAACTACGTGCCGAGACCGCCGAAATCGACTTCTTCGCCGCGCAGCTCTGCCTCGATGACGGAGGGGCCGCAACGGGCGATCTGGCGCGTATGGCGTCGTGCTTCCGGGGCCCGTTGCTTGCCGATCTCGAACTGAGTGAGCCGAGCGGCTTTCAAACTTGGCTTCTCGGTTTACGAGAGGACGCGCGCGAACTGCAGAAGAGAATTCTCGGGTCCCTGACCGAGCGGCTTGCAGTGACACCGGAAGCGGCATTGCCCTATGCACGCGAACTGGTGCGCGCCGATCCATTCGACGAGACCGCCTGGGCGCAATTGATCGATACGTTGGCAAATGCCGGCCGTACCGGCGAAATCCGACGGCAATACGAGGTTGGCCTGCGTTCGCTGCGCGAGGTCGGCGGCGGATCGGGTCCGCTGCTGCGGGCATGGCGGGCGGCGCAGGGTGCGACCGCCCGTCCGGCAAGCCAGCAGCCGAGTCCGGCACAGCCGGCGGATGTAAAACCCGCCTCCATCGTGGTGCTGCCTTTTACCAATCTCAGCAATGACCCGGCGCAACAATATTTCGCCGACGGGATCACCGGGAACCTGACGACCGAGCTTTCGCGGATCCCGGACATGTTCGTGATCTCGCGAAATACCGCGTTTACTTTCAGGAACAAGCCGATCGATACGAAGCAGATCGGCCGCGAGCTTGGCGTGCGCTATCTGCTGGAAGGCGATGTTCAGCGCGCGGGCAACCAGATTCGCGTCACGGCCCAGCTGATCGACGCCGAAACCGATACGCATCTCTGGGCGGAGCGCTTTGCCGGCAATTCCGACGATCTGTTCGCGCTGCAGGACGAGATAACCAGCCGGATCGCCGCGGCGCTCGACCTCGAACTGGTGAACGCGGAGGCGTCGCGGCCGATCGACCGGCCGGATACGCGAGATTACATCTTTCGCGGCCGCGCCGAACGATTGAAGCCGCCCTCGCGCGAGAATCGCGCCGAGGCCATCAGGCTGTTCGAGCAGGCTTTGTTGCTCGATCCGAATTCTGCCGTCGCGCAGAGCTGGCTGGCGATCGCGCTCACCGCCCGCGCGCTCGATTCGATGGCCGAGACGGCGGCGGCGGACATAGCGCGGGCGGAAGAGCTGGCCGAACAAGCCTTGGCGGCTCTCCCCCGCAGTACGACCGCGCATTTTGCCAAAGCCCAGGTGCTGCGGGCACAGCACAAATATGCCGAGGCCACTCCCGAATACGAGACCGTCGTCGCGCTCAACCGGAATTGGGCGCACGCCTACTCCCATCTTGGCTGGTGCAAATTCATGATCGGGACGATCGCGGAGCTGATTCCAGCCCAGGAGAGCGCCATCCGGCTCAGTCCTCGCGATCCCCAGATCGGATTGTTTTACAGCCGGATCGGATCGGCGCATCTGCTGCAGTCGCGCGTCGACGAAGCGATCGCCTGGTACGAACGGGCCCGCAATGCCACTCCGGCGCACCCGGAATTCCGCGCGTTTCTCGCCGCGGCCTGCGGCCTGAAGGGTGATGTTGAGCGTGCGGTCGCTGAATTTTCCGAGGCGCGCAAGCTTGTCGGCGACGATCGTTATGCCAGCATCGCACGCGTCCGCGCCGTGCTCTCCTGGGGCGTCCGCGAGGTGTCCGCTTTGGCTGAAAGCACATTTTTCGCGGGCCTGCGCAAAGCCGGCGTCCCTGAGGACTGAATGCCTGGTTTCCGAGGCACCCGAGAAGCCGCTGTCGGCGCCTGCCGCCGCTGACCGTTCGGCCGCTGAGGGGTCGATTTCTCCCAACCCGTCATTCGCTTGGGTAATACGTCGCCTGTTCCTTAATCCCCATCGATGCTCGTACCCGGCATCCAGGCTCAGGTACCGTCCCCTCGCTGAGCTTGAGAAACGGAAAAACATCGAGATGGTCGCGAGCGATGCTCCGGTAATGCTGTACTCCAGAGGCAACGGATCATTTCCCGATTTGGGTGCATTCAAGACGCACCGCGACCAAGCATAGAAATATCTGCTGCCCTACATCTCAATCTGAATTCAATCCCGACCGATTTGTCTCACCTGCCTGAGCGAGCCGATGATACTGTTGGGCGGCACTTGGGGAGACGGATGAATTCGGTCGAGGGCGCGGCAACAGCGATCGACGCCGAGCAGGTCGATGCGATGTTCCGGCAGATGCCCATTGCAATCGGCGTAAACGTTGTAAACGCGGGCCTGGCAGCCGCTGCGCTCGCTCCGTTTGCGTCTCAGCCACTCGCCCTGCCGTGGTTCGCATCGGTATTGCTGGTGACAATCGGACGGCTGGCATTATGGCTCCACCATCGCCGCACCGCTGCTTTACACGAAAGGGTCCACTACTTCTCGCGCCTTGCGACCGCGAGTTCGCTGCTTGCCGGTCTGTCATGGGGCATCGGCGGAGCGCTCCTGTTCCCGGTGGTCCCAATACCCGGTCAGGTTTTTCTCACAATGGTGATCGGTGGAATGTGCGCCGGCGCCCTCGTGGTGAATGCGTCGCATTTACCGGCCCTTCTCGCATTCCTGTGGGCGGCAACACTGCCAATAGCTATACGCTTTGTTGTCGACGGAGTTGCGACCGATGACGCGCTCGGGGCGATGATTGTTGTTTTTGCTGGAGCGCTTTCGCTTGCGGGCAAACACCTCAACCGGATCATCACGGAAACGATGAGGCTGCGGGTAAGATCTGGACGAAACCAATCGCCGATTGCAGGCCGAAATGGCTGAGCATCAGACCACCGGAGCGGCACTGCGCCAGGCACAAAAACTCGAAGCGATCGGGCAACTCACAGGCGGCATAGCGCATGACTTCAACAACCTTCTTACCATTGTCATAAGCAACCTCACGCTCGCGAGCATGCGCTCCGGCGAATCTCCCGCCGTGCTGCCGTTATTGAACGCCGCAATGCAATCGGCGGAACGAGGCGCGACGTTGATCCAGCGCCTCCTTGCCTTCGCCCGAAAGCAGAACCTCGATCCGCAGTCACTCGACATCTTCGACTTGGTTTGCGGCATCGAAGAAATGCTCCAAAGGACTTTGGGCCCGCAGATTTCTGCGAATCTCAGAAGAAGGGAGTCCTGCGTCAGCCCAGGTCGATGGCAATCAGCTCGAACTCGCGATCCTCAATCTCGCGATCAATGCCCGTGATGCGATGCCCGAGGGAGGCACCGTTCGCATCGTCATCATGAACCGTGCGGCCGGAATCGATGTGCCGCCGGAGCTGGCGACGGGCGACTATGTCGTTTTGTCGATCAGCGACGACGGCATTGGCATGGACGAAGCGACGCTTGCGCGTGCATTCGAACCGTTCTTTACAACGAAGGACCTCGGCGCCGGCTCCGGTCTTGGCCTGCCTATGGTGCAGGGGTTTGCCGCGCAATCGGGCGGCACTGCGCGGATTCACAGCGAACCAGGTGAGGGCACCACGGTCGAGCTGTGGCTGCCGCGGGCTGATGGGCCACCGGTCGCCAAGTCGACTGTCCGGTCCGGAACGCCGCCCGGCCACGCCGTGGCCAGCGTGTTGCTGTGCGACGATGATGAGGACGTCAGACGTGCTCTGATCGACTACCTGCAATCCGTCGGGTATATCGTTCATGAGGCGAGCGGCGGCAATGCGGCGCTTCGCATCCTGCAAACCAGAGATGACGTCGCTCTATTGATAGTCGACTACGCCATGCCGGGCATGAATGGGCTGGAGACAATCCGAGAGGCGCGGTTGCGACGACCGGACCTGCGTGCGTTGATGATCACCGGGCATGCTGCAATCTCGGGAAGTTTCGACTTGCCGATTTTGTACAAGCCCTTCACGTTGGACGAATTAGGGCGACGAACAGCCGAGCTTCTGGCTGCGCGGTCGGGCTGATTTGTTCTGAATCGCAGATCGAGCCCGTACACGCAAACAGACCGGGATTTTCCCTGTGGCTCAAGCAGCGCTTTGCCGAGAAGGCTGTTTGCCCCTCGCGATCATTTCGCGGTTGAACGCCGGGATATCGTCCGGTTTCCGGCTTGTGACCAGGTTGCGATCGACCACGGCGGCCTCATCGACCACCTCTGCGCCGGCGTTGCGCAGATCGGTCCTGACCGATGGCCACGACGTCATGCGTCGGCCACGCGCCGCGCCGACCTCGATGATCGACCAAGGGCCGTGACAGATCGAGGCGACCGGCTTGTTCGCGTCAAAGAAATGCCGCACGAACGACATCGCCGTCGCGTTCATCCGGAGCACATCCGGATTGATGACGCCGCCCGGCAACAACAGCGCCTCGAAGCTGGCGGGGTCGGCGCGTTCCACGGTCATATCGACCGGAAACTGCTCGCCCCATTCGGTGAACTTCCAGGCGCGCACATTGCCCGGTTTCAGTGAGACGATGCTGGTGTCGGCGCCGGCAGCGTCGAGCGCTTGGCGCGGCCCAGTCAATTCGACCTGCTCGAACCCGTCCGCCACCAGGATCGCAACCTTCATTCCCTCGAGACGCTTGTCGCTCATTCATCGTACTCCAGAGCTTGAGACTACCCATTCACCCGACGGCGCGGCCGGGTGGCGCGCGCCTTCGCTCATTTGCGGTCGCAGCGCTTCCGGCCCTCTGATGTCGCGGGGAAGTTCGAAGTCCCGCGCCGCCCCTCGAGCCGCCTGCGGCCCCTGCGGGAATCCGCTGCGGTCGCGGTAATCGGCGCGCGCCGTCTTGCGTCCGCCTTTTTCCGCGTTGAGGCAGGAAGCGCAGAACAGATCGACCGCCGTGACGGCCAGCAGGGCGCCGAGCGCCCAGGTTTTTTTCTCCTCGCGGCCGTGCCGTTCAGGCGGCGAGATTGCGACGGTCCCGATGTCGAGCGCATCGCCGGCGACCCGGCCCCAGATCCATGGCGTCGCATCGTGCGTCATCAGGATTGCAATGCCGGTCGCGATCTCGCGCACTCCGAAGCCGCGTACCAGAGCATCCGGCGCCTCGATGCCGGCGATGCGGCGAAGGGTCTGCGGGATCGCAAGCTCGGCGATCCCGAGCGCGATCGAAAAATATCCGAGCCCGGTTGCCATTTCGTCATGCATCGAGCGGGACCGTCCGGGCAGGGCGGTTTTCGGAACAAGGCTGGCCATGGTTAAGCTCCGGCTCCATTCGGTTGCAGCATCACCTTGATGCAGCCGTCCTGCTTGTCGCGGAACGTCTTGTACATCTCCGGCCCTTTATCGAGCGGGACCCGGTGCGTGATGACAAAGGACGGGTCGATCTGCCCGTCGAGGATCCGGCGCAGCAGATCGTCGGTCCAGCGGTTGACGTGGGTCTGACCGGTGCGCAGCGTCAGGCCCTTGTTCATCAGAGCGCCGAACGGGATCTTATCCAACAAGCCGCCATAGACGCCGGGTACCGACAATGTGCCCGCCGGGCGGCAGACATAGATCATCTCGCGCAGGACGTGCGGCCGGTCGGTCTCCAGCATCATGGCCTGCTTGGCGCGGTCGTACATCGAGTCGATCGTGCCGGTCGCATGCGCCTCCATCCCGACCGCGTCGATGCACTTCTCGGGTCCCTTGCCGCCGGTCAGCTCGTTGAGTCGCTCGACCGTGCTTTCCTCCTCGAAATTGATCGGGATCGCGCCGGCGGCCTCGGCCATCGACAGGCGTTCGGGAAGGCGGTCGATCGCGACGACCTGTTTCGCGCCCAACAGGATCGCGCTGCGTATCGCCATCTGCCCGACCGGACCGCAGCCCCAGACCGCAACCGTGTCGGTCGGCTGGATGTCGCACTGCACCGCGCCCTGCCAGCCGGTCGGAAAAATGTCGCTGAGGAACAGCAGCTTGTCGTCAGGGACGCCGTCCGGCACTTTGATGTGCGTCGCGTCGGCGAACGGCACCCGCAGATATTCAGCCTGCCCGCCGGGATAACCGCCGGTCAGATGCGTGTAGCCGAACAACCCCGCCGTGGTGTGCCCAAACGCCGTATCCGCGGTCGCCTTGTTGCGATTGGTACGCTCACAGACGGAGAAATTGCCGCGCCGGCACTGCTCGCATTCGCCGCAGATGATCGTGAACGGGATGACGACGCGCTCCCCGACCTTGAGCTTGTGTTTCGCGCCGGGGCCGACCTCGACGACCTCGCCCATCGTCTCGTGTCCCATGATGTCGCCGGACTTCATGCCGGGCATAAAATGGTCATAGAGATGCAGGTCGGAGCCGCAGATCGCGCAGCTTGTGACCTTGACGATGGCGTCCCGGTCATCCTCGATTGCGGGATCGGGGACAGTGTCGCAGCGGATATCCGTGGTGCCGTGCCACACCAAGGCTTTCATACGGCTCTCCATGAAACGCGAGTACCACAGGCGCCACAACTGCGATGAAACATCAGCGTCGAGGCGACCGACTGCTTAAGAACAACAGGGCGTGGAGCTGTCGGTTCCGCGGCCTCCCGGCAAATGGCGACCCACCTAAACCTGAATTAAATACACGGGCTTTGCTTTACATAACCTGTGTCTTGTCTCCGCCTGTTGATTGTAAACTCACCCCAGAAAACCCAACTTCTCTGTGTTAGGCGGGTGCGCTCGCCATACGGACGAAATACTCTGGCGGGCAAAGAAACTCGGCGGCAGCGATGGGTTCGCCGCGCCAGCACTTCGATGTCATTAAGTTCGGTTGTGTCCCGCCAACTCGCCGAGCCGCAGCCGCAGGAAGGCCGTGACCGCCGCCTCCTCCGGCTTCATGCCGTGGATATTTTCTTCGAGATAGGCGCCGGCCTCGTCTGCCAGTGATTGCAGCAGCGTGCCGTCCATGTAGCCGTCCAGAATCGCCGGGTGGATATAGCTGCGTCGGCAGATCGCCGGCGTGTTGCCGAGATGCGTTGCCACCTTCTTGACCGCGTCGACGATCGCCTTCTTGCGCTTGGCCGTGCGGTCGAATGCCTCGAACTCGCGCAGCGCTTGAGCCGCGAGATGCGTTGCAGCCCAGGTGCGGAAATCCTTCGCCGTGATGTCCTCGCCGGTGATTTCGCGGAGATAGTTGTTCACATCGGCCGAGTTGACGTCGCGCCGCCGGCCGTCTTCGTCGATGTACTGAAACAGCTCATAACCCGGCAGATCGCGGCAATCCTTGACGATGCGCGCGAGCCGGCGGTCGTTGATGTCGCTCTCGTGCCGTTTGCCGCTCTTACCGCGAAAGCTGATGTGGATTTTGCCGCCCTCGATCACGACATGGCGGTCGCGCAGCGTGGTCAGTCCGAAGCTCTTGTTCGCTTTGGCGTATTCGGCATTCCCGATGCGGATTAGCGTCATTTCCATCAGGCGGACAATCGCCGCCAGAACCTTTTCGCGTGGCAGGCCACGGCGCTTCAGATCGGCGTCGACACGGGCGCGGATCAGCGGCAGCACCCGAGCGAACGTCAAGAGCTTGGTGTATTTCGCCTCGTCGCGGACCTCGCGCCAGCGCGGATGGTAGCGGTACTGCTTGCGCCCGCGCGCGTCGCGGCCGGTCGCCTGCAAATGACCGTTGGGGTAGGGGCAAATCCACACCTCGGTCCAGGCCGGCGGGATCGCCAGCGACCGGATGCGCCGCAGCGTGTCGATGTCGCGGACCAGCGCGCCATCGGGGAGGCGGTAGTCGAACCCGTTCTTTGCGGCGTGGCGCGTTATTCCGGGCGAGGCGTCGCTGACATAGCGCAATTGCGCGCGCCGCGCCGCCACCTGCGGATCCAACGCGTCCGCGAGCGGCGTCTCGGTTTCGTCCTCCCGTTCCTCGTCGAGGCGCTGCTGCTGCAGTGGCGGCACTTTCAATCGTCCTGATCGGTTTCGTGACGGATCAACATCCGGAGCGGCAACAGCGTTGCCCGCGAAGGATTTCGCGCAACGCGGTGGAACCGGATTTGCGCGAATTGCGTCGTGCACAGCAGGATGCCCGGATAGTGGCGCCGTACGGATCAAAGGCTCAGGAGCAGAAGCGATGCCCAGGCATCAAACCCCGGCCCAGCGCGAGACGATCGAACGCGTCATGCACGAGTTCAAGCATGGCGAACTCAAGACCGCCGCCGGAAAGCGAAAGGTGAAGAACCCGAAACAGGCGATCGCCATCGCACTGCACGAGGCCGGCGCGTCGAAGTACGAAAGCCCGGCGGAGAACAAGCGCAATTTGCGCCGCTCCAAGAAGAAGGAGCCCGCGGCGAAACCTATCGCGACGAGGCCGAAGGGCGCGGCGGTCGCGGCAAGTCGGCGAGAAGCCGCAATGGCGGCGAAAAAACCAAGGCGGACCTGCACGAGGGCGGTTGACCTGCCGACCGGCTGCTGCTGATCGGGGAACCCGCTTCTGATCGGCGAAAATGAAGCTCTTCGCACGCTCCAACAATCGGGAAGCCTGCAGATTTCACCGCGATCGTGCGTGACTTGAAGCGCGTCAATTCACATCTGTGTCAGCTGCCTGCCCGGTGCCGGAACGCAGCGGCGGGTTGCTCTCCAATCCGCTCCGGCGGGAAACGGAAATACAACCGCAAGTGCGCCGCCGCCTTGAAGAGCTGGCAAGACGCCGTCACTTGTATGCAGAGTTCATGTCTTTTACCGTCGCGATCATCGGGCGGCCCAATGTCGGCAAATCGACATTGTTCAACCGGCTTGTCGGTCGGCAGCTGGCGCTCGTCGACGACATGCCGGGCGTTACCCGCGACCGCCGCGAGGGCGAGGGCCGCATCGCCGATCTCGAATTCCACCTGATCGACACGGCCGGGCTCGAGGAAGCGCCGCCGGATACGCTGGCCGGGCGCATGCAGGCGCAAACCGAGCGCTCGCTCGACTTGGCCGATGTCGCGCTGCTGGTCATCGACGCGCGCGCCGGCCTGACCCCGGCCGACGGACATTTCGCCCGGTGGCTGCGCCGCTCCGGAAAACCGGTGGTGCTGGTCGCCAACAAGGCCGAGGGGCGGGCCGCGCTTGCCGATCTCGACGAAGCCTATGCGCTGGGGCTCGGCGATCCGGTGGCGATTTCGGCGCAGCACGGCGAGGGAATGGGCGAGCTTTACGAACGGCTGCTGCCGTTCGCGCCCGGCGGGACGTGGCCGCTCCCGACGAGGGCGGAGCCGGCGACCTGGAGGAAGGCCGAGGCGAAGCCGTTGCAGCTGGCGATCGTCGGCCGTCCGAATGTCGGGAAATCGACGCTCGTCAACCGGCTGATTGGCGAGGAGCGGGTTTTGACCGGTCCCGAGCCGGGCATCACGCGCGACGCGATCGCGATCGAATGGCGCTGGGGCGGGCGTCCGATCCGCCTGATCGACACCGCGGGGATGCGCCGCCGCGCGCGGATCGAGGCGCGGCTCGAACGCCTCTCGGTCGCCGATACGCTGCGCGCGGTGCGCTTCGCCGAGACCGTCATCCTCGTGCTCGATGCCGAGCAGCCGCTGGAGCGCCAGGATCTGACGATCGCCAACCTGGTCGCCGAGGAAGGCAGAGCGCTCGTGCTGGCGCTCAACAAATCCGACCTCGTCGCCGATCGGGCGGCGCTGTTGAAAGCTCTGCGCGAGCGGCTCGAAACGACTCTGCCGCAGCTCTCCGGTGTGCCGCTGGTCGCGGTGTCGGGGTCTGAGCGGGTCCGGGCTGCCCGCGCTGATGAAGGCGGTGTTCGCGGCCGACGCGGTGTGGAACCGTCGCGTTCCGACCGCGGCGCTGAACCGCTGGCTGGCGCGGATCCAGGAGCGCCACCCGCCGCCGCTGGTCGCCGGCCGCCGCCTGCGGCTGCGCTACATGACCCAGGTCAACACGCGGCCGCCGAGTTTCGCGCTGTTCGCCTCGAAACCCGGCGAGCTGCCGGAGGCCTATCGCCGCTATCTGACCAATGCGCTGCGCCAGGATTTCGAGTTGCCGGGCACCCCGATCCGGCTGATGTTGCGCAAGAGCGAAAACCCGTACGCGCCGGGTTAGGTTAACAGTAGAGAGTGTCATTGCGAGGAGCGCAGCGAGGAAGCAATCTCGATCAGGCGTGCTCTGTTCCGCGAGATCGCTTCACCTGCAATGACAGCTGAATTTGACCGGCACATCATGGGTGCGGCGCTGACGCTGGCGCGGCGTGGGGTGGGCAATGTCTGGCCGAACCCGGCGGTCGGGTGCGTCATCGTCAACGACGGCAGGGTCGTCGGGCGGGGGTGGACGCAGCCCGGCGGACGGCCGCATGCCGAGACCGAGGCGATCGGCCGGGCCGGCGACGCTGCGCGCGGCGGTACGGCCTATGTCACGCTCGAACCGTGTTGCCATTGCGGGCGGACGCCGCCTTGCGCCGAGGCGCTGATCGCGGCGGCGGTTGCGCGCGTCGTCGCGGCGGTCGAGGACCCGGACCCGCGCGTTGCCGGCGGCGGACTGGCCAAGCTGCGCGACGGCCGGGATCGCCGTCGAAAGCGGGCTGTGCGCCGACGCGGCGGCCGAAATCAATGCCGGCTTTTTCCAGCGCGTGCGTACCGGCCGGCCGCTCGTCACGCTGAAGCTCGCGACCTCGCTCGATGGCCGCATCGCGACCGCCTCGGGCGAAAGCCGCTGGATCACCGGCCCCCGGGCGCGCCAGCGCACGCACCTGTTGCGCGCGACGCATGACGCGATCCTGGTCGGGACCGCGACGGTGCTGGCCGACGATCCGCAGCTGACATGCCGGCTGCCGGGGCTGGAGCATCGCTCGCCGGTGCGGGTCGCGCTCGACCGCAATCTCGCGATCCCGCTCGATGCTCGCCTCATCGCCGAGGCGCGTGAGAACCCGACCTGGCTGGTCACTGTGCCCGGCTCCGATCCGGATCGGCGTGAGGCGCTGCGAGAGGCCGGCGTCGAAATCATTCGACGCCGCGGCGGACCGGAACCGGCCGGATCGATCTGGCCGACGCGCTGCGCTGCCTCGGCGAACGGGGCCTGACCCGGCTGCTGGTCGAGGGCGGCGGCCGGCTCGCCGCTTCGCTGCTGTCGGCCAGGCTGGTGGACCGCCTCGTGTGGCTGCATGCGCCGCTGCTGCTCGGGGCGGACGGCGTGCCGGCGGTCGGCGCGCTCGGCCTCATGCGCGCTGGCCGAGGCGCCGCGGTTCGATCTGCTGTCGAGCGAGACGGTCGGCGCTGATCTGCTTTCGACATACCGCCTGTCTTAGATCACGACGGCGCTCCGGCTAAAAGCCGCTGGCGAATCGGGCGGCACCGCCCTAGCTTAGGCCGATGTTCACCGGAATTATTACCGATGTCGGCCGGGTGCGCCGGCTGCGCCGCGTCTGCGGGGCCGGACGGCGGGCTCGATCTGTCGATCGCGACCGCCTACGACACGGCCGGGATCGCGCTCGGCGCCTCGATCGCCTGCTCGGGCGTGTGCTTGACGGTCGTCGCCGTCGAGCCTGGCGCCTTTTCGGTGCAGGCCTCGGCCGAGACGCTGGCCTGCTCGACACTCGGCGAGTGGGCCGAGGGCACCGCGGTCAATCTCGAACGCGCGCTGCGGGTCGGCGACGAGCTCGGCGGTCATATCGTGTCGGGCCATGTCGATGGCGTCGCGCGCATCCTCGATCGGCGGCCGGAGGGCGAGTCGGTGCGCTTCGTGATCGAGGCTCCGGCGGCGCTGATGCCGTTTGTCGCTTCGAAGGGATCGGTCGCGCTCGACGGGGTCAGCCTGACGGTCAACGAGGTCGAGGGCGACCGCTTCGGCGTCAACATCATCCCGCATACGCTGTCGCATACCGGTTTCGGCGAGGCGCGGCCGGGACAGCGCATGAATTTCGAAATCGACCCGCTCGCGCGCTATGTCGCCCGGCTGCTCGGCGCCCGCCCCGAGATCGCGGAGCGCTTCTCCAGATGACCAAAGCCGCGGGACGGAAAGCCCTGAGACTGAAATCAGCGGCCTGCGAGCCCCCCATCTGCTGCTCGTCGAGGCGCCGTATTACGCCCATATCGCGGCGATGCTGCGCGAGGGCGCCGAGCGCGCCGCCGCCGCCGCCGGGGCGACCTGCGAGACCGTATCGGTTCCCGGCGCGTTCGAAATTCCGGCCGCGATCGGGTTCGCCGCGAAGGCCGAGGGCCGCTTTGACGGATTTGTCGCGCTCGGCTGCGTGATCCGCGGCGAGACGACGCATTACGACCACATCTGCAACGAGACCGCGCGCGCGCTGCAGGATCTGATGCGTTCGCGACGGCATCGCGGCCGGCTACGGCATACTGACCGTCGAGAACGAAGCGCAGGCGTTGAAGCGCGCCTCGCCCGATATCGAAAAAGGCGGACGCGACAAGGGCGGCGAGGCGGTGCGCGCCTGTCTCGCGCTGATCGACTTGAAGCGCCGGTTCGGCGGCAACCGCCCCGGCAATCGACCATGAGCGCGCCGAGCACGGCAGAATGCGCGCCGCGTTCGGGCGGTGGGGCGCGGCGCCGCAGCATCGCCAGGCTCGCTTCTGTCCAGGCGCTCTATCAGCTGGAGCTGAACCCGGGGCGCGGCGCCGACGCGGTGATCGGCGAATTCCTGCATCATCGGCTCGGCCGCGAGATCGACGGCGACAATTACGGCGAGGCTGACGAAAAGCTGTTTGCCGACATCGTGCGCGGCGTCACCGAGCACCGCGAGCGGCTCGATGAAACGCTGTCGGCGGCGCTCAGCGAGGAATGGCCGCTGCCGCGGCTCGAGACGCTGCTGCGGCTGATCCTCGAAGCGGGAGCCTACGAGCTGGTGCACCGCCCCGACATCCCGCCGCGCGTCGCGATCAGCGAATACGTCGCGATCGCCTACGCGTTCTTCAGCGGCCGCGAGCCGGCGCTGGCCAACGGCGTCTTCGACCGCCTGGCGCGCATGCTGCGGGCGGCAGAACTGTAGCGCCCGATGGCCGAGGCCCTCGGCGAGTTCGGCCGCATCCGCGCGGTTTTTCGCGCCGCTCGCCGGGCCGGGCGGGCTCGGACTTACACGGACGACGCGGCGCTCGTCGACTGCGTGGCCGGGCGCCGCCTCGTCGTCACCGTCGATGCGATGGTCGAGGGCGTGCATTACCTCCCCGACGACCCGCCCGAGCTGGTCGCAAAAAAGCTGCTGCGGGTCAATCTGTCGGACCTCGCCGCGAAGGGAGCGCGGCCGCTGCATTACCTGCTGACGACGGCCCTTCCGGCCAGATTCAGGCGATGATTGGGTCGAGCGCTTCGCGGCCGGGCTCGCCGAGGATCAGCGCCATTTCGGGGTCGATCTGCTCGGCGGCGATTCGGTCGCGACGCCGGGGCCGGCGGCGCTGTCGCTGACCGCGATCGGCGACGTCGCTGCCGGAGCCGAGATCCGCCGCTCCGGCGCCCGCGCCGGCGACCGGATCTGGGTCAGCGGTACGATCGGCGACGCCCATCTCGGCCTGAGGATATTGCGGGGAGAGTATCCGCAGCTCGACCCGGCCGAGCGCGCAAGTCTGGTCGCGCGATTTCAAGTCGCCCGAGCCGCGCACCGGTCTCGGTCCGCGTCTTGCCGGAATCGCGCATGCGATGTGCGACGTGTCGGACGGCCTGATCGCCGATCTCGGACACATCTGCGACGCCTCCGGTGTAGCGGCGGCCATCGAGTTGGCTTCCGTCCCGCTTTCCGGGCCGGCAACCCGCCTCGCGGCGCAGGACCCCGATCTGCCAGCCCTTCTCGCGACGGCGGGCGACGATTACGAGCTGCTGTTTGCCGCGCCGCCGGAAGTAACCGCCGCGATCGAGCGCCTCGCCGACGAGCTGAACCTGCCGATCACCCCGATCGGCGTCATCGAGCCGGGATCACGGCGTGCGCCTGCTCGCCACGGACGGTCAGGAGATCCCGTCGCTGCTCCCGGCTACCGGCATTTCTGAACGAGCGCACCTGGCACCGAAACCGCGCGGCGGACAATCGGTCCTAAATTGTTGTCTTAATTGTACGCTTCTGGCATGGTGCCGCGCCCCGGCGACCGGTTGCCGCGCAGGTTGAGCGGAAGCGGGCGGGTTTTCCATTCCAGGTGAGTTGAGGAACCTGACAGATGGCGTCGGCCTATATTTTCGTCATCGTCTGCGGCCTGCTGGCGCTGGCCTACGGTGTGGTGACGAGCCGCAGCGTCCTGGCCGCGAACGCTGGCAGCGCGCGCATGCAGGAAATCTCGGGCGCGGTCCAACTCGGCGCCAGCGCCTATCTGAACCGGCAATACCGCACGATCGCGATCGTCGGCGTGGTGATCCTGATCATTCTGTGGATCACGCTCGGGCATTGGGTCGCGCTCGGCTATCTGATCGGCGCGGTGCTGTCGGGCGCGGCCGGCTATATCGGGATGAACGTATCGGTGCGCGCCAATGTGCGCACGGCGCAGGCGGCACGGGCCGGGCTCGCCGCCGGGCTCGACATCGCGTTCAAGGCCGGCGCGGTCACCGGCATGCTGGTCGTCGGCCTCGGGCTGCTTGGCGCCGGCGGCTACTATTTCTTCCTGCGCAGCATCCTGCCGGCCGAAGATTTGCGCGGCGTGCTCGAGGCGATGGTCGCGCTCGGCTTCGGCGCCTCGCTGATCTCGATTTTCGCGCGTCTCGGCGGCGGCATTTTCACGAAAGGCGCCGATGTCGGCGCCGACCTCGTCGGCAAGGTCGAGGCCGGCATCCCCGAGGACGACCCGCGCAACCCGGCCGTTATCGCCGACAATGTCGGCGACAATGTCGGCGATTGCGCCGGGATGGCGGCCGATCTGTTCGAGACCTATGTCGTCACGATCGTCGCCACGATGCTGCTTGCCGCGATCTTCTTCGCGCCGCCGCCGGGCAATCTCGCCGCCGCCGAGTTGCGCGACACCCTTCTGGTGCTGCCGCTGGCGATCGGCGCGGTCTGCATCGTCACCTCGGTGATCGGGACGTATTTCGTCAAGCTCGGCTCCGACAACGGGATCATGCGGGCGCTCTACAAGGGCCTTGTCGCGACCGGAATATTGTCCGTCATCGGCATCGCGCTGCTGATCTTCCTCGTGTTCGGCGTCACGGCGCCGCTGCCGATGACGGTAGGCGGCGCGGTCAGCGGTCTCGGGCTGTTCCTGTGCGCGCTGACTGGCCTCGCGGTCACCGGGCTGATCGTCTGGATCACCGAGTACTATACCTCGACCGAGTACCGTCCGGTGCGCAGCATCGCGCTGTCCTCGACGACCGGACACGGCACCAACGTGATCCAGGGCCTCGCCGTATCGATGGAGGCGACCGCGCTGCCGGTCATCGTGATCTGCATCGGCATCGTGCTGTCGTTCCTGTTCGCCGGGCTGTTCGGCATCGCGATCGCGGCGACGACGATGCTGGCGCTGGCCGGCATGATCGTCGCGCTCGACGCCTACGGCCCGGTCACCGACAATGCCGGCGGCATCGCCGAGATGGCGGACCTGCCGCGCGAAGTGCGGCGCACGACCGACGCGCTCGACGCGGTCGGCAACACGACAAAAGCGGTGACCAAGGGATACGCGATCGGCTCGGCCGGTCTCGCGGCGCTGGTGCTGTTCGCCGCCTACACCGAGGATTTGCGGCACTATTTCCCGAACCCTGGACGTGCGCTTCGCGCTGCAGGACCCGTTCGTCGTGATCGGGCTGTTTATCGGCGGTCTGCTGCCGTATCTGTTCGGCGCGCTCGGCATGCAGGCGGTCGGCCGCTCGGCCGGCGCGATCGTCGTCGAGGTGCGCCGCCAGTTCCGCGAGATCCCCGGGATCATGGAAGGCACGGGCCAAGCCCGATTATGGCCGCGCCGTCGACATGCTGACCACGCGCCGCGATCCGCGAGATGATCATCCCGTCGCTGCTGCCGGTGCTGGCGCCGATCGTGCTGTTCTTCGTGATCTGGGGGATCGCCGGGCCGGCCGCGGGCTTCGCGTCGCTTGGGGCGATGCTGCTCGGCACGATCGTCACCGGCCTGTTCGTCGCGATCTCGATGACCTCGGGCGGCGGCGCCTGGGACAACGCCAAGAAATACATCGAGGAAGGCCATCACGGCGGCAAGGGCTCGGAGGCGCACAAGGCGGCGGTGACCGGCGACACGGTCGGCGACCCGTACAAGGACACCGCGGGGCCGGCCGTCAACCCGATGATCAAGATCACCAACATCGTCGCGCTGCTGCTGCTGGCGATCCTCGGCCGCTATCTCGGCGGCTGAGCCTGCCTCGGTAGCCCCTCACGCCGTTCCTCTCCCCGCCCGCCGGGAGAGGGAACTGAACCGGACATCACGCACGATCTGCGTAGAATCATCCGGATGTTGCCGTCGCTCTCCCTCTCCCCGCAATCGGGGAGAGGGCCGGGGCGAGGGGTAAGGCGATGATATCTCCGAAATCGAACTTGCCTCCGGCGGGAGGGCGCGCCACGATCCTGTCATAAACAGCGGCCGCGACCGAGGCGGTCGTGCCCCGGATTTGTGGAGGATCCCATGATGCCGAGCGCCCCCCGCTGCGTTGCCCTGGTTGGCCCGTATCTGTCGGGCAAGACGACGCTGCTCGAAGCGCTGCTGTTCGCCAGCGGCACGACGAGCCGCCGCGGCAGCGTGCGCGACGGCAATTCGGTCGGCGATCACGCCGCCGAGGCGCGCGCCCGCAGCATGTCAACCGAGATCAACGTCGCCAACGCGAACTTCCTCGGCGATCCGTGGACGATCCTCGACTGCCCCGGCTCGGTCGAGCTGCTCTACGAGGCGCAGCAGGCGATGCTGGTCGCCGACACCGTCGTCGTCGTCTGCGAGCCCGAGGTCGAACGCGCGGTCACGGTCAGCGCGCTGCTGCATTTCCTGGCGCGGCACGACATCCCGCACATGCTGTTCATCAACAAGCTCGACGCGGCGAGCGCGCGGGTGCGCGACGTGCTCGCGGCATTGCAATCGGTATCCGAGCGTCCGCTGGTGCTGCGGCAGGTGCCGCTGCGCGGCGGCGAGAGCGAGATCACCGGCTATGTCGATCTGGTCAGCGAACGCGCCTATCGCTATCGGCCGGGTCAGGCCTCCGACCTGATCCCGCTGCCCGACGGGTTCTGGGACCAGGAAGGCGATACCCGCACCAGCCTCGTCGAAAAACTCGCCGATTTCGACGACTCGCTGCTCGAACAGCTGCTCGAGGACGTGCAGCCGTCGAAGGAGGACATCTACAAACACCTGACGCAGGATTTTCAGCGCAATCTGATCGTGCCGGTGTTCGTCGGCGCGGCGGCGCAGGATTACGGCGTGCGGCGGCTGTGGAAGGCGCTGCGGCACGAGACGCCGGGTCCGCTTGAGACTGCGGCGCGGCTCGGCATCGAGCCGCGAGGGCGAACCGCTGGCGCAGGTCTTCAAGACTTATCACCTGCCGCATACCGGCAAGCTGTCGCTGTCGCGGATCTGGCGCGGCTCGATCGCCGAGGGCAACGTGCTGAACGGGGTGCGCGTCGCCGGGGTCGTCAAGCTGCTCGGCGGCCAGCAGGAAAAGGTGCCGGCCGGCCAGATGGGCGAGGTTGTCGGGCTGACCCGGATGGAGGAGATCCAGACCGGCATGGCTGCTGACCCCGTCCGGCAAGGCCGACCCGCTGCCGCAGCCGGAGAAGCCGCAACCGGTCTATGGCCTGGCGATCCACGCCGAGAAGCGCGGCGACGACGTCAAGCTGACCGGATCGATCGCCAGGCTGATCGAGGAAGACCCGACCCTCGAACTCGAACAGAACGCCGAGATGCGCGAAATGGTGCTGTGGGGCCAGGGCGACGTGCATCTGCAGATCGCGCTCGACCGGCTGCGCAACCGGCAGAACCTTTCGGTTGTCGGCCACCATGCGGCGGTGCCGTACAAGGAGACGATCCGTCGCGGCACAACGCAGCACTCGCGCTTCAAGCGGCAGAGCGGCGGCCACGGCCAGTTCGCCGACTGCACGATCGAGGTCGGCCCGCTGCCGCGCGGCTCGGGGTTCACCTTCAAGGACAGCGTCGTCGGCGGCGCGATCCCGCGCAACTACATTCCGGCGGTCGAGGAAGGCGTCGTCGAGGCCTTGCACCACGGCCCGCTCGGTTTCCCGGTCGTCGATCTCGCGGTCACCCTGATCACCGGCCAATTCCATGCGGTCGACAGCTCGGACATGGCGTTCAAGACCGCCGGCCGGCAGGCGATCCAGGAGGCGCTGCCGAAATGCGAGCCGATCCTGTTGGAGCCGATCGACGAGGTCGAAATCTCGGTGCCGAACGGCGTTCACCGCCCGCGTCCAGCGCCTGGTTTCGGGCCGCCGCGGCCAGATCCTCGGCTATGACGCGAAACCGGACTGGCAGGGCTGGGATGTCGTCCGGGCGCAGCTGCCGCAAAGCGAGTTGCACGACCTGATCGTCGAATTGCGCTCGCTGACTCTGGGGGTCGGCAGTTTCGCGCGCCGCTTCGACCACATGGCGGAGCTGACCGGCCGCACCGCCGACAAGGTCATCCAGAGCCGCGCCGCCGAAGCCGCGCAGTAGGCCGCACCACCGAGGCCGCGCCCCGAACATTCCCTCCCCTCCCGCAAGCGGGTGAGGGTTGGGGAGGGAGGGGTGCGGCGCCCGGAATGACAGTTACCCAAGGCGAGATACACACCGAACATCGCCGCAAATTTCGCCAAATTTACCGGCTACTGTTTGTGCCTCGGCGACGCGTTCCGGCCATCGGAACGCCCGGGTCGGGTTTCAGCGATGGGAGCTGTGCGGGTATTCTGCTGTAGATTTGCTGTTTTCAGCAGACCGGGGTTCGACGGTGCATTGCCGGAAGGAGAGAGACGCGACCGGCATCGCCGCCAATTTCTCCGATTTAACCGGCTGTTGCCGCTGCCTGCGAGAATTTTATCCGGCTGCCGGACGGCCCGGATCGGGCTGCGACACAATCCGTGCGGGTATTCTGCTGTAGATCGCCTGTTTTATCAGCAAACTCCGGCAATACACTCAACCTTGGGTTGTCGACCGCCGGTCCGGAGCCTGATGACGACGCCTTTCCTGGCCAAACCCCGGGTGACTGGAGAGGTTTGGTGAGATGCGGTCGAAGTTATCGACGCGATGGATCGCTTATCCTTGGCTGCTCCCTCCCGCGCGCCCACATCTGCGCGACAGCAAGGAGACGATGAGATGCTGATCCGGGCAAGGCGCGGCTGGGAGTTACCGGAGAGCGCGGCGACCGACGAGGCGTCATTCCGCGATCGCCGACGGTTGTTGCTGAAAGGTGTTGGCGGCAGGGCCGATCCTGGCCTCGGGCGCCGCCGCGTTGCCGGCCTGGGCCGCCGAGGCCGATCCCTCCGCCGGGCTTTATCCGGCAAAGCGCAATGACAAATACACGCTCGACCGGCCGATCACCGCCGAGAAAGATTCGACGACCTACAACAACTTTTACGAATTCGGCTTCGACAAGTCGATCTGGGAGCGGGCGCAGGCGCTGAAACTCCGTCCCTGGACCATCAAGGTTGACGGTCTCGTCGAGAAGCCGTTCACGATCGACTTCGACGATCTGCATGAAACGGGTCGGCCTCGAAGAGCGGCTGTATCGCCACCGCTGCGTCGAGGCGTGGTCGATGGCGGTGCCGTGGACCGGGTTCCCGATGTCGGCGCTGGTCGATCTGGCACGGCCGCTCGGCTCCGCCAAATACGTGCGGATGGAAACCTTCATGGATCCCACGACCGCGCCCGAGCAGAAAAAATTTTTCTATCCCTGGCCCTATGTCGAGGGGCTGACGATGGCGGAGGCAAAGAACGAACTCGCCTTCCTGGTCACCGGCATGTACGGCAAGCCGGTGCCAAAGCAGGACGGCGCGCCGCTGCGGCTCGCTGTGCCATGGAAATACGGGTTCAAGTCGGTCAAGTCGATCGTGCGCTTCGAATTCACCGAGAAGCGCCCGGTCTCGTATTGGGAAAAGCTGCAATCGAGCGAGTACGGGTTCTGGGCCAATGTCAACCCGGCCGTGCCGCACCCGCGCTGGAGCCAGGCTACCGAGCGCGTCCTCGGCACCGACGAACGCCGCCCGACACTGATCTGGAACGGCTACGGCGAGTTCGTCGCCGACATGTACACGGGGCTCGAAAAGGAGCGCCTGTTCGTCTGAGCGCGCTAATGCGGCGGGCGGTTGACCGTCACGACGCGCCAGCCATGCCCCATGCCGGGGCCGTCGATGTGGTCGATGCGCGTGACCGAGCAGTTTTCCATCGTGAACGCGAGACACGCTTCCGGGTCGAGGCCGAGCGCCAGCCCAAGCGCGGCGCGGATCGTGCCGCCATGCGCCACCGCGATGATGTCGCGGCCGCGATTGGCGTCGAGAACGCCATGGATCGCGCGCGCGACCCGCTGCATCACATCGATAAAGCTCTCGCCGCCGGGTGCACGCTCATGCGCCGGCGCATGCCAGAAGCGGTGGAACGCGCCGCCGCGGGAATGGCTCAGTTCGTCATAGGTCAGGCCCTGCCAGTCGCCGAAACTCTGCTCGGCGAGGTCCGGGATCGCCGGCGCATCGGGGCCGGGTATCTCGGCCGGTCCGGGCAGGCCGGCGCGAATGATCGCCCGCGCCGTTTCGTGGGTGCGGCGCAGATCGCTCGTGACCCAGACCGCGTCGCGCGGCAGCTGTCTCGCCAGCCCGGCAAACACGGCCGCGTCGGTGCAGTCGCACGGCATGTCCTTCTGCCCGTAGATGCGGCCGCCATGCTCGACCGGCGCATGCCGCACCCACCAGAACCGCGTTGTCGTTGCGCTCTGGGTCGCGCCATGGCCGGCCGTGCCGGCGCCAATCGCTCCGGGATCGAACGGCGACACCTTGCCGGCGCTCATCTGGCCGCCGCCACGAGCAGAATCACGATCTCTCCGATCTGCTGGAAAAAGCCGAGAACATCGCCGGTGTAGCCGCCGATCTGCCGCCGCGCAAGCATCGCCGGCAGCCGCGACCGCACCGCCGGCCAAGAACAAGGCAAGCGCGCCGGTCAGCGGCCCGAGCATGGCCAGCGCGATAACGGCGCCGATCAGCGCCGCGGCGGCTGCGACGGTGCGGCTCGGGCGTCCCGCCGCGGCGCCGAGGCCGTCGGCGCGCGCCGGCCGCAACAGAAACATCGCCGGGGGCAATACGGCGCGCGACGCGGCGTGGGCGGCGATCAGCGCCAGCCCGACGAAAATCGCATCGCCGATCGCCGCGATCGCAGTCGCGCGCAAACCGACGCTGAGCACGAGCGCGACGACGCCATAAGTGCCATGCGTGCTGTCGCGCATGATCGCGAGCTTACGATCGCGATTGCGCCGCCGCCGAACCCGTCGGCCGTGTCGGCAAGCCCGTCCTCGTGCAGCGCGCCGGTTGCCGCGACGCCGGCGGCGACCGCCAGCAATGCCGCCGGCCCCGACCGGCAGACCAATCAGCCCGGCGGCGAAGAACGCGAGCGGCGCACAGTGCGCCGATGCCGCCTCCGACCAGCGGGAAGGCCCAGCCGGCGGCGGCGATCGCGCCGGGCTCGGCCGCCTCCGCCGCGAGCGGAAAGCGCGTCAGCACACCGGCGGCGATCACGAATTCGTCAAACCGTCCGCGTCGCGCGCCCATATCCACCTCGTCGTTCGGGCCCACGGGGGCGGCCTGTCGCCGGCCCGTGGGTCGGTATGACGAAGCGGTCGGTCACAAAACGTTAAGCCATTGCCTTAGCGAGTCGGGCGGCGCGATAGCGCATCACCAGCCATCGCCAGCCGGCTGGCCAGGAATCCCACCCTCCCGTTCGGCGTCAGCCCAGCCGCCTTCAGCAGCATCGCGACGCCGCGCTCGACATGGTGCGGCCGATAGAGCGCGTAGGCGCGGCTTGCATACGCGCGGTTGCAGCGGCGGCGGTCATAGGGCCGCGCTGTCTCGTTCGCGGCGTAATAGGCGTAGGCCAGCTCGTCGTCCTCCAACTCGGCGACGCGGCCGAGCGCAACCCGCAGCCGGCCAGAGCCGCCCGATCCCGTCCAGCGCCAGGTAGCGATCGAGGTTCTTGTAGAACAGCCGGTAATGCCGCAGTTCGTCGGCGGCGATATGGCGGCAGATCTCCCGCAATACCGGCTCGGAGGCGGCTTCGCGCAGCGCGGCGTAGTAGGAGCTGGTGGCGATCTCGACGACGCAGCGCGCCACCATTTCGCCCGAGCGCGAACCGCGGCGCGAGCGGTCGCTGTCGAAATCGACGCGAAATCCTTCCTGGAATCGGGCAAACGCGGCGTCGAAATCGAATGCCGGGTCGGCCAGCGCCGCCCAGCGCGCCAGCGCCCTGCCGTGCTGCACCTCCTCCTCGCCCCAGCGCCGCGCGGTCTGCTGGAACTCGGGATCATCGGCGAAGACGCGGCAGAGATGATGCGCGTAGGCCCAGCCGTTATGCTCGACGAGGCTCGCCGCCTTGACGATCGGCACCAGCTCGCGATCGACCTTCGCCGGATCGAACCGGTCCCACGGAATGTCGTCGAGCGTCCAGGCGCCCATGCGGCGATCGTGTCAGCCGCCGATCTCGCGCAACACGCGCAATTTGGCGCTGGCGATGGCATACTGCCGCTCCAATTGGCGCAGCTCGGCCAAGAGGTGCTCGCGGTCGGTGCCGGTGGCGCGGCCGATCTGCTCGCGCAGCATCGGCATGTTGCCGTCGATCGTCTGCAATTCGGCCTCGAGCTGGGCGCGTTCGAGCGCTTCGGGCGGCAAGGCTTCGTCGGCCAGCACCGTGCAGCGCTCGGGTGTGACCTCGGCGAGGCCGCCGGCGACGAAGATGCGTTCGGCGATCACGTTGCCCTCGTAAATGTCGATCGTGCCTGGGCGGATCGTCGAGATCAGCGGCGAATGCCCGGGCAGGACGCCGAAATTGCCTTCGGTGCCGGGCACGACGACCATATCAACGTCGCGCGAGACGAGCAGCTGCTCTGGGCGTGACAAGCTCGAACTGGACCGGCATCAGACCCTCACCGCGGCAAAACAGGCGTCATGCCCGGACTTGATCCGGGCATCCCTGCAAGCGTGTCGCCGGCCAGAGATGGCCGGGTCAAGCCCGGCCATGACGCGGAGCGGACGCATCACGCCGCTTCCGCGGCCATGCGACGGGCCTTCTGGACCGCTTCTTCGATCGTGCCGACCATGTAGAACGACGCCTCCGGCATCTCGTCGTACTCGCCGGCGACGATGCCCTTGAAGCCCTTGATCGTGTCTTCGAGGTTGACGAACACGCCGGGCGAGCCGGTGAAGACCTCGGCGACATGGAACGGTTGCGACAGGAAGCGCTGGATCTTGCGCGCCCGCGCGACGGTCAGCTTGTCCTCTTCGGACAATTCGTCCATCCCGAGGATCGCGATGATGTCCTGCAGCGATTTGTAGGTCTGCAAGACGCGCTGCACGTCGCGCGCGACCTGGTAATGCTCCTCGCCGACGATGCGCGGATCGAGCATGCGCGAGGTCGAATCGAGCGGATCGACCGCCGGGTAGATGCCGAGCTCGGCGATCTGGCGCGACAGCACGGTCGTCGCGTCCAGATGCGCGAACGAGGTCGCCGGCGCCGGGTCGGTCAAATCGTCGGCCGGCACGTAGATCGCCTGCACCGACGTGATCGAGCCCTTCTTGGTCGTCGTGATGCGCTCCTGCAAGGCGCCCATGTCGGTCGCCAGCGTCGGCTGATACCCGACCGCCGACGGGATGCGGCCCAGCAGCGCCGACACTTCGGAGCCGGCCTGCGTAAAGCGGAAGATGTTATCGACGAAGAACAGCACGTCCTGGCCTTCCTCGTCGCGGAAGTATTCGGCCAGCGTCAGCCCCGACAGCCCGACGCGCGCGCGCGCTCCCGGCGGCTCGTTCATCTGGCCGTAGACCAGCGCCGCCTTCGAGCCCGGGCCCGTCGGGCACGATGACCCCGGACTCCATCATCTCATGGTAGAGGTCGTTGCCCTCGCGGGTGCGCTCGCCGACCCCGGCGAACACCGAGTAGCCGCCATGCGCCTTGGCGATGTTGTTGATCAATTCCATGATGATGACGGTCTTGCCGACCCCGGCGCCGCCGAACAGCCCGACCTTGCCGCCCTTGGCGTAAGGCGCCAGCAGATCGACGACCTTGATGCCGGTGACGAGGATCTCGGCCTCGGTCGACTGGTCGACGAATTCGGGCGCCGGCTTGTGGATCGGCGAGCGGCGGTTGGTCATGACCGGGCCGCGCTCGTCGACCGGATCGCCGATCACGTTGAGGATGCGCCCCAGCGTCTCGGGGCCGACCGGCATCATGATCGGCTCGCCGGTATCGACCACCTCGGCGCCGCGCACGAGCCCGTCGGTCGTGTCCATCGCGACCGTGCGCACCGTGTCCTCGCCGAGGTGCTGCGCCACTTCGAGCACCAGCGTGCGGCCGGCATTGTCGACATGCAGCGCGTTGAGAATGAACGGCAAGTTCACCGTCGAAGCGGACATCGACGACCGCGCCGATGATCTGGGTGATCGTGCCGATATTGTTGTGCGTCGTGCTGGTAGCCATGTTCTCGAGTCTCTCTCCTTCGTCATTGCGAGCGCAGCGAAGCGATCTCGGCATGTCGGCTCGAGCGGATCGAGATGCTTCGTCGCCTGTTGCTCCTCGCAATGACGCTGTGGAGCTAAAGCGCCTCGGCGCCGGAGATGATCTCGATCAGCTCCTTCGTGATAACGGCCTGGCGCGTGCGGTTGTAGTTCATCGTCAGCCGGTCGATCATCTCGCCGGCATTGCGCGTCGCGTTATCCATCGCGGTCATGCGCGCGCCCTGCTCGCTGGCGGCGTTTTCGAGCAGCGCGGTATAGATCTGGACCGCGAGATTGTTCGGCAGCAGCTCGCTCAGGATTTCCTCTTCCGAGCGGCTCGAATTCGTAGATCGCGCCGCCGAGGCCGTCGCCCGCGGCCTCCGCGCCGGGCGGCGGCGTCGGCGGGGCGAACGGGATCAGCTGCTGCACGGTGACGATCTGCGTCATCGCCGAGCGGAAACGGTTGAAGACGATCGTGCAGACGTCGAACTCGCCGGCCTCGTAGAGCGCGAGAATGCGCCCGGCGATATCGCGCGCCTCGTCGAACGAGACGCGGCGGCGGCCCGACATCGATCAGGCTGTCGTGAATCAGGCGGCCGTAATCGCGGCGCAGGCTGTCGCGCCCCTTGCGGCCTACGGTCAGGAGCTTGACGGTCTTGCCGGCGTTGTCGAGATCGCGGATGCGGCGCCGCGCCTCGCGCAGGATCGAGGCGTTGAAGCCGCCGGCGAGACCGCGGTCGGAGCTGGCGACGACGATCAGCTGCACGTCGTCGCGGCCGGTGCCGGCGAGCAGCGGCGGCGCCCCCGGCATCCCGGCCATGCGTCCGGCCAGCGAGCCGAGCACGCGCTCCATGCGCGTTGCATAGGGCCGCGCCGCCTCGGCCTGCTCCTGAGCGCGGCGCAGGCGCGAGGCGGCGACCATCTTCATCGCCGCGGTGATTTTCTGCGTCGAGCGCACGCTGCGGATGCGGTTCCGCAGATCCTTCAGGCTGGCCATGACGCGCTCACCCCTGCCGCTGACAACTAATCCGCAGCCGGGACAACTAGCATCACGCAAAGGTCCGGGCGAAATCGTCGAGGAAGGCGGTCAGCCCCTTCTCGGTCGTGTCGGTGATCTCGCCTTCCGTGCGGATCGCGTCGAGCAGTTCGGGGTGCCGGGCCCGCAGATCGGTCAGCATCAGCTGCTCGAAGCGGCCGACATCGGAGACCGGGACGCGGTCGAGATAGCCGCGGGTGCCGGCGAAGATCGAGACGACCTGCTCCTCGATCGGCACCGGCGAGAATTGCGGCTGCTTCAACAGCTCGGTCAGCCGCGAGCCGCGCGCCAGGAGGCGCTGCGTCGCCGCGTCGAGGTCGGAGGCGAATTGCGAGAACGCCGCCATCTCGCGGTACTGCGCGAGTTCGAGCTTGATGCGGCCGGCGACCTGCTTCATCGCCTTGATCTGCGCCGCCGAGCCGACCCGGCTGACCGACAGCCCGACATTGATCGCCGGCCGGATGCCGCGATAGAACAGGTCGGTTTCGAGGAAGATCTGCCCGTCGGTGATCGAGATCACGTTGGTCGGGATGTAGGCCGAGACGTCGCCGGCCTGCGTCTCGATGACCGGCAGCGCGGTCAGCGAGCCCGAGCCGTGCTCGGCGTTCATCTTGGCGGCGCGCTCCAACAGCCGCGAGTGCAGATAGAACACGTCGCCCGGATAGGCCTCGCGGCCCGGCGGGCGGCGCAGCAGCAGCGACATCTGGCGATAGGCGACGGCCTGCTTCGACAGATCGTCGTAGATCATCAGCGCGTGCATGCCGTTGTCGCGGAAATATTCGCCCATCGCGCAGCCGGCATAGGGCGCGAGGAATTGCAGCGGCGCCGGCTCGGACGCGGTGGCGGCGACGACGATCGAGTAATCGAGCGCGCCGTAATCCTGCAACGTCTTGACGATCTGCGCGACCGTCGAACGCTTCTGCCCGATCGCGACATAGATGCAGTAGAGCTTCTTCGACTCGTCGTCGCCGGCGTTGACCTGGCGCTGGTTGAGAATGGTGTCGATCGCGACGGCGGTTTTGCCGGTTTGCCGGTCGCCGATGATCAATTCGCGCTGCCCGCGGCCGATCGGCACCAGCGCGTCGATCGCCTTCAGCCCGGTCTGCACCGGCTCGTGCACCGAGCGGCGCGGGATGATGCCCGGCGCCTTGACCTCGACGCGCGTGCGGCGTCACGTCGGTCAGCGGCCCCTTGCCGTCGATCGGGTTGCCGAGCCCGTCGACGACCCGGCCCAACAGGCCGCGGCCGACCGGCACGTCGACGATCGAGCCGGTGCGCTTGACCGTGTCGCCCTCGCGAATGCCGCTGTCGTCGCCGAAAATGACGACGCCGACATTGTCGAGTTCGAGGTTGAGGGCCATGCCCTTCATCCCGTTCGGGAACTCGACCATCTCGCCGGCCTGGACCTTGTCGAGGCCGTAGACGCGGGCGATGCCGTCGCCGACCGAGAGGACCTGCCCGACCTCGGCGACATCCGCCTCGCTGCCGAAACCGGCGATCTGCTGCTTCAGGATCGCCGAGATTTCCGCCGCACGAATTTCCATGTCTACCCTTTCATCTCTTCTGTCTCGTCATGGCCGGGCGTGAACCGGGCATCTCATGGACGCGCAGGTCAAGCCCGTCGCATGACGAGAAGTGAAGCAAGAAATCAGGCACTCGCCCGCATCGCCATCCGCAGACGCTGCAGCCGGCTGCTCAATGAGGCATCGACCATGCGCGAGCCGACCCGGACGATCATGCCGCCGAGCAGGGCCGGATCGACGCGAATATCGACCGCGACGCGGGCGCCGACGGCGCGGCGCAGCTGCTCGGTCAGCGCCGCGCGCCTGTTCTCGTCGAGCGGCTGCGCGACGGTAACCTGCGCGGTGACCTCGCCGCGGCGCTCGGCGAGCTGCCGCAGATAGGCCTCGATCATCTCCGGGACCGCGAACAGCCGCCGGTTGCGCGCGACGACGCCGAGGAAATCGCGCGTCAGCCCGGTCATCCCGGCGGCCTCGGTCAGCGCGGCGATCGCCTTGCCCTGGGCCTCGCGCGACAGAACCGGGCTGCGCAACAGGCGGGTCAAATCGCCGCTCTGATGCAGCATCGTTCGCAATTCGCGCAAATCATCGGCAACGGCGTCGAGCTCATGCCGCTCGTCGGCGAGATCGAACAGCGCCGCCGCATAGCGCTCTGCCACCCCGGATACGCCCGTCGCTTCGGAAGCCAATGGAAACCGATCCCCAGTCAGCGCGCCGGCGGAGGCGGGTCGCGTAATGGTTGCGTTGAGAGATCCCGGCGCAGCCACACAGACGGGGCCGCCGCGCCCCGCGGAATCCGCGCGGTTCCTAACACAGACGACTGCACCGCGCAACCACCCCTGTCAGGCGGCGAACACCTGCGAACGCAAGGGCTTGCGCCGGAATAGCCGGTCGCCCGCAGCTCGACCCGTCTGTCGCGGACCGCCGGCACGAGCTACATTCTCGGTGTGATCGGCGACCGCATGGCGCAACGCGCCCGGACGACCCATATCAGGCGCCATTCCGGAACCTGCGCGGTGCGCCGACGCGCGCATCCGCCTGCGATCCGAGCGGCGTGCGCCGCCGGCGCGGTTTTCTCCTGTAGCCGAGGTTGGGTTTGGCACAAGGCATGCGGCGGGCCATTGCGGTACATACACGCGGACATTGGCCGGACGAGGCCGCTGTCGATACGGTGACGCTGGCGTTTCTCGACCGGCATCGCCGACGAATTCGGCTCGTCGCCGATTCGGGAACGCCGTTTCTGCTCGACCTTGGCGCGGGCGCAGCATATGAGCGAGGGCGACGGGCTCGAACTCGACAATGGCAGCTATATCCGGGTTCGCGCCGCCGCCGAGCCGGTGCTCGAGATCACCGCCGAGACGGCGACCGATCTGTTGCGCATCGCGTGGCATATCGGCAACCGGCATTTGCCGTTGCAGGCGCTGGAGGACCGGCTGCGCATCCGGGCCGACCATGTCATCGCCGCGATGGTCGAGGGGCTTGGCGGTCGGATCGCCTGGCGCGACGCGCCGTTCGATCCGGAGATCGGCGCCTATGCCGGCGCCGGGCACAGTCACCAGGATTGACCGCACAAGACAACGGCGCCGGGCCCGCCTGGGGCGGTTGAAAGCGTCCTTGTGGCCTCGCTGAGATGACCCGAACCTGTCGCGGGAGCACAACGGGGGTACAATCGGGTCATGCTGGTCTTGCATTCCCGCAGCGGCGAATCCCGGATCGTGCCCTCCGCAGGTCGAGGCGATCGAGCTGACCCCCGACGTGGTCTGGATCGATCTGCTGAACCCGACCCAAGGCGAGATCGCGGCCGTCGAGGAAGCGAGCGGGCTGACGCTGCCGAGCCAGTCCGAGCTCAGCGAGATCGAGACATCGAGCCGGCTGCGCACCGATGGCGACGTGCTGTGCCTGAGCGCGCCGCTGGTGTCACCGGGCGCAGGCGGAGAATCCCGGGACGACCCCGGTCGGCTTCGTGCTGGCGCCCGAGTTGCTGGTGACGGTGCGCTATGAACCGCTGAACGCGTTCGACACCTACGAGCGCGCGGCGCGAGGGAGCGCGGCGGAGGTCTTCGTCGGGCTGATCGAGGCGATCGTGGACCGGATCGCGGATGTTCTCGAGCGTATCGCGGCCGAGCTGGACATGGTGTCGCACCGGCTGTTCCGGTCGCGCTCGGTCGGCGGCGGCGAGCGCCGCACCCGCGCCCAGGAAAACGCCGATCTGCGCTCGATCCTGCGCCGGCTCGGCGCCAGCGGCGATCTTGCCTCGAAGATCCGCGACAGCCTGTTGGCGTTGGCGCGCATCGTTCCGTACGTCGCGACGATGCGCGGTGCGGAACTCTCGGCCACGGTCAAGACGCGGCTCGACACCCTGCGCCACGATCTGGCGTCGCTGAGCGACTATGAGACCCATCTGCTGAACAAGATTCAGCTGCTGATGGACGCGACGCTCGGCCTGATCAATGTCGAGCAGAACGACATCATCAAGGTGCTGACCGTGGTCTCGGTCGTCGGCGTGCCGCCGACGCTGGTCGCGAGCATGTACGGCATGAATTTCAAGTACATGCCCGAACTCGACTGGAGCTGGGGCTATCCCTACGGGCTGGCGCTGATCGCGATCAGCGCGCTCGCGCCGCTCATCTGGTTCAAATGGCGCGGCTGGTTCTAGTCGCATCGGACCCCGCAGCATTGGACGAGGCCGGCCCGACAGTGTAGAAAAGACGAACAAACATTCGGGTAAACAACCCGACGTTCCTGAGCGAAGCGGGAGGCTGACGATGGCGCTTACCGGTGTGTTGCGTCCCGGCTACATCCAGATCCGGGTGATCGATATCGAAGATGCGCTGAAGCACTATGTCGAGCGTGTCGGGCTGCACGAGGTCGGCCGAGAGGCGGACGGACGTGTTTACCTGCGGGCTTGGGACGAGTTCGACCGACACAGCGTGATTCTCCGGTCGGCCGACGCTCCGGGAATGGATTACGTCGGGTTCAAGGTTGCGAGCGAGGCCGATCTCGACACGTTCGGACGGCGTCTGGAGGAATCGGGGACGCCGTTCGAGGAAATCCCGGCGGGCGGGCAGCCCGGGCTCGGGCGCCGGCTTGCGTTCACGGTGCCGACGGGGCACCGGATCGAGCTGTTCGCCAAAATGGCGTTGTCGGAGGACGGGCCGATGACCCGCAACCCGGAACTGTGGCGCGAGGAGCCGCACGGCATGCGCGTGACGCGGCTCGACCATTGCAATCTGCACGGGCCAAATGTGGATGCCACGGTCCGGTTATTTACCGAACAGCTCGGCTTCTCGCTGACCGAGGCGGCGCAGAAACCGGACGGGTCCATCGCCGCGGCGTTTCTCAGTTGCTCGAACAAGGCGCACGATATCGCGTTTATCGGGCGCGATGAGCCGGGCAAATTTCACCACGCCGCGTTTGCGCTCGACTCGTGGCATGAGGTCGGGCAAGCGGCCGATATCATCGCCCGCTACGAGATCCCGCTCGATGTCGGTCCGACCCGACACGGTATCACGCGCGGTCAGACGATCTATTTCTTCGATCCCTCCGGCAACCGCAATGAGGTGTTCGCCGGCGGGTTCATCTATTACCCGGACAATCCGCAGCGAGTTTGGTCGGTCGACAAGATCGGGAAAGCCGTCTTCTATTATCAGCGGGAGCTGAACGAGCGCTTCATGGCGGTTGTGACCTGACATGGTCAATACGAACAAAAACGCCCCCGAAGGCCGGGGGCGTTTCGCTTAGCTCTGGCTGACCGCAGCGGGCGAGGCTAGGCCGCTTTGCTCGTTCCTGCTCGTTCGCCGGCACCTTCTGCTCGGCCACCTGCGGCCGGGTCGGCTCGCCGCCGGCGATCGCGATCTGGCGCGGCTTCATCGCCTCGGGGATCTCGCGGACGAGATCGACGTGCAACATGCCGTTATCGAGGCTGGCGCCGGTCACCTTGATGTGATCGGCGAGGCTGAAGCGACGCTCGAACGCGCGGCGGGCAATCCCGCGGTGCAGGTAGCGGCCGCCTTCCTCTTCCTTGTGCGCCTTGCCGGTCACGATCAGCGTATTCTCGTGAACGGTGAGGTCGAGTCTCGTCGCGGGCAAACCCGGCCACCGCCATCGTCAGGCGGTATGCGTCATCGCCGGTCTTCTCGATGTTATAGGGCGGGTAGGAGAGAGCTGTGTTGTCGACGCGGGTCGCGGCATCGACCATCCGAGCCAGTCGATCAAACCCGATCGAGGAGCGGAACAGCGGCGAAAAGTCGAAACGATCCATGACCATATCCTCCAGTGAGCAACATGGGTTGCGGCGCCCGCCCGATCGGCCGGGAGCCAGTCTTTGTCGTGCGGTCCCGTCATTGGCAACCGCACGACCGTCTAGATAATCACGCAAGCGGCGGCGTCAAGGGTCCTTTTGGCACTCCTTCGCAACGAGTGCCAATCTTTCCCGACGCTACGGCTCGATCTCCTGAACAACATCGAGGATCGCCCGGCGGCGCGTCACGCGATCGCCCCAGACCCGGTCGAAATCGGCGACGAGCGGGGCGATCTTGTCCGGCAGCGGTCGCCGCTTCGGCCGCCGCGACCGAGTTCGAACTCGTAGAACGCGACATGCACACCAGGGTCGCTGCGGCTCCAGCAGCGCCACGCGCGCCGCGCCGCGAAGGCGCGCAGCGCCCAGGGCAGATGGTCGGTTTCGTACCACCGGTCGAAGCGCTCGCGTTCGCCGGCGGGCACCTCGGCCCGCACCGCCAGATAGGCTCGCGCCATCGGACTATGGCGTGATGTCGCCGTCGTCGATCGTGAAGCCGATCTTCAGCGTCACCTGATAGTGCTGGATCTTGCCCTCGTCGAGATGGCCGCGGGTCTGGACTACCTCGAACCACCGCAGCTGGCGCAGCGTCTTCGAGGCGCGCGCCACGGCGACCTGGATCGCATCGTCGATGCTCTTCGGGCGAGGAGCCGGTGATTTCGATGACGCGGTAAACGTGATCGTCGCTCATGCCATTCTCCTGACGTAAAAGCCCTGCCTGCCAAACGCGGGCCGATCGGAAATAGCTCGTACCGCGCCGTCTCGGTTTAAAGGTCCCGCGCGGACCCTACCGGACGTTCTGCCGGCAACGGCGGACCACGCGACAATCCCGCCGGTCAGCGCGGCGACGATCGCCGGCCAGGCGGAAGATCGTATGATAGGCGGCGAGAAACGCATCCGGCGCCGCCTCGCCGCCGGCCAGGGCAATGCTCTGGAGGGTCTGAAACCCGAGGGTCAGCAGCGAGGCGCCGGTGACGGTCCCGATCGTGCGGGTCAGCATGCCGAGGCTGCCGGCCACGCCGCGATGCGCCGGCGGCGTCGCGGCCATGACCAGTTCCATATAGGCCACCTGAAAGCACGCGAGGCCGCAGCCCTGCACCGCCAGCGACAGCACCATCAGTGCCGGGGCGGTCTCGGGTCGCCAGTTGCCGACCGAAAACAGCCCGGCCCCGATCGCCAGCGCTCCGATCGGCGCGACGCGACCGGCCCCGAACCGCGCCACGATCCGGCCGGCGAACGGCGACGCGATCGCCATCGCGACAAACCCGCTCGCCAGCACGAGCCCAGCCTGCGGCAGGCTCAGCCCGGTATGGTGGACCAGAAAATACGGCGATATCAGCATCACGGAGAATGTGACGAGGTAGAGCACGCAGCTCGCGGCGTTGATGATCGCGAAGGCGGCGCGGCGGAACAGCGCGATCCGCACGACCGGCTGCGGTGTGCGGGCTTCCCACCAGACGAACGCGACAAGACTGACGCAGGCGGCCGGGAGCAGGACCAATGCCAGCATTTCCCCGTCGCGCAGACGCGGCAGCGCGTTGATCGCGAGCAGCAGCGTGGCGAGACCGAACGCCAGCAGCAGCGCGCCGGCGATGTCGAAGCGCTGCTCCCCCGGTCCGCGGCGCCGCGGTCAGGCAGCCCGCGCAGTAACACAAGGCTGGCCAGCGCGATCGGCGCGCGGAACCAGAACACGGCGGGCCAGCCCCAATGTTCGACCAGCGCGCCGCCGATCAGCGGCCCGCTCGCCGAGCCGATCGCGAACATCAGCGTGAAGATGCCGAGCGCGTGGCTGCGCCGCGCCTCGGGATAAAGGCTCGTGACCAGCGCCGGAGCGCAGCTGATGATCAGCCCGGCGCCGATCCCTTGCAGAAAGCGAAAGAACAGCAGCGCCCCGAAGCTCGGCGCCGCGGCGCACAGCAGAAACGCGGCCGAGTTCCACGCCAGCCCGGCGCGGAACACCCTTGTATGCCCCCACATGTCGCCGACGCGCCCGAAGGCGAGCATCAGCCCAGCATGGGTCAGCACATAGCAGATCACGACCCATTGGATCATCGGGATCGGCAGGCCGAAGCTGCCGGTGATATCGGGGAAGGCGATATTGACCGCGGTGTCGAGCGGCACGACCGAAATGCCGAGACCGAGCGGCACGAGGCGCAGCAGCGACGGCGATCCGGCGGTCGCGGGAGGCTGTCGCTCCAGGATCATGCCGCTGCGCGCCCGTTCCTGTTCCCGCGTTTATCGGGGCGAGACAGGGTATAGGGGGCGAGGGAGGGCGACAAAAGCCGAAAGGGCGGTTCGTCGATGAAAAAGACCTATGTCCTCGCGCTGCACGGCGGCGCCGGCACGATCCGCCGCGACGCGCTGAGCGCCGAGCAGGAAGCCGAATATTACGACAGGCTGCGCCGCGCCGTGTAGGCCGCGCGCTCGTCCTGTTTCGAACGTGAGCTGAAGTCACCTTCGGGCGGATCTCAAACGGCTTTCCGATTTCGACGACATTGAAGCGCAGAAGAAGGCGCTCGAGCGCACGAAACGGTTCCGCAACCTGCTACCGGCTGCTTTTCTAGTTTCGTGGCCTGCGCTGGACCGCGCCGCGACGCTGGTGCCGGAACGGGCCGACGAGCCGAATGGCGATCACTACGAGGTCCTAACATCGGCAGCGGGATGGCGTACGCTTTGCTCTTGATCTGTATTAGCTCGGTTTAACCTTGACAATTGGTGTTGGTTACCTTGGTGCGAGGTTTTTTGCTTGGGTCTTTTTAACTTTTGGAGACGAGTCATACACTGAAACCACATCAGCTTCATGGGTCGTCCGGCTGAATGGCGGCGGGTCTTGCGGCAAACGTGACGCTCGAACCGCGCCGGGTCAGCGTGTCAACGGGGCAGACGAGGGTGCCGGGAGCCGCTATGGTGCCGCCGGCGGGCCCGTAGTTCAGCTGGTTAGAACGCGCCGCTCATAACGGCGTTGTCGCAGGTTCGAGTCCTGCCGGGCCTACCACTCTCGATTCCATCGTAAATCCTTTCAGTAGGTTAGAGGGTGATTTGGCAAACCGGGTGCGCAGGTTTGCCAATGAATGTTCACCGAAGCTTCTCCACCATGCCGAGCGCGAGGCGTCGCCGCTCCGCCGTTCGGGTGTATCGTTCGGCCTCGCGGATCGTCAACCAACCGAACCAAGCCATAAGTTCGTGCGCGGTCGCGCCTCGGTTCGCGTGCTCTGTGGCCGCGTATTTCCGAACGCCGTGCGCCGAGAAGCCGACAGGAATGCCGGCCTCATTGCAGCGGTCACGGAACCAGCCGCCGAATCCGGCAGGCGTAAATGGCTTGCCGTATTCGGTAACGAGGTAGGTCAGATGATCCGATACCGGCATGGCGTCGATCGCCGCGATGAACTCCGGTAAAATCGGTATCTCGACAAGAACGTCCGTCTTGTGCCGGCGGAAGCTGATCACGCCATCGCGGTTGTGCTGACGCCCGAGTCGGATCGCGTCAACGCGCGCTGCACCGGTCGTGACCAACAGCTCGAAGGCGAGCCTCGCCTTGGTTCCAAGGTTATGGCGCTTGCGGAACGCGTCTACAAATTGCTGCGGCCACGTCGCATAGCCTTCCTTTTTGCCGGTCGGACGCTTGATTCCAGCAGTCGGATCGGATTTGGTTAGCCCCTCGTTGACGCACCATGCGAGCCAGGGCGAAAGCGCTTTGAGGCAGTTGCGCGCCGAGACGGGAGACTTGTCGCGGATATGCTGCTCAACATTTTTTCGCTCCATCTTATCGAGCACATTCGCGCCGTGCTTATTGCGGAACCGTTCAAGCTCATTACGCCGGGTGCGGCGAGTATCGGGAGCGAGACGCGCGAACACCGCTGATGCGAGATAGAGCGAGACGGCAGAGGCTACAGAGCCGGGCGCGTTTCTGTTTGCGCCTATCGGTTCCCGAGGCCGTGCGTCCGCGAGAGCGGCCCGGTACGCCCCCATGAACTCGTCGGTACCGGGAGCGCCGGGTAGCGGGATTTGCTTCAGTCCCGGCAACCGGACGTAGCGGCGAACCTTGCCGTGGCGATCTTCGAACTCGTGTATATAGGGCAGGCGAATGCGGGTCACTCTTCCCAGCCTCCGCGGTCGTCGTTCGCAGGTTCACCCGTGGCGCTGATTGGTTCGCCGATATCCACAATGATTTCGCCATCCTTGGCGACGTGGACCCTCGCCACCGAGCAACCTGCGTTACGAACTGCCTTCAGGGTCGCTGTCACATCGCGCTGTCGAAAGGTCACGGGGCTGCGCGCCATCACGCCACCCCCCGCGCAGTCCTGAAAATCGTCGCTCGAAAACCGTTGACCGCGCCAAAATATCGAATTTGATTCGAAATCACTGAAGTACCCCTTCCAATCCGTCTCCGCTGGGGTGCCAGCCCCGTGGGAGACACTATTTTACGAGGCCCAGCCGTGGTGATGCACGCGCTGGGCCTTATTTTATAATAGCGCCCCGCTACTCCGCCGCGATAATTCGTGCGCAGATCGCTTCGGCGCGCCTCCTCGCAAGCAGGGCCGCCTCCGCGGATACGCTCGCCTCCTCTGCGAGATCATCAAATTCCGCGATGTCGGCCTCGTCGCATGCCAGCGTTTCAGTTAAATACATTTCAAAACTCCGTTTTGCGTCTGATTAGTGATGTCGGAATGCGTGGTAAAAAAGTCCAGAAATAGGCCGGCCTACTGCCGAACACGCACGCGGGCCGCCCGTCGCCGCGCACCTCCCGTCGAGCGTTCGGGAAAAAACCGAAATTTCGGCGGGATGGGCGCGATTTGGGGTTGCGGCTTATGGGTCGGCATGCTATAAACTCTTTGCTATTGAGAAACTGGCGGTGCAGCACAGCACCGCCAGTTTTTTATCAAACATCCGGCTTGTACCACGCGCTTAATGGGGAATCCAACCCCCCATTCTTATCTCTAGCGCCGATTTCCTTCCGTGTGTTGCAAACAAGTCGCTGTAATCTAAAAATCTGCCGCGGCGTAAGCGGCCGGTAAAGCGCAAGCTTTGCCTCTATGTCCAAAGGTGCGGACAAGCCAGCACCGCGGACATAAAAAAGCGCATCGTGCGGTTCCCATAGGGCCGACGGCAACTCTCGCGGTCCGAAGCGCCGATCAAGCCAATCGAGGAACGGCTTGCATTCCGCCCGGCTCGTCTTAATCCCGCATTCCCCCGATGAAGCGGCAATTTCGGGCGCTTGGAGTTGATTCTCATATAGAATTTAGCATCTTACTGGTAGCAAACCGGGGCGACGATGGGGGACCCGACGGGTGAAGCAGATAAAAACGCGCTGCGGCTCGATTTCGATCGCCGCCTAATGCTCCAATGTCGCGGTTCGACGATTAGCTCCGATGCTGGACTACTGGCTTATCGTGAACTGGATGACGCGCTGTACCTCACCGATACGGCTGCAAATACACTAGCCGACGTACGCACCGGCAAGAACGTTCGGCAGCGGTTGGCGGGCCTTCTGCGTCAAGCGGTGTTCGGGCGGCTGGCCGGGTACGAAGACGTGAACGACGCCGAGCGGCTGTGTTATGACCCAGCAATGCGCAGGGTGGGTGGAGACCAGCTAAGGTGTCGTGCCGTCTACCCGCAGGATTTCGACGCATGGCGGCGCGGTTAGAATTTTGCTGAAGGCATGCATCCAGTTTTTGACGTCGTCCGGCGAGCCGGCACCACGAGTACGGAACTGATCCAGCTGATCGAGGCTTGTCAGTTCGACTTCGAACTGGAGAGCCGGACCGCCGCTTTGGCCACGTGTAAGCGGCACCAGCAAGCGGGCCTTCAGACCGTCGCGGACGGCAGCGTCGACCTCTTTGCGGATGAACTCAACGCCTTCCTGACGGTTAGCCGGCAGTAAGTCATAGAAAAACCGGGCGACATACATTTTGAGCACCTATCTGCGGCGTTTTGTTCTTCAACGCCGATCGAAGTCAGATGCTCCGGGCGATCGTCCGTCGGTGCTTGAAAATCTCTCTCTCGTTCAACGCCTTCTGGCGGCTTCATAGGCCTCAAGGGCACGGAGCTCGCCGTCGATCGCGACCAGTTCTGCCTGAAGCCCATCCTGCTGTTTAAAAATCGCAGCACGCGCCCGCTTAAGTCGCTCACGATGAGCGTGGGCCATTTGCGACACAGACGACCGGGACATGAAGCTGCAAGGCAGGGCGCGGCGGGGCCGGACGTTCAAGACGGCGGCAAGCGCGGCTCCTGCCGGGACGCCCTACGAGCCCACGGATGCGGTCTACGAGCAGCTGCTCACCCTTGCGCCCGGCTGGGACCGGCAGGCGCTGGTGGCGCGTTACCGCGAGTGGAGCAGGGGCAAGGAAGCGCCGGACCGACTGGACGGACAAATACCCGGTGATCGCCGAAGCGATCGCGTCCCTGCCGGCGCGCGCCGCTTATCTCGACGGCGAGCTGTGCGGCGTGCTGCCGGATGGCCGTACTGCCTTACCTGATCCAGAATGCCGGCAGCGGCGGCGCGTCGCTGGTTTTTTTCCTGTTTGACCTGCTGTTCCTCAACGGCGAGGATCTGCGCAGGGCGCCGCTGCTACTCCGCAAGAAAAGGCTGGCATCGCTGCTCGCTGGCGTGCCCGAGGCGCTGCGCTACGGCGATCACCAGCGGGGGCAGGGGCCGGCCTTTTACCGCGCCGCCTGCGCGCACGGTCTCGAAGGCATCGTCTCGAAGAAAGCCGACGGCATCTACGAGCATGGCCGGCGCAGTTGGCTCAAAACCAAATGCCTCAACCGGGAAGAATTCGTGGTGGTCGGCTGGTCGGACCCGGAATGCAGCCGGCACCGGATTGGGGCGCTGCTGCTCGGCTATTACGCGCCGGACGGCCGGTTGCTCTATGCCGGCCGGGTCGGCACCGGCATGGCGACAGGCGAGCTCGAACGGGTCTGGGGACGCCCGCAGCCGCTAAGCGTACCCGCGATGCCGCTCGCGGCCCCGCCGCCGCGAGGCGGCCGGTTCGGCTCGCCGTTGCAGCTGTCGCGGGTGCATTGGGTGCGGCCGGAGATGGTGGTCGAAGTCGGCTTCGCCGAATGGACGCCCGACGGGCTGTTGCGCCACGTCGTCTATCTCGGCGAACGCGAGGACAAGCCGGCGCGCGAGGTCGTACGCGACCCACCACAACCGGCCTAGGCGAGCGCAACCGGCTCGATCAGCGACGCATCGTTGCTTTTGACATTGCCGACGCGCGGGCTGACCGGCCACATCGTCATGCCATCGGCAGGGTAGGGGGCGAGCAAGCCCTTGAGCGCGGCATCGCCGGCCTCTTCCTCGCCGAGCCAGGCCGGCCAGGCCGTGGCCGGCAGGATCGCCGGCATGCGGTTATGGATCTCGGCCGCGAGTGGGTTCGGCGTGGTGGTCGCGATCGTGAAGCTGCGCACCACTTCGCCGGCCGGCGATTTCCAGGTCTCCCACAGGCCCGCCAGCGCCATGAAGCCGCCTTCGGCGAGAGGAAGGCGTAGGGCTGCTTGGTCTTGGCGTCGAGCTTCTTCCATTCGTAATAGGCCTCGACCGGCACGAGGCAGCGGCGGCGGCGGAACGCCTCGCGGAACACCGGCTTGGTGTCGATTGTCTCGGCCATCGCATTGATGGTCGAGAACCCGACCTTGATGTCCTTGGCCCAATAGGGCACCAGGCCCCAGCGCATGAGATCCAGGGTGCGCCGCTGCGTTTTTCTGATCGTAGCGCACGATCGGCAGCTGATCGGTCGGCGCGACATTCCAGCTCGGCGCAAAATTCGGCGTCGGATAGCCGGGCGGGATGCGAAACGCGATCCTGATCTCGCTGACATCGCCTTCGAGCTTGACGCGGCCGCACACTGCCTCAGTCCTCCGCACCGTCTGTCATGAGCCAATCTGCAGCTTGACCGCGGCAGCACGTTCCTATTTTGTTCGGATAAATTACCATTGCCGGCAACAATCGCAACAGCGGCAAGATGATGGAAGCCACGCTGATCATTCGCGAGAAATATAGGGCGCGCACCGCCGCCTCTCGGCCGGAAGGCGGGAGCTGGCCGAACGGCCCGGACGCTGCCTGATGGCGCGCAACGCCCGGCAGATCACGGCGGAAGCCGAGCTCGCTTACCCGGTGCGGGTGCGCGTGGCGGCGCCGGACGGCTTCGGCCAGGCTCTGACGCTGATCCATGCGTGGCTCGATGAAAATTGCGGCGCGGATAGCTGGACGACCGCGCCTTCCGGGATGCGCGGCGTCGGCAATGACGCGACCGCATTCTATTTCCGCGACGCCACGATCGCCGCCGCGTTTATTGCCCGCTGATGCGACGGCGGCAGGTCCGGGGGGCGTCGCTCGGCGCGAGCCCCAAGCGGCGCTCGGAACTGCCGCATTACGGCTGGAAGATGCCGGGGCGAGAGGAATAGATCGCCGCCCCGTGCTGCAACGCTGGCGGGCATAGGCGCGGGATCGTCACCGAAGGCCGGGACCCCGCGCGGCCCGGTGCGCCTGTGGCTCAAAAGGCAACAGGAACAGGCGCATGGAGAAGCTATGGGGCGAGCGGTGAGGATCAGGCAGCCTTGCCGTTGGACGTAAACTGACGGGGGTGTCCCATGCCGCAGCCGAACGACCTCAGCCGATCGCTCACCGCTCTGGATCAGGATAGCACGCTGATAGCGGTGATTGAGTTGAGCCAGTCGAGTTGGCTGGTCGGCGCGATCATTCCGGGTGTTGAGCGGTGCCCGGCGAAGAAACTGGAAGCAAGCGAAAGCCTGTTGCTGGGGCTGCTGCATCGCTGGCGCGATGAGGCGGCGAAGGCGGGGCACAACATCGAGCGCATCGCAGTTGCCTTTGAAGCCGGCCGCGACGGTTTTTGGCTGGCGCGCTGGCTGCAAGCCCGTGGCATCGAGGCGCATGTGATCCATGCCACCAGCATCGCGGTCTCGCGCGAGCATCGCCGGGCGAAGACCGATCGCTTGGACGCCGCGCTGTTGCAGCGCGCCTTTCTCGGCTGGCTGCGCGGCGAGCGCGGCCATTGCACGATGGTGGCGGTTCCCAGCCTGGAGGAAGAGGATGCCAAGCGGCCGAGCCGTGAACGGGAGGCTCTGGTGAGCGAGCGCACGCGCATCGGCAACCGGATGCGGAGCGCGCTGGCACGGCTGGGCATTCGCGGCTTCAAGCCGGGTTTGCGCAAGGCGGCTGAGCGGCTTGAACAGCTGCGCACGCCCGAGGGCATGCCGCTGCTGCCCAACACGGTGGCCGAGCTGCGCCGCGACCTGACCCGGCTGCGCTTGATCAATGATCAGATCGCCGAAATCGAAGCGGCGCGCGTCGAACGGCTGCGGCAGCAGCCCGATGCGGCGCGCCATCCGATGATCCTGCTGCTGGCGCGCGTCGTCGGCATTGGGATCGAAACGGCCGACATGCTGGTTCAGGAGGTGCTCTCGCGACAGCTGCGCGATCGTCGCGCGGTGGCGCGTTACGGCGGACTGACCGGCTCGCCCGAGGAAAGCGGTGCCCGCCGGCGAGAAAAGGGCCTGGCCAGGGCGGGCAATGCCCGGGTCCGCCGCGGCATGCTGCAGTTCGCCTGGCGTTTCCTGATGTTCCAGAAGGACAGCGCACTGGCACAATGGTATCGAGCACGCACTGCTGACGCACGCGGCGCCACCCGCAAGACGATGATTGTCGCCTTGGCCCGCAAGCTGCTCGTCGCGCTCTGGAAACTCGTCACCACCGGCGAGGTATCGCAAGGCGTGGTGCTGCGCCCCGCAATCGCCGCAGCAGTCTGATCGCCAACTGGTTACCATGCGAGATTGAGCGCGCCGTCGACAACCTGCCGCCGGCTCGCTCATGACGATCCGAGGCGGCGGTGACCCGAGCCAGGCATGGCTGCAACGCCGTCCTAGAGAATGGGCCTGCCGCCCCGGAGCTGCGCCACCGATGCGTATCACTGCATCATGGTCGAGGTCTGTCGGACCTACCGAATACAAGTGTGTAGCGCGCGTTCGCGTGCACCACGGCGAGCTCCCCTCGGATCGGGAAATCACGCTTGACAGAACCAACCCCATACAAGCCTGGCCCGCAGGGGTGCGCCCCACTTGCTTATTTATTGCAAATAAGATATAATGCGCGGCCGCGCCGGAATTGCCCGCTCGCTTTACGTGACGGCGAGCGGCCGGCGAGTAGTGATCCTGCGGACTTTTGTCAAAAAGACGCAGAAAACGCCGCGCCGCGAAATTGAGGTGGCTCTCAGGCGGGCCAGGGAGGTGACATGAGCGACAACAAGATGATCCCGGTCGAGGAGTCCTTCGCCGAATGGCGCAAGGACCCGGCCTATGTGAAGGCCTACAACGCGCTCGAAGACGAGTTTTCGCTCGCCGCCGAGATGATCCGGGCACGCGCCAGTGCCGGGCTGACGCAGGAACAGCTCGCCCAGCGCATGAACACGACGCAGGCGGTGATCGCGCGGCTCGAAAGCGGCCGGGTCAAGCCGTCGACGCGCACGCTCGAACGGCTCGCCGCCGCAACCGGCATGAAGCTGCGGATTTCATTCGAGCCGACGCCGGCGCGATAGTGCTGCCGCTTGCGAGACCGGACCGGCCCTGCGCGCCGGGCGAGAGGCGTTGCCTCTCGCGCTCTCCGGGATATTTGACCAAGGGTATTGGAGTGCTAGGATTCTCGCACGATACAGCCGGGGACGGCGATGATCGTCAAGGGTATCGCGGCCCGGTGGGGTGACCGGCCAACTTGCCGGGCCGTGATCGCCGCTCCAGCACCGGCCGGTCAAATTATCAACGGGTCTCTTTTGCGACCTAAAAAGAAGCCCCGGCGGGGGAGGTTGCCGGGCTTCTGAACCGAAGCGGCGGGGATTGGGGGAAGCCGCCGTTTGGTCCATCAAAGAATAGCCTGGTGAACACTGCACTTCTGTGATCTTCATCACACACGGCGAAAATTCGACTAACGATCTCGCCGCACCGACGTAGGTGTCCAATGAATGCACCATTAAATTTCCGTATTGACCAACATGCCTCCTCGCTCACTTCGGCCGCAAATCTGCGCCGACCTCCGGTGCGGGCGCACTCAACGCTACCTCTAATTCACGACTTTGGTCGGCGGCCCCGGTGCGTGGGTCGGCGAAGTGCGAGCGCGCATCCGGCGAAGGGTTTGCCTATCGTCTTCAGACAAACCGCGTGCGCCGGGACAATTTGGCTGCTCAAGAAAGCGCATCGCCAGCTCGCTGGCTATTCCGCTATTATCGGTTGTAGTATTTCGTAACAGCCCACGCATAACATACGGCGTTCCCTCCGCACTGCAGCCGACGTCTTGGAGAACATCAATCAACTTCTTACTGTATTGGTCCAGTGCAGGGCTGTTCCTTTCGAGATCGGCCCAGAAATCGGGTACGTCATCAACCCGCCTGTTAGGAGATCCAATCGCGCAATCCTCGCTAAGGCCTCTTGTCGCCGATTGCGGTCCGGAACATTTTTCTCGATCAGTCGCCTTACGCGGCGAATGCCGCGGGTCTCGCCGCAGCTCCGCCATCGTGGTCGCCGGATCGCTATTCGCGACGAGCTGGGGGCGCAAACCTATCTCCCTGGCCGGTCGGCGGAGATCACCGACGCCATTCTAGCGCTGGTGATCGCTGGTGACTTCGCCCTCGTCGGCGGTGAGGGTAATCGTCCAACGTGAGCTTTCAGTCGTCGCGTTATATGAGCCTTTCAATCCACGCCTCATAGCCGTCGCGCCCAAGATGGCGATCGGTCAGCCTCTCGCTCCAGCGGCGTTCGTCGCATACGCTCGCTCCCGACCCATAGCCGCTTGCTTATATGTACGACTGCTTTGTATAGAGGGGAGCAGAGCCTACATACTTTGCTCGTATCGATCATCAGGAGGAAATGAATGTCCGACGCCAATGAGGGTGGTAGCTTCGGAGACGGCAACTTTTCCGAGTTTGTTTCTAGAGAACGGGAACGGCTGCGCGCTGAGCGCGAGCAGGTTTTCAATCGGCAGGAAGAGCTCCAGCGCAGGCTTGATGCGGTAAACCGAGAGTTTGCCGCTATCGAGGCCTATGAGACGGCGAAGACCGGCAAGGCGACACGGCAAGCGTCAGCCGGTCGGCAAAGGCAAGCGCGCCGCGGCAGTAGGCGGCAGGCGTTACTCGAGATAATCCGGCAAAGCAACGGTCTGTCGCGCGGCGAGATCCTGGTGCAGATGGGCCTCAAGGGCGACAAGAGTGGCGAAATGTCTGTGTCGAATGCCCTGACCGCTCTGACCAAAAATAATCAGGTGCATCGGGAAGGCGGAAAATATCGCGCAATGTGAGACGGGATCATCTCGGCCCCGGCTGAGATCCCTACTTAGAAAACACCGACCACATACTGCATCTGGATTGGACGTCAGATAGTGCTCAGAACAAGCGTGCACCAGCGGACCGGCTGTCGCGACACACCGGACATCATCGGGCCGGTCATCAAACCTCGGCTGCCGCTCAGCTCGGCCGTGAAGTTCGGCGATCATCCGTGCGAACCGCGGTTACAGCGATCCGCGCGTTCTGCCCGCTGAGCGTGCCGGAGAACGTGACCGAATTCTGATGCTTGAAGTGATCGGTGAAGGTGTACAACCCGGTTAGTCGGTCGCCTTCCTGGCGGAACGGGATCTGCCTCCATGTGATTGCCGGCAGTTTACCGTCCCTATGGGCGGTGCACGAGAAATCGCCACTCAAATTCGATTTTGTCGGCACACCGGGACCGGCGCCGGAGCTCTGCTTGCCGGCTGTTTCATAGTCGCGGGAAGTGGAGCATGACACCAGCAGAAATGGCAAGAACGCAATTAGCCGAAAGCTTGTATGTCGAGTGCCGATCACTGTTCGTCCCTGAAATGTCTGAAACGGTCCTCCTCCTGCTGTAGGCCGTATCGTTGCGGACCCTCTGGTACTTGCACCGACGCCGGCCGCAAAGGACATTCGCATCGGCAGGTGAGGGGGATGATGAAGTTATGTTTCACGATTTATCATTCGCGCGAGGCAAGGCTGGCTTTGCCGGCACGATTGCAGGCGACAAACGCGTCGAGGACCTGATTGAAGAAGCGCGGCGGCAAAAAGCCGTAATCGTAGCGATCGCTGTGCGATCGTCGGCGCAGGTCGTAGCCGGGCCAGAGGAATTCGTTGCCCTCGGCGACCACGATCCATGAACGGTCGTCGTCGAGGCCGAGATGCCGTTTGACCGGTATCGGGATCTCGATCGCCGATGCCGGATCGAGGGGAGGGCTGTGGGTGATCGGCAGCACTGTGACTATGATCGCGCCATCTGCTTCGCGCTCGACGGCAAGGACGATGACGCTCGGGCGATCCTTTTGACCCTCTTCCAGGCCGGCCCGGTGCTCATGATGCCAGAGGTAGGAATAGGAGATGACGAGGCCCGGTTCCGGATTAGGGATCGGCATGCCGCTCCGCTACTTCGGATCGAGCATCGCGTCGAGATGGGCGTGCCGCGGGTCCATGCGCGAGGCGCGGATTGCCTCGACTTTCTCCTCGGGCAGTTCGGCGGTCGCAAAGCTCCGGCGGTTTTCCCGAAAGCGCCTGAACTCCTCATATTCGTCCGGGCCGACGAAGTAGCCGGTGATCTGGCCGTGGCTCGATACGGCAATCGCCACACGCTGAGCCCGCATTCGGTAACGGCCGAAGTTGCGGGTGAATTCGGAAGCCGGTACGGCTTCTGGTGCGTCCATGAGACCCTCTCTCTTTCACACACTAATATACGCTAATTGCGCAAAACGCGCAAGTTCCGCAAATCATGCCTAAGCCCAGGAAAACAGACCCCTTCCCCGGTCGATCAATGGCCGGAAAACGTCATTGACCTGTGCGAATGCGAACAGGCCGACTGAGTGTTGCGAAAGCCTTCCCTTTTGCTACACTGAAATGGCAGCGGCTAACCCGTTGCTTTTTTTAGGCCCCGATTGTAGCGAAAGTCTGTAGTAAAATGAAAATCGGCTATGCACGAGTTTCAACCGACGACCAGAACATGAGCCTGCAACTGGACGCGCTACAGGCCGCAGGCTGCGACCGGATATTCACCGACCAGCTTTCAGGAGCGACGACGAAGCGCCCCGGTCTGGATGAGGCCCTTGCCGCGTTGCAGGCGGGCGACGTGCTGACAGTGTGGAGGCTGGACCGTCTAGGCCGCACCATGCGGCATCTGGTCGAAACCGTGACCGACCTGGCCGAGCGCGGAATTGGTTTTCAGTCGCTCACCGAAGCCATGGACACGACCACGGCAGGCGGCGAATTGCTCTTTCACATCATGGGCGCACTGGCGCAGTTCGAGCGCCGCCTGAATGCAGAACGCAGCCGCGCCGGGATCGAAGCCGCCCGCAGGCGCGGCAAACATCTGGGCCGACCTGCAGACCTCACCCCGGAGAAAATCGCCATGCCCGAAAGACGATCGAGAGCCGGGAGCAGTCCGTCACCGACATGGCGAAGCTGCTAGGCGTTCACCGCGTCACCCTGCACAAGGCCCTGAAAAAAGCCGGGCAATAACGCGCTTGGAGGCAATAATCTCATGGAAGATGTTCAGCCGGGCATGCTGCCATTTGAGGGAGGATATGCCATTGATCCGGTGCAACTAAAATCGGAATTGTACCGATTGATAACCATGATTTTGGCCGAAGGCCCGATAGCCGATATCGCTTTGGAAAATCCTCATATTTACAAGCATTACCTAATACGCTTTGGGGAAATGTACCTCTATAACGAGGTATCTCGTATACTTACTTATACCGCAATACAGTGCCGCATTTACTCAAGTATAGAATACCCGAGAAAAAATCCGATTTGGGGGGAAAAATGTGGTGAATTGGAGAACGCGCCAAACAATGATGTTCCCCTTGGGCAGGGTCCGCTTGGCGGAACGATCATTCCTCTGACGTTGAAGGAATCATTCAATAAGATCATACATGCTACCGTCATGAACACCGATTCGGAAGCGATTTTTGATGCGGAATCGGTATTCGTGATAAATCAAGTTAATCCGGTATTGTA
>CAVWDC010000016.1:0-13056 GCA_963753665.1 uncultured Alphaproteobacteria bacterium
CCGGTGGTCTCGAACGCGTTCTTTGGATCATGGATAATGTCGGCCAGGTCGCGAAGCAGCTGCGCGCCTCGCCGGCGGTCAAGCTTAAAAGTGAGATCGCGTGCGCGTGCCCAAAGGTCAAGCGAGCGGCGTCGATATGATGCCGCCTCCACGACCTCGCGGTCAGCTGAGAGGCGGCACGCCGCTTGAAGGAGTTTTTCCTCAGTGCCCTTCAGTGGGGGAGGCGGACAAGGAGGCTCCGCACTTATAAGCATTTTACGAATAGTCTTTCTGCTGAGGCCGGTTTCCCGCGCCAAGCCTCGGCGTGTATGGCCCTCTTCTAGAACAAGTCTACGAATATAAGTCCACTGTTTGAGGTTCCTGTACATGAGGATACCGACAGTAGCTGAAGCAGGGAATCGCCAGAATATGGCTCAACAGAGCCATTCTTGATACGTCGCAGAAGATTACTATTGCGAACCTTGGATTCGATGGAGCCCGGAACCGGCCGACCGCCTGTCGGGATTGCGATGCGATCCCCACGACAGGAGTTCCTCCATGACCAAGCCGATGTCCACGCTGCGCCGCCGCATGATCGAGGACATGCAAGTGCGCAACCTATCGCCGGTGACGCAGCGTTGCTACGTCACGCGGTCGCCAAATTCGCCCAGCACTTCAACCGGTCGCCCGACCGGCTCGGTCTGGAGGAAGTCCGCTCTTATCAGTCCACCTCACCACGACCGGCATCTCGTGGGCCGGCTTCAACGTCGCGGTCTGCGCCCTGCGCTTCCTCTACGGCGTCACACTCGGCCGCATTGCGATGGTCGAGCGCATCCCCTATGCGCGCAAGCAACAGCAGCTGCCCGTGATCCTGAGCGCCGACGAGATCGTGCGGTTTTTCGCGGCGGTGCCAAGCCTGAAGCATCGCACCGCACTGATGGCGGCCTACGCCGCCGGCCTGCGGGTCTCCGAAGTCGTGCGGCTGCGGATCGCCGATATCGACAGCAACCGCATGCTGATCCGGGTCGAACAGGGCAAGGGACATCGGGACCGGTATGTCATGCTGTCGGCGCAACTGCTCGTCATGCTGCGCGCCTATTGGCAAGAAATCCGACCGAAACACTGGCTGTTCCCGGGCCGTGACGAGAGCCGCCCGCTCGATGCAAGCACACTCCACTGGGCGTGCCGGAATGCTCGCGAGGCGGCGAAGCTCGGAAAGCCTGTGAGCGTCCATACGCTGCGCCACAGCTTTGCCACCCATCTGCTCGAAGCCGGAACCGATATCCGCACGATCCAGGTGCTGCTCGGCCATCAGCATCTGTCGACCACGGCGCGTTACACCCAGGTCGCAACCACCACGATCGGCAACACGACCAGCCCGTTCGACCGGCTGGAGATGGCGACAGCGACGCCTGATTAAAGCCCGCCGATCATGTCCGCGCTCGAGGTGGCGGATATCTTCCGCCGCCATGGCGAGGCGTACCGCCAGGGGCACGCCGGCCATCTCGGCTGCACTGAACAGCGCGTCATGGGCGCGATCGAGGCATGCCGCACCGCGGCGCTCGGCGGCCATGTCGAGCGCTGCGCGGAGTGCGGTCTCATGCGCATCGCCTATAATTCGTGCCGCAACCGGCATTGCCCGAAATGCCAGGGGCCCGCGCGCGCCGTTTGGCTGGCCGAACGGCAGGCCGAACTGTTGCCGGTGCCGTATTTCCACGTCGTCTTCACCCTGCCCGCGTCGGCCGCCGAAATCGCTTTCCAGAACAAGGCCGTGGTCTACGCCATCCTGTTCAGGGCCGCGGCCGAAGCGCTGAGCACGATCGCCGCCGATCAGCGCCATCTCGGCGCCGAGATCGGCTTCGTCGCTGTGCTCCACACCTGGGGCCAGAACCTGCAGCACCATCCGCACATCCATTGCCTGGTCCCCGGCGGCGGCTTGTCGCCGAACGGCAGGCGCTGGGTTCCTGTCGGCCCGGCTTCTTCCTGGCGGTGCGTGTCCTCTCGCGGCTGTTCCGCCGGCTGTTCCTGGAAAACCTGAAGGCCGCATTGAGTCCGGCAGGTTGGCGTTCTTCGGCGCGCTGACCGGTCTCGCCGCCGCACCGGTCTTCGCCCGCCGCCTCAGCGAATTGCGGCGCACGGAGTGGGTGGTCTATGCCAAGCGTCCCTTTGCCGGCCCGGCGGCGGTCTTGGCCTATCTCAGTCGCTATACCCATCGCGTCGCCATCTCGAACAGCCGGCTGATCGACATGACGGGCGATCAGGTTCGCTTCCGCTGGCGCGATTACCGGCATCACAACAAGAGCAAGGTGATGACCCTGGCGGCCGATGAGTTCATTCGGCGTTTCCTCCTGCACACCCTGCCGCACGGCTTTCATCGCATCCGCCATTACGGTTTCCTCGGCAATCGTCATCGCGCAGAGAAACTCGCCCTTTGCCGCCGGCTGCTTGCGATTAGCACGATCGCGCCGCCTGACAATGTTGACGAGCTTGGATCGCCCCAGGACCGCATCTTCGATACTTGTCCTTGCTGCGGCGGGCGCATGGAGATGGTCGGCCCCCTTCCGCGATCGCGACCAGCCGATCCCCCGGCATGGTACGACAGCTCATGAACGCCGTTGGCTCGTTCTCATGATCAACACGCTCGTCATTTTCAGCGCCGGCAGTGCCGAGAGACCGGGAGTCGCGCGTCATCCCGCCCTCGCTGCGCACCTTCGCTGCACGAAGCGCGGAGCCTCGGCGTCGCATTCGTCAATGGCGTTTTGGCGAGACGGTCCCCGGTGACGGCGCTGCTCCCTACTGGCCTCCGAGCAACCCTCTCGCTGCCAACGCCCGTGTTCTATTTCCCATAGCCCGAGCGGCTTCCCGCGGTTTAGCTCAACCCGGTTTCAATGAGGTCGCGCTATGCGTCGCGTCATCCCGCCGCCGGAGTCGCGCGACCTCACAGAAACCTTAGTGTTATCACGAGCAATGGCGTGTCGGCCAAAAGGCATAATACTGTTCGAAACCGCTTCGTACCAGCCGGTCTGCAGGGGGACATAGCGCACGCGAGCAAACTTAAGGCGCTATAGTGAGCACAAAAGTCGCTTTTTTGTACTTCGTTCCCCTGACCGTCCGGGCAAAAACGACAGGCACCATCTACGGCTCTAACTCGTGTTGAAGTTGAGCGTATGCGCGATACAACAGGGCTCTTAGGTCGCAGGCCGGACAGAAACCGCATCCCCAAGGCCGGCATCGATTTCGCCGGGACCGATGGTGGGCGCACCTTTCATTGAGAGTGTGCCTTCGGGCCGTTCTGGGGGGCACGCATCCGGAGAGCTGCCAGCGCCAGCCTTCTCGAACACGAGGAGGCCGAACTTACCGCGCCCGTAACTCGGCGGCCTGGAATAATTTTTCGAAATGACAGCCATGCGGCGCGGCGACCCGCCAATGTGTGATAATGCCGCGCCAACGCGCCCGTCACCGTCGGTCGGTTCAACGGGCGCGAAAGCTACTGTGGGAGGCATCGACGCCAGATGAACGCCATCAAAGACGCCATCAAGTCAGGTAGAACCGTCGTCGGGACGACCGTGACACCGAACGTTGACGTGTCGATCCTGGCCGACGCCGGGTACGACTTCGTGCTGCTCGATACCCAGCACTCCGCCTGGGAGATCAAGCAGCTGCAACCGTCGATCCAGACGATGCGCGGCAAGCAGGCGGCGCCGCTGGTGCGCGTCGCCGCGAACCAGGCCTATCAGATCTGCTTCGCGCTTGACGCCGGGGCACGAGGCATCGTTGTGCCGATGGTCAACACCAGCGCGGAGGCGGAGGCCGCCGTGCGCGCCTGCCGCTATTTTCCCCTCGGCAACCGCAGCAACGCCGGGGTGCGCGGCGAGTGGGGCGAGTTCAAGAATTACCGCGATTACCTCGACGCCGTGAACAACGGGGTCGTTATCGTGCCGATGATCGAGACGAACGAGGCGCTGGAGAACCTCGATGCCATCGCCTCGGTCCCGGGCGTCGACGTCCTGCTGATCGGCCCGTCCGATCTTTCGATCGAGCTGGGGGTGCCACTCGACTACCAGTGCGACATCTATCAGCGAGCGCTCGATAAAATCGCGGCAGCCGCCGCAAAGCGCGGCATCGTCGCCGGGATGTATTTCATCCCGCCCGGGATGGACCCGAACTTCTTCGTCCAGAAGGGGTTCAAGTTCTTCACCATGCCGTGGGGCCCCTGGGCGCGGCCGGGATCCAGAACGGCTCTGTCCGGGATCAATCGCTAACGACGGTGGTCCGACGGAAAGTTCAACGAGGAGTGCTGCCAGGCAGCACTCGCCAAAATCGCCGATCGATAAGCGGCGCAGGCTGGCTACTTCAGGGACCGCAGCGCCTTTTTCAGCGCTGCGGTTCAACGACGACGGTGCCAACCTTGCCGCCAGCCTCAACGGCCTTATGCGCCGCGGCGGTTTCGTACAGCGGGAAGCGCGCAGCCACCGACAGGATGCGCCCAGGCATCGCGGTCCACGCGGCGATGTCGGTCTGCGCCCGCTTGCGGTCGGGGTGCGGCACGCCTGCCAGTGACATCGAGTAGACGGTGAGGTTCTTTTGCATCAAATCGCGCACCGGAAGCTTCGGCTCCCGATCGCCGTTGCTCGCATAAATCATAATGCTGCCGTTGACCCTCAGGCAGCGCAGCGTCGCGGCCAGGTTGCCGCCGAAATCAACCTCGGCGATGTGATCAACGCCAACCCCACCAGTGATGTCGAGGACCCGGGCGGCAACGTCCTCGGAGCGGTAGTTGATGACATGCGCAGCACCACCCGCCCGCGCTCGCTCGGCCTTTTCCGAGGAACTGACGGTGGCGATCACCGTCGCCCCGGCCCAGCTCGCCAGCTGCACCGCATAATGGCCGACAGCACCGGCACCGCCCGTGACAAGCAGGGTCTTTCCTTGCACCGGTCCGGCGACGAAAACGGCGCGGTGCGCGGTCATCGCCGGCACGCCAAGCGTTGCGCCCTCCGCGAACGACACATGATCGGGTAGTTCGGTGACCAGGTCGACGGACAGTGCGATGTATTCCGCCGCGGTTCCCATCCAGCGGCCGTTGCGCTGCCCGTTGTAAAGCCATACCCGCTTGCCGAGCCGGTGTCGGTCCACTCCCGGCCCGACTTGATCGATGATTCCGGCGCCGTCGCTGTTGGTGATCGACCCGGGGGTATTCCATGGCGGGCGGGCCGCGCCGCCGATAGGTGTCCGACGGATTGACGCCGGAAGCTTCCAGCTTCACCCGCACCTCGCCATGGCCGGCGTCAGGCGTGGGCAGTTCGCCGCAGACCAGGACTTCGTCCGCCGCTCCCTGTCGGTCGTACCAGACTGCGCGCATCGTCGTCTCCCTTAAGCTTGCTCGGCTCTCAGCCCACCTTTTCGAACTTCTGCAGTGAGCGGATGCGGTCGGGTCGCGGCGTGTCGGGATAGATCTGCGGCCATGCGGTCCACGAAACCTCGCCGACATAGACATCGCCTCGCGAGTCGACGGCAAGTCCGTGCGGCGCCAGAAATTTGCCGAGCTCGATTCCGGCCGGCGTCTCGCCAAAACGGCCAATCAGCTTCCCTTGATGATCGACGATGCTGACGCGCGGGCCGAGGTTGGGGATGTCCCGGCTGACCGCGGCCGCCGGGCCGACCTCGCCAATGTAAAAGATCGGCTGGTGCCCGTATGGCATGCACAGCCCGCACGGACGATGCAGGTTCTGCCATTGTGTCTCGAACTTGCCGTTGCCATCGAACACCTGGACGCGGTGGTTCTCGCGGTCAGCGACATAGACCCAGCCGTCGGCGTCACAGCAGATGTTGTGCACGATGTTGAATTCGCCTTCGCCGGTGCCGGGCTCACCCCAAGACAGCAAAGCTTTCCGTCGGGCGTGTATTTGTGGACCCGCGAATTGCCGTACCCGTCCGAGACGTAGATCTCGCCCTGGGGCGACAGCGCCGTGTGAGTGCAGCGATGAAACGGCTCGCCGCTCATATAGGGCGCCGGCTTGCCCGGCACGCCGAGCTCCAGCAGGACTTTGCCGTCGAGCGTGACCTTGCGGACAAAATGCCCGCCGTCGTCGGTGAGGAACATCGTGTCGTCAGGGGCCACATGGACGCCGTGCGCCCGCGGGTATTGGCCCTCACCCCACGAGCGCAGGAAGTTGCCCTCGCGGTCGAACACCATCATCGGGTGGTCGCCGCGATTGAAGACATAGACATTATCGTTGCTGTCGACCCCGACCCCGCCGACCTCCTTGAACGACCAGCCATCGGGCAGCTTCGCCCAGTCGGCATTGACCTCATATCGATATTCGCCGCTTCCGATGATCATCGACACATTCCTTCTCGTGACCGGCTTGGCGGGTTCCTAAGTCGACACCAGCTGAGGCTCGGCTCTCGCCTCGCGGGGGTGCACCGGGCCGCCGGCGACGATCTGTACGATGCCGGCAGCAAACCCGACCAAGACGCCAATCTTCCAGGCGTCATCATAGGACCCGGTGACATCCAGAATGATGCCGCCGCCCCAGGCTCCGAGCGAAGCACCGACCTGGTGCTCAGCAGCACGGCAGCGCCGATCAGAATCAGCCGGGTCGATCCTTGCGCCACATTCGATGCCATTGGTAGCGAGACTAAGATGAACGGACGCGGCCGGCCAGCCTGCCTGAATATGCGAGAACGGACGCTGACGCGCTTGGCGGGCTCCTGACCGCATAGCGCGCGCTTTGTCCTATCCGCCGGCGACCCGAGCGGGGCTGGTGTCGACGAGCGGCCGCTCGGTAGCCGATCGCCAAGTGGGCTGCGCAGCGACGGCGAGCGCCTGCCGCGCCACTCTGTCGGTAGCTCAGGCGAGCAGCGCACCCACGAAGCGAGCAATCCGGACGACCGGCTGCGAACGAGGCTGGTTGCGCCTCAATTTCATTGCGGTGTGCCTCGATGGGACGGAAGATGGCCCTCAACAGTCCGGATGCCAACGGGACCAGGCAGCGGCTACGTTCACGGAGGAGACGGAAACATGGCACAAAAAGGTCGCGGGATTTTCATGGTGTACGTCGATATCGACGCCCCGCACGTGCAGGAATTCAACGAGTGGTATAACAAGGAACATCTACCGGAATTGCTGTCTGTGCCCGGCATTCTTTCGGCGGCCCGCTACGAGGCGGTCAAGGGTGGCCCGAAGTACCTGGCATTCTATGAACTGGAAAGCGTGGCGGTGTGCAGACGCCGGCGTTTACCAACCGGCCGCGGACGCCGTGGGGACAGAAAGTCTCGCCGACCGTGATTGGGAAGAATTTGACACGCGTTGTCGGGGAACAGATTTACCCGGAGGGCATAGAAATGCCGGAGCGTGGCATGGCGCCGGTGTTGCAGATTGGCCGCATGTCCGTCCCCGCCGAGGTCGATGCGGAGTGGAACGCCTGGTACAGTGGGGAATATGTGCCAGGCTACCGCAAGGTGCCGGGAGTGATCTACGCCCGCCGCTATCGGGTTGTCGAGGGCACCACCGGCTACAGCACGGTCTATGAATTTAAAGTACGGCCGTGCCCGAAAGCCCGGAGTGGAAGGAGCAACAGGAACATTCCTCGCCCAATTCGGCGCGCATGCGGCAGGCTATGACGCATGCACCGGGTTCTGCCGGGGTGTACGTACGGGTAAATCCCTAAAGTCCGCGGCGCTCGCCCGTTTGACGAGAAGTGATCTCTCGTCACGCCTCCGTCCCAAATCCGGCAAACCCCACGGCTGGCCCAGGCCGGACACCACGTAACCATACTGGTGCGTGCGCGGCCCGCGGCTCAGCTCCGCCCGCGCGTCGGGTTACGCGCGCGGCAATGACGGCCAGGTCACGTTTGGCGCTTCCACTTATTGTGCCGCCGCACCGCTCCGGTGCCGCTTATCCGAGACGACACGGCCTTCTTTCAGCACGAGCTGCAGCTGCCGCACATTGGTGATGTCGTCGAGCGGATTGGCCCCGACCACGATCAGGTCGGCGAGCTTGCCGACCTCCACCGTGCCCAGTTCGGCGCCGACGCCGCACACCTCGGCGCCATGGCGCGTGGCCGCTACCAGCGTCTGCCACGGCGTCGCGCCGTCGCGAACCCACAGCCCCATCTCGAGCAGCGCGGCCTCCTTGAGCGGGCGGATGTCGGACCCCAACGCCATTCGTACACCGGCATCGAGCGCCTTGCGGAACCACGTGGCGTGCACGTCCGAGGCTGCCTCGGCGCGGCAGCACAGCGCATGCGAGAGGTTGCGCTGGGCGACCCAATCCGCTTCGAACGAATTGGTGGCCTGGCTGGCGGTAAGATGGCTGATCGCGAGGGTCGGCACGTACCAGGTGTCGTGCTCGAGCAAGAGGTCGATGCACTCGTCGTCCATGATGTAGCCGTGCTCGACGCTGTGGGCGCCCAGCCGGATCGCGTTCTTCACCGCCTCCGGGTTGGTGGCATGCGCCATGACCTTGAAGCCGCGCTTCCGGCAGATCTCGAAGGCCGCGCGCAGCTCGTCATCGAGCAGGAACGAGTGGGTGTGGAGGTCCCAGGCCGGCCCCATGATGCCGCCCGAGAGGTTGAGCTTGATGTGGTCGACGCCGTTCTTGATCTGCTCGCGGATGGCTTTGACCCAGCCATAGGGTCCGTCGACCTCCAGCGCATGACCCGAGGTCAGAAAGTGCCCGCCGGTGGTGGTGAGGAAATGACCGCAGGCGAACAGCCGCGGCCCGACATGCTGTCCGGAGTCGAAGGCCCGCTTCCAGGCGACATCCATGAAGGAATGCGTGCCGGCGCAGCGCATCCCGACAATGCCGGATTCGGTAAGCGCGGCCGCCAGCCGGTGGCCGAACAGCGTCACCTGATCGGCGAGCGGCATCTCGTCGACCGATAGATAATCGGGATGGATGTGCACGTCCCAGAGGCCGGGCATCAGGTACCCGCCTTTGAGATCGATCACCTGCGCGTCGCCGACGCTGCCCGCCTCTGCGCTCGGCAGGATGGCGCGAATGCGGCCGTCCTCGATCAGCACGGCAGTATCCGGCCGCACCTTGGGCTCGACGCAGTCGATCAGGTTCGCATGCGAAAGGATTGTCTTCATGACCGGCCTTCACCAGCGCGCCGTGGCGCGGGCGCCGGGCGCGACGACCGCGTCCGGCAGGGCCGCCTCGTTCGCCATGTGCTGATAGCTCTTGCTGGCAAACCACAGCGCGTAATCGCCGAAGCGGATCGGCGGGTATTTCGCCGGGTTGTCGGCCGAGCGGCAGGTCGGCAGGCATTCGATCATCGTGTCGTGATCGGGGTCGCAGAAGAACGGGATCGCGTAGCGCACCTGCGCCCGAGACGTTGCGCACGCGATGCGGCGTCGACAGAAACCGCTCGTTGGTCCAGCGATGCAGAATGTCGCCGCCGTTGACGACATAGGCGCCGTCGATGCCGGGCGCGTCGATCCAGCGTCCGTTCGGCAGCTGGATCGACAATCCCGGCACCCGGTTCGGCGGCAACAAGGTCATGAACCCGGAATCGGTGTGCGGCACCAGGCTCGCGACCGTCTCGTCTTCGCCGTCGATGACCGGGTAGCGCGACATGCGCAGGATCATGTGCGGCTCGGCGAAACAAGCGGTCGAAGAAATCGGCGGGCAGATCGAGCGCCAAGGCGTAGAGCGGCACCAGCTGGCGGCAGAGCGCCTCCAGCGTGCGCATGTATTCGAGCGTCGTCTCGCGAAAGCCCGGCAGATCGGCGGGCCACTGATTGAGACCGTGAAAGCGCTTATTGGCGATGACCGCCGGATCGTCGGGGGCGCGCTCGCGGCGCAGGAAATAGGCTTCGTTCTGGCTCGGCTTGCGGCCCTGCGCGGCGGCCTGCGGCGATGCCGCGTCCGAGATCGGCAGATAGCCGATATTGTGCTCGTTGACCTTCAGCGCGAGCTTCTTGGCCATCGGCTGGGCGTGAAACCGGGCCGCCGCCTCGTAGGTCCGGTCGATAAGCGATTGCGCTACGCCGTGGCCCGACAGGTAATAGAAGCCGATATTCTCGAATGCCCAGCGCAGTTGCGCCGCAGCCTTGCGGCTGGCCTCGGCGTCGCCGGCGAGATGGCCGGAGACATCGATAAGCGGGATCGCGCCGGCAATCATTGCCGCAGGAGCCCGATCAGTCACAGCCCGCTCCGCCATTTGCGTCATCTCGGCATTCCTCTCGGGGCGAAGTCAGCTCTTGCCGCCGAACCAATAATCGCCGGCAAAGGCCGACATCCGCATGCCCTCATGGGCGACACCAGGCACAACAACGCGGCTCCAGCGGCAGGGCACGCCGAGCTTTGCGGCTTCCGCCCGCCCGCGCTCGAGGTAGAACTGCGCCCGCGCAAACCGGTTCGGCCCCTGCGCCATCGCGGCGTCGTGCTTCGGAAAGTTTTCGGTCGTCCCGTCGATGTCCTGGTCGCCGGAAAAGATCACGAGCGGATAGCCGAGAAAACGAACGATATCGTCGCGCGTCAGCCCGATGCCGCCAAGCCCGTCGGGGTAGGCAAGGTCGAGCGTCGGCAATGTGTACCACCCGGGATTGGCGGCTCCGACCGCCTCGAAAATGCCGTGCGGCTGCGTCGCCAACAGCCGATGGACGAATTGTCCGCCGGCGGAATGCCCCCACAAATACGTCTTGTCGCGCCGGGTGATGCCCGCTTCGCGCAGCAGCGCAAAGACCCGGCCCGGGATCGCCAGCGACCAGCATTCGCGCGGCCGGAGGCTGCCGTCCTCGTCGAGCACGTGACCGTTGTTGTAGGTGACGGCGTCCGGCCAGGCTTCCTTCGAAAACGTGATCGCGACGATCAGCAAGCCGTGCCGCTCGGCAGCCGGGATCCATGCCTCGCAGTATTCCGCGCCATTGCGGCTCGCCCCATGCTGCACGATGACGACCGGCTTGTCGGGGGTCGTGAGCTTGCGGCCGGAAGCATTCCAGCACCAGCGGCCGGTCGGGATTGTAGCGGTCGAGGTAAGGGATGCTCGCGCGACCGGGCTGCGCCAGCGCTCTCGCAAGGTCGTCAGGGCTCATCGCAGGCTGCCTCGCGAACTGGGTGGACTAAATCTACGCAAACTCGTTCCGGCGGAGCTACGAGGTTGTTAGGCTGCCGCATCGGCGGGCTCGGCCCGGAGGACAGCATGAGCGTTGGCGGCGTGCTGCGGATCGAGGTGACCGAGCGGGAAAGTCCCGTGTTCGGCGGCACGGAATTCGGCGCCGTCGGGCCCTATGAGCGCCTGCACGGCACGGTATTCGGCGAACTCGATCCGACACATCCGCTGAATGCCGGGATCGTCAATCTCGATCGGGCCGCGCGCAACGCGCAGGGCAATGTCGAGTATCGCAGCGACTTTCGGATCTTGAAGCCGCTCGATCTCGATCGCGGCAACGGGTGCCTCGTCTACGACGTGCCCAATCGCGGCAACCAGCCGATCATGCCGCGGCTCAACGGGGCGCCGGACGGCGGGCACCCTCAGCATGCCGGCAACGGCTTTCTGATGCGGCGCGGCTTCACGGTGGTGTGGAGCGGCTGGCAGGGCGACGTGCCGCCCGGCAACGATCGCCTGACGGCGCGCTTTCCGATCATCCCCGGCATCACCGGCATGGTGCGGGAGGAGTTCATCGCCGAGAACACCGGGCTGCTCGGCGACACCAACATCCAGGAGCTGTCGGAGGAGCGCTTCGTCGGCACCCTCGTCTATCCGGTTGCCGACCCGAGCGGGGCGACATTGACGGTGCGGCAGCGCGAGGCCGACCCGCGCGTCACGCCGGCCGGTCTTGCCTGGCGCCTGGTCGACGACCGGCATGTCGAGATCACGCGGCCGACCGCGCCGGGCTTCGACCGCGGCGCGATCTACGAGTTCATCTACCGCGCCCGCGATCCGATCGTGATGGGCATCGGCTTTGCCGCGATCCGCGACATCGTTTCGTTCCTGCGCCACGAAACGACAGACAATCCGCTGGCGCCGCAAGGGCGCCCGCGCATCCGGCGCGCGCTCGGTTTCGGCATCTCGCAGAGCGGCCGCGTGCTTCGCGATCTGGTGCATCTCGGGTTCAACCAGGATCTTGCCGGACGCCAGGTGTTCGACGGCATCCTTCCCGTCGTCGCCGGGTCGCGCCGCACCTGCGTCAACTGGCAGTTTGCGCAGGCCGGCCGCTATTCGCGCCAGCACGAGGATCACTCCTACGGCGACGACCAGTTCCCGTTCAGCTATCCGACGCTGACCGATCCGATCAGCGGCCGCACCGGCGGCATCCTGCAGCGCGCCCGCGATGCCGGCGTGTGCCCGAAGGTGCTGCATCTCGATACCGAAAGCGACTTCTGGCAGGCGCGCAGCTCGCTGATCGCGACCGATCCGGGCGGCGCCGACATCGCCATGCCGGAGGAGGTGCGGATCTATGCGGTGACCGGCGTCCCGCATGCGCCGTTTCGGCCGTTGACCAAGCCGGTCATGCAATTGCCCGGCAATCCGCTCGGTTACGGCGCGTTCATGCGGGCGCTGCTGGTCGCGCTGTTCGAGTGGGTGGAGCACGGCACCGCGCCGCCCGACAGCCGCTTCCCGTCGCGCGCCGCCGGCACGCTGGTGCCGCTCGCCGAGGCGCGCGGGACATTTCCCCGGCTGCCGGGGGTCAATTTCCCGAACGTCCTGAACGAGCTGCGGCTGCGCGACCATTCGGTCGAGCCGCCGAGCGAGAGCACGGCCTACCCGGTGTTCGTGCAAGCGACGGATGCCGACGGCAACGCGCTCGGCGGCATCCGCCACCCGCTGCTTGCGGCGCCTCTGGCCACGCATGTCGGCTGGTCGCTGCGCGCGAGCGGTTACGGCGAGGGCGACCTGTTCACCATTCAAGGCTCGATGATCCCGTTCGCGCAGACCGAAGCCGAGCGGCTGCGGGCCGACGATCCGCGGCCCTCGCTCGAAGCCCGCTACGCCATCGCGCGATGCCTGGGCCGCGCGACTGACCGAGGCCGTGGATCGGCTGGTCGCCGACCGGCTGCTGCTGGCCGAGGATGGCGACCGGCTGACGGCGGCAGCGCGCGAGTCGTGGGACGTGTACCAAGAGCTG
>CAVWDC010000017.1:0-94865 GCA_963753665.1 uncultured Alphaproteobacteria bacterium
TCGAGCATGTGAGCGGCTCAGAGCGGCGAGAAATACGCCTTGGGCGTGGCGCTGATCCGTCGGAAAGCCCCGCTGTTGTCGTGCCACCTTGTTCTCCCCGACCGGGTCTCACCGGAGCGTGGTACGCTTTTTGGAGCGCGTTTGAATCCGGATCCTCAAATGCCTCTCCGATCGACTGGCGCCACACGCGTTTACCGAGGAGCGAACAGCAACCAACCGGGTGCAGGGGGACCATTGCGGGAGCTGACAAGCATTGTCCCCGCCACCGGCACTGTTGTTGGAAGCTCGGGGTTCGCCCTGGCCTGGGCCGGTGGAAACCCGCCATACGATATTGCGATCGAGGACGAAGCAAGCGGCGAGGCTCTGGGACACATGCTGGCTGAGAGCCGGAAAATTTGGCTGCCGGAGTGGCGCGGACCGGCAGAGCCCTTCCGTGGTGATTGTGCGAGATGCCGAAGGGATAGAGCTGTGGCGTCACCTTCGTCCGTTGCCTCCGCCGCCGGTCGAGGATAGCGAACTCGGCGATGCCATTCTGCTCTTCGAGACGGAACCCACCTACCGTCTCGAGGCACTGCGGCGACTTGTCGCCAGGGCGGCGGCTGGTGATATCCTTGCGGAACGGGCCGTGGATCTATTGCAGGTTTCAGGATCGGGAGAATGATCCGAGCGTTGTTGCTGTTGCTCACATTTTTGACGTTAGGAGTTTCCGACGCAGTTGCCGAGGAACGAAGGGCGCTGGTGATCGGCATCAGTCGCTACACAGCTCTTCCAGCGCTTCCTAACGCGGCAAATGACGCACGGGCAATAGCCGACGCGCTACGGCGTGCAGGCTTCAACGTCACGATCGTTATCGATCCTGCCATTTCGACACTGCGGCGCGCCATCGCCGAAGCGCAGACAATGGCGGCGGGCGCCCAGGTCGCGGTGTTCTATTATGGGGGCCATGCTGTGCAATTTCGAAATCAGAATTATCTGCTGGGCGTAGATGCTGACCCACGCAGTATGGAGGATCTTAAAGAACAGGGCATCGACCTCTCTCGCATCTCCGGGCGGTTAGCAGCCAGCCACGCTCGACTGATCTTCATAGATGCTTGCCGAGATAATCCTCTGCCCTTCGTTGCAAACGCAGAGTCGGGCCAGGGTCTAGCGCCGATGCCGGCCGGGGTGGGAACGACGATTGTCTTTGCCGCCGGCCCCGGGGCACCGAGCGCTGGACGGGTCGGGGGATCATTCACCTTTCGCTGCCGCCCTGCTGACCCATCTTCTGACCCCAGGCCTTGAGCTGAGCCCGATGCTCCAGGCAGTAGCGCGTGATCTGTTGACCAGGACACAACGAGGCCAGCAGCTCGAGCCACGCGACAATCGCATCGAGCCGTTCTACTTCGTGCCGTCCAGGGTTGCCGGGGCAAACCCGGAACCGGCATCCGCGCCTGTATCAGGACGACAGCACACCAGAGTTGGCGAATTGCTGGCGCACTTGGCGCCCCTATCCAGCACGAAGCGTCTCTACGGCCTGGAGGACGAGCTGCGCACCGCTTCGCTGCAAGGAGGACTGGATGCAGGTCAGACGCTCGCGATCATGGGAGACATCCCGGCTCCCGCATTGCGGCGGCGCGCACTCCGCTTGCTGATGCCTTCGCTACTGACGCCAATCAGCGAGCCGGAGACGGTGCGCCTACTGGAAGGGTTTGAGGGAATAGCTCGGAGCGCGATCATTGAGATGTTAGTACCGTGCCTCGCCGTGCCGATGAGTGAGCAAGAAGCAGAACGGGTGCTCGCGGACACACCACCTCCGTCGCGTGCCGTCCTCGCAAAGGCCTTAGGCCACCCTGCCCAGTCATCCTGCCCCGGCATGCGCATATGAGGTATCCTGTGCTGTACCTGTTATTGGCTATGCTGATCGTACCCAGCTTCGCGGCCGCCCAGCAGGGAGACGATGTTGGTTGGTGACGGAATTGTCCCGCCGCATTACAGAGATGCGGGAACTGTTGGACGCGCGTGATCCCGCGATCCGAGATGCTGCGGTAGAGACGGCGCTACATGACGCCAGCCCGGCTATTCGTGGATTGGCGATTTATTTTGCGTTGCGTCGTTACGAGAACCTGCCTCTCGGCTTCGCGTTAGCGCCAGGCTCGTCCATCCAACGCGAAAAGTTACCCTCGCTAGTGCTCTACAAGGTGCGATGGAGTGAGGACGGCCGGTCGCTATTGGGTCGCGGCACGGACTGCGGAGGCCATGTGGTGAACGGCCAGGTGACAGGCGACCGGTTACGGCTACAATTTACTCAGGTTTGCTTAAGCGAGGAGCTGTCGGGCAATATTTCAAATCGACCTGGGGTTGCCGGCCGAACCATTGCTTATCATGGCTGCGAGACTGAACTAACGCCTACACAGGCGCGCGATGCGCTGACTGGCACATTGCGCTGTCCTGGCCTATCTCTTGGGCTGCCACTCATTCTTCCCCCCTTGGCTAGTACTACAGCCGTGTTTCATATCAGATTTGTCGTTTCCAGTAGCTTTACCGCACTCTATGTTAGTGGCGGCGGTCTCGGGACCAGTAACTGTTCGGTGAAAGCCGCTTTGCACCGCGGCATCGGGTAGGCAGATTGTAACACCGGTGCAAATGGCAGTGCTTGCACCGGTAGGAGCGGCGTATGATAGCGCGAGTTGAGATGTTTACCCGCCCCGAGCGGCGTAGGCGCAGAAGTGGAGAGCAGAAGCGGAAAATCGCCGCGGCGAGAGTTTTGCGCGTAGAACTGTGGTTTCCGAGGTGACTACGAACAGAAGAGCGGCCGTCGCTATGTGACAGCCAAGCCGGTCCTTGACGGTAAGCGGAGCGTCAGCACCGTAGCGATTGACGCTTGAGGAGTCAGAGAGTGTCGGAGGTCCAGGTCCAAGGCAGGAGTTCGGCCAAGCGACTATTGGGCCAGTTGTTGACGAGTTGGTCAAGCGGCAAGCCCAACGATTTGGCAGCCGCTATAGTCAGCCATCAATCACAGTTCCTTGCAGTGCACCTCTACGAGGAAAATCGCCCCATGAAATCCGGAAATCTGGCGGATGTCGGCTAATGGCCGTCTCTTATGCTCTTATGCGCCGTCCGGGCAGCGGGTAATGGTGAGAAACCTGTCTCGGACAACCGTGATGAAAGGCCTTCGGTGGAACCAGCGCAGCTAAGGCGACCTACAATTGATCGATTCCGAACGCTTTTGCAGCGCAATTCTGCGAAAAAGAAAGCCGTCTAAAATGAAATATCTGGTCTCCTTTGTTATTGCCGCCTTTGTTATTGCCGCCCTGGCTGTTTCTACAACTCTCGCGAGTCTCCAACAACTCTCTACACATCCTCAGATTGTTCCGGACCAACTTATATGCCGCCCCCTTGGGGGCAGCCGCCGATTCAAATGGTACGGATCGGCTCAAGCAATGACGGCGGCAAATGCACAACATTGCCCCCATTTCCAATGCTAGTAGGCGTACCCCCTGCGAAATCGCCCACAGATCTGAGCGGAAATAACCGGACTTCACCACCTGTGGCGGATTTTTTCAGCAAGGCGCTGCGGATCGAGCAGCGATGGAGAAATGGATTGCCGGACTAACCGGCGGTTACAAGCGGGGCGTGGATTGGTGGGCCGAACACCGCAGCGCCGCGAATCCGGGGTCGTGCCGCGGCAGAGAAGCTACAAGCCTCGAGTTCATCTCGGGGTGCGAAGCCGCCAGGGCGCGTCTGGCTCCAGTAGACGTCAAGCGTAAGTCCGACCCCGAATATCGCCGGGGCTGGAACACGTACAATGATGCTCCGACTACGCAACCGGTTGCTGCTGGCCCTCCGGTTCCGCCCATCGGCCAGGTGGATGGGTCAGATCGCAACAATCCCCAGCTTCCGCGAAATTTTTCATCCGTCTCCAGCGGAGCCGATTCAGCTGCAACTAGCGAACATACTGCCGCAAGTTTCGATTGCCAACACGCATCGACGCATATCGAACGCATGATCTGCGCCAATCCGATTTGTTGGCGCTCGACCACCAGATGTCCAGACTGTACGCGGAGGTGGAGCAATCGAAAGCCGCGGAACAACGGCGCGCCGAGCAGCGGGCGTGGTGGGCGCAACGCAACCAGTGCGGCGATCCCGCCTGTATCGCCGAACTTTATCGGCGCCGGATAGCTCAGCTGCAAAGTTTTGTGCCGGCGTTTGCGCGGGACGGGAAAATCCTGACACGGAAGATCGCAGGACTCCAAGCGAGTTCGACATCAGCGACACCCCTAATACACACGAATCGGCCGCCGCGTTGGCGCGCCGCCTGTTCGCCACTACTATTCAACCCTCGGATTGGGAGGACGCCAAAAAACTCTATCGCATCGCGCGCCTGCTGGTGCCATTGCAGGAGAGCGGCCGGTATCTGACCCCTTATGGAAGCTGGATCGGGGCCGACGAATTCGAGATCGCCCGTACGCGCCGGCGTTTTGCCGAGGAGTTCGCGCCGCGGGTAAAACGCGAGGCGGCGCGTTTCCCGTTGCGTGTCGTTGACACCGAAGCACTTCGCCTGGATGAATGGGACGCGGCAAAACACAGGTTCAAGCTCTTGCCCGCGGGAAGCGCCAGCGAGCGCGAACGGCAGATCAATGTGATAATGCAGCCGGCTCTGTCGCTGGGAGAGCTTGTCAGAGCCCAGCTCCGCCTTGTACTCGATCGGGCGATGCCGCAATGGCTGCCCGCCAATGAGGCCGAGGCCGAGGCTATAATATCAGGCCTGCCGCTTGACAGTTCGAAGACACGAGATCGGCGGGTTTATTGCGGCGCGAGTTGGAGATCGTCGGGCCGCAGAGCAACCCCAGCGATCCCAACTTTATCGAGTTCACGGCCAAAATCGTACGCATGGACCTGTTTGCCGACGCGAACCTGACACGGCGCCTCTTGTCCGACGCCGCGATCCGGGACGCCGACCCGTCCGCCACGATCGGCAATGCTCCGTTAGCGGTGCCGGACCAGGTCTGGCTCGACGAGGAAACGATTTTCCTTCTGCGGGCACGGGCCGGCGTGGTCCAGCAGGCCGAGTGGATCACCGAAATGGAGAGGCGCCGGGCACGCGAGCAGGAACCCGCGAACGCCAGGAACGGAAGGCCGCTGCAATGGGGCCGCTTCTTCCCGCCTGACTATCGTTATAACGGTTCGAACAATATCTTCCCCCCGGATCACGTCGCGGTCTTCCAGGAATGGACAAAACGCCGAGGCGCCGCGATCACGACGCTACTCGCCCGCGTCACGGTTCCGCTCTCGCCGGCGCCGCAGGATGACATCGTCGAGCTGCCGCTCTGGAAGAAAAGCCAGAAAATCATGTCGGGGGAGGATTTGCTGGGCATCTGGTCCTCCGATGCAAAAACATGGGAATTTCACCTTTCGCATACGGCGCCGACCTATGTTGCCCAGATCCCGTTGCAGATATATCGGGGCCTCGCCAATCCGTCGGCCTCCTCGCCGTCGGCCAAGGCCATTCTTCGCTTTGAATTGCGGGAGGTAACCGCTTCCGCGGGACACGTCGTCATCGAGATCGAACCCCGCTCGATCCGGCTTGGCCCCGTCAATACTTCAGACAACGAAATACCAGACCGCGAATATCCGATCGCCGCCGTCGGCATCGACCGCTCGGGTGCGCCGCGGGTAGAGGTGGACGGCAAGCCCGTGCCGATCAGCCGTCCCGTTGCGTTTGATGTCGCGTTGCTCGACCTGCTCGCCGCGCGGGCGGGAGGAGAGCAATTGTCAAAGGAAGCGCTTGCCTATCTTGTGCTACAGCGATGGGTGTATGAGAGCCGCCCCGGCTCGCCGATCGGCGGACGCTTTTTCCGCGGCGGTCGCCAACCCACTCCGGAAGAGGCAGCCGAACTTGGCAAATCCTTTGTCGCCTGGGCAAAAACGGCGGCGCCCGCCTTTCCGGTACGGACTGTGTTATCGGCGCCGATCGAAATACGCAAAGGCAAACCCGTAAGATGGTCAACCCTGCAATGTTTCTGGTACATCTCGAGCAGGGACCAGTCGCTCGAAGTCCAACCGCGATTTGATGATTGTCAACGCCGTCGCAAATCATCCTCGCTTTCGCCGCCGGAAGAACGGCAATGCGCCGCGGTTGAGGCATTGATGGACTTGTCCAGCTTGCTTGTCCCGATCAATTGCGGCCGGTCCGGGATATTGAACAATATGCCTTTCCGCGATTCTCTGGAATTGCGCGGCCGGTTTTCCAGCGGTCTGCCCGCTCCCGAGGTCATGTTGGGCTCGCAGCGCAAGCTCACCGCCGAAATCGCTCTCACGATCACGGGGGCGACATTTTCGCGGCAGGAACCGCGCGCAGGCGACGCGCTGCCCCGCGATCTGGCGCGGTCGTTGGAGGCTCTCGTGCCTGTCGGTAATGGTGAATTTGTGACGCTCGACATCGATCTCGCGGAGGCCCGCTATCTGGAGGGCGACCGCGAGGCCGGCCGCTTCGGACCCGAACAAACCGCCACGGCAAGCAGCGTACTGAAACGTCTGAAAGAGGAAACGGCGACCCCGATCGAGCTACCCAAGACCGGTGATCTTTATCAACCGGACATGATCGGCGTCCGCCTAGGGATGAGTTTCGAGGAGGCCGAGAAAGCCATCCGCGAGCATATGAAAGTCGGCCGTGTCCTCGACGGCATTCGAAGTGTCGATCCGAATGCAAACGGCCCCCTGACATCGGGCAAGCTGTTTATTTCGGAGGATAATCTGGAGCTGATCGCGATCTATGACGAACCGGCGGCGGTTCCCGGAACCGTGGTCGGCGCATGGAGACAGATTTATGTTCCGAACGCGATGTTTTCCCGCGCGGCGTATGTCGAAGCGGCGAAGGACAAATACAAGAAAATGTCCGTCAAGACCAACATACAAAACTCAGACGGTCTCGTATGGCTGTCTCCGGAGGTGGCCCGCTTCAAGCCGAACTGCTTCCGCGGCATGACGGGTAACGCCGGTCAGATCGGCGATAAATGGCGGGAAAACGGCCAAAAGCCGGTATTCTGGCCGGCCCAGCTGTCGCAGAACGCGTCCGCCGGATCGCGGCGCTTCGAGCAGACCTGGAGCCCGAATTTGATCGACTTCTTTGATACGCGCGGCGATATTCTTGACGAGAGGAGAAAGCCGGAAGATTGCGGTGCGAAGGTCACGCTGGACATCTTCGACCACGGGATGGGAAATATTCCCTATGCGCGCGTAGACGTCACGCTGTTTGACGAGGCGGCCTATGTCGCGGCTTACGGTAAGTCGCGACAGCAGCCGATGCAGGGGATGGCAAAACCGAAGTTCTGAGTTCCCGCATTGCTTCTGAAATTGCACCAATTCGTGAAATGATGCCGCCGGCGTGAGCGCCGTTAAAAATTGCCACAATCGCATTGCATACTGCGCCGTCGATGACAGGCGAAGGCGCGGCGATGGATATCGGATCACATTAACAACACTACTGTATAAAGGTGCAGTTAGAGCGGTTTTCGTTTAAGTTTAGAAAGCATCTTGCTCGTGGGTAGAAAGGGCCATTTCGGCTTAACGGTTATCGTCTCGGAATATGCAATATTAGAAGCGCCACAGCGATGCGGGTGACAACAGCGAGTTCGCCGTGATCTATTGAGCGGCCCCGCTAGTCGGTGATGCGATCCTATCCCAAGCGGCATGCTGGGCAATATCTAAGCCCTCTGCAACATCTCTAGATATTGTGGTTCTGCGTCGGTCGGCGGCTTCTGTCAAAGTCGCATAATTGCCCATTATGACAAATTTTTGAAGTCCTCATGAAGTCGTCAGAGCGGCGAAACAGAAAATCGGCACCGCGCCCCGACTTATACCTAGTTTTGAGGCCGCAAAAATCCCCGCGAATACTTGCCCCCGTATTTCTACTTCACGCGCTCCGACACAAGATGTTGATCGGCAGTAGGCCAAATTGAGGCCGCGCATCGACCGGCTTAGATTCCAGGAGCAAAGCCGATGCCAGATGAACGGCGGTACATCTCGCGGCTGAAAGTCATCTGCTCCTTAAGTCGGCTGTCACCGAGCAAGAGTTATTCGTTACTCTCGACCGTCCGCGCCTTGCGCCGCTGATCCCGCCACACTATCCGCCGGCAGAACGCGCTCGCCAAGGCGCTCCGGGAAATCGGCTGTATCGAGCGCACCCTGTTTACCCTCGACTGGACCACCGACCCCGCCTTGCGGCGTCGTTCGAAAATCGCGAAGACGCGATAGCCATTACCGGGAAAGGTACTCAGGCCAGGGCGATTTTTTCCCACATCACTCGAGCCTCGCCCGCCGGATCGTTTTCGACCTCCCATTCGGCATTGATCATCATGGTGGGGCGCGATTGGGCATCATACGGCGGCCAATGCGGTATCGCCTTGTTGTCGGGCACGCCGGCGCGGGCAAAGGAGGCCCAGGTCGCTGAACTCGGCCGCCGCGATCGCGTGCACCGTCGGCGAATGGTCGTTGTTGTTGACGAGGTCCGTCGTGTCGAAGACGAAGGGTACGTCGATCGCATGTGGCGACCGCAATTTGCCGTCAAACACCGGCGTTTCCCAGTTGAACGAGTACATGAAGACAGGCGCCTTGCCCTGCGCCGCCTTTCGTTCGGCCAGGATCACCGAGCGCACCCAGAAATTCGACGCCGTCGTGATGGTAATCAGCAATTCGGCCGGGTTCATCTTCGGGTAGGCTTGGCGATACGCGGCAAGCACCTGATCGGTATCGGCGCCGGCTATTTTTCCAACTCGCTCCTTCAGTTCGGCGTCGCTCAGCGTGCGGTTCCACACCGCATCGTCGGGCGCGAGGAAGATGGCGTTTTCGTCCTTGGTGCCGCCGACCATGATCGGGATATCGGCGGAGATGTCCGTCGCCGCCGGGTCGAATGGGTTGTGCGGTAGATCGTGACCGTCGACGACCGGGCCGAAACCGTAGCGGTCGAGCAGCGGATGTGCCGGGCGGCCGATTTTTTTGAGCGCCGGATCGATCGCGGCCAGCAATTGCTTGACCGGCAATTGCTGCAATTTATCGAGGTCCTTGGTCGTCAACTCGACCTGGGCCAGGACCGCGTCGGCGACCTTCGCTGCGCCCTCTTTGCTGGCCATGCGGATGCCGGCGCCGCTCATCACGATTGCCCGATGGAACAGCCCTTTGGCGGCGGGCATTGCAAGCAGCGCACTGACCTTTCCGCCGCCGCCGGATTGCCCGAAAATCGTTACCTTGCTGGGGTCGCCGCCAAACTTGGCGATGTTGTCGCGCACCCATTCGAGCGACGCGACAAGATCGAGCACACCGGCATTGCCCGAATGCGCAAAGTGCTCGCCGCCGATCTCGGCGAGGTCCAGAAAGCCGAAAATATTGAGGCGATGATTGATGGTGACCACCACCACATCGCCGCGGCGCGCGAGATTGGCGCCGTCGGCGCGCGGTACGTTCGGGGATCCGTAGGAGAACGCGCCGCCATGAAACCACACCATGACCGGCCGCTTGGCATTGTCGAACCCTGGGGTCCACAGGTTGAGGGTCAAGCAGTCTTCGCTTTCCGGCACCTTGTCGGGCTCACCTGAAAGATTGGCGAGCTCGGGGCGGCGCGATCCGGGCGATGCTTGCGGCGCATGACCGGCCCAGGCGGTTGCATCGCGCACGCCGGTCCAAGGCTTGGGCTTTTGCGGCGGCATAAAGCGGTTGGTGCCGGCGGTTGATGCGCCGTAAGGCACCCCCTTGAAGCCGGCAATGCCGTGGACGGTAAAGCCCTTGATCTTCCCCGACGTGGTCTCGATCACCGGATCAGACGGCGTCGCTGACCATGTGCGAGACGGTGCGGCGAGAAGAACCACGCCGGCCCATGCGGCCTGCGCGAGAACGGTGCGGCGGCTCACATGACAACCCGGAACTGTCATCTCACCCTCCCCATCACTGCTTTTCGGCCTGATTGGCCCGTGAAGTTGAACGCGAAACTGCCGGACGGCAACTGACGTTTGCTTTTGCCGGTGAGCTTGCTCGCCGTGGCTGAGCAAATTCGAGCAGGTCTGACTGGGCCCCCGTGGGCCGGCTTCAATGTTGCGGTCTGCGCCCTACGCCTCTTTCACGGCGTCACCCTCGGCCGCACCGCGATCGTCGAGCGCATCCCCTTATGCGCGCAAGCGCCGGCAATTGCCGGCGATTCTCAGCGCTGACGAGGCGGCGCGATTTTTCGCGGCGGTGCCAAGCCTGAAGCATCGCACCGCCCTGATGCCGCTTATGTCGCCCCGGCATCAATCCAACGGCCTTTTTCGCCAGTAGTTACGATTGTCGATCGTCACCATGCGGCGCCTGACCAGGTCCTCAAGTGCGCGGCGCGCGGTGTCTTCCCTGAGGCCGGCGTAGCGCGCGCCTCGGTCTTGCAGCCGCCTTCCCATGGCAGGGCGGCAAGCACCTTTCCTTGAATCAGATCCGGGGTTTTGTACTGGTTTGACATTTTACTGACTGCCTTGGCTGTTCCTCGCGGTCGTCATGATATGGGTGTTTGATGAGAATCATCATCGTTGCCGTCACGCTCTGCTTGGTCGGCTGCGTCCTGCTGACCCGAGCCGCTTTTAATGTGCAAATGAGCGCGTTCATTGGCCAGCCCGAGGTGGACGTAATCATGGCGCTCGGCGTGCCGACGCGCAGTGCCGAGGCAGGGGGCCTGCGCTTTATCGAATATGACCGTCGCCGCGTTGTTGGCTGGCCAGGAAGCAACTGGTATTGGGGATCGCCCTATTTCGTCGATTATGTCGAAACGCTTGAGTGCCGTCTGACTTTGACGCTGCGCGACGGGCGCGTCGTACATTTTGACGGCCGCGGTGATGATTGCATCGCTCTGCCGTTATAAACCGCGTCCTAATTCACCTGTTAAGAATCGCCGCCACGGTTTCCCCGTCTACACTCCTATTGCGGCACTCCCAAAAATCAATAAACGCGCCGCATTCGGCGCCGTCGGTCAGACAGAATAAGGGCCGAGGAACAGATCGCCGAGGGCGCGACGCAGCAGGTACGTGATCCGCCGCTGCGCCAGATGATGCGGCCGGTCGTGGATCAGATGGCAGCGCTGGCAAAGGCTCTTCAGGTTGCGCGGCCGATTGTTGCCCGGATTGTGATCGAGGTGTGCCGCGGCGAGAACGACACGCGTCTCTCGTATTCGTGTTGCTTCCTCGATGTCGGGCCAGCGGGCGGGTCGGCCGCGGCCGCTGCGCCAGGTCTGACGAACAGGGTCAAACCAGCGGCCGTTCGGCAGAACGCGGACGGTCTCGCCATGCGGCCGGCCACAGCCCTGGCAAACGCCGCCGGCACGCTCGAACCGCACATACCGGCTGAGCTGCGGCCAGTCGATCGGATAGAACCAGCGCATCTCAGCCCGGATCGGCATCCCCACCCCCATTCGCGCCGCTGGGCGTCCGCTTGCCGAGCACACGGTAGACGCTCGCCCGGCCAATGCCGAGCCGGCGAGCCATTGCCGCCGGGCCAAGCTTCTCGTTGCGGCGCAGCCGCCGGACCTCGTTGGCATCAAACGCTGCCGAGGATATGACCTTTATCTCCAAGCCGTATCAGATGGCTGAACTTGCTCGGCATTGAGAGGCTCTCAAAGCTTACTCGCCCGTGTGACGACAATCGTGTCACGCGTCTGCTAACGGATAGCAACGGTAAGAATTTTCTGCCTGGTCTACACATGGGCATCATCGCGAGGGCCTCGTTGTTACTCCGCGCCCATGACGCGCGCGCGAGGTCAACCAGCAGCGGCGGCTTTGTCGCGGGCGAGCGCGCGATAAAGCGTCGATCGGTCGATTCTCAGGCTCGCTGCAACATCGGTCATTGTCACGTTCGGATCGGACAGCAGCCGGCGGGCATGGTCGATCTGGCGCTTTGTCATCTTGGGCGGCCTTCCGCCGTTGCGACCACGGGCGCGTGCTGCCGTCAGTCCTGCATTGGTGCGTTCGCGGATCAGGTCGCGCTCCATTTCGGCCAGCGCCGCAAACAGGTGGAAGGTAAATCTCCCCTGCGCCGTGCTGGTGTCGATCTGGGTTGAGCTGTGCAGGGTGCGAAAGTCGACGCCGCGGTCGCGCAGATCGCCGACAAAATCGATCAGCCCCCGCAGGGTGCGGCCGGGCCGGTCGAGTTTCCACACGACGAGGCAGTCACCTTTGCGCAGGTGCGACAGCGCCGCGGCGAGGCCGGGGCGATCGTCGCGAGCGCCGCTGGCCTTGTCGGTGAAGATGCGCTCACAACCAGCTTTAGCGAGAGCATCGAGCTGCAGGTCGAGGTTCTGGTCCTCTGTGCTGACCCGGCCGTAGCCGACCATCATTGCCTCATCCTCTCATCACGCAGTGTCGCAAAAACGCTATTTACAATAGTATCGCCCCGCAGATTACGCAATATTGGTTTCGCAACAGAGAAAACGGCAGTTTCGGCCATGACAGGTGCGCCGGTCGGCGACGATGCGAAAACGACCGTTTGCGCAACACCCGGTGTTCCGGCGCTCCAGTGGAAGAGCGCGATCGGTTCGTAGCCGTCATGGCAGCAAATCGTTCCGAGGCAACGGCGCCACCGGAACAATCTCGATGCGCGTCACTGTTGGCAGCGGGTTTTCCTTGTCGCCACCGACCGTGATTGCAGTAAGTCGCGGATGGACATACGCAGCGGCCTTCCCGGCGGCGTCGATGCGCGCTCCCAGCGGCAACGCCGGGTTCCGGTACATGCTCGTCAGAAATTCCAGCGGGCTTTCGCCGGGACGGCACCGCAGCCGCCGCCGCTTGGAGCTCCAACGTGCGTTTGTTCAACGATCCGGGCCTCCGCCCGCCCGTTTTGTATCCCGCAGCCATCTGCTTAATCTATTTCCTATCTATTTTAGAGGAATTCGACCAGGGCCAGTGGCTTCCGCCTACCGGGGTGTGCCCCGCTTGTCCATGTTCCAATACAGATTGGCAATGCGCCAATGTGGATCCACAAGCTACTCAGGTCGAGGATCATATATCTTTCTTCCCGATTCTCCTATCCGCTCAAGCAGCGCAGTCAGTGAGTCGGAAACATCAACCGTATTACGATTTTCCGTCTCTAACCTATCGCCGTATTTCCTGGGAGCGAGCTTCGATGCAACCCACTTGCGACCGTCCATCCGCACACGAGCACGCGCAGGATCTGTTTCTGTATCTACGATCTCGATAATTTCGTCGGCGTAATGGTCCGCTTGAGCAGCCCTCGCGCGCGCGTACTTGTCGCCAAATCCGGCCCGGTTGTCGGCAATCCACTCATGCACTGCTTGCCGCGTCGGCATGTGGGCATCGCGACAGATCACATTCAGGCTCTCGCCGGCGGCCAGCCGCTCGCAAATTTCAGCGGCGAGTTCGTCCGAATAGATGCTGGGGCGGCCCATCGTTTGATCCTCCCGGCCGAAGTGGCTTCGGCATTGTCCATTCCGCCATTGTAGCGCAAGTGCCTTGCGTTTGGAAATGGCTCCGCCGGGGAATCGCCACCGAAGATAGCGCCTTGCGGCGCGTCGACCTACGGCGACCGCGAGCCGGTGCGTTAACCGCGCCTCTCCCCCTAGGAGCTTCCGCGCTGCCGGGAGGAACGGAGGAACCGAAAACGACAGCTGCCGGCTGAGTGGCCCGCCGACCAGTCTCAGCAATCGGATGCGAATGTCCGGAACCGGCGCAGTCCGGCCCAAACGAGTCGGATCCCCAGGGGCCGAATCTGCCCCTAAGCGGACTTGCTCGGGTCCGATCGGAAGTACCAGGCGTTGCTCGGCGCCCCGAGCAATCCCGCTAAAACCTGCGGCAGCCCGTCGCCACCTTTCGTCCCGAGATTGCCCGAAGTCCGCGCGCGATCGGGTACTGCCTCGAGGCAGTACCCGCGGTCAGCTTAACATCACGTTGCTAATGCGTCACGTCCCGCCAAATTGTGGTGACCGACTGCGAGCGGCGCTGCACCCACGGTGATGATGAGGGCTCGTGGGAGTCAGTACAGATGACAGGCAACGCTGTGAGCAGGGGAGACTTCCTTGCGAAGCGGCTCTTCGGCCGAGCAGCGCGCCATCGCCTGCGGACAGCGCGTGTGAAAGCGGCATCCCGACGGCGGCGACAATGCGCTCGGCACTTCGCCCGAGATCGTCAGCCTTTCGTGCTTCTCGTCCGGGTGGGCCGGCAGGGCCGCGGTAAAAAGCGCCTGCGTGTACGGATGGAGCGGCTCGCGGCACAGTTCGAGCGCCTCGGCCAGTTCGACGATCTTGCCGAGATACATGACCGCGATGCGGTGGCTGATATGCGCGACGGTCGCCAGATCATGGCCGATGAAGAGGTACGAGACGCCGAGCTGGTCCTGCAGCTCTTCGAGCTGGTTCATGATCTGGGCGCGGATCGAGACGTCGAGCGCCGAAACCGGCTCGTCGAGCACGATCAGCCGCGTGTTCGTGACGAGCGCGCGGGCGATCGCGACGCGCTGCCGCTGCCCGCCGGAGAATTCGTGCGGAAACAGCTTTGCGACTTCCGGGCGCAGTCCGACCAGTTCCAGAACCTCGGCGACCCGCTCACGCTGCTGCTGGCGGGTCATATCGGTATGGATCTGCAACGGTTCGGCGATGATTTCGCTGACCCGCATGCGCGGGCTCAGCGAGCTGTACGGGTCCTGAAACACGACCTGCACTTCGCGGCGGTAGCGCATCAGATCCGCCCCGGCAAGCTCTCCGACATCGCGTCCGTCGTAGCGAATCGCGCCGGAGGTCGGTTCCTCCTGAAGCAGGATCAGCTTCGACGTCGTCGTCTTGCCGCAGCCGGATTCGCCGATAACCCCGACCGTCTCGCCCGGCTCGATCGAGAAATCAATGCCGTCCACCGCCTTGACCCAGGCGATCTGCCGCCGCGGAAACAGCGCCGTCGTGACCGGGAAGTGCTTTGTCAGCCCGTCAATTTCCAGCAGCGGCTGCGGCATGGCGGTCCTCCGAGCAGTCGCCCGAGAATGGGTTTGCGATGTCCGGTGCGTCGCGCTGCGGCGAGCCAGCACCGCGCCGACCACGACTTCGGCGAGCGGCACCTCGGGCGGCTGTTTCGCCGAACAATCCGGCAGCGCTTCGGGACAGCGCGGATGGAAGGCGCAGCCCGGCGGCAAGGTCGCGAGATCCGGCGGCTGGCCCGGGATCGCGAGCAGCTTTTCCTTGCTGCCGAGCCGGGGCATCGAGCCGAGCAGCGCCTTTGTGTAGGGGTGCCGGCCGCCGTTGAACAGCTGGCGCACACTGCCGGCCTCGACGATCTTGCCGGCATACATCACCGCGAGCTTGTCGCACATGCGCGCGACGATCCCGAGATTGTGCGTGACGAAGATGATCGCGACCCCGGTCTGCTCCTGCAATTCGCGCAGCAGGTCGAGATATTGCGCCTGGATCGTGACATCGAGATTGGTCGTCGGCTCGTCGGCGATGATCAGCTTCGGGCTGCCGGCGAGCGCGATCGCGCCGACGATGCGCTGCCGCATGCCGCCCGACATCTGGTGCGGGTACTCGCGCATCCGCATCGCCGGCGAGGGGATGCGCACCGCGTTCAGCAGCTCGCGGACCCGCTCGCGCAGCGCGCCGCCGCGCAGCGCCCGGTGGTAATAGGCCGGCTCCATCACCTGGCGGTAGATGCTGAACAGCGGGTTCAGCGAAGCCATCGGGTCTTGCAGGATCATCGCGATCTGGGCGCCGCGGATGTGGCGCATCTCGCGCGGCCGCATCGTCGTCAGCTCCTCGCCCATGAAGCTGATCGAGCCGCCGACGATGCGGGCCGCGGCCGGCAGCAGATTGACGATCGACTGGCAGGTCGTCGTCTTGCCGCAGCCGGATTCGCCGACCAGCCCGAGCGTTTCGCCCTCCGTCCAACGTGAAGCTGACGCCGTCGACAGCCTTGACGACGCGCTCGCCGCCGAACGAGACGTAATGCGTGTGCAGGTCGGTGACCTGAAGCAGCGGGGGCATTCGCGCGCCTCCGCTACAGGTTGCGCAGCTGCGGATCGAGCCGGATGCGCAGCCAGTCGCCCATCAGCTGCGTCGCCAGCACGACCATCATGATGCACAGGCCGGGCAGGACGGTCAGCCACCAGTCGCCGACCATCAGCATCGACCTTCCGTCGGCCAGCATCGAGCCCCAGGCCGGCTGCGGCGGCGGTACCCCGACGCCGAGGAACGACAGCGACGCCTCGGCGATGATCACGACGCCGATCGTCAGGCTGGCCAGCACCATCGCCGAATTGAGCACGTTGGGCAGGATATGGCGCAGGATCACGCGGGCCGACGAGGCGCCGGCGATCTCGGACAGCTTGACGAACTCGCGCTCTCGCAGGCTCAAGACCTCGCCGCGGATCACCCTTGCGTAGCGCGTCCAGTACACCGCGCCGAGGATGATGATGATGTTCCACATGCTGGGGCCGACCATCGTCGCGAGAAAGATCGCGAACACCAGCGCCGGCAACGCCAGCCAGGCGTCGGTCACGCGCATGATCGCCTGATCCGACCCAGCCGCCGAGATAGCCGGACAGGATGCCCAGCGTCGTCCCGATGCCGCCGGCGACGATCGTTCCCATGACGCCGACGATCAGCGAGACCGCGCGCCGTAGATCAGCCGGCTGAGGACGTCGCGCCCCTGGAAATCGGTGCCCAGCCAGCGCCGCCGGATTGGCCCCGTCGACCCAGAACGGCGGATCGAAGATCCCGGCGCCGGGGATCGGTTCGGTCGGATCGTAGGGCGCGATCGCCGGCGCGAACGCCGCCACCAGCACGAACGGAATCAGGATCGCCAGCGGCACGACCGGCAGCTGCGCGGCAAAGCGCATCCAGCGCCGCCGCATGCCCGCGAAATTCGAGGCGCCGCCGGCGAGAAGCGATCGGGTTTGTTCGGAAACGAACGCCATGCGTCACCTATTTGGCTAGGCGGATGCGGGGGTCGATATAGGCGTAGAGGATGTCGATCGATCAGGTTGATCAGCACGATCATGATGCCGGCCAGCATGACGACGCCCTGCACGAGCGGGAAGTCGCGCTGGAAGATGCCCTCGTAGAGCAGCCGGCCGATCCCGGGCCACGCGAAGATCACCTCGATGATCACGCCCGGCGTTGATCATCACGACCAGGTTGATGCCGGCCAGCGTCATGACCGGGATCAGCGCGTTCTTAAAGGCGTGCACCGCGATCACGACGTAGCCCGGCAGGCCCTTCAGCCGCGCCAGCTTGATGTACTCGCTGCGCAGCACCTCGAGCATGCTGGAGCGGGTCAGACGCAACAGCGAGGCGGCGAAATACCAGCCGAGCGCCAGCGACGGCATGATCAGGTGCTCGACGCCGCCGGTGCCGCTGGTCGGCAGCCAGCGCAGCCAAACCGAAAACACCAGCATCAGCACCAGCCCGAGCCAGAACCCGGGCACGGCAAGCCCGAACAGCGCCACCACCTTGCCGACATTGTCCCAGCCGGTATTGACCTTGACCGCGGATATGAGCCCCGCCGGGATGCCGATGATGAACGAGAAAAACGTCGCCGCCAACGCGAGCTCGCACCGAGGCCGGCAGCCGCTGGAAATACAGCGGCTGACCGGCATTTGATAATTGAACGACTTGCCGAGTTCGCCGGTGAAGACGTTTTTGGCGAACGCCAGATATTGCACCGGCCAGGGTCGGTCGAGACCCCATTCGGCGCGCAGCCGGTCGAGATCCTCGGTGCGCGCGCCGGGCTCGGCGAGGAAGGTCACCGGGTCGCCGGTCAGCCGGACACGATGAAGATTGTCAGGCTCAGAATGAACAGCGTGATCAGCGCGTAGAGCGGTCCGCCTGAGGATGAATTGCGTCATAACCGCCGCTCCCCGTTCCCGGTCAAGCCGCGCGCAGGTTCGCTATTTCTGCGCAGCGGCGGTTTCAGTCAGCTGGATCTCCTCCCACGGATAGGCGTAGCCGGTCGTGATCGTCTGGAACACGTCCTGCCATTTCGTGGCCTTGATGCGCGGGCCGATCGCGTTGACGAAGGCGTGCCGGAACACCGGCACGAAGTAGTGATTTTCGAGGATGCCGCGCTGGATTTCCTCGGCCAGTTTCTCGCGCTCGTCGCGGTCGAACGATTTCTGATATTTCTCGAATTTCGTCGTCGAGGTCCTTCACGCAGATCATGTCCTGGCCCTGGAAGCCGCCGCATCTGAACATGCCTTCGTACCAGTTGGCCCAGCTGCCGCCGATACGGGTTGCGTTCATGATGATCTGCAGCCCTGGCCATTCCTTCAGGCCGCCCTCCATGCTCTTCAGGTAGACGCCGCGCTCCATCGTTTGCAGCTTGGTCTGGATGCCGATCGCCCGCAGCTGCGAGATCACCCGCTCGCCGCGCGAGAAGTAGTTCGGCACGACGGTCAGCCAGTCGACGTTGAAGCCGCTCGGGTGCCCGGCTTGCGCCATCAACTCCTTCGCCTTGGCGAGATTGAACTCGAACTTCGGCCAGTCGAGCGCATATTCGACGTCGTCGTTGATCCAGTTGCCGCTGACGCTGCCCATCCCGCCGCTTTCGGCGTCGTTGATTGCCTGGCGGTTGATCGCGAGGCGAAACCGCTTCGACGCACCCGTTTGTCGCGGAACGGGTTCTTGGGATCCTGGAAACCGGGAAACTCGAGCCACCACGAGCCGGACACGACCGGCGCCAGCATGATCTTCTTGCATTCGCTTGGCGTTGCGGGAAGTTCGCCCGGCACCAGGTACATGATGTCGGCTTCCTCGCGCTCGATCATCGCCAGCCGAGTCGCCGCCTCGGGCACGCCGATCAATCTCGAAACGTTTGACATGCACCGGCCGGTAGTAATCCTCGAACGCCTCAAAGACGAGTTGGCAGCCCGGGTTCCTGCGACACCAGCTTGTACGGGCCGGCGCCGATCGGCTTCTGCAAAAAACCGTCCTTGCCGACCTTTTGATAGTACTTGGCGCGGCACGATCCACCCGGCGCCGCAGATGATTGCCGGTGCCCAGCAGGATCGGAAAGTCGAGAAACGGCTCAGTGAACTCGAAACGGATCGTGCGGTCGTCGACGATCTTGATGTCCTTGGTTTTCTCATGCAGCACGTTGGCCGACGGAGCCGCGGTAGTTCTCATAGCTCCATTTGACGTCTTCGAGCGTAACCGGCGAGCCGTCGTGGAACTTGATGCCCTGGCGCAGCCGGAACGTCGCGCTCATGCGCGTCTTCGGGGAAATCGAAATTGTCGGCCAGCGCCAGATGATCGTATTTCTGCGTCGCTGTAGTTCTTGATCAGGCCGTCGTGCATCGCGAAGATGAAATTGTCCGGGGTGGCGGTGCCGTCGTGCTGCTGCGGATCGAGCCAGCGCGAAGCGATATTGGTGTGCCAGGCCAGCGTCATCTTTGCCTTTGGGCGGCCACGCCCTCGGCGGCGGCGCGGGCGCCGCTGACAAACGGCAGCGACAGTGCGGTCGCGCCAAGCGCCGTTGTTGCAAGCACCGTGCGCCGGGTCACCCTGATCCCAGGCATACTTCATCTCCTGTTCGTTTCGATTTTCGCGGATCGATTCTCGCGGGCCGGTTGCGCGGCTGTCAGGCCGACGATTTCAGCTTGATTTCCTCCCACGGATAGGCGTAGCCGGTGGTGAACTCGGGAACACATCCTGCCAATCCTTCGCGTCGATGCGGGGTCCGATCGCGTTCATAAAGGCGTGGCGGAACACCGGGATGAAGTAGTAGTTTTCCAGGATCTCGCGCTGAATTTCCTCGGCCAGTTGTTTCCGCTCGGCCGGCTTTCTCGGATGTCGTGTAGCGCTCGAACTTGGCGTCGAGATCCTTGACGCAGACCGCGTCAGCTCCGAGCCGGCCGCCGCACTTGAACAGCGACTCGTACCAGTTGGCCCAGCTCGCGCCGATCCGGGCGCCGGACAGCATGAATGTTGAGCCCCGGCCATTCGGCCATGCCGCTCTGGCGCCGCTTGTTCTAGACGCCGCGCTCCATCGTCTGCAGCCGGCCGCGGATGCCGATCGCCTGCAGCTGCGACATGATGCGCTCGCCGCGCGAGTAGTAGGGCGGCGCCGGCGTTAGCCAGTCGAAGTTGAAGCCGTTCGGATGGCCGGCCTCGGCTAGAAGCTTCTTGGCTTTGTCGACATTTTGCTCCCATTTCGGCCAGTCGATCGCGTATTCGACGTCGTCGTTGATCCAATTGCCGTCAACCTGGCCGAGCCCAGCGCATTCCGCATCGTTAATCGCGTCGCGGTCGATCGCCAGACTGATGGCCTCGCGCACCCGCTTGTCATGGAACGGGTTTTTCGGGTCCTGGAAGCCCGGGAACCAGAGCCACCAGTTGCCCGAGACAACCGGCGCGAGCATGATATTCGGTTCCCGCTTGACGCGCGGGACCAGCTCGCCGGGGATGAAATAGATGATATCGGCCTCTCCGCGCTCGATCATCGCCAGCCGGGTCGCCGCGTCGGGTACGCTGAGAATCGTGAATTCCTTAACGTGCACCGGTGCGTAATACCCGTCGAACGCCTCGAAATCGAGCCGCGTGCCGGGTTCCTGGTTGACAAGCTTGTAGGGCCCGGCGCCGATCGGCTTCGCGACGAAGCCGTCCTTTCCGACCTTTTCGAAGTACTTCGCCGGCACGACCCAGCCGGCGCCGCATACGTTGGAGGTGCCGAACAGCCTGGGAAAATCGAGAAACGGGGCCTTGAAGTCGAAGCGGATCGTGCGCTTGTCGGAAATCTTGATGCGGTCCGTGCGGTCGTGCAGAACCTGCGCCCAGGCGCCGCGATAGTTCTCATAGCTCCATTTGACGTCCTCCGGCGTGACTGGCGAGCCGTCATGGAAATGGAGATCGGGGCGCAACCGGAACGTGGCGCTCTTGGCGTCCTCGGCGAACTCGAAATGCTCGGCCAGCGCCAGATGGTCGTAGAGCTCTTTCTTGTAGTTCTTGATCAGTGCGTCATGCAGCACATTGATGAAATTGTCCGGCGTCGCGCTGCCGTCATGCTGTGCCGGATCGAGCCAGCGCGGCGCGATGTTCGTGTGCCACGCCAAAGTCATCTTGCCCGTGGGCGCAACCTTGTCGGCCGCTCCGGCCATCCGGACAAACGGAGCAACCACTCCGCTCGCGGCCAATGCCGCGGAATGCAGCAACGTGCGCCGCGTCAGCGTCGCCATAGCCGTTCCTCCCGTTCACACCAGGCTCTGTTTTCCTAGCCTTGATGTCCCAGTATACCAGCTAAGCGAAAAACCACGCTAGCGATTTGGGTGGGGTTAGCTCAGCGAGGCAAGGGCGGCGTATCCCGGACTGACGCTCGCATGGAACTGCAATCGATTGGGTGTGGAACTTGGTCCGAGTCGGTGCCTTCGCGGAAAATCCGGTTGTACGGTTGTACCGCCTCAATGGCCGCTGACGGCGCAACGGGGTCTATCGGGGAGCGAGCCGAAGGCCGCCTTGTTGGCTTATGCCGTCGCTTTTTCCGAAAACCAGCTCCCACGCCAGCACCCGGCCCGGCTAGCTCGGCTTGCGCCGATAGGTCTGCCGCGCGCCGCTGCGGGTATCGATCACTGCGGCATCGGCAGTGAGCGCAACCAGCCGATTCCCGTTGAGCTGCCAGAGCAGCCCGGCTTGGTCGATGCGAGCAAACGGCCGGTCACGATCGCAGCCGAACAGGTCGAGGGGTTCCCAACCGAGCGCCGCGGCTTGCATCGCGAACCCGCTGTCGAGAAACCGGCCAACATCGTTCACGAAGCGCAACCAGCGCTGCGGCGGCACATCACCGGGCGGCCGATCCGGATCGAGCCGGGCGAAGCCGTCCGCCCATTCGCGCGGCGCGCCGCCGTCATGTCCGACGATCGCCGCCCGCTCGCCTTCGGCGTCGGACCCCAATCCGACACAATCGAATTTTCGGTTTGGCTGGGCGGGGCTGCTAAAGCTGCTAATCCTGCTAAAGCAGGGTGTCGCGCTGTTCCATCTTTAGCAACTTTAGCAGAATTAGCAGGGTGCGGCGCCTGGATTGCGTTTTCCAGTGCAACCCACGGATCGAAAAACCGGAATGCTGGCATAGCGTCTTGCCCTGCACGACGCGCCAGGGCCTCGCGGCGATGCACCCCGGCCACCTCAGCCCCCTTTGGAATCGGAACGAGCCAGCCGTGCTCCTCCAAACTCATCACCACGCGGCGCGCCGTCTTAGCATCGCGAATCGAACTCGGGGCCGCGCTGATACAAGTCGGGCAGCGAAATTGTCGGCTCGGGCCAGCTCAACATAAGCCATTTGAGCGTCCGTTCGGCGAGCCTCAGATCGGCCGAAACTTGGCTGCTGCCATGTAGGCGCAGCGCCTCCGCCGCGTAATGCTGCGCCAGCTCTATTCCGGCGGCCATTTCAGTGGGGGCAACCTCGGCCGCCGCAAGATCGCGCACCAGGGTCAGACCCCGGCAATCCGCGCCGCATGCTCGTGGAGCTTGTTGGCGAGGCCGCTGATTGAACGCAACTCGCCGCCCCGCGCCAACCTGCTTTCGATCTATCGCTGAACGCACGCTAGATGCCCGCCGCCGGTGGCGACAAAGGCAGCGAGCGAGGCATCATTTCGTTGGACTTGCCGGGAGGCAGCGGCGGCGGCGGCTCCATGAGCGACAGCAGACGGGCGCTGTAGCGCGCCATCGCCACTGCCGTTTCCGGGCTCTCGTCACGAGTGAAGCGGCTGCCCATCGCGCTTTCGGGAGCGGTGACAAGGACGCGAGACAGCAGTCATTGATCCGCCGGCGTGCGCCTCCGGCGTCGGGGCCGAAGCGCGCGCGGCGAGCACATCGTTGAAGTCTCTGCCCGGCTCTGGCGGCAGCGCGATCCGCACGCGCCGGCCCTCGGTGAGCCAGTGCCGGGCCGCGCTCTTCGCTGCGCGCTCGCCAGCCCCGGAACGATCGTGATCCGCCAGGATCACGACGGTTGCCGCGAGCGGCAGGGGCGGCAGGACAAGCGACGCCATCCCGGACGTGCTCAGCGCCCATACCGGCGCAGCGGTTGCGGTCATCGCCGCAGCGCCGGTTTCGATGCCTTCGGACACCATCAACAGCTCGCCGGCCGGCGCGAGGCGAACCGCGCCGCCTTTGATCGGACCGAGCGACAGGCGCGGCGCGCGGAATGTGGCCTTTCCGGTACCGTCGATCGCAAGCCAGGTCCGATGAATGCCGACCGGCTGCCGCCTTCGGGATGCTTCAGTCCGGGATGAAAACGCACCGTGTGGGGAGCCGGAATTTCGATGCCACGCAAGGCGAGATACGTCTCCACCAAGGTTCCTGATGCCGGCTTGGCAGATCGCCAGATGGCAAGCGGCACCTCGCTGCATTCGGGATCGCCGTGAGCTGGCTTGTGCTTCACCAGTGTACGGCGGTCGGTGCGCAACATAAACCGCCGCGGGTTTTCGCCCCATAGGCCGTGTGCTCGTAGCGCAGCGATGACGCATTTTTGATCGCAGCCGGCGTGACAGTGAACCAATACTTTGCCGTCGTGCGCAGCCCGGATCGATAGGCTCGGCGTCCGATCGTCATGCGCCGGACAACGTGCCGTCCACCCATCGCCGCCTCTCTGACCACCGAGAGCCTCGGCGATGCTTTCAGCGAGCATCGTTCAGGCGCCCGTGTTGAGTACCGAGGGAAAGCGGGCCGAACGTATTGGCGTGAAGACTGGCTGCCTCGTATGCCTCGACTTCAGCTAACGGATACATAACCCGGCGGCCGATCTTTAGATATCGCGGCCCGCGCCCTTGCCAGCGCCATTGCTAAAGCGTGCGCGGCGAGACCAGCCAGCGCTTGGCCAAGCCTTTCTGATCGAGGTGCTCCATCATCCGATGTTGTCCTTCGCGATGCGCGTCGATGCACTGAGACGCGCTTCATCACGCGGCGATCGGAAGATCGCGCTCGTCAGCCATCGGTCCGCCCCCAAGATAGCGAGTACGCAGCGGCATCTGGTGAAGGATTTGAAACCAGTTTTGGCGACGATCGTCTGATTCATATCCCCTTCTGGGCACAGGTTCTTGGGAAGCTCGGCCAAGACTCCACACACCGGACACGATCCTTTTTATTTACAGCACTTGGAGCTATCATAGCGGAATTGTTCGGTAAGGAGCGCATCTGCTTTTTCGAGAATGGTGTCGTCAGTCTCAACCTGCCGCCGGTCGCGCAAGTTGTAGGCGCCAGAGCAACGCGGACTACGCACCCACAGGCACTCGCTGGTTTCCGCAGGATACTTTCAGAGATTTTCGGTCACCCGTTTCAGGTCGAGAATCCTTTCGGTTTGCTGACGAAAACCGAGGTGGTCGAACGTATAACGGCGAACGGGCGCGGTGATTTGATTCGGCACACGCGCAGCTGCACGCGCATCCGTGAAATGACCAAGCAGCATTCTCATTGCTGACAATGCTCGCAATGCCTCGACCGCCGTTTCGCTGTTTTGGCCACTGGCCAAGCGGTGAGGATCCAGAGGACGCATACAAAGTCAAGCTTTTCACCGGCGAGCGCCCGTCGGGACCGGATCGAGAGATGGCACTCGCTTTTGTCCGGTCAGCCAGTGATATCCAAAAGATGGAGGATGTGGCATTCTTCGGGCACTATGGCGAGGCGAGCCGGGTTGTCCATTGTTTCGACGCGCCAGCGGATATGGTGGCTGGGCAGATTCTTGACCTTTACCGCCGCCATGCCGATCACGTTTGCGGTGTCTTTGACCAGGCTATCCGGGCGCATGTAGCCAGGTGCGCGACAGAAGCTTGCCGCCGGATTGTCTGCTTTCGCTTGTCATCGGCCAACGCGAAACACACGGAGAGTACGTTCTGCGGTCGATGTCCAGCCAGCCGGAACGTCTGGGCTTCGTTCGCGAAGAGATCCGTATTGCGCTGGATACGCCCGCTGAACGTATCGTCTTCACTCAGTGGGGCACAATAAAAGGCGCGAACGCCCGGTCGCTTCTCGTCCTTGCGGCATCGCATCAGGAAGCCGTCCACAACGGACGCGCACCCGAAAACTTCCCCTTCATTCTTGCCGCCAAGCTGAGCGGGGAAATCGGTTGCGATGAAGAGACGTTGAGGAAGCGCGTACACCGTTGCCGAAAGCGAATCGCACAGATGGCGTCAAAAGTCGGTGATCCTGCGCCGAGCGACGAGGCTGTGATCGAAAACATTCCATGGCACGGATACCGGCTCAACCCGGATCGGGTCAGAATTGTCATGATGTCGGAAGTAGCGCCGAGCGAAAAGGTCACGGTTTCGGAAAAAAAGTCACATCTCGCCGTCGGTAAGTAATTAGATCACATATTTAGTGCCCGTTGTCGGTCACAACTTTTTCCGCAGCTGTCCACAGACTTATCGGTCTCCAGCATCCAAGTGTTTCGAATTCGCCGGTTCTTGGACCGCTCCCGCCAAAGAATCCATACCGCCCGAAAACAGGATGATTTCGTCTGGGCTGATGGTCGAACCCTTCGTGTCTGGAAGCTCAAAATAATTCTCGATGGCAGGTGGAACAGTGAGAGGACAAAACTCAAACGCGTATTTTTCGTCGGACAGAAAGCTCAGCGTCTCGATAAGGGCTGATACGACCGCAGTCGATGACCACAGGTGTGGATCGCGAACCGGTATCACAAACCGAAAATTTCTCCTCCACCACTCACCCATATTCCCGTCGGTCTCGCCGCCGCGCGAGGTTACCCTGTCCGCCGCGTAGACATAGCTGGCGACCTCCAGCAGATCGACGAGGACGTCTGGAAGGTTCGCCAACAGAGGTTGGCTAATATCGGAGATCTGGAGACGGACGTTAACGTGCGGCGCCGTGCAGGTCGAGCTTGCAAGTCCTCCGGTCCCCGTTTTGCCTTTCAGTGCCGCCGCATAGCACGAGATGCTTAGGTCTCGGCATCGCGGCGCTTCTGGGGTTCCGCCTGAATTTTCCTGAACGCAATCGGAGCGAAGCGGCGAACGGTCTCAGGGTCAGGCCATCGCCCCGATATACATTTTTGCCGTACCAGCCGCCGGCGAATGCTTCGACGATCCGGGCTGCTTCCCGGCAATGCCGGCCCAGCGCGGCATCGAATTGCGAGCGAGCTATGTCATCGTCAAACCGCTCGCCGGGTCCGATATGGCTGGAGAGCTCGCGGCTCAAATAGTAGTCGAGGCTGCGTTGAGTCAGGCGGGCAAAGAACTCGCGCGCCAGCGTGCTGAAGCGATCTCCGACGGCGAAGCGTCCGATTTAGCGCTGGACTTCCGGCGCACTCGGCTCGAACAGTGAGGGCAGGTTCGATCCGACCAACGCCGCAAGGCTCTCGACGGCTGCCATTTGAGCCATCTCGCCCAGGTCGGTACGCCCCCATGTTCTCGTGCATGACGATCGACCGCGGCAGACATTCCGGCCGCCACCTCCATGAGGCCGGGCCGATCCTGGATTTCCAGCCCGAGCCGGCGGAGATCCTGGGAGAATTCAGGACCGCGCGCGGCGAGAGGTATCTGCGTCAGAAGCCAAAAGGCATGGAGGAACGCCGGGTCTTTAGATGCACCCTGCAGCGCCTCCTCGGCGGCATCGGCGGCGGACGCTGCTATCTCGCCGACGCCGGCGCCAAGCCACAGCTCTTCGATGACGTGGCGCCACTTCCGCGACGCCGGAAGAACGCCCAGCCTCACATGGCCCATTTCGGCTTTCCCCCAGCTCACGAGCGTGCCCCCGGACAGCGGGATGAGCAAGCGCGATTTTGGGGTCTATTGCTTACCTAGCGCTTACCCGAAAGCCGCGCTGAGCCGTCGTACTATCTTAACCTACTGAGTTATATGGTGGGTGCAGTAGGACTCGAACCTACGACCCGCTGATTAAGAGTCAGCTGCTCTACCAACTGAGCTATGCACCCCGCCGTTACCGGTCTATAACAGTGGCTCGGTTGCTTGTCGATACCCGTGGCATTATGTTGTCGCTGCGGTCGCATGGCGACCGTCTTCGGTTAGGCCTCGGTAGTAGTTTCGCGCTCGATCATCGCGAGCGCAGCCTCGTTACGAGCCCTGCACCGGTTGAGCCAGCCCTCCCCAAAAATCGGGAACTCGGCCAGGCTTCGATAAAAGGCCGCTTGGCGTTCGGCCAAATCATTAACCAGCGTTGCCGGTTCGGCCTTCGCCGCCGCGCCGAGAGTCTCAGGACCGATACAGCCGTCGACCTCGTCTCCGGCAAAACCGAGAGCGCGCTGCAGCAATCTCGCGGAACGCCATGTCCCGGCATTCACCCCCATGTCGAACACGCTCAGATCGACACCGGCGGGAAGCGCATCGGCGCGCAGCGGGTTCCAATACAGCGAGCGATAAATCGCGCGTGCCGTTCGAACCGTCATGGCCTGGACCTGTGCCGGGCCAAGATTTGGGTCATCCGACCATTGCCGCAGGGTCGCCAAGGTCACACCCATATTGGTCGCGCCGCCCGGGTCGGCTGGATTGTCGACATACCCACCCTCTTCCCGCAACGTGAAAGCGACACAGCTGCCGAAAGTATCTGCCATGGCTGTCCCCTCCGGTTGATAAGCGCCGCCGCTTCACCTGATCGATCGAAGCAGCTCTCCCGCCGGATGCGATACGTGGACCAAACGGCTGGCATAATTCGCCAGAAATTGGACACTGCCGCAAAAAACAATGTATCGCTACTCCCCCAATTCCAGAGCGAAGAGGCGAAAAAGTACCCGCTCATACATTGCACGAGCCGGCATCGACGTGACGGATCGAGAGGCTGCGGCCGCGCCGCCGTTGCGCCGCCCGGTCGACCTGTGTTGCTAGTTCGTTGAGCGCCCATTCGTCGGGGTGAGTCGGCCATCGGGGTAAGTCGGCGCGCCTCGGTCAGCGGCCGGCGAGCCAGCCCGCCAACGAGATAGCTGAAAATGGTTTGCGCTCCTACAGATCATGCCCCGAATAGGAGCAGTTGAACGATTTGTTGCACAGCGGGAGGTCGGCGATGATGTTGTCCTCGATCATTGCTTCGAGTAGCGGCCACTGAAACCAGGACAGGTCGCGCAGCCGGCAACACGCAACGCGGCACCCGGCATCGAGCTGCACCCAGCAGAACACGTCCCCGCGAAAGTCCTCGACGAGCGCGAACCCTTCCCCCCAGGCTCGGGGGCGGCACGCGCAGCGGACCAGCCGGCACATCGGCCAGCAGCTGATCCAGCAGTGCCAAGCGCTGCTCGATCTTGCGGATGCGGATCGTAACGCGAGCGTTCACGTCGCTATCGCGAAGCTCGCGGCCGACGCATTCGCGCTTCTGTTCGCGTGGGAGTTCATTTCGCCGGCCTCCTCGACGCTCGTGCTGGCGCATCACCGCGCCGCCGGCGATGTCCCCGCCGGCTACATCTATCTGATGATGGCCGGGTTCGGGACGCTGATGCTGCTGTTCGCCTTCGGCCTGCTGGCGGGCCATGCGGGCACCTACGAATTCGGCATGACGCGGGTCAGCGCGCCGGGGCCGGATTTCGCTTCGTTCGAGCACGTCGCGGGGCTGCTGGCCGAGATGTTCGCGCGTGTCACTTCAATCCCTTTGAGCCGAACCCCGCGGCCGCCCGTCTGGCTGACCGCACCCTCGCCGATCAGCTCGATCCCGACCGCGTCGAGCGCGCCGACCAGCTTCATCAAAAAGTCGACGTTGCCGCGGATCACCTCCGCGCTTGCCTCCATCCGCTGGATTGTCGGCACCGAGAGACCCGACAGCTCGGCCAGCTTGCGCTGATTGGATTTCGCACGGACTGTTTTGGGGCTTCCGCCTTCTTTTTCGGTTTCATGCTCCCGTCCGATCAGTCGTTCGATAGGTCAGCCTCTTGCCGACAACAACGCGCAAGGCACGAGTTGCGCGCTCGACATCATCGAGACCCGCGCGGCAGACTTGCACTCGCGACGGTCTGCCGGCAGTATCCGCCAGCTATCATCGAAGTGCAGCCGGGTGCCCGCTACGAGCGACGCTAGGCGGCTAAATTGTTATGCGGGTGTGGCGGAATGGTAGACGCGGCAAACTCAAAATCTGCTTCTCGCAAGGGAGTGGGGGTTCGAGTCCCTTCACCCGCACCAATTTTTTTCAGCCGCTTACATCGCTCCGACGCCGACCTTTCAGCGCCGCCCCGAGGTTGGGTAAGCACCGGGTCGCCGCTCTTCTGCAGCATCTCGCCACGCGCCATTCTGTCCTCGGTCATCGGGTCCTCAGTGGCGCTGGTGGGCTTCGTAAATCCGCTTTGACGCACCTCCTCGGTGACCACCTGCGCTGACGCGCCACCGATTTTCCACCGCCACTGAGGACGCTAACCCGTGCTGCTCAGCGCATTCGGCGTGATGCCGATGTGCCGACGGCGCTGGCAGCCTGCAGGCTCAATACCGTACCGGCCTCGCTCCGGCTATGTTCGGCACGGCTCTGCCGGCGATGGCGATCGGGTTTGCGGACAGCGCCGCTTCGGTGTATTGCCCTTGGAAAAAGCTTGCCCTCGGCGGAGTTCGTCGAATCATGTCTGAATCGATCGATATATTTGTCGAAAAACCACGCATAGAGTGGGCCGGGGATCGACCATTCGCCTTTTCGCGTTTGACCGATCAATATGCCGACGCCCTGGAAAAGCTTGCTGTAGCCAAGGAAAGCGAAGTCCAGTCGCTTCCGGTAGACCCGGGATGGGAGAAAATTGCCGACAGGAACCCGACCACGTCTCGATATTCATCCTATTCGGCTTTTCTGCTGAGCCCGATTACCCTTCCGCTGTTTTTCGCGATCCGCGAGACATACCGACACCTGTTGGACGAACTCGGCAAGAAGTCCTCGCCTCGGTTCATCCAATGCTGGTACAATATTCACCGCATCGGTGATTCACTCGTCCGCCACAAGCACCCCTATGCGTTCATCGGGACATTCTCGGCCTATGCCGAAGGAAGTGTCACACGCTATGGCCACAGCAGGGACCCCGATGACTCGGACGTGGTCATCGACCACGCGAGAGGCCAGCTGGTGGTCACCACCGGACAGGACCATTGGCACGACACCTCGATCTGGCGCAATGCCGACAGACCGCGGGTGACCTATGCGTTCGATATTGTCGATGCCGAGCGCTGGAACCGGCGGCAAGTATTCTTGCCTTTCGACATGTAAGTTCCACTGAGGTCAGCAAAACGCCGTAGTTCTCTAAAATGTAACCGTTTCGACTGGGACAGAAACAGCTCACCGAAACGGGACCAGGAGCCGTTACTGGGAAATCCGCTTTTTTGACTGGGAAATCCGCTTTTTTTGGCTTGCACCCGGCAGGTCCGACCGCGGACAATCATCCGAAGCGCTGGCGTGACGCGCCCTCGACGACCCCGAAGGCGTCGCCCCCGACCAACGGCCGTTCTGGATTGTCCCCGAACTGCGCGGTTAATGCCCCGCCGGCCGTGCTCGATCTCATTTTACACTCATGCCGCGTCCTTGCCTGTAAGACGTGTCGAGGTCGGGCATTGATCTGTCGGCAGTTCTCAGACATAATTTAGCTTTCCTGGAGGATTTCCCGACACCATGTGCGAATGTGTTGGTCCTTTACGATTTCATGTACTCTGCACTTCGACAAGCATTATGATCCGATGTGGATAACGATGGACGCCCTGCGGGGCATAGCGGCGCTCTGGGTTTTTGTGTTTCATATACGGGGTATGATTAGTGCAGCGTGGAGCAACCAGATTACGGGCGTCGGTTTCTTGGGTGTGTGGATTTTTTTTGTTGTTTCCGGGTATTGCGTATCCGCTTCCGCCTCTGGTACTATTGCGAGGAGCGAGCCGTCGACGTCGTTTATTTGGCGTCGGTTGGTAAGAATTTATCCCCCATTTTTGGATTTCCATTGTCGTAGTCGTCGCTATTCCACTTTTCCTGGCGATCTTGAGCGGCGTTAATTCCGGGAGATTTCAGCCGCACGTTAATTACAACGTCCTTGGGCCGAGGGATTGGATCGAAATTGTCACTCTCACGAGGGATATATTATCTCCCGACAAGGGCTTCTATCCGCCAAGTGGTGTATATTGGACATTGGCAATTGAAGTGCAGTTTTATCTGCTAGTTTTCTTGATAGTCGCTTGCCGCCTACCGTTGTTTGCCACAAGTACAATCGTGGCATTATTGGCAGCAATTGCACAACTCTTTGATGTCAAGGCCCTGTTCGCGGGCAATTTCTTGCCGTACTGGCTCGCGTTTTGGATGGGTGCGACTGTTCTAAAATTACGACATCAAGGCCTCAGCTCGCCAAAGGTGTTGGAGCGATGGGCCTTACCGGCCGCTTGCGTTGGATTTGTCGTTGTTCCGTTCGCATTACTGATTGTTCTCGCTCACCTGGTACCTACGGTGCCCGAAGGCTCGGCGTTTCCCGTATCTACCGGACCGCGATCACAGCAATTGGTTGTGATGGCAGGTCTCGCGGTTGCTCTATCCACGGCTCTTCTTGCATGGCTGGCCGAGAGCTTCGAAACCTCGCTCACTCACTTCCACGGGCATATACCGGTTCGGTTGGTGGTATGGTTGGGCACAATATCGTATTCATTGTATTTACTTCATGGACAGCTCTACCAGATACCAGATATGTTCGTCAGAAATTTGGTGCCCGGTAGTTTGCCGTTAATGCGCCCGGTGCTGGTCATCATTATAACAGCAGTCTTATGTAGCGTATTTTTCCGATTTTGCGAGCGTCCGTTCATATTAGGACGACGTGATAAGAAGATGCCAATATTAGGCGGACGCGACACGGACACCCCTGGCGTGCCGGCTGAGAGCGGGACAACAACGTCAGCTTCTTCCCGCTGATTGACGAGAACCGACGGCGGCGATCCCGCCGCCGCCAGTCGCGAACCTACTACGCGCGTTAACCGCTCGCGCGCCTTCTACTCCGCCGCCGCCAGATTCGGCGTCGGCTCCAGCGGCAGGCCGGGCTTGCCGGTCAGCCGCAGGCCCTCTTCCTTCATCTCCATCGCCCGCTTCTTGATCGTCGGCAGCATCTCGGCGAGCTTTCTTTCGTCGAGATCGGCGGCGATCCCGGGATAGCCGGCCCGCTCGAGCATCGCCTTGAGCTTGCCCGTCTCGAACTGCTCGAACACCCAGGCGAGCGTATCGTCGATCAGCGTCGTGTCCCAATAGATGCGATGGTTCTTGTTGCGCGGGCCGTAATGGTAATGCGCGCCGTTCCAGAAATTATCGAAGGCGAGCAGCTCGGTTTCCTCGGTGTAGTGCTTGTCCGGCGTCCCGCCGATATCGGCCAGCACATGCACCGCGAGACCGCCGTCGCCCATCGGCAGGCGGCGCATTTCGAGCCCGATCCGGATATTGCCGACCTCGAACACGTCGGTGCCGCGGTTATGTTTGACCGTGTTGCGCTTTACCGCATACAGCTCGCGGGCGCACGCCTCGACTTCGGGAAGAACCTTCTGCACCTCGTCCATATTCGTGTTCGCGGCGATCTGCGGATAGCCGGATTTCTCCAGCATCTTCGGCAGCTTCGTGCCCAAGGTCTTGATCGTCCAGCTGATCGGGTTGCCGTCGGTGATCGGGTCCATGCGGAAAACCCGCGTGCGCGGCGTGGCGCCGAGCATCGCCGGTCCTTCGAGCTTCAGATCCGGGTTTTCCGGCCCGTAGACGTAGCTCTTCTCGAAGATCGAAGCAGTTGAACCGCAGCAGCGTCGTGTCCTTGCCGCCGACATCGGACGTGACGGCGATCGCGACGCCCTGATCGGCGTGATCCTGGATATTGCCGTCCCACAATTCGTGCCTGACGACGAACGTCAGCGGTCCGGCCGTGTATCGTGTCCTCTGTGCTGCTTCCGCCATGTCTCCACACCCCTCTGAAAAATTATTGCCAAGCTCCGGCCGGCCTGCGGCCTCAATCGGTGTCCCGCACGACGCGGGAGTGTGCCGAGAGTAGATCGCGGCGAGCGAGACGCCAATAGGGAGTTATACATACCGCATCAGCTTATGACGCGGGCCTCGCGAGGTCGGCGCCGCCCTGCGGTGCCCGGAGCGCCTCGCGCAAGGCTGCGGTTCTGCCCCGATTTTGGACAGCCGGCTAGTACCCGGTCTGGAACGTATACCTGCAGCTCGGCGACACGATCTGAGCGCTAACCCCATTCCCCCGGAACTGGCCGGTCATGACGACGGGTCCCAGCTTCGTCGGGGCGGAGGCCCGGAAACTGCCGTCTGCGGCCACGCTGCCGGTCAGCGTTGTCGCAAAACGCGGCAGATAGGCGAAGCTCACTCGCCCGGCCGATACGATCAGCGGGTATGCTGCCCCAAGCGGCGGCGTGGTGCAGTCTCCGGAGATCACGTCCGTCAGCGTCAACTGGCCGACATACTGGCCGTCGAACGGGGACACGCCCTGCGCCAAGGCAGTACCGCCGAGCGTCGACGCGAGCAGGAGACCCGGTCCCAACCGCCTTGGCATTCCGTCGTCCCGTCAGGTTTCGGCGCGGCGCGCGCACAGGTTGATTTACCCGCGGTCCGCCCCATATGCAACCTCGGCGCACAGGGTCAGCATCGCGTAGCTCAAAGCCGCAATCGGGTCATAATTCTCTGATCCGGCAAGTAATGTTCCCTGTTCGCGATCAACAAATTCCCTGTTTCCGGTCCAGGGAATTTGTCCGTAGGTGATCGAACATTTTGCCTTTTTGGCCATCACACACGGCAATTTTCCCCCAATTCCCTGTTACCAGGGAATTCGCCTAACGCGGCAAACGTAGCGATCTGCGGCCGCCGCGCGGTCCTGCCCGCTTCCCGACGGTCGATAGTTCCCCGGCGGCAATCAGGCGGCCGGCATAGGCGATCGTCGGCAGCGGGTTCTTCCGCTCAGGCATCTGCTGCTCCCGATCCCGCGAAATCGATCGGTTGCAATGCGATCGGCATGCCGTGCGGCGTGCGGTCGGCGGCGCGGTGCCAGGCGTCGCGATAGCGCGACAAATCGGACGCCCTGGCGATGCCCTTTTCGGCGACCAGCCGTTCGAGCGCATTCAGCCAGTGCCGGTAATACGTGTCGCCGGTGTCAGGGTCGCCGGCGGCCTGCGCCCGCTTGATCTCCACCCCCAGCGTCTCGGCCCATTCGGGCCACGTGAACAGGCCTTGCCGATACAATGCCACCGTCATCGCGAAGACCTGCGCCTCCCAGGGCTCGCGGAACACCGGGCCGCCGGCGTCTCGCGGCAGGTTCGGCAGGGCCGCGACCGCTTCGGCGAAATCTGGCCCTTCGCTCATCCGAAGCCGCTCATGCCGGATCGAGATACGGCTCGAACGCTTCGACCGACAGCTTGACCGCCGGGTCGGCGTCGTCGCCCCACAATTCGCGCGCCGGGAAGACGACCGTATAGAGCCATTCGGCATGTTCGTGGTCGCCGAGCGCCGCCGTGTCGGGATAGACGTGAACGCCGCGGATGGCCTCGATCGTGCCCATCTTGCCGCGCGCGTAGCGTGGCAAGCGCGTATGCGTCACCGGGTTGATGTTGCGGGCGCGGACCCGGTCGCCTTCCTTGAAGCGCGCCGGGGCCTGGACCGGACGCTCGTAGTTCGGCCAGTTCCAGTTCTTTGCGTCCGCCAGCGTCAGCTTGCGGTTCAGCAATCGTCCCGGGCGCAGCGAGCGACCGGCTCCGATCTCGTCCTCCCCGACCAGCCCGTGCGCGACGACGCGGCGTTCAAGCCCACGGAACCAGCGCTCGTAATAGGACGAAGCGAGATAAGTTACCGGCGGCAGGGTTTCGAGCGAGGCGCGGCCGCCATCGATGGTCCACAGCCCGGTAAAGCCCATTGCCCGCTGCATCGCGAGCACCCGCCTCTCCCAATCCGCATGGAAAACAGGCTCGTTCGGCTCGGGCTCAACCGGGCCGAAACCGTGCATGCCGCCCATGTCGTGCACCGAGTTGGTCACGGCGCCGCCTCCCGCGCTGTCTCCTCCGGTAATTTCGGGAGGCCAGTGCCGATCATGCTGTCGCGCGTCACGAGTTCCGCAAGCTGCTGCTCGCTCCAGCCCTCCGTCCCCGCGGGCCGCATCGGGATGACCAGGAAACGGGTCTCGGCGGTCGAGTCCCAAATGCGGATCTCGGTGTCGGGCGGCAATTTGACGCCGAAATCTGCCAGCACGCCTTTCGGGTCGATCACCGTGCGCGAGCGGTACGGCGCCGATTTGTACCAGACCGGCGGCAGACCCAGCACCGACCACGGATAGCAGGAGCATAACGTGCACACGACCATGTGATGCGTCCGCGGCGTGTTCTCGACCGCGATCAGGTGGGCGGCGACCGGGTCGAACCCGGCGAAAGAGTTGACCGCCGCGGTCGCGTCATCGAGCAGGCGCTGCTTGAACTCGAGATCGACCCAGGCGCGCGCAACGATTAGGGCGCCGATGTGCGGACCGATCTTGGTCTCGACGTTCTCGACGATCTGGTCGAGCGCCGCCGGATCGACATAGCCCTTTTCGGTTAGGATCGTTTCGAGCGCGCGCACCCGCAACTGCATGTCGGACAGCTCGGACATCTGATCGGGTCCATGCGCGTGCTGATGGGAGTGATCGTGGTCTGTAGCCATCGCCTCGTCCTCGCCTGCCATCGGGCGAAGCTTGCATCGTCGCGGTTACGCTTGCAACGGGAAGGCGGTCATGCGCCGGCGGCGCGTCGGATCAGATTTCGAAATCTCCCGCTTGCGCGACCCGCCCCTCGATGCCGGCGCGGTGCGCCCGGGCGCACAGCTCGTCGAGCGTCAGCGCGTCAAGCCGCTGCATCGTCTCTTCCTGCAATTCGATCCACAGCGGCCGCACGACCCTGTGCCCGAGTTCGCTGCCGGCCGGATCGGTCATCGGATCCTCGCCGGTTTCGAGCTTGCGCACCGACCGCACGATGTCGCCGAGGCTGATCCGGCGACGCTCGCGCGCCAAGCGATAGCCGCCGCTCGGACCGCGAATGCCAACGAGCACGCCGTCGCGCACGAGCTCCTGTAATACCGGCTCGAGATAGCGGCGCGGAATGCGCTCGCGCTCGGTGATCTCGGCCGAGCGCACCGGCGCGGCGCCGCCATTATAGGCGATGTCGAGAACGGCCTCGATCGCGAACAGCAGGCGCTTTGTCAGCCGGATCATCGGCAGTCACTTTGGTTCACCGGCGGCGTTTGGACAAGCGCCGGTGATTCCGGTCGAACCGAAACCGCCCTGCTGCCGTCCCGCGGCTTCACCCGGGACAAACTCGGAAACGAGGGTAAAGCGCGGCCGCGCCACACGCGTGAACACCAGCTGGGCGATGCGGTCGCCTGGCCGGACGACGATCCCCTCGTTCGGGTCGCCGGAGCGTATCGGGTTGCGGTTCCATGCCGAAATCAGGCAGGCGCCCTCGTAATCGGGGTCGATCAATCCAACCGCATTGCCGAGGACACGCCCGTCGCGGTGGCCCAGCCCCGAGCGCGGCAGGATCAGCCCGCACCATTTAGGATCGCCGATGCGGAAAGCGATGCCCGACGAGATCAGTACCGAAGACGCCTGCGGCTCCAGCAACAGCGGCTTGTCGAGGCAGGCATGCAGGTCGAGCCCGGCGGCATGGTCGGAGCCGTACCGTGGGAAGCCCCAGCCCGGCAGCCGCGGGTCGAGGATTTTGAGTTCGATCGAAAGCGCCACGGTGCGTTCAGGCGATGGTCGTTCCTCTAAGAGGCAATCGACGCGCCGATGCGCGAGGCGATCCGGTCGGCGAGGCGGGCGGCAACTTCTGCCTTTGTCATCACCGGCCAGTTCTCGACCGTATCGCCGTCGACCAGGTGGATCGTGTTGCTGTCGCCGCCGAAGGTGCCGGTGCCCGGCGACACGTCGTTGGCCAGGATCCAGTCGCACGCTTTGCGGCGGCGCTTCTCGATCGCGTTGGTCACGACGTTCTCGGTCTCAGCGGCAAAGCCGATGACGAGGCGCGGCCGATCGTTATGACGGGCCGCGATCGTCGCGAGAATGTCCGGGTTCTCGACAAGGCGCAGGAGCGGCGGCCCGTTGCCGTCCTTCTTCAGCTTCTGGCCTGCCTCGCTCTCGACCCGCCAGTCGGAGACGGCGGCGGCCATCACCGCGACATCGACCGGCAGCGCCGCTTCGCTCGCCGCCAGCATCTGCCGCGCGCTCTCGACCGCGACCAGCCTAACCCCGGCCGGGATCGGCTCCTGCGTCGGGCCGGAAACGAGCAAAGTGTCGGCCCCCAGCGCGGCGAGCGCGGCGGCAATCGCGTGTCCCTGTTTTCCCGAGGAATGGTTCGACAGATAGCGCACCGGGTCGATCGGCTCACGGGTCGGGCCGCTGTGACCAACGCGCGCCGCCCGGCGAGGCGTTTATCGATGGGCCGGTCGGGTATCAGAATGCGCGCGATCGCGGCCAGGATCTCGGCCGGTTCGGCCATGCGTCCGTAGCCAATTTCGCCGCACGCCAATTCGCCGGCGCCGGGACCGACCTGCAGCACGCCGCGCGCTTTCAGCGTCGCGAGATTGGCCTGCGTCGCCGGATGCGCCCACATCATCACGTTCATCGCCGGCGCGATCAGCACCTTCTTGTCGGAGGCGAGCAGCGTCGTTGCGGCCAGATCGTCGGCTAGTCCCGCCGCCATGCGCGCGATCAGGTCGGCTGTGGCCGGCGCGACCACGAGGAGGTCGGCCTCGCGCGACAGGCGGATATGGCCCATCTCGCTCTCGTCGGTCAGCGACCAGAGTTCGCCATAGACCTTGTCCTCGCTCAGCGAGGCGACCGACAGCGGCGTGACGAACTGGCGCGCCGCCTCGGTCATCACGCAGCGCACCGCGGCGCCGCGCTCGCGCAGTCGCCGGATCAGCTCGAGGCTCTTATAGGCGGCGATGCCGCCCGCGATGATCAGCAGAATGCGTCGGCCCTCAAGCACGTGCCCACTCCGTAATGCCCAGCGCATTATGCGCCCGCCCCCGTTTGGCTGCGAGCATATCAGCTGGACAATGATCCGATGCGGTTTCACGCGCGTGCGCTAGAACTAACTCAAGTGCTGTCCTGTTTTCCCTTCGAAGCCAATTTCTGCGGAAGGAGAGCGGAATGAAAGCCACCTTGGCGATGGCCCTGTTTGGGGCAGCGCTGATTACTGTACCGGCCACGGCGCAAACCCAGCGGCCGATGGACCAGGCTCCGAAGGCAACCGAGCGGACCACCGACGCTAAGGCGCCGGCGCTCTATCAAATGAAAGCCGGCCAATGGCGGGCCTCCAAGCTGGACGGCCTCGACGTCTACAATCCCGAATAACGAGAAAATCGGCGACATCAGCGAGCTGATCATCGATCGCGCCGGCAAGCTCGAGGCTGTCGTGATCGGCGTCGGCGGCTTCCTCGGGATGGGCGAGCACCTCGTCGCGGTGCCGTTCGAGAAAGTGCAGTGGGTCGATCAGCCGGTCGAGCATAAGGTTTCTTCCACCGAACGGACGACGACGACCGGGAGCGGTACATCGACCGCGACGGCTCCGCGCCAGACGACCACAACGACAACCACCACCACGGATCGCGACCGCGGCGACGGCCGCGATGAATGCTCCGGCCAACGGACCGGTGACGACGACGGCTCCGGTAACCACAACGGCCCCGGCTGGCGCTCCGGCGACGACCGTCGACCGCAGCACTGGGACGACGGTTACCACCACTACGGCCAACAACCGGAACGACGCGAACAATGAGTATCGTCCCGACCACGCCGTCGTCGCGATGACAAAGGACCAGCTGAAGGCGCTGCCGGAAGTCCGCTACTCCCGGTAGTCGCAGCGGGTTCGCGGCCGGTCGCCCGCGCACTCGCTTCGCCTAGACAGCATCACCGGCCGGGGCGATACACGTCGCCCGCGGCCGGTCGCGTTCAGCCGAAGATCGCGGCGAGCGCCAGAGCCACCAGGGCGAGCCCGCCGAGCCACAGCGGGATCACTAGGAGCGGCAGCAGCCGCGCCCAGTGGGTCGCCTGCGCGGCGATGCTCTCGGCGTGCAGCTTGACACCGTCGCGGGACCAGTCGGCGACGATCCGGTCGAGACCGCGCAAGACCCGCGGCACCTCCTGCATCGCCTCGATCAGCACATCGATCTGATGCCGCAGCTGCGCTTCCGGGCCGCGGTTCTCCCGCATCCATTGCTCGACGATCGGGCGCGCCAGGGTCCAGATGTTGACGCTCGGGTCGAGCCGCCGGCCGATGCCTTCGACCAGCACCATCGTCTTTTGCAACAGCAGCAGTTGCGGCTGGGTCTCCATCTCGAACTGCTCGGTGACTTGGAAAAGCTGCGCCAGCAGTTTTGCGATCGAAATCTCGTGCAGCGGCAGGTCGAGGATCGGCTCGCCGATCGAGCGGCAGGCTTGCGTGAACGTGTCGATCGAGCGCCTGCGCGGGACATAGCCGGCCTCGAAATGCACCTCGGCAACCCGCCGGTAGTCGCCGGTCAGGAACCCGATCAGCATGTCCGCGAGATAGTACCGGGTAGCGCGGTCGAGCCGGCCCATGATGCCGAAATCGACGACCGCCAGCGCGCCCGTGGCATCCACGAAAACGTTCCCGGGATGCAGGTCGGCATGGAAGAAGCCGTCCCGGAACACCTGGTTGAAGAAGGACGCCGCCGCGTTTTGCAGCAGGTCGGGGATCGAATGCCCGGCCGCGATCAGCCCGTCGCGGTCATCGACCCGAATGCCGGTGATGCGCTCCGTCGTCAGCACGGTCCGCCCGGTGCGCCGCCAATCGATCTGCGGCACCCGAAACGTCGGGTCGCCGGCGAAATTCTCGGCGAGTTCGGAGGCCGCGGCTGCCTCGAAGCGCAAATCCATTTCGAGCTGGACCGATTCGGTGAATGTCATCACGACGTCGATCGGCTTCAGCCGGCGCAGCGAGGGCTGCGTGCGCTCGGTCAGTTGCGCCAGCCATAGGAACAGTTCGAGCTCGCGCGCGAAGGCGCGGGCGATTCCGGGGCGCAGCACCTTGACCGCGACCGGGCGACCGTCGGTCGTGACCGCGAAATGAACCTGCGCGATCGACGCCGCCGCGACCGGCACTTCGTCGAACGACGAAAAGAGAGATCCGAGCGGGCCGCCCGAACTCGGCCTCGATCAGCGCGCGCGCCTGTTCCGTCGGAAACGGCGGCAGCCGGTCCTGCAAGGCCGCCAGGTCGGCCGCAATCTCGTCACCCAGCAGATCGGCGCGGGTCGAGAGCATCTGCCCGAGCTTGACAAAGCTCGGACCAAGTTCGTTGAACGCGGCGGCGAGCCGCTGGCCGGGACGGGCTCCGTCTCTGTATCCGGCGGCGCTGGACGATGCGCACGCCGCGCAGCAGCGGGGCCGCCCCGGTCAGCCGGTCGAGCGGAAACAGCGCGTCGTGGCGCGCCAGCGTCGCGGCGATCCGGACGAGGCGGGCGAGATTGCGGCAACCGCGGAAAAGACCGAACACGGCCCCGCAACCCTCGCTACGGTCTCACAGCCGCCAAGCCGAATGAAGCGCGGCGATGCCGCCGGTCAGATTGCGATATCGCGGCCGCTCGAGACCCGCGGCCGCGATCATCGCACTGATTTCGCTCTGCGGCGGAAACCGCCGGATGCTCTCGACCAGATAGGCGTAGGCGTCGCGATCGCCGGTCACCAGGCGGCCGAGCAGCGGCAGGAACGCAAAACTGTAGAGCTCGTAGAGCGGTTGCAGGACCGGCGCGACCGCCGGCGTGAACTCCAGGCACAGGAAGCGCCCGCCGGGCCGCAGCACACGCCGTGCCTCGGCCAGCGCGCGCTCGATCCGGGTGACGTTGCGCAGCCCGAAGGCGATCGTATAGAGATCGAACGATCGGTCGGCGAAGGGCAGCGCCTCGGCGTTGCCGCACAGCCATTCGATGCCGTCGAGAATGCCGTCGTCGATCGCCCGGGCGCGCCCGATTTCGAGCATTCGCGGGTTGGTGTCGCACACGACGACCACGCCGCCCGCCGCCGGCTGCACCCGAGGCAGCGCGCGGCGCGCGACATCGCCCGTGCCGCCGGCGACGTCGAGCATGCGCTGGCCCGGACGCGGGTTCAGCCACGCCACCATCTCGTCTTTCCACAGGCGATGGATGCCGGCGCTCATCAGGTCGTTCATCAGGTCGTAGCGCTCGGCGACGCTGTCGAACACGGCGCGCACCAGCGGCGCCTTGGCCGCTTCCGGGACCCGGCGGAAGCCGAAATCGGTTTCGTTCGCCGGCGGCCGCGGCGGCCGGGGCAGACTTCCCGCTTGTCTCATCCGTGGTCATCGGGCACGACAATAGCCCCAGCCGCACGCTCTCCTGCCAGATCCCGGATGCCCGAGCTTCCCGAAGTCGAAACCGTCCGCCGCGGCCTCGCGCTGCGCATGACCGGGCGGCGGATCGTTCGCGCCGAGCTGCGGCGTCCCGATCTGCGCCGGCCGTTCCCGCCCGATCTCGCCGAACGGCTCGACGGCGCGCGCATCGGCGCGCTGACCCGGCGCGGCAAGTACATCCTGATCGAACTCGACGACAGCGGCCTCTTGCTGCTGCATCTCGGCATGTCCGGGCGGATTACAGCGGGCGCGGCGGCGGCGCCGCCCGAACCGCACGATCATGTCGTACTGACCCTCGACGATGGCACGGTCGTGCGGTTCAACGATCCGCGCCGCTTCGGGCTCGCTCGATTACATCGCGCGAGGGCAGGAAAGCGCGCACAAGCTGCTCGCGGGGCTCGGCCCCGAGCCGCTGGAGCCCGGTTTCGACGGCGGCTACCTGAACCGCGCCCTGGCCGGCAAGATGACGCCGATCAAATCGGCGCTGCTCGACCAGCGCATCGTCGCCGGTCTCGGCAACATCTATGTCTGCGAGGCGCTGTACCGGGCGCGCATATCGCCGCGCCGTCTCGCGGCGAGCGTCGTCGGGGCGCGGGCCCAACGTCTGGCGATCGCGATCCGCGAGGTGCTGGCCGAGGCGATCGAGGCCGGCGGTTCATCGTTGCGCGACTACGTCCAGGCCAACGGCGAACTCGGCTATTTCCAGCATCGCTGGGCGGTGTACGGCAAGGAAGGGCGAGCCGTGCCCGGATTGCAGCTGCGCCGAGGGCGTCCGTCGCATCACGCAAGCCGGCCGATCGACCTTCTTCTGCGGCACACGGCAGCGATAGCGCGCCCCGCTTCGGAGAACCCGCGGCTGCGCTGTGCCGGGCCACGGAATTCGTGTGTCAATAATCGACAGACCAGGATGCGGCTAGCCCCGAATGCAATGGCCAGAGAAAAACCGAAGCTATCCAGTAACGGTGCGATAACAAAAGTTTAGATTTAATACGGACTGTTCTTCAGAACCGGCGCTGTTGAGAAGACAAACGACAACGCAGCGCTGGGAGGGCCGAGGTTGTGAGCCCCGGCCAGCCCTACAAGGAGGACACTGGATGATTTGCCCCGACAGCGATCTTGATTGCGACAATCCCGGCTGCCGCCGCGGCGGCTGTCAAGGAAGGCGCCCGAACCTGCCGCTGTTCCGCGCCAAGGCCGTGACCGCGGCCAAGAACCTGCCGCTCCTCGAAGCGGTGATAGCCAATGGGACGGCGGCGACCGCCAAATCCGATCGCGCAGAGCGCGGCGGCCGGCCCGGCCGGCTTGTTGCTGCGTAACTTCGCTATACCGCAATCGCTGCCGCTTCCGTAATCTGCCGCTCTTCGATTTTTCCGGCGCGCCGGTTCTCGATTGCGGCGCCGCCGGAGCAGGAGGCTGGATGGAGGCGGTCATGGCCGGCAACTCAATTCGAAAACATTCTGGTCGAGCGCCGCGGCGCCGTCGGCCTGGTCACCCTGAACCGACCTAAGGCGCTGAACGCGCTGAACGCGGCGCTGATCGTCGAACTCGGCGCCGCTTTCGACGATCTTGAAGGCGACGCGGCGATCGCCGCGATCGTCCTGACCGGCGGCGAGAAGGCGTTCGCGGCCGGCGCCGACATCAAGGAGATGGCCGGCAAGAGCTACATGCAGGCCTATGGCGAGGATTTCATCACGCGCGGCTGGGAGCGCGTCGCGCAGTGCCGCAAGCCGGTCATCGCCGCTGTCGGCGGCTTCGCGCTCGGCGGCGGCTGCGAGATCGCGATGATGTGCGACATCATCATCGCCGCCGAGAACGCCCGCTTCGGGCAGCCCGAAATCAATCTCGGCACAATCCCCGGCGCCGGCGGGACGCAGCGCCTGCCGCGCTTTATCGGCAAGGCCAAGGCGATGGATCTGTGCCTGACCGGCCGGATGATGGACGCCGCCGAGGCGGAACGCGCCGGGCTTGTCAGCCGCGTTGTGCCGGCCGAAAAGCTGCTGGATGAGGCGCTCGCGGTCGCGAACCGCATCGCCGAGCTGTCAATGCCGATCGCGATGATGGTCAAGGAATCGGTCAACCGCGCCTTCGAGACCACGCTGGCCGAAGGCGTCCGCTTCGAACGGCGCCTGTTCCATTCCACCTTCGCCACCGAGGACCAGAAGGAGGGCATGGCCGCGTTCATCGAGAAGCGCAAGCCGGCCTTCCGCAACCGCTGAGGCGCTCGCATGAACACCGAAAGCGGCGTCGTCGCGGCAGTCAGCCGCAGCCCGACGCACAGCATGTCGAAGTCGAACGCCGACAGCATCCGGCTCGTCGCGGGGCTTGGGGTCGAGGGCGATGCGCATCAGGGCGCGACCGTCAAGCACCGCTCGCGCGTGGCGCGCAACCCGCAGACGCCGAATCTGCGCCAGGTCCACCTAATCCATGCCGAGCTGTTCGAAGAACTGCGGCCCCGCGGCTTCATCGTCTCTGCCGGCATGATGGGCGAGAACGTGACGACGTCGGGAATCGCCCTGCTGGCTCTGCCGGCCGGGACGCGGCTGCGCCTCGGCGGCGAAGCCGTCGTCGAGGTCACCGGGCTGCGCAATCCGTGCCGCCAGCTCGACGGCCTGCAGCGCGGGCTGATGGCGGCGACGCTGGACCGCGACCGCGACGGCAATCTCATCCGCAAGGCCGGGATCATGGCGATTGTCCTCTCGGGCGGCGTTGTGCGCCGAGGCGACCCGATCCGGGTCGAGCTGCCGCCGCTACCGCATCAACTCGCTCGCACCGGTCTGAGATGGCTGCGTTTTGCTTAACCTATGTAAGTTACAGGTGACCGCGATTACGGCTCTCGCTGTTTTCAGCCAGAACGTTTGAACCTTTTCGAAGGTACTCACGTTTGCCGGGCGTCACAAAGAACACCGGCGCACGATGGGAAAAACGATTCTGATCACTGGCGGGGCGGGTTTTATTGGCTCTCACTGCGCCACGCTGCTGCTGGAACACGGCTACACAGTCAAGGCGCTCGACAATCTCGACCCGCAGATCCACGGGAAGGAGCGCCGGCCGCCGCCCTACCTCGACCGCCGCGTCGAACTGATCGTCGGGGACGTCCGCTCGCCGCGGATCGTGCGTCGGGCGCTGGCGGATGTTACGCCGTGATCCATCTCGCCGCGCGGGTCGGGGTCGGCCAGAGCATGTACGAGGTGGCCGACTATACCGACGTAAACGGGCGCGGCACCGCGGTGCTGTTGGAAGCGATGATCGAACGCGCGAAGCGCCGGCCGTTTGATCGGCTCGTCGTCGCCTCCAGCATGAGCATCTATGGCGAGGGGCTCTATCGCGCCGCGGATGGGAGCCCGGTCGAAGCCGCCGAACGCAACGCATTGCAGCTGAAACGCGGCCAGTGGAACCCGCTTGATCGGGCCGGGCGGGCGCTCGAGGCGGTACCGACCCCGGAGAACAAACCGCCGGCCGTAAAATCGGTTTATGCCCTCTCGAAATACGACCAGGAGCGGCTCTGCCTCGTCGTCGGAGAGGCTTACGGCATCCCGACAGTCGCGCTGCGGTTCTTCAACACCTATGGCCCGCACCAGGCATTGTCCAATCCGTACACCGGCGTGCTGGCGATCTTCGCTGCTCGGCTGCTGAACGCACGTCCGCCGCTGATCTTCGAGGATGGCGAGCAGCGCCGCGATTTTGTCTATGTCACCGACATCGCCGAAGCGTGCCGCCTGGCGCTGATTTCCGACGCGGCGATCGGCCAGTCTTTCAACATCGGCAGCGGCGAGGCGGTGACGATCAAGGAAGCCGCCCGGCTTCTCGGCGAGACGCTCGGGGTTGCGATCGAGCCGGAAATCACCGGCGCCTGCCGGGTCGGCGATGTCCGTCACTGTTTCCCGGATATCGCGGCGGCGCGCGCCATCCTCGGATATCGGCCGAAGATCCCGCTCGCGTCCGGTCTCGAAAGGCTGGTCGGCTGGCTTGAGGGGCGGACCGCCGTCGATCGGGTCGGCGAAGCCCGCGCCGCGCTGGCCGCGCGAGGTCTGACCCTATGACGCGCGGACACAATCGGGGCTGCGATGGCACGACCGAGCGCAAGCCGGTCCTGATCACCGGCGGGGCCGGTTTTATCGGAACCAACCTCGCTGATCGAATGCTGCGGCGGGGCCGCCCGGTCATCATCTATGACAGCCTCGCGCGGCCCGGTTCCGAACAAAACCTGCGCTGGCTGCGCGCAACCCACGGCTCGCGCGTGCGGGTCGAGATCGCCGACATGCGCGCGACGGCGCGGTTGCGCGACGCCGTCGCGGAAGCCGGCACGGTGTTTCATTTCGCGTCACAGGTCGCGGTGACGACCAGTCTCGACGATCCGGCCGACGATTTCGCGATCAATGCCGCCGCCACGCTCGAACTGCTCGAAGCGCTGCGGCGACGCGGCGGCGCGACAGGGCTGATCTTCACCTCGACCAACAAGGTCTACGGCGCGATCGACGATATCGATCTCGTCGAGCGCGGCTCCCGCTACGAGCCGGCGGGCGCGCTCGCCGGCACCGGCATCGCCGAATCAAGGCCGCTGCAATTCCACAGCCCCTACGGCTGCTCGAAGGGCGCCGCCGACCAGTACGTGCTCGATTACGCCCGCAGCTACGGCCTCCGCACGGCCGTGCTTCGCATGAGCTGCATTTACGGCCCGCATCAGCACGGCACCGAGGACCAGGGCTGGGTCGCCCATTTCCTGATCCGCGCGATGCAGGGCCGGCCGATCACGATCTATGGCGACGGTAAACAGGTGCGCGACCTGCTTTTCGTCGACGATCTCGTCGGCGCGCTGATGCTTGCCGAGCAGTACCTGGACGAGGCCGCCGGTCAGGCATTCAACATTGGCGGCGGGCCGGACAACACGGTCAGCCTGCTCGAGCTGATCGCGCAGATCGCGGCGCTGCACGGCAGGAATCCGGCGGTCGAATTCGACGACTGGCGTGTCGGCGACCAGCGCTGGTACGTGTCCGACAGTACCAGGTTCAGCCGGATCACCGGATGGCGGCCGCATGTTGGGGTCGCGGAGGGCGTTCGACGGCTGCATGACTGGCTGCTGACAGACCAGCGCGGCGCGACAGCATTGCAGGCGGCGCAGTGAGGATCGCGCTCGTCAACCCGCCCTGGTCGTTCGAGGGCAGCATCTATTTCGGCTGCCGCGAGCCGCATCTGCCGCTCGAATACGGCTATGCCCAGGCGCTGCTCGCCGCGGCCGGACATGAGGCGCGCATCTTCGACGCGCATGCCGAGGCGCTCGACGTTGCTGGAACTGGCTGGCCAAGTCAGCCGCTTCGCCCCGGACATGATTGTCGTGACGACGGCGCCGAGCTACCTGTTCTGGCGCTGCGCGCCGCCGGAACTGCGGGTGCCGCAACTGACGCTCGCGGCGCTCGCCGGCATCGCCGAAATGACGGTGGCCGTCGGTCCGCACGGCTCGACGACGCCGCGCGCGACGCTGCGAAAGCTCGGGGTCGACGCCGTGATCATGGGCGAATGCGAAGAGGTGCTGCTGTCGCTGGCCGAAACGCCGCGCTGGCGCTGGAGCGAGATCGCCGGCTTGTGCCGCCGCGACGGCGGCGACATCGTCATCCAGGGCGGGCCGCAGGCCGCCGACATGGCGCGGCTGCCGGCCTTGCGCTGGCCGGAAGAGACGCTGCGGCGGCATGCGCATCATCATCACCGCTTCGACCGGCCTCCTTCCGGCCCAGGGGCAGAGATGGAAGTCTCGCGCGGCTGCCCGTACCGCTGCACGTTCTGCGCCAAGGAGAATTTCCGCGACCGCTATCGCCGTCGCCCGCTCGCCACGATCCTCGACGAACTCGACGGGCTGATCGCAGCCGGGGTCACCTACGTCTACTTCATCGACGAAATTTTTCTGCCGTGGCGCGAATTGCTCGAGGAACTCGCGACGCGGCCGGTCGAATTCGGCGTGCAGACGCGCATCGATCTGTGGCGCCCGGATATGCTTGATCTGCTGGGACGGGCGGGCTGCGTCTCGATCGAGGCCGGCGTCGAGAGCCTCAATGCGGACGAGCGGAACCGGCTCGACAAGGATTGCCGGCTATCGACCGACGAGCTGACGGACCGGCTGATCCAGGCGAAGCGCAGCGTGCCGTTCGTGCAGGCGAACCTGATCGCATCCGGCGGCGACGACCCGCAGGCGGTCGCGCGCTGGCGCGATACGCTGCGGGCACGAGGGGTCTGGGCGAACGAACCGGTGCCGCTGTTCCCGTATCCCGGGCTCGCCGGACTACCGCCGCCTGTGGGGGTTGCCCGACGACGACGCCTGGGAGCGGGCGCTCGACTGGTATCTCGACCGCTACGCTCGGTTCAGCGACATTCAGGAGGCGCGGCCGCTGCGCCTCGCCGAACTGGAGCTGGCGTGATGGGCGACGGGAAGTGCCCTCCGCTCACCGTGCTGATGACCGCCGACGCGGTCGGCGGGGTCTGGCATTACGCGCTCGATCTGTGCGCCGCGCTGCCCGCGATCCGCTTCGTGCTGGCCGTCATGGGACCGATGCCGAGCGCCGCGCAGCGCGAGGCCGCCGGCCGGCTGGACAATGTCATTCTCGAGGAATACGGGCATCGGCTCGAATGGATGCAGGGCGCGGCCGCGCAACTGGCCCCGAGCCGCCACTGGCTGACGCTGCTGGCGCGGCGGTATCGCGCCGATCTGCTGCACGTCAACGGCTATGCGCATGCCCGCAACAATACCGGGCTGCCGACGCTCGCGGTCGCGCATTCCGACGTGCTGTCGTGGTGGCGCGCGGTGCACGGCGAGGCGGCGCCGCCGAGAGTGGCGGCCGTACCGGCGGGAAGTCGATTGCCGGGCTGCGCGCCGCCGACCGGGTCGTCGCGCCGACCGCCGCCGTGCTCGACGATCTGGCGCGGGAATACGGGTTTGATCCGCCGTAACGGCCATCGTCATCCCGAACGGAATCGACATCGCGTCCTATGCGCCGCGACCGAAGCGCGCCGCGATCATGGCGGCCGGCAGATTGTGGGACGAGGCGAAGAACCTCGCCATGCTCGACGAGGCCGCCGCCGGTATCGACTGGCCGATCGATATCGCCGGCGAGGCCAACCATCCCGAGGGCGGTCAGGCGCGCTTGCGGGCGGCGCGCGCCTTGGGTGTGCTGACCCCGGTCGAGATGGCCGAGCGGCTCGCGGCAACCGCGATCTACGCGGCGCCGGCGCGGTACGAACCGTTCGGCCTCGGCATTCTCGAAGCCGCCGCCAGCGGCTGCGCGCTGGTGCTGGGAGACATCCCGTCCCTGCGTGAGAACTGGGACGGCGCGGCGCTATTCGTGCCCCCCGACGATGCCCGGGCGTGGCGCACGACGCTCTGTTGCCTGATCGCCTGCGACTCGCGGCGCGAGACGCTCGGGTCGGCCGCTCGCGATCGCGCGCTCGGGTTTCACGCGCGAGCGCATGGCGGCCCGCTATGCCGGCCTGTACCGAGAGCTGGCCGGGGCTCGTCTCGACCTCGGAAGGCGGGGATTTCGCCCGTATTTTGAACGTCACGGCGGCGGTCCGGGACACATGCCCGTCGGCTTGCGTCGCCAATATGAGCACCGCCGTACGCAGCCCGGTATAGCGATGCCGAAACTCGTCCTGTTCTGCCATTCGCTGCGCTCCGATTGGAACCACGGCAACGCGCATTTCCTGCGCGGCATTCTCGCCGAGTGGCGCCGCCGCGGCTTTACGGCGGCGGCATGGGAACCGGCGGATGCGTGGAGCGCACGCAACCTCGCGGCCGAGCACGGTGAGGCGGCGCTCGACGCGTGGCGCGAGGCCTATCCCGACCTGCCGGTCACGGTTTACGACCCGGCGGCGCTCGACCTCGACCGGGCGCTCGACGGCGCGGATTTCGTCATCGTCCATGAATGGAGCGCACCCGATCTGGTCGCGCGCATCGCGGCGCACCGCCGAAACGGCGGGCGCTATCTGCTGCTGTTCCACGATACGCATCACCGAATGGCGACCGATCCCGAGGCGATCGGCCGATTCGATCTCGACGGATTCGACGGCGTGCTGGCGTTCGGCGAGGTGTTGTCGGAGGCCTATCGCCGCCGCGGCTGGGGCCGGCAGGTATTCACGTGGCACGAGGCGGCCGACCTGAACGTCTTCCGTCCCCTCCCGGAAATCCCACGCGAGCGCGATCTCGTCTGGATCGGCAATTGGGGCGATGACGAGCGCACGGCGGAGCTGTCCGAATTTCTGATCGAGCCGGTCAAGGATCTCGGGCTGTCGGCGCGGGTGCACGGCGTCCGCTATCCGCCTGAGGGCTCGCGCTCGCTCTCGCCGCCGCCGGCATCGATTACGCCGGCTATCTGCCGAATTTCCGGGCGCCGCAAGCCTTCGCCGCGGCACGAATGACGGTGCATATTCCGCGCCGTCCTTACGCGACGGCGTTACCGGGCATCCCGACGATCCGCGTCTTCGAGGCGCTGGCCTGCGGCATCCCGCTCGTCTGCGCGCCGTGGCGCGATAGCGAGCACCTGTTCTCGCCCGGCGACGATTTTCTCGTCGCGCGCGACGGCGACGCCATGCGCCGCCATCTCGCGGATTTGCGCGCCGACCGCGGCCTTCGCCGCCTCGCTCGGGGCGCGCGGGCTGGCAACGGTCAGGGCGCGGCACACCTGCGCCCATCGGGTCGATGAGCTGCTCGTGATCTGCCGCTCTCTCGGGCGCGATCTCGATCCGCTCGACCAGTCTGGCGGCGCGCAATGAGTCTGTCGATCGCGTTCTTCGGATCGAGCCTCGTCTCGGCGTACTGGAACGGCGCCGCCACGTATTACCGCGGCGTCTTGCAAGCTCTGGCGGCCAGCGGGCACCGCATCACGTTCTACGAGCCCGACGCCTACGACCGTCAGCGTCATCGCGACATTCCGGACCCGGACTGGGCCAGGGTCGTCGTTTATCCGGCGACGGAGGACGGGGTCGAGCAGGCGCTCGAAGAGCGCGCGGCACGCGGATCTGCTGGTCAAGGCGAGCGGGGTCGGCGTCTTCGACATGATGCTGGAGGCGCGCATCCCGGCCCTCAGGCGGCCGGGCGCGATCGCCGCGTTCTGGGACGTCGACGCGCCGGCGACACTGGACCGTATCGCCGCCGATCCCTGACGACCCGTTCCGCAAGCTGATCCCGGCCTACGACATCGTGTTCACCTATGGCGGCGGGCCGCCGGTCGTCGCCGGCTACACCGATTTCGGCGCACGGGCCTGCGTGCCGATCTACAACGGCCTCGACCCGGCCACCCATCATCCGGCGGCGCCCGACCCGCGCTTTGCCTGCGATCTCGGCCTCGTCGCGAACCGGCTGCCCGACCGCGAGCGGCGCATCGACGAGTATTTCCTCGTCGGTCGCCGCCGAGCTGCGCGGGCGCAACTTCGTGCTCGCCGGGGCCGGATGGGGCGACAAGATGATGCCGCCGAACATCCGCTATGTCGGCCATCTCTATACCGCCGATCACAACGCCTTCAACGCCTCGGCCCTCGCCGTTCTGAACGTCAGCCGCGACAGCATGGCCGCATACGGCTACAGCCCGGCGACCCGCGTGTTCGAGGCAGCCGGCGCCGGCGCTTGCATCATTACCGATGCCTGGGATGGCATCGCGATGTTCTTCGAACCGGGGCGCGAGATCCTGGTCGCCGAGAACGGTCCCGGAGTCGCCGAGCATCTCGCGCGGCTGACGCCCGGAGGACGCGAAGCGGATAGGCGCCGCGGCGCGGGCGCGCGCGCTGGCCGAGCACACCTATGCGCGGCGGGTCGGCTGGTCGAAGACGTGCTGGCGGGGCGCGGTCCATGATGAAACCGGTGCTGGACAACGGCTCGGGGTTGGCGGCGCGTCGGCTGCGGATCGTGATCCTCGGGCCTGTCGATCACCTCCTCCTGGGGCAACGGGCACGCGACCACCTACCGCGGCCTGATGCGCGCGCTGTGCCGGCGCGGCCACGAGGTGCTGTTTCTCGAATGCGACAAGCCGTGGTACCGCGCCCATCGCGACATGACCGGCTCGCCCTTCGGCGCCGTGCGCCTCTACCAGGACCTCGCGGAATTGCGGCGGCGCTGGGAAGGCGAGATCCGCGGCGCCGATCTGGTCATCATCGGCTCGTATGTTCCGGACGGCATTGCGGTGGCGCGCTGGGTGCTGCGCTGTCAGCGACCGGAATCGTCGCCTTCTATGACATCGACACGCCGGTCACGCTAGCGGCGCTGGCCGACGGAACATGCCCCTATCTCGACGCCGCCCTCGTTCCGCGTTTCGATTTATACCTGTCGTTCACCGGCGGGCCGGCGCTGCGCCTATTGGAAACCCGCTATCGGGCGCGCGCCGCGCGGGCCTTGTATTGCAGCGTCGACCCGGAACGGCACCGTCCCTGTCCGGCCGGCGGAACGCGCTGGGACCTCGGCTATCTCGGCACCTACAGCGCCGACCGTCAGCCGGCGCTCGACGCCCTCCTGTGCGAGCCAGCGCGGCGATGGGAACGCGGCCGTTTTGCGGTTGCCGGCCCGCTCTACCCGGCCGATCTGCGATGGCCCGCCAATGTCGAGCGCATCGAGCATGTCGGCCCGGACGAGCACCCGTGGTTCTACGGTCGGCAGCTATTCACATTGAACCTCACCCGCGCCGACATGGTCCGCCTCGGCTATTCGCCGAGCGTGCGGCTGTTCGAGGCGGCTGCGTGCGGCGTGCCGATCATCAGCGACTGGTGGCCGGGTCTGGCGACGATCTTCGAACCCGGGTCGCGAGATCCTGATCGCCCGCGACGGCGACGAGGTGCTGCGGATATTGCGCGAGATGCCGGAGCCGGAGCGTGACGCGGATCGCCGAGGCGGCGCGCGCTCGCGTGCTGGCAGCGCACACCGCCGAGCACCGCGCCGCCGAACTGGAGGGTTACATCGCCGAAGTCGCGGCGGCGGCTCCGCCGCCTAGACCGGCGCTCGAAGCTGCCGCCGTCCTCGCGGAGATGCCGCGATGAAGCTCGTCGTCTTTGGCCTGTCGGTCAGTTCGTCCTGGGGCAACGGCCACGCCGTTCTCTGGCGGGCGCTGATCCGGGCGCTCGCAGCGCAAGGCCATCGCACGGTTTTCTTCGAGCGCGACGTGCCCTGGTACGCCGAGCACCGCGACCTGACCGAGATCGACGGCGGCCGTCTGGTGCTGTACGCCGACTGGGATGACATCAGGCCGGTGGCGATGCGCGAATTGCGCGACGCCGAGGCGGCGATCGTGACCTCGTACTGCCCGGACGGGGTGGCGGCGACCGAGATCGTGCTCGACGCGCCGGGGCTGCACGTCTTCTACGACCTCGACACGCCAGTGACCCTGGCCCGCCTCGCCGCCGGCGAGCGGATCGAGGCGATCGGGCCGCGCGGTCTCGCGCCGTTCGACCTCGTGCTGAGCTATACCGGCGGCGGCGCCCTGACCGCGCTCAAGGAGCGGCTCGGCGCGCGCCGGGTCGCGCCGCTTTACGGCAGCGTCGATCCAACCCGCTATCGTCCGGGCGAGCCACCGCCTGGGCCGCGCGCGGCACTGTCCTATCTCGGTACCTATGCCGCCGACCGGCAGGACAAGCTCGACGCGCTGCTGCTGGAGCCGGCGCGTCGGCGTCCGGAATGGCGTTTCGTGATCGGCGGCGCGCAATATCCGCAGGACTTCGCGTGGTCGGACAACATCTTCTTCTGGCGGCATGTCGCGCCGGCCGACCACCCGCGTTTCTATGCCGCCGCGCGCGCGACGCTGAATGTAACCCGCCGATCGATGGCCGAGAGCGGGTGGTGCCCATCTGGCAGGCTGTTCGAGGCGGCGGCCTGCGCCGCCCCGATCCTCAGCGATTGGTGGGAAGGGCTCGATCGCGTTCTTCGCGCCCGATATTGAGATCGTCATCGTCCGCACGAGCCGAGGACGTGCTGGCCGCGCTCGACCGCGGCGACCGCGAACTGCGCCGCATCGGGGAGGCCGCCCGCGCCCGGGCCCTGTCCGAACACACCGCCGAGCGCCGCGCCGCCGAACTGGTCGACCTGCTCACGGACTTGGCGGCGGCCAACGAGGTCGGACGAGTATCGGCATCGCCCATTCTATCTGTCATGACCGGGCTGGACCCGAACATCTCTCGGGCCGCCCGAGATTCCCGGGTCAAGCCGGGGGGTGACGAATTGCGAGAGGACTGAGCCATGTGGGGCATCATTCCCGCCGCCGGCAACGGCACGCGCATTCAGCCGCTGGCTTTCTCGAAGGAATTGCTGCCGGTCGGCAGCCGCTTCGAGGAGGGCGCCGAGCGCCCGCGCGCCGTCAGCGAATACCTGATCGAGCGCATGCTGCAGGGCGGCGCCGACAAGATCTGTTTTGTCATCTCACGCTGGAAATTCGACATCCTGCAATATTATGGCGGGGAAATCGGCAGCGATGAGACCGGCAGGGCCGCGATCGCCTATGCGGTGCAGCCCGAGCCGCGCGGCTTGTGCGACGCGATCTTTCGCGCCGTGCCCGTTCGTCGATCCGGCCGAGCCGGTGCTGGTCGGGCTGCCCGATACGATCTGGCTGCCCGAGGATGCCTTCGGCCGGCTCCCCGACGACCGGCTCGCTTTCCTTACATTCCCGGTCGCCCGGCCGGAACTGTTCGACGCCGTGGTCAGCGACAATGACGGGCGCGTCCGCGAAATCCAGGTCAAGCAGGAGGGGGCGCAGTCGAATTGGGTTTGGGGCGCGTTTCGCATGCCGGGCGCGGTGCTCCACGAATTGCACCGTCTGTGGCGCTCGCGCGACGAGGCCGACGAATATTTCGGCACGCTGGTCAACGCCTGGCTTGCCGAGGGCGGCGAGGCCGTCGCGGTGCCCGCCGGCAGCGCCTATGTCGATGTCGGCACGCTGGGCGGCTATCGCGAGGCGATGCGGCTCCTCGCCGAGGCGGCGCAGTCGCCGGACACAAGGCGCATCGCGCCGCTGCAGCTCAGGGCGGGACGGCGCTGATGCCGAGCGAGCTCACCCGACCGGCTGCGGCGCGAGATCGCGGCGCTGGGACCGTGGTTCCACAATATCGATCTGGGCGGCGTGCAGACCGCGCCCGAGCATTTCCTTGGCGACTACCCGGCGGTCAAATGGCGCCGCTTCGCGCACGCCATCCCGGCCGATCTTACCGGGAAGACCGTGCTCGATATCGGCTGCAACGGCGGCTTTTACTCGATCGAGATGAAGCGACGCGGCGCCGCTCGCGTGCTCGGGATCGACCACGATACGGACTACCTGAAGCAGGCGCGCTTTGCCGCCGAGGTGACCGGGCTCGACATCGAATTCGCACAGCTCTCGGTCTACGACGTCGGCGCCTTGGGCGAGCGCTTCGATCTCGTGCTGTTCCTTGGCGTTCTGTACCACCTGCGCCATCCGCTGCTGGCGCTCGACCTGATCCGCGAGCATGTCGTGAAGGATCTGTTCGTCTGCCAATCGATGCAGCGCGGCGATCCCGGCGAGGAGCAGCTCGAGCAGGATTATCCGTTCGCCGAAACGGCGATCTTCGACCGGCCGACCTATCCGCACCTGCATTTCATCGAACACCGCTATTCCGGCGACGACACGAACTGGTGGGTGCCGAACCGGGCCTGCGCGAAGGCAATGCTGCGCAGCGCCGGTTTCGTCATCGAGAGCAACCCGGAGGAAGAGGTTTACGTCTGCCGGCCCGGACCGCTGCCGCATGGCGTGGGCGCGGTCTATCCGGCGTTGCCGCCGCGCGATATGAGGGGGATTGCGGCATGATCGAAGCCGCGATGATCTGGAACGAGCCGAACAACAAGTCGCATTGGGACCCCGAACTCGATCCCGATTGGTCGCGTTTCGCCCGGATGTGTCGGTTGGCCGGCGAGGCTATCGCGGCGGAAGCGCCGGGGTTGCCGCGCGTGCTCGGCGGCATGTCACCGATCGACCCGAATTTCGTGGCAAACATGCAGGGGCAGGGCGCGCTCGATGCGCTCGACGTCGTCGCGGTGCACGGTTTCCCGCTCGACTGGAATTTGTGGCCGATCGATGCCTGGCCCGAAAAACTCGCCGAGATCGCGGCCGCCACCGATCTGCCGATCTGGGTGTCGGAATGCGGCGCCTCCAGCTTCGGCGCCGAGGAGGTGCAGGAATTCGGCCTCAGACGCACCGCCGAACTGTTGATCGGCCGGGCGCCGCGCATCCACTGGTACAGCCTCTTCGACCTGCCGCAGGCCTGGCCCGCGACGACGCGCCACAAGGAGGCCGAGGGCTCGTCCTACTATCGCCATTTCTACATGGGGCTGGTGCGCGAGGACGGCACGCCGAAGCGCGCCGCAAGTCTGTTCCCCGACTACGCGCCGGATCTCGGCATCTGCCAGTGGTTTCATTTCGACGATCACCGGCTCGACGACGCGGTGCTCTGGCTGAAGCGGCTCGGCGTGCGGCACCTCCGCACCGGCCTGTCCTGGGCCGACAGTTTCCGCCCCAATGCCGAGGCGTGGTTCGACCGCATGATGCGGGCGCTCGAACCGTTCGAGGTAACCGTCACGTTCTGCTTCACACCCGAGGAGCGCGGGCTCGCGCCGCACCACACCAGCCCGCCGCTGGTCGACGAGGAGTTCGCCGAATTCTGCGCGCGCATGCTGCGCCGCTATTGGCGGGCGGGCTCGGCCTTCGCCCCGCTCGCTGTCGCCGCCGGGGAATGAACCCGGGCGAGGCAATCCTCGCGCGTCTCGCGGCCGGCGGCCCGATCGCGGAGCGTGTCATGATCGTTGTCGCGCACCCCGACGACGAGACGATCGGTCTCGGCGCGCAGCTCCGCCGGTTCGAGGACGCGCTGCTCGTGCATGTCACCGACGGCGCGCCGCGCGATGGCTGAGGACGCCCGCAATTATGGCTTTGCCAGCATCGCGGATTACGCCGCGGCGCGACAGGCGGAGCTTGGCGGCTGCGTTGCACGCCGGCGACGCCGCGCGGCTGCGCAGGCTCGGTCTCGGCATCCCCGACAAGGAGGCCTGGCAAGACCTCGCCGGTTTGGTCGCGGCGCTTCGCCGAAGCTGCTGCGCGCGGAAGAGCCGGCCGCCGTGTTCACGCATGCCTATGAGGGCGGCCACCCCGACCACGACGCCGCCGCCTTCGCCGTCCACGCCGCGTGCCGCCTCGCCGATGCCCCGCCCGCGATCGTCGAAATGCCGTTTTATCACCGCCGCGACGGGCGTCTTGTGACCGGCGAATTTCTTCCCGCATCGCTCTCGGCCCACGGAAATTCCGCTCCGGCCGGAAGACCGGGAGCGCGCAAGCGGCGCATGGTCGATTGTTTCACGACGCAGCGCTGGCTGCTCGAACAATTCGATCTCTCGACCGAGCGCTTCCGCATTGCGCCGGAATATGATTTCCGCCAACCGCCCCATCCCGGCGAGCTGCATTACGAGACGCTCGGCTGGGGCATCGCCGGCGCGGATTGGCGGCGCGAAGCAGCCGACGCGCTTGACGTTCTCGGTCTCGCCCCGCAGTGTCGCTTGACGGTCCTGAGTGTCGGGTATGGCTTGGCGCCGGTCGGTCCCGACGCGGTCGGCGGCGCCGAGCAGGTTCTCTCGGCGTTGGACCGGGCCCTCGTCACCGCCGGGCATACGCTCTATCGTCGTCGCCCCCGAGGGGTCGCATGTCGCGGGCCGCCTGATCGCGACCGCGACGCTGCCGGCGCGCATCACCGACCGCGAACGCCGCGCGATCGAGCGGCGGCAGCGCGAGGCAATCGAGCAGGCGATCTCCGAACAGCGGATCGATCTGATCCATGCCCACGGGCTCGATTTCGCCGAGCATCTGCCCGAGACCGAGCGTCCCGACGCTGATAACCCTGCACCTCCCGGCCGAATTCTATCGACCCGAGGCGCTCGCGGCGCGCCCTAACACCTGGTTCCATTGCGTCTCGGCAGCGCAGCAGCGCCGTTTTCCGCTGCCTGCCTGCCATGCTCGACCCGATACCGAACGGCGTGGCTGTCGATCGCCTCCGGGCGCGCCACGCCAGACGCAATTTCGCTCTCGCGCTCGCGCGCATTTGCCCGGAAAAAGGCTTTCATCTGGCGCTCGATGCCGCCCGACTTGCCCGGACGCCGCTACTGATAGCCGGTCAGGTGTTCCCGTACGAAGCCCACCAGCGATATTTTTCGAACGAAATTCGGCCGCTTCTCGGCCGCGCCGCAAGGTTCCTCGGTCCGATCGGCTTCGCGCGCAAGCGGCGGCTTCTGACGGCCGCCCGCGTTCTGCTGATCCCGAGCCTGGTGCCCGAAACGAGTTCGCTGGTCGCGATGGAGGCACTCGCTTGCGGCTGTCCCGTTGTCGCTTTCCCCACCGGCGCGCTGCCCGACCTGATCGAACCCGGCATCACCGGCTTCCTCGTGTCCTCGATCGAGGAGATGGCCGACGCGATCCCGCTCTGCGACGCTATCGACAGGGAGCACTGTCGCGAGGTCGCGCGGCAGAGGTTCTCGCTCGATACGATGATCGGCTCCTATTTCCGCCTTTACCGGCGGCTCGGAAAGCCCAGGGCCTGAGGCAGATGCTTGTCGGTAATCGCGACGTTCTTGCGACAATATCCGATGCCGCCGAGGCGCTTGCCGATTACCGCTGCGCCGGGCCGACCGTATCGGCTGCATTCGCGCCGCGCTTTCCAGGCGGCTCCGGATCTCCCTCGGTGCTGTCGTGCAGCGTCTGGTGCTCGATCTCGGCGTTGAGCTTGCCGCCAAGCAGGATCACCGTCGTCGACAGCCACATCCACAGCATGAAGCCGATCACCGCGCCCAGCGAACCGTAGGTCTGGTTGAACGTCCCGAAATTGGCCGCATAAAACGAAAAAGCAGCTGAAAACACCAGCCAACCCACCGCGGCGAAAACGCTGCCCCAGCTGATCCAGCGCCATTTCGGCTCGTCCCGGCTCGGGCCGTAGCGATAAATGCAGGCGAGAGCCACCGCGATCAGCACCGCCATGACCGGCCAGCGCGCCCAGCTGATGACGGTGCCGAGGAAGTCAGGCAGCGCATTCAGTATCACCGGCACCGCGACGATGGCCGCGAGCGCAACGATCGCGAAGCACAGCATCGCGAGCGTAAACGTCAGCGTGATCAGGTTCAGCCTCAAAAAACTGCGCTTCTCCTCCTCGCCGTAAACTACGTTCAGCGCATCGAACAGCGCCTTCACGCCGCCATTGGCGCTCCAAAGGGAAACCAGCAGGCTGATCACAAGGCCGATCGTCAGCGACCCGCCGCCCTGCGAGGCCAGCCGGGTCAGCTGGTCCCTGATCACGGTCATACCGCCACCCGGCATGATGCCGGAAAGCGTATCAAGCTGATTGGCGATTTGGCTGGGATCGGCGAACAGTCCGTAAATCGAGACCAGCGCGCCGATTGCCGGAAACAGCGCCAGCAGCCCATAGAACGTGACCGCCGCCGCGTTCATCAGAATGCGGTCCTCGCTGAGCCCCGCATAGACACGCCATAAAATGTCCTTCCAGCCGCGCTTCGGGATCTCGCTCGGGTTGCTCGGCGTCGCGGCCTCGGCCGTCGTCTGTCTGGCCCGCCGGTCCGGCGCGACCGTGCACCGGACCATGTCCTGAGGGATCGCGCCGGTCGCCCCGCCTCGCTGGCTCGCCACGCTCACGGCGCGTCGTCATGGCGTCCGCCTCGCTGTCGGATTCCCGCCGTTGCGGATCAACTCGATGCAGATCGTCCATGGCCGAGACTCACCGCTCTCCCGAAGTGACCGGACTGATCTCCCGCACGGGCTCGACGCCGGCGGGCGATACCGGAGGGGTTGCAGCGGTTGACGTGCGCGGACGCCCTTACCGCCGGGGTCGCCGCTGCGCGGGGCGAGGGCGGTGGTACGAAGTCGGCCTCGCTGAACTCAGGTAAACGCGCGCGTGTCCGGCGCTCGCGAAAAGCTCGAGACCGCCCAGACCAGGCCCGCGATGCCAATGCCTACCAACAGATAGGGAACAGGTTTGTGTCGCATGTCGCGGACGATATCGCGGCCCAAATCGCCGCCTGCCTCGCGATCGCGCGCATACACGCCAACGCTTCTCACCAGTCGGCGCGGCTGCAATCGAACGAACAGCTCATCGAGGTCCAGCGCCAGCTGTCCGCGAACCTCTTGCGCCCGGCGCTCAAGCCGATCGAGTTCATCTGTCATAATCGGTCCTCGTCTTGCCCAGCCTGATCCCGGGGGGCCAGCGTCGCAGCCGCGCACGGTTCGGAAATGCGCCGGCGCACGGACAGGCGCCGCGCGCGCGCGGTTCGTCCCTACGCGGCAAACTGTCCCGTTCGCGCTACGGTTCCCCGTCAACGGAATCGCAAATATAGACCCGAGAATGCAATATTTCTGGAGCGATATCCGGCGGAGAAGGACAAATCCGTGTTTCGTGTGGCCGTGGTCCTCGACATTGCGGTTCTGTCGCGGTCGAGCGCCCGGGCGTGGTAACCATGCGGAGAGTGCGGCGATAACTCGATTCAGAGGGAGATCGGAGATCATGCGTGTTGCACCGATGATCGCGGCAATGGCTGTGGTCGGCATCCTCGCCTCCGGGCCGGCGCTGTCAGCCCAAACCCAACCGCTTTCGGAACAGAACTTTCAGGTCAGGACAGGGCACGATCTGCTTGAGCTCTGCGATCCACCAGCCGGCGATCCATATGCCCGGGATGCGATCCATATGTGCCATGGCGTCGTGCTTGGCGCCTACGGTGTGCACGAAGCAGTGGCGCAGCGTCTCGGCCGAGTGGTGTGTCCGCCTCCGAACGTCACCCGGGCGGATGGGGTGCGTATCTTCGTGCTGTGGGCTCAGGCGCATCCAGCCAACCTCGACGAGTCGGCGATCGATGCGTTGTTCCGCGCATGGGCAGCGAGTTATCCGTGCCGGTGAGTTCGGCCCCTACCGTTCCGCTCGATTGATTCTGGAGAGTATCGAATGAAGCAGATTGCAATGGCCGCCGTGCTCACCGCCGCTCTGACCGTCGGTGCCTGCGAAAATCCCACGGCAAACAGAACGCTGGCGGGCGGCGCGATCGGCGCCGGCGGCGGCGCCGTAATCGGTGCCCTCGCCGGCAACGCAGGTATGGGAGCCGCGATCGGCGGCGCGGCCGGCCTGGCCGGCGGATTTCTGTCGAGTCAGTACAGGGTTGTTCCGCGCTGATCGAGGAGGCGTCGTAGACGAGGCAGCCAGCACCCCCTCAGGCCTGAAGGCCTCGGCTGCATCGCGCATGCTCGCCGTCCGCGCTTTCGAACTGCGCTGAGAGTCCAATTCGTAGGTCACGAACCTATTATCCTCCCCGCTTGCCGGGGAGGGCAGGGTGGGGTCAATCACCGAACGGCGCCGCAGCCCGTCATACCTTCTTCAGTGTGCCTACCTCGGCGTGCAACCGTTCGGGCATTACGTCGCTCCCCGCCTGTGCCGGGCCAGCGCGGCAAAAGCGGCCGGAACGGCGCCGTCGCGAAAATCGCCGCAATCGTGGCGTATGCTGCAAAATCCAGAGCAGGAGGCGGGCGTTCGTCCGGGTATGCCGTCGCTCCCTGTTCCACCCCCTGTTTGGTCCCTGTTCCGCGGTTGGCATTCCCTGATGACGGCCGCCGAGTTCCCTGTTTTTCTCGTTGAACGCGGCGAGACTGTCAGCGCAACCAGTTGGGACAAACGCAGAAAACGGTGGCTCTTAGATGGCGCGGCGAAAAAATTTCCCTGCCGCAGGGAATTGGCCCGAGCCGGTCGGAGCGTCGCCGCGCCGGGTCAGCGTTGCGGCAGCCGCAGCTCCTGTCCCGGATAGATCAGCTCCGGATCGCGGATCATGTCCTGGTTGGCCTCGTAGATCGCGGTGTAGCGAACGCCCGTGCCGTAATGGCGGCGGGCGATCCGCCACAGGCTGTTGCCGCGCTCGACGACATGCGTCTTGGCGTCGGGGATCACCGATCGGTCCGGCGGGTCGAGCGGCGCGGCGATGCGGCGGATAATGCTGCCGTCGGCGGCCAGCTGGTCCAGGCGCAATTCGACCCCGCCGGCCGGCCGCCGGTAGTCCGAGCGCAACACCCATTTTCCGGCGTCGTCGGCGGTGGCGCTGCCGATCAGCCGGCCGCCGGCATAGACATTGAGCCGCGCTCCCGGTTCGGCGCCGCCGGAAAGCACCAGCTGGTCCGACCCGCCATATTCCGCCGTATCGAGCGACAGCGTCCGGTTTCCGTCCCGGGCCTTCGGAGGCCCTTGCGGGTGCTGCAGAATGCGGGCCGGCGTGCCCGGCTCGCCGGGCAGCAGCACGGCCAGCGCCGATGTCCCGCCCGACCCGTCGCCCTGCCCCGCCCCTGGCCCCGCGACCGACAGCGCGACGACATCGGGCGAGCGGCGAACGGCGCCGCCCGGACCCGTGGCCTCAACCGCGAGCTGGCGGTTGCCGGGCGCGATCGGCGTCGCCGGCACCAGCACCCATTCGCCGCGCGAATCGGCGCTGACCTCGCCGATCGGCGTCTCGCCGTCGAGCACGCGCACCCGGTCGCCGGGCGCGGCGCGGCCGGCGATCACGGCCTGCCCGGCGCGATCGACCGTGACAACATCGAAGCTGGGCGCCTTGGCCTCCGCAGTGCGCGGGCGACTGCTGGCGACGGCGGCGGAGGGCCGTCGACGCCGTCACCGGCCGGGCGGGGCGCCGCGAGGCGCCGAAGCCGCGGGCTGCGAAGCCGCCCGCTCCGGCTCGCCATACAGGCCAAAGATCGCCGTCGCCGCGATCAGCACCGCGACGACGCCCCATGCGAACCAGACGACGCCTCGAAACGAAGGCCGCATGCTTGAAGTTCCCGCGCAATGCCGCAGCCTATTCCCGCCCCGGCGCGCTTGCAATGCCGCGTATCGCGGATTACGGGAGGAGCGATGACGATCCGCGAGCGGCCATGAGCATCAGCCGGGTATGCGTCTATTGCGGCTCCGCCGGCGCGGTCGACGAGCGCTATCGCGATGCCGCGCGCGAGCTCGGGAAGGCGCTGGCCATGGCGGGGATCGAGGTGGTCTTTGGCGGCGGACGGATCGGGCTGATGGGCCTTCTCGCCGATGCCGCGCTCGAGGCCGGCGGGCGGGTGGTCGGCGTCATCCCCGGGGCGCTGCGCGACGCCGAGCTGGCGCATCCCGGTCTCACCGAGCTGGTGATCACGGGCAGCATGCACGACCGAAAGCGCGTGATGGCCGAGCGGTCGGACGCGTTCGCGGTATTGCCGGGCGGCATCGGCACGCTCGACGAGATGTTCGAGATCGTGACCTGGCGACAGCTCGGCCTGCACGACAAGCCGGTTTTCCTTGTCGATATCGACGGATACTGGCAGCCGCTGCGCGCGCTTCTCGATCATGTGGTCGCCCAAGGGTTTGCCGCGCCGCTGGTCCCGCGATTACTGCAAGTTGTGTTTGACGTCCCAGAGTTGATATCCGCGCTGGAGCGTGCCCGCCCGGGCGTCGGACTCAGCCCAGGGTTGCCGTGAACCCGCGCTGTTCCGTCGCAACACTCTGAACCATATCGGGAATTCTGCATCAGACGCGGCCTGTCCACGAATTCGGTGGAAAATGCTGTGGAAAACCATCCGGCTCAGGCCTGTCACGCGCCCGTCTCAATGGTTTGCTAGAAAATGATTAAAAAATAGGCAATATTTTCTAACATCATTGAATATTGTTATGTTCTACCCTCTTCGCGCGCAACTTTTCTGTAACTCAGGTGTAAACCTCGCGTAACAACTGTGGCTGCCGTCGCGATGTCTTGGGCCGGTGGATTATTTGTTGCGCGACGGGCGGGTTCAGGCCGTGACCTCCGGGGCCGCGGGCCGCCACACGCGAAACGGAAGTTGCCTCTGCCGGACGCCGCGGTCAGTATCACTCGTCGCCCGGTGTCGAACTCGACGGCGACGAGATGGCCGGCACCATATGGAGCTTCATCAAGAACAAGCTGATCTAGCCGTATCTCGAAGTCGACCTGGAATAGTACGACCTCGGCATGGAGAGCCACGACGCCCTCACGTCAGTGCAACAAGACGGGCCATAATCGTCAATAGATCAACTCAGCCGAAACGGAAGCGGCGCGCGGAGGTGCAAGCATGTCAGATCTCGAAATCGTTTGGACGAAGGTTGATGAAGCACCTGCGCTTGCTACGTTTTCCCTTCTGCCGATCGTCGAAGCCTTCGTCGGGGCGGCCGGCGTGAAGATGAAGCTGAAGGACATTTCGCTGACCGGCCGCATCATCGCCAACTTCCCCGACAAACTGACGCCGGCGCAAAAGATCAACGACGAGCTCGCCGAACTTGGCCAACTTGCGATGCGCCCCGAGGCCAACATCATCAAGCTGCCCAACATCTCCGCCTCGATCCCGCAGCTGAAGGCCGCGATCAAGGAGTTGCAGAGCAAGGGTTACGACGTGCCGGACTATCCGGACAGCGACGCGACGCCGGCGGATAAGGAAATCCGCGCCCGCTACGGCAAGGTGCTCGGCAGCGCCGTCAATCCGGTGCTGCGCGAGGGCAATTCCGACCGCCGCGCCGCCGGCGCCGTGAAGCAGTACGCGCGCAACAATCCGCATAAGATGGGCGCCTGGACCAGGGACTCGAAAACGCGCGTGGCGCACATGTCGGGCGGCGATTTCTACGGTTCGGAGGTCGCGACGACCGTTGCGGCGCCGACCAATGCCCGTATCGAGCTGGTCGGCAGCGATGGCGCGGTCACGGTGCTGAAGGCGAAGACGCCGCTTCAGACCGGCGAGATCATCGACGCGTCGGTGATGAACCGTAACGCGTTGCGCGCCTTCTTCGCCGCGCAGATCGACGCCGCGAAGAAGGACGGCGTCCTGTTCTCGCTGCAGGTCAAGACAACCATGATGAAGATCTCCGATCCCATCATCTTCGGTCATTGCGTTTCCGTGTTCTTCGCCGATGTGTTCGAGAAGCATGGCGCCACACTGACGCGCCTGGGCGTCGATCCCGACAACGGCGTGGCCGACATGCTGACCCGGATCGAGACATTGCCGGAGGCTGAAAAGGCGGCGATCAAGGCCGATATCGAGGCCGACGTACGCGAAGCGGCCTGGCCTGGCCATGGTCAATTCCGACCGGGGAATCACCAATCTGCACGTGCCGAGCGACGTGATCATCGATGCATCGATGCCGGCGATGATCCGCGAATCCGGGCGCATGTGGGGCCCTGACGGCAAGCTGCACGACGTGATCGCCGCGATCCCCGATCGTTGCTACGCGCCGCTGTTCCAGGCCGTCATCGAGGACTGCAAGGCGCATGGCGCCTTCGACCCGAAGACGATGGGCTCTGTGCCGAACGTCGGGTTGATGGCGCAGCAAGCCGAGGAGTATGGCTCGCACGACAAGACGTTTGAGGTCGCCACGGGCGGAACGGTGCGCGTCGTCGCCGATGACGGCACGGTTCTGCTGTCACAGCCGGTCGAGACCGGCGACATCTTCCGGATGTGCCAGGTCAAGGACGCGCCGATCCGGGACTGGGTCAAGCTCGGGGTGCGCCGCGCGCGCCTGACCAGCACCCCGGCGGTGTTCTGGCTCGACGCCAAACGCGCGCACGACGCGCAGCTGATCGCCAAGGTCGAGACATACCTGAAGGACGAGGACACATCGGGTCTCGACATCCGCATCCTGGCGCCGGTCGAGGCAATGAAGTTCTCGCTCGATCGCATCCGCAAGGGGCTCGACACCATCTCCGTCACCGGCAATGTGCTGCGCGACTACTTGACCGATCTTTTCCCGATCATGGAGCTGGGCACGTCGGCCAAGATGCTGTCGATCGTTCCGCTGCTGGCGGGCGGCGGGTTGTTCGAGACCGGGGCCGGCGGTTCGGCGCCCAGGCATGTGGAGCAGTTCCAGCAGGAAGGCTATCTGCGCTGGGATTCGCTGGGCGAGTTCCTGGCGCTTGGCGCTTCGCTGGAACATCTGGCGCAGACAAGCGGGAATAAGGACGTGCAGGTTCTGGCCGAGACGCTCGATGAGGCCAACGGCAAGATCCTCGAGTACAACCGTTCGCCGGCGCGGAGGATTGGCGAACTGGATAATCGTGGCAGCCATTTCTACCTGGCGCTGTATTGGGCACAGGCGCTGGCCGCGGCAGGACAACAGCCCGGCACTGGCGGCCCGCTTCAAACCGCTGGCGGAGGCGCTGGCGGCCAACGAGGCCAAGATCAATGCCGAGCTGATCGCCGCGCAGGGTAAGCCGGTGGATACTGGCGGCTATTATCTGCCCGATCCGGCCAAGACATCGGCGGCGATGCGGCCGAGTGCGACGCTGAACGCTGCCCTCGCCGCTCTCTGACAGCTCGGCGCCAACCTGCGGCGCGCGATGGGGTGAGGGTGCGCCGGTACACCAGGGTTCAAGGCTGCGCCGGACACCAGCCCCTCACCCTGTCCCTCTCCCCGTGACGGGGAGATGCCGCCGAAGCCGCGCACGATCCGGTCAAGGGTCCAGTTGATGGCGCCGCTGCACCCCTCTCCCGCGTAGCGCGGGGAGAGGGCCGGGGTAAGGGGCCGATACCGGCCAGTCGATACGCCCAGACTTAAAATGGTGCCGCCGCTGCGAAGCGACGCCGCGGATAAAAACGCTCAGGCCGATCGGCTTCGGCGCGGCTCGATCTGCTCGCGCAGCGCGGCGATGCCGATCCGGTCGCAGAAATCGCCGAAGCCTTCGTCGTCCAGCCGATCGCCGGCGAACCGCGCGAACAGCGGGTCGAGCGCGTCGGCGATGCCCGCGATGTCGAGCCGCTCGGCGAGCGGCTGGTTGAGCCGCGTCCCTGCGAAATCGCCGCCGACATAGAGCGAGTAAAAGCCCGGCACCCGGCCGACAATCCCGATATCGCCGGTATACGGGCGGGCGCAGCCGTTCGGGCAGCCGGTGATGCGGATGCTGAGCCGCTCGCCTTCGAGACCCCAGCGTTGCAGCCGGGCCGCGATCGCGCCGACGATCTCGTCGCGCACCCGCTCCGCCTCGGTCAGCGCGAGGCCGCAGCTCGGCAGCGCCGGGCACGCCAGCGCCCAGCGCTCGACCGGCAGCAATTCCTCGGCGAGCCGCACGCCGCCCTCGCGCAACATGGCCTCGATCGCGTCGCGGTCGGCCGGGTCGATGTCGCTGAGGATGATGTCCTGCGTCGGCATCAGGATCGGGTTGACGCCGAAACGCGCGACGATGTCGCGCAGCGCGCTGCGCAACCGGCCGCGCTCGTCATCGGCGATCCGGCCGCTCGGGATCGGCACGCCGAGATACAGCCTGCCGTCGCCCTGCTCGTGCCACCCCAGATGATCGGGCACGCGGAACTCCGGCATGTCGCGGCACGGCGCCAATTTCTTGCCGAGATCCTCGGACAGGCGCTCGCGCGCCCAGTCCTCGCCGCGCTCGGCGATGACGTATTTGAGGCGCGCATGGCGGCGGTTGCCGCGGTCGCCCCAATCGCGGTGCAGCCGCACGACCGCGGCGGCGGCGTCGAGCAGGTCGTCGGGCTCGACAAACGCGACCGGCGTCGCGAGGCGCGGATACGTCGCCGGCTTGTTGTGGGTCATGCCGTGCCCGCCGCCGAGCAGGAAATTGTATCCCGCGAGCCGGTCGCCCCCGGCGCCGTCAAACAGCGCGACGATCGCCGAGATCGTTGGTCAGCACGTCGATCGTGTTGTCCTCGGGGATCGCCAGGCCGATCTTGAATTTGCGCGGCAGATAGCGCTCGCCGTAGAGCGGATCGACCGGTTCCTCGGCCTGGTCCGCGTCGGCGTCACCTTTTCGCCGTCGAGCCAGATCTCGTGATAGGCGCCGGTCTTCGGCAACAGATGCGTCGAGAGACGCCGCGCGTCGTCCTCGAGCCGGCTGGTGTACCGCGTCGCGGATCGGCGCCGGCACCGTCGTCACGGTGCGCACGACATCGCCGCACGCCGCCAGCGTCGTCAGCAGGGCGCTGATTGATCCCGGCGATCGTCGCCTTCAGCCCGGATTTCAGAACGCCGTGGAACTGGATGCTCTGTCGCGTCGTGACCCGCAGCGTCCCGTTCGCGTAGCGGTCGGCCAGGTCGTCGAGGGCGAGGTACTGCTCCGCGGTCAGCCGGCCCCCCGGGATGCGGACGCGCACCATGAACTGCCACAGCTTGTCGTCGCCGCGCTGCTTGCGCTCGGTGGCGCTGTCGCGGTCATAGCCCTGATACGTGCCGTGGAATTTCAGCAGGCTATAGCCCGGCGCCATCGAACGCCACGGCGGTGTCGGCGAGATCGCGCGCGAGATTGCCGCGCAATTGCCGGCTCTGCTGCTTGACCGCCTCGGCCTTCGAGATGTTCTCGATCGCGCTCATTTCCGATTCCATCTGGACCGGCCTCACCCGGCAAGACCGTTCGCGGTAAACACTTGGCCCTGTGCCGGGCGGTGGGGACCCGTTGGTGCACCGGAACGAGCGGCCGGCGGAGCAAAAGTCAGGCTGAGCAGTTCGTCGGAGCGGAGTTCGGCGGCCAGGAGCGCCAGGTCCGTGGCGGTGTCGACGCGGTCTTTATACCGGCTGGCCCGTGATGGTTCCGATCGCCAGGAGCGGTGAATTGCTGCCGCTCCGGCGGTTCAGGTCCTCCGTTACAGAGCGCAGCAGCTGACGCCAGCCGGCGCGCCTTTCGACCAATTGCAGGACGCTCCAGCCGTCGGCGGCAAATTCCAGCGCGCGCCGCGCGATCGCCGGCCCCGCTGCTCGCGATCGGCGGGCAGCGGTTCGGCATAGACCCCGATCGGCAGCGCCTCGGCCACCGCGGCCAGCAGCGCGCGTTCGTAAAGCACCACGTTCGCCCGCGTCAGAAGCTCGGCGTGAAACGCGGAGAGAGACGCCGCCTCGCACTCGACGACCCGGATCTGGCCCGGCTCGATTGTCGGCTCGTTCTGGCGCTGTTCATGAGTCAGGTATTCATCCGATCCCATGCCGTCGCCGACGAGACTAAGTACACCCATCGCAACCTCCTGCGACCGCTGCGCATCGAAATTATTTGAGTAATTTCGACGAACCTTTCGCAGTGGATAAGATCGCGCTACGGCGTCCCGTCTGTCAAAAGCACCATATTACTTTATTTCTTGCCGGCGGAGACGGATGTGCTTATCCGAATGACAGCCGGAGAAGACTATTCCGGCTCTCCGTTCTCGACGGCCCGGCGGTCGCGGAAGGCGCTCGGATGCAGCGGATAGGCGGTCGTGTGCTTGATGCGCTCCATCGCGAATCGCGACGTGACGTTCTTCATCGGCGCCAGCGCGATCAGCTTCTTGTAGAAGCGGTCGTATTCCGCCATGTCGGCGACCGCGACGCGCAGCATGTAATCGACATCGCCGGCCATGCGATAAACCTCCATGACCTCGGGCATCGCGGCGACCCCGAGGCTGAAGCCGCGCAGCCACTCCGGCGTATGCTCGCCGGCCTCGATGCTGACGAGAACCGAGAGACCGACCCCGACGCGCTGTGGATCGACCAGCGCAACCCGCCGCGTGATGACGCCGCCGGCTTCGAGTTTCTGGATGCGCTTCCAGCACGGTGTCGGCGAGAGCCCGACGCGTTCGGCCATCTGCGCGATCGACAGCGTCGCATTCTCCTGCAGGATCTCCAGCAGCGAGCGGTCGATTTCGTCCATGCAGCGGATTTCCTCGCTCTCGATTCGATTGCCGGATCGATTTAGATCGGATTTTGACCGTATCACGATGTGGATACTACCTATATAACATCATATTTATGTCGAAACGGCGCTATTGGCATGACGACGCCATTTGCCTATCCGGGGACCTCCACCCCAGAGCTTGCGCGGAAACAGGATCGCGGCCCCCCAATGGATCACAGCTCAATGGACCTCAGGCGGTTGAATCTTCCCGAATTCGCGCGGGGCAGCGTGTGGCTGGTCGGCGCCGGACCGGGTGATCCGGGCCTGCTGTCGGCCCTGGCGCTGCACGCGCTCGATCTGGCGGACCAGATCGTCTACGACGCGCTGGTCGACGCCCGGATCCTTGCCCTGGCGCGGCCGGATGCGACGATGGAATATGCCGGCAAGCGCGGCGGCCGGCCGTCGCCGCTGCAGGCCGACATCTCGACCCGGCTGATCGCGCTAGCGCGGCAGGGAAGCCGCGTCCTCCGCCTGAAGGGCGGCGACCCGTGTGTCTTCGGGCGCGGCGGCGAGGAGGCTCTGGCGCTCGCCCGCGCCGCGATCCCGTTCCGCATCGTGCCCGGCATTACCGCCGGGATCGGCGGTCTCGCCTATGCCGGCATACCGGTCACGCACCGCGATGTCGGCTCGGCGGTGACCTTCGTCACCGGGCATGACAGCGCGGGCACCGTGCCGGCGGTCGATTGGGAACGCGATCGCGCGCGGGTCGCCGGTCATCGTCCTCTATATGTCGTTGCGGCACCTCGACCGCATCGCGGAGCGGCTGATCGCGGGCGGGCGGTCGCCCGGCGAGCCGGTCGCGATCGTCAGCAAGGCGGCGACCTCGGAGCAGCGCGTGCTGGTGACGACCCTGGCGGAAGCGTCCGCCGCCGCCCGCGACGCCGCGATCGAAGCGCCGACGATCGTCGCGATCGGCGAGATCGTCTGCCTGCGCGCCGAACTCGACTGGTGGACGGGCGGGAACTGAAGGACCGAGACCGGCTCCGGTAAAGGCTTGCGGGCCGCCGCTTCGCGACAGAATAATCCGAGCCGACCGAGAGGGGAAGAGAATGCCCATCACAAAAATCGATATCGCCGCGGTCGAGCCGTTCGCCGACGGACGCGAATTCGGCGAGGCCGGCCCGTATGTCCGCATCCACGGCGTTGCCAAAGGCGAACTCGATCCAGCGGCGCCGCGGAACGCGGGCATCGTCGATATCGAAAAGGCGGAGCGCAACGCGCGCGGCATGGTCGAATACGAGCTCGACCTGTTCATGCTGCGCCCGGCCGATATCAGGCGCGGCAGCGGCACGCTCGTCTATGACGTGACCAACCGCGGCCGCAAAGTGATCCTGGGACGGCTCGACGAGGCGCCGGGCGACGCCAACATCAACGACCCCCGCGCTGCCCGCGACGCGGGCCTGGGTTTCACGCTCGGGCGCGGCTGGACGCTGGTCTGGTCGGGATGGGATTCCTCGGCGCCGCGCGCCAATAACGGCATGACCGCGCGGCTCCCGGCGGCGCTCGAAAACGGCGAGCCGATGGTTCGCCGCATCCGCCACGAATTCCACATCGGCACGCGCACGCCCGGAAAAGGCGACGCGGTGACATTAAGCTACCCCGCAGTCTTGACCGACACCCGGCGCGCGCGGCTGACGGTGCGCGACCGCGAGAGCGACGCGCGCACCGAAATCCCGCCCGACTGCTGGGAATTCACCGATCGCGCACGATCCGGCTGCTGCCGGAGGGCACGCTGTTCGCGCCGTACAGGATCTACGACATCTGGTACGAGGCGACCGGATCGCGGGTGATCGGCGTCGGCTTCGCGGCTGTGCGCGATCTCGTCTCGTTCCTGCGCTACGAACGCGCCGACGCGACGGCACCGCGAACCCGCTATGCGCCGCCGCCCCGGCCGACGGCCCCACCGTTACGCATGCGCTGGCCTTTGGCGTGTCGCAAAGCGGCCGGTTTCTGCGGCATTTTCTCGAACTCGGCATGAACGACGACGGCCAGAGGACGGCGCGTGTTCGATGGCGTCCTGACCCATGTCGCCGGAGCGGGAAAAACCTTCGCCAATCACAGCTTCGCGATGCCGGGCCGCACCGCGACCCAGCACGAGGACCGGCTTTACCCGGAGAACTGGTTTCCGTTCGGCAACGCCGTCATGACGGACCCGTTCTCCGGCCGCCGCGAAGCGCTGCTGCAGGGACGGCCGACCGATCCGTTGATGATCGAGGTCAACACCTCGACCGAGTATTGGCAGAAGGGCGCCTCGCTCGTTCACACCGACCCGGCCGGAAGCGAGGATGCGGTGTTGCCGCCTGGATGCCGCGTCTACATGGTCGCCGGGACGCAGCATGGCGGCGGTCCGGGTACCGATCCGAGCCCGGGTCCGTGCGTCAACCCGCGCAACCCGCACAGCGCCAGCCCGGCCTTGCGCGCCCTCTTCGTCGCGCTCGAAGCCTGGGTGAAGGATGGCGTCGCGCCGCCGGACAGCCGGGTGCCGCGGATCGCCGACGGGTCCTTGGTCGAGGCCGGGAACGTGACGATGCCGGCGGTGCCCGGTTTCGCCGTGCCTCCACAAGCCAACCGCATCGCGGCGCCGGTCGATTGGGTGGACCCGCCATCGCGTCTCGACAATTTCTACGGCGCGCGCGTCTGTGCCGTCGACGCCGATGGCAACGAGATCGCCGGCATCCGCCTGCCGCCTGTTGCGGTCCCGGTCGGCACCTATACCGGCTGGAACGTCTATCGCGCACAGCCCTGCGAGCTGTGCGACCGCGACGGTTCGCTGATCCAGTTTGCCCGGACCAGACAGGACCGCGAGGCCGCCGGCGACCCGCGCCCGTCGCTCGAGGAGCGCTACGCCAGCCATGACGCCTATATCGCGACGGTAAGGGCGGCGGCCGCTGCGCTGGTCGCGGAACGATTGCTGCTGCCGTCCGACGCCGACGCCTACATCCGGGTCGCCGAGAGCAGCGAGCGGTTTTGAACCGGTGCGCGGCTCGACACTTGGCGGAAGCCGGTCCGGCGGGCGACTGTAAAGAGAGAGTAAAAGAAAGCAACGCCTCGAAAGGCGGCCGGAAGCGGGTTATCGCGCTCGCCCGCCGCGGTAACCTGACGGTGCGACAGCTGGGGCGGTGCGACGGGTCAACATCATGTTCCCGTATGTGGCGGGCGGGCTCGACGATTTCGTCGATCGCGTCGTCTCGGAATTGCAGTAGCGCGGCCTGTTCCGCCGCGACTACGAGGGCCGGACGCTGCGCGAAAACCCTCGGCCTGCCGCGTGGAAAACCGATTTTTCGCGGCGATTAGCGGCGCCACCGGCCGGCCAGCCGCGGCGAAACGGATCGAAACTGTCCAAGGGTTTGTTGTCGAATCAAGAAGGAGGTGCCCGGCCAGGAAATCCTGAGTACTGCACATCCCTCGCCGCGAAACGCCGGACAAGGTGCAGCGGGATGCCGTCCAAGACGTCGAATTCGAAGCGGGAGCCTGTCAGGGGGCAGCTCCGATCTTGCCTGGTCGGTGCCGGTAATGCGGGTCGGCTTTGCCGGCCGCGCCATGGTCTATCTCGCGGTCGCCTCGATCTCGCTCTATGCGATCTGGCAAGGCGGCCGGGCACAGGGAACGTCTCCGGTGCTGAAACATCTCGAAAACAGCGTGATCGGTGACATCGTGCTCGTGTTGATCGGCATTGGCATGACTGCTTTCGCCGTCTGGTGTGCCGTCGACGCCTACTACGACCTCGACGATCGCGGCTCCAATGCCGAAGGGGATAGCGGCGCGGATCGGGATGGCGTTTTCGGGTGTCGTCGCCGTTGGCATCGGCGGGGCCGCGCTGTTGTTGCTGACGGCCGATATCGGTGGAAGCAGCGCGGCGGTCGACGCGGCGCGCGGTGTCGGCGGCAGCGGGGCTGGGTCTGGGGGGTCGCGGATCGACCATGCCGTCGCCGTGGTGATGGGATGGCCGGCCGGCCAGTGGATCGTCGGCTTCGTGGGGCTCGCGATCGTCGCGAGCGGCGTCTTTCAGGTCGTCATCGCGGCGAAGGAAACGTATCGCCGATCGCTGATCGCGAACCGATTCACGCGTCGGTGGAATTGGGTATTGAAAGCCGGCGTGATCGGGCGCGGCGTCTTGATCGGCGTAGTCGGGATGCTGTTCATGCTGGCGGCGTGGCGGGCGAACCCGTATCAAGCCGGCGGTGTCGACGAGGCCTTCGCGTGGCTGACCGGGCAGCCTTACGGCTGGGTCGTCACGGCGGCGATTTGCGTCGGGCTGCTTGGCTACGCGCTGTTCTGCTTTGTCAACGCCGCCTACCGATTCGTCCCGAAGGTGGCCGGCGGCGATATCGAGACCCTGACGGCCAAGGCAAAAGCGAAGCTGCGCCTAGCGACTTGACAACGGATCCCGTCCGAGCGGCAAAGTCCGCGACAAACCCTCCTCCGGGGGTCGGCGCGGTTGCACCGCCCCGCCATTCGCGGCACACTCGCGCCGTGATTGCAATCGAGGATCAATGATGCGCGCGTTTTCCGCGTTTCTTACCTGGCGCTGGGGGTCCTCGCTCTGGCCGGATGCGCCACACCGATTCCGACGAAAGACGATTTTGGCGCGAGCGCTTTGCTCGAAGTCGGCGATATCCCGCCCGGCTTTGCGGAGTTCAACAGGTTCGACTCGGCAACCAACGATCTGCTGGCTCAGCAGCTCTGCGCGACGCCGTATCAGCGCCTCAACGAAAACGCGATGGGGGCGGCGCCGGGCCGGTTCGAGGAGTTAATCGCGCGCTGCCGCACCCACGTCCCGTTGTTCGGCTCGTAGGCGCGGCGCCTGCCCAGCGCGCGGCTTCTCGGGTCGGCGTTCGCTGTCAGCCGACGGTCGCGGGTTCGCGTATCGCGCGCGCGCCGAGCAGTTCGTCGAAATAGGCGATCGTGCGTTCGAGGCCGGGCCGCAGCGCGGTCCGCGGCTCCCATTCCAGCAGCCCCTTGGCCTGCGAGATGTCGGGGCAGCGCTGCACCGGGTCGTCGACCGGCAGCGGACGATGCTCGATCTTCGAGCGCGACCCGGTCAGCTCGACGATGAGATGCGCCAGTTCGGCGACCGAGGTCTCGACCGGGTTGCCGAGATTGATCGGTCCGGTGATGTCGTCGGGCGCCGCCATCATCCTGACGAGACCCGTCGATCATGTCGTCGACATAGCAGAAGGCGCGCGTCTGGGCGCCGTCGCCGTACAGCGTGATCGGCTCGTTCCGGAGCGCCTGCACGATGAAGTTCGACACGACGCGGCCGTCATTCGGGTGCATGCGCGGCCCGTAGGTATTGAAGATGCGGACCACGCGAATGCGCAGATTGTGCTGGCGGTAGTAGTCGAAGAACAGCGTCTCGGCGCAGCGCTTGCCCTCGTCGTAGCAGGCGCGCGGCCCGATCGGGTTGACGTTGCCGCGATACGATTCGAGCTGCGGATGCACGACCGGGTCGCCGTAAACCTCGGAGGTCGAGGTCTGCAGGATCTTGGCCTTGAGACGCTTCGCCAGCCCCAGCATGTTGATCGCGCCGATCACGCTGGTCTTGGTCGTCTGCACCGGGATCGAACTGGTAGTGGATCGGCGAGGCCGGGCAGGCGAGATTGTAGATCTCGTCGACCTCGACAAAGAGCGGGTGCGTCACGTCGTGCCGCATCGCCTCGAAATGCGGGTCGCCGAGCAGGCCGGCGATGTTGTCCTTTCGCCCGGTGAAGTAATTGTCGACGCAGAGCACGTCGTGACCCTGCGCGCGCAGCCGCTCGCACAGATGCGAGCCGAGAAATCCGGCGCCGCCGGTGACGAGTACCCGTTTCATGACAGTACGCATTGGAGCAGAGCTTTCACGTCATTCGTTCGTCGTCATGGCCGCGGACTTGACCGGGGTCAACCCGGCCTCCCGCTTCGGAGATCCCGGGTCGAGCCCGGGATGACGGCAGCTGACTGGTCGGTCAAGTTCAGGCGATCGCCCGCAAGCCTGGGGGTCTCTCGGCGGCGGCCGGTTCGCTGGTCGGCGGCCGGCCGATGCTGTGGTAGACCAGACCCGCCTCGGTCATCTCCTCGGGCTTGTAGATGTTGCGCAGGTCGATCACGAGCGGCTGGCGCAGCAGCGATTTGACGCGCGCGAGGTCGAGGCCGCGGAACTCGTTCCATTCGGTGATCAGGACAAGCGCGTCGGCGCCGTCCATCGCCGCGTAGGCGTCGCTGAAATAGGTGAGTTCCGGCATCAGCTTCCTGGCTTCGTCCATGCCTTCCGGATCGAAGGCGTGGATCCGGGCGCCGGCTTCATGCAAGCACCGGCAGGATCGACAGGCTCGGGCTGTCGCGCATGTCGTCGGTGTTGGGCTTGAAGGTCAGGCCGAGCACCGCCAGCGTCTTGCCCAGGACGTCGCCGCCGCAGGCCTCGGCGATGCGGTCCGCCATGCGGCGCTTGCGCGCATCGTTGACGCGCAGGACGGTATCGACGATCGCGAGCGGCCGCTTGGCGATTTCGGCCGTGCGTATCAGCGCCTGGCAATCCTTCGGGAAGCACGAACCGCCAAAGCCGGGGCCGGCATGCAGGAACTTGCGGCCGATCCTGCCGTCGAGGCCGATGCCGCGGGCGATGTCCTGGACATCGGCGCCGACCGCCTCGCACAGATCGGCGATTTCGTTGATGAAGGTGATCTTGGTCGCGAGAAAGGCGTTGGCGGCGTATTTGATCAGCTCGGCGCTTTCCAGCGTCGTGAAGACGACCGGCGTTTCGAGCAGATAGAGCGGCCGGTACAGCGCGCCGAGCACGCCGCGGGCATGCTCGCTGTCGGTGCCGATCACGACGCGGTCGGGCCGCATGAAATCCTGGATCGCCGATCCCTCGCGCAGGAATTCCGGGTTCGAGGCGACATCGAAGCTGCCTTCCGGCAGCCGGTTGCGCAGAATGCGCTCGACGCGGCGCCCGGTGCCGACCGGGACGGTCGATTTGGTGACGACCGACGGTGCGTTGCGCCGGGTTCGCGGCCAGCGCCTCGGCGATCTCGGCGGCGGCGGCGAAGACATAGCTCAGATCGGCGTGCCCGTCGCCGCGCCGCGACGGCGTGCCGACCGCGATGAACACGGCGTCGGCCCCGGCGACGGCCGGTTTCAGATCGGTCGTGAAGCTGAGCCGGCCGGCGGCGGCGTTGCTCGCCACCAGCTGGTCGAGGCCGGGCTCGTAAATCGGGATGTCGCCGTTGCGCAGCCGCTCGATTTTTTCGGCATCCTTGTCGACGCAGGTTACCGAGACGCCGAATTCCGAAAAACACGCGCCGGATACCAAGCCGACATAGCCCGTACCGATCATCGCGATGCGCATAAGCGCGGTCTCCCTGGTTTCCTGACGTGGTCAACGCAGCACCAGAACGGGCCGTCGCCGGGCTTATTCCCAAACCCCGGCCCTGCGGCAAGCTGACCCGGCGTCGCAATTTGGCGCGGACTGGCGCCGCGGACGTGGAAGAGGACCGCGCCATCTTCCGTTATCTCGATGAATTGTCACGTTACCCGGTGATCGCCCGATGGTGCAATCGATCCTCGTGACCGGCGGTGCCGGGTATATCGGCAGCCATGCCTGCAAGGCGCTGGCGGCCGCCGGGTACGTCCCCGTCGTCTACGACAACCTGTCGCGCGGCCGGCGGCACGCGGTTCGCTGGGGTCCGTTCGTCGAGGGCGATATCGAGGATCGCGCGCGGCTCGCCGCGACGCTGCGGGCGCATCGGATCAACGCCGTCATGCATTTCGCGGCCTTCGCCTATGTCGCCGAATCGGTGGCCGATCCCGCGCTTTATTACCGCAACAATCTGGTGGGCAGCCTCGCTCTGCTCGACGCGATGCGCGAGGAGGGGGTGGATCGCCTGGTGTTCTCCTCCAGCTGCGTCGTCTACGGCATACCGGACAGCGTGCCGATCCGCGAGACGACGCCGGCACGGCCGGTAAACCCGTACGGCGAGACCAAGCTGGCGGTCGAGCGCGCCCTGCCGTGGTACGAGCAGGCCTACGGGCTGCGCTTTGTCGCGCTGCGCTATTTCAACGCGGCCGGGGCCGATCGCGACGGCGAGATCGGCAACGAGCACGATCCCGAGACGCGCCTGATCCCGCTCGTGCTGCGGGCCGCGCTGGGCCTGGGACCGCCGATCGAGATCTTCGGCAACGATTATCCGACCCCGGACGGCACCGCGATCCGCGACTACATCCATGTCGAGGATCTGGCCGCTGCGCATGTTCGCGCGCTGCAATACCTTGCTGGCGGGCGGGGCGCAGCGCCACGCTGAACCTCGGCACCGGCCGGGGCCATTCGGTGCGCGAGGTTGTCGCCGCGGTCGAGCGCATCTCCGGGCGCCCGGTGCCGCGGCGCGAAGCGCCGCGCCGGCCGGGCGACCCGCCCGAGCTTGTCGCCGATCGCGGGGCTCGCTCGCGAGCGGCTCGATTGGCGCCCGGCACATTCCGATCTGGACACGATCGTACGAACCGCGCTGGCCTGGGAGACCCGGTCCGCCGCCGGCGGCTGATCCTCACGGCCGGCGCCGCACCTCGCTCGGCGACTCGCCTTCATCACATTTCTGGACAGGCAATGACGATTGTTTCACTGGCCGCACGGCGGCGCGTCAATCTTCAACCGGTGCCGGAAGCGGAGAACGAATTCGCCGACGCGGCAGGCGGGGCCGACGACGCCTCGCGGACTGCAGCCGGAAGCGCCGCGCGCGCCCGACCTGCCATTCGATGCGCCGGGGCCGGCGCCGAACGGAGCTGCCGGCGCTGTCGCCCGCCGACGCCGGCGAGCCGGTGCGGGTTCAGGGCAAATTCTTTTTCGCCGGCGAGCGGAAGCATTTCGTCAGGGGGGTGACATACGGTCCGTTCGCCCCGGGGACGCACGGCGCGCAGTTTCCCGAGCGCGCCACCGTCGAGCGCGATTTCGCGCTGATGCGCGGCGCCGGCGCGAACACGGTGCGCGTCTTCACGGTGCCGCCGGTCTGGCTGCTCGACCTCGCGGCGGCTGCCGGGCTGAAGGTGCTGGTCGGGCTGCCGTGGACGCAGCATGTCGCGTTTCTCGACAGCCCGACGATCAAGACCGAGATCCGCGCCGCGATCACCGCCGGGGTGCGCGCCTGCGCCCGCCACCGGGCGGTTTTCGCCTATCTCGTCGGCAACGAGATCCCGCCCGACATGATCCGCTGGCACGGCGCCGACGCGGTGCGCGAGTTTCTGCGCGAACTCGTGGCCCTGGTGCGCGCCGAGCATCCGGGGGCGCTGGTCAGCTACGCCAATTTCCCGTCGAGCGAATACCTCAACATCGATTTCACCGATTTCGTCTGCTTCAACGTCTATCTGCACGACGAGGGCGCGTTCCGCCGCTATATCGCGCGGCTGCACAATCTCGCGGTCGACAAGCCGCTGGTGCTTGACCGAGTTCGGCGTCGATTCGATGCATAACGGCGCGGCCGAGCAGGCGCAGATCCTGTCCTGGCAGGTGCGCGCCGCGTTCGCGTCGGGGGTGGCGGGCACGTTCGTCTTTGCGTGGACCGACGAATGGTTCACCGGCGGGCATCTGATCGAGGATTGGGCGTTCGGTCTCGTCGATCGCGAGCGCCAGCCGAAACCGGCCTTTCACGAGGTGGCGCGGCGATATAACGGGCCGCTGCCGCCGCCGCTGTCGCGCTATCCGCGGGTCTCGGTCGTGGTGTGCGCCTACAACGCCGAGCGCACGATGGAGGCCTGCCTCGCCTCGCTCGAGGTGCTGAATTATCCCGATTACGAGGTCATCGTCGTCAATGACGGGTCCAGGGACCGCACGCTCGAAATTTCCGAGCGGTTTCCGCATCGTAGTTGCCGCATCATCAGCCAGGAAAACAAGGGGCTGAGCGTCGCGCGCAATGTCGGCGCCGAGGCCGCGACCGGCGAGATCGTCGCCTATACCGACAGCGACTGCGTCGCCGATCCGGACTGGCTGACCTATCTCGTCGGCAAGATGGTGGACGGCAATCTCGCGGCGTGCGGCGGGCCCAACTTCCCGCCGCCGGAGGACAGCCTGGTGCCGGCCGCGGTCGCGGTCTCGCCGGGCGGGCCGACGCACGTCCTGATCAGCGACGAGGTCGCCGAGCACATCGCCGGCTGCAACATGGCGTTCCGCCGCGACGCGCTGCTCGAACTGGGCGGCTTCGATCCGCTCTACCGCGCCGCCGGCGACGACGTGGACATCTGCTGGCGCTTCCAGGATGCCGGCTACACGATCGGGTTCAGCGCCGCCGCGATGGTCTGGCATTTCCGCCGCAACACGGTCAAGGCCTACATCAACCAGCAGCGCGGCTACGGCAAGGCCGAGGCGCTCGTCTACGCCAAGCACCCGTTCCGCTTCAACCTGTTCGGCCAGGCCAAATGGCTCGGGCGCATCTACGGCGATCTGTCGGCCGCGCTGCTCTTGTCGCGCAAGCCGGTGATCTATTCCGGCACGTTCGGGCGCGGCCTGTTTCAGACGATGTACGAGCCGCCCTCGTCGCTGACCTCGGTGCTGCCGCTGACCTTCGAGTGGAGCGTCGCGGCGCTGGTGCTGGCGCTGGCGGGCGCGGTCGGCGGCGGCTGGATGTGGCTGTTGGCGGCGCCGCTCTTGACGACCTGGGCGATGTGCGTCAACGGCGCGCTGAAGGCGCCGATCGACCCGCGGTTCGACGGGCTGAAGGCGCGCGCGCTGGTCGCCTTGCTGATCTATCTCGGGCCGCTGCTGCGCGGCTGGGAGCGCGTCAAATGGCGCCTCAAGACGATGCAGACGCAGGACCAGATCCGGCTCGCGCCGGTCGAGCAGAAGGCGCGCATTCGCCTGGCTCGAACGCGCTTTCGTGCTGCGCTACTGGGACGAAAGCGGGGCCGAGAAAGAGGTACTGCTCGGCGGATTGATGGATTTTCTGCTGCCGCAGAAATATTTCGTCGTGGCCGATACAGGCTGGAGCAAGTGGGACCTGAAGATCGCGCGCGGTCTGTGGAGCCGGGCGCTGGTGACGGTCGTCGCCGAGAACCATGGCGGGCCGAAGCGCCTGCTGCGGGTCCGTGTGGCGATGCGGATCTCGAAGCTCGGCCTCGTGCTGCTGCGCGCCTACGCCGGCGCTGGCGGCCGGCAGCCTGATCCTCGGCGCGCCGGTTGTTGCGTCGGTCTTTGTCGCGATCGGGCTGGTCAATTTCGGCGTGATCGGCTGGCAGCTCGCCAGGTTCAGCCGGCTGATGCACTGGATCGTCGAGGCGGTCGCGCGCCAGACCAAGCTGATGCCGGCCGAGCCGATCGCCCGGCCCGCGCTGCCGATCGGCAGGCCGCGGACGATTTGAGCCGCGGATGATGTGAGCAATCGGGCGGCATCCGTTTGCTGCGGGAAGTTCCCAGGGACGGATGAGTTTCGGGCGAAACCCCGTCTCCCCCAGTGGGGGAGAGGGTCGGGGTTAGGGGGCTGATGCCGGACTCGTCGCAGGCAGCCCTCACCCTCCCACGCCTTGCGCGGGTCCCTCCCTCTCCCGCAATGCGGGCGAGGGTTTTACAGGCGATGGTGCAAATCGGTGATGATCGCCAAGTTTCTGCCCTACCTCAAATCGCATCGCTGGCAGGTCGGGCTGGCGCTGGCGCAGGTCTTTCTGGTCGCCGCGTTCGAGCTGTTGAAGCCGTGGCCGCTGCAGATCGTGATCGACTATGTGCTCGGCGGCAAAACCCCTCCGGCCGCTGGTCCGATTCGCGACGGCATCGTCGGTGAACTGCTGAGCCTGCCGGCGCTGCCGCTGCTGCTGCTTGCCTGCATCGGCATCGTGCTGGTGCATTTCGGCGTCGGCGCGCTGACGTTGTGGCACAACTACACGACGATCCGGGTCGGCCAGGCGATGGTCAACGACCTGCGCGGCGACCTCTACGCCCATCTGCAGCGGCTCTCGCTCGGCTATCACGGCCGCCAGCGGGTCGGCGATCTGATGTATCGCGTCACCGCCGACAGCTTCGCCGTGCAGACGATGATCATGAACGGGCTGCTGCCGATCCTGTCGGCGCTGGTGCTGCTCGCCGGCATGCTGATCGTGCTGTTCCCGATGGATCCGCTGCTGACCGTGCTGGCGCTGACGATCGTGCCGGTGCTGTTCGTGCTGATCGCCGCGTTCAACCGCCGGATCGTCATCGTCGCGACCGAGGTGCGCGATCTCGAAAGCCGGGTCTATTCGCTCGTGCAATGGGGCATGTCGGCGATCAAGGTGGTGCAGGCTTTCACGAAAGAGGAGGAAGAGCACCGCCGCTTCATGGGCGCCAGCCGCGAGAGCCTGCGCGCGACGCTGCGTCTCTACAACTGGCAGACATTATATTCGGCGGCGGTGAACGTGGTGGTCGCGGCCGGCACGGCTGTTGTCGTTTACGCCGGCGCGCGGGCGGTGCTGTCCGGAAATCTTACGCTGGGGCAGCTGCTTGTCTTCATCTCCTACCTGGCGCAGCTGTATCAGCCGATCAACCAGATCACGCAGAGCTGGGGCCTGATCGCGGCGGCGCGGGTCGGCGCGACGCGGGTCTTCGAGGTGCTGGAAACCGAGGCCGACCTGCCGAGCGGCACGCGGCAATTTCCGCCGGGCGGCGTGCGCGACAATATCGCATGGCGCGATGTCAGTTTCCGCTATCGTCCCGATACGCCGGTGCTGAACGACATCGACATCACGGTCGCCGCCGGGTCGAAGGTCGCGATCGTCGGCCCGACCGGCGCCGGCAAGTCGACGCTGCTCGGTCTGTTGCCGCGATTCTTCGATCCGTCGAGCGGCGCCGTCACGATCGACGGCGTCGATATTCGCGAATACACGCTGAATTCGCTGCGCCGCCAGATCGCGATGGTATTGCAGCCGCCGCTGATCTTCCCGCTGTCGGTCGCCGACAACATCGCCTATGGCCGCCCCGGCGCCGATCGCGAAGCGATCGAGAACGCGGCGCGTTTGGCGCGAATCCACGACACGGTCGCGCGAATGCCCGAGGGATACGAGACGCTGCTCGGCGAAGGCGGCATCGCGCTGTCCGAAGGCGAGAAGCAGCGAATCACGATCGCGCGCGCCTTGTTGCGCGACGCGCCGATTCTGATCCTCGACGAGCCAACCTCGGCGCTCGACGTCGGAACCGAGGCGCTGGTGATGGAAGCGATCGAAAAGCTGATGGAGGGGCGCACGACCTTCATCATCGCGCACCGCCTGTCCACCGTCAGACGGTGCGACCGCATCCTGGTGCTGCGCGACGGAACGATTGCCGAGAGCGGCGGTTTCGCCGAGTTGCTGCGCCGCGGCGGCACGTTCGCCGAGTATTATCGCACCCAGTTCGCGCCTGGCGAGAAGCTTTCACAGGCCCCCGCGGTCGCCTGACCGGCCGCGGATCGCAGTTCGGCGTTGCGTATTCAGCAACACTCGATGTTGCGTAATTGCCGCTCAATTTTGGCTGTATTCCCACGATATTCGCAGTCCACCAGGGACGGTGTGGCGGTTATGCCAGTATATCGCCAGTATACCGAGACGGTTTGGCTCGACAGTCCAAATCGACCCGAGTTCCCGCCGTGTTCTAATTGGTTCGGCGACTGTGGTTTATCTTGGCTAACGAAGCCGCCGAAGCGCGCTGTTGCAGATATACAGGCGCGCTGCATCGCGTAACACGGCATTTGCTGTTGCGAGGCCTCAGACATCGCGATAGTCTGATCGGGCGTTGGGGGAAAGATCAGCCGCGCGTTGTTGGGTATCGGGGCGGCCCCGAGTTCAAAACGGGGTTTCTCGTTTCCGGGTAGCGGGCCAGACGGCACGAGAGGGATGCCGTGTCGGTGCGCTGTGCCCGGTTGTGGCCCGGCAGCGGCGGCCGATGAAGCGCGGGGGACAGCGATGACCGATCTTTTGCGCTGGGGAGGCATAGGCTTCCTGGAACGAGGGTTGCGGCAGCCACGGCACCGCCGCGTTGGGGCTGGTCGCCGTGGCGGGTGCGGCGGGCTCGGCGTATTGGGGCGTCGAAGCCATCCATTATCAGCGGGCGGCTGTTGCCGAACGGGCGGCGGCGCAGGTTGCGATCGCGGCGCTTCGCGACGAACTCGGCGGCGCCAAGCAGGCGCTGAGCGCCGCGCAGGAGCGGCTCGGAGATGTGAAAGACGAAGCGCGCGACAAGATCGCCGCCTCCGAACAGGCCGTCAGCTCGAATGCCGACCGAATCGCGCAACTCACGCGCAAACTCGATCAGGTGCAGCGTTCGCTGCGTCTGGCCGAGGTGCAGCGGGCGACGTTGATGGCCCGGCTCAGCAGGTCCGAAGTCGAGTCGGCGCAGGATCAGGCGCGCCGGCAAGAGGAGATGCGCGCCGATCAGGATCAGCTGGAGAAGAAGCTGCGGCAGCTTACCGCCGATCGCGAGAAGATCGAGGCCGAGCGAAACAAGGCCGAAAGCGAGCGCGATCGTTTGCGCTCCCGTGTCGGCCAGCTCGAGCAGAAGCTTTCGCTGCAGAACCGGCAGCCGCCGGGGCCGATCGCCAACTCACGTCCCGCTGCGCGCGACGCCGTCTGCGCCGACCCGTGAGCCGGCGCGGCGCGTCGCGGCGATCGCGCCGCCCCGCATCTCTGCCGAGACACCGCTGGCGGTCGCGACTCCGATCGTGGCAGCCGCCCCGATCGTGCCAGCCGCCCCGGATGCGGCAGCCGCCCCGGATGCGGTAACCCCCGCACCGGTAGTCGCGGCGTCGCCAGCGCCAGCAAGCACGACCGCGGCAGCTATTCCGGCGCTACCGGTAGTGGCAGCGCCGCCGGCGAATACCGACGGCGGCAGTCGTTCCGGTGCAACCGGCTGCGGTAACTGTGGCGGCGCCGGTAAGCACACCTGTGGCAGCGGTTGCGGCGCAACCGGCTACAGTGGCGGTGACGGCGGTAAGCACGTCTTCGGCAGCGGTTGCGGCGCAACCGGCGGCGGTAATGCCGGCGGCAACACCGCCAGTCGCCTATGCGTCGGCGGCCCCGCAACCGCAGCGTCCGGCGGCGGTTCCGGCCGTCGCGCATGGCGGTATCGCGCAAGTCGAGCGGGTGCTGGCCTCCGCCGGGGTCGATGTAAGGAACCTGTTTGCGCAATTCGGCGTGAACCGCGGCATGGGCGGGCCGTACATTCCGAACCCGCGGGGAGTGCAGCCGGAGCAGCTGACGGCCGACAAGCTCGCTCGCTCTGAGCCGCATGGTCAAGTCGCTGCCGGTGGCGGCGCCGCTGCATTCGTATGAGATCGGCAGCCGATTCGGAGTGCGCGGCGACCCGATGAACGCCCATCTGGCGCTGCATACCGGTGTCGATCTCCGAGCGCCCTATATGTCGCCGGTTTACGCGACAGCGGCCGGAGTCGTGACGTTTTCCGGGTATCGCGACGATTACGGCAAGATCGTCGAAATCGACCACGGCAACGGGCTCGTCACCCGCTACGCGCATTTGAACCGAACGACCGTGTCGGTCGGGCAGCGCGTCGCGGCTCAGACCCAGATCGGTTTCCTCGGCAGCACCGGCCGCGCAACCGGCCCGCATGTGCACTACGAAGTCGTCGTCAACGGCGAGCCGCAGGACCCGGAGAAGTTCATGGCTTTGGGACGGATCGTCCCGGTCGTCGCCCAGCGGTAGACAGCACCAAGCGGAGCAGCGCCAGCCGACTGACGCTCTCAATCGCTTGCCGCGGGTTCGCTGCGTCGGCTACATGGAGGAATGGCGGAATCCGCGAAAGGGCTGGAAATACCGGGCGTTGTGCGGCGTCGCGATCCGGAAAGCGACGCGGTGCCGCTGGTCCTGGATTCTCCGCATAGCGGCGCTGTTTACCCCGAGGAATTCGCCTATCGCTGTCCGCTGCCGGTGTTGCGCCGGGCCGAGGACGCTTACGTCGACCAGCTCTACGATGTCGCCCCGATCCATGGCGCGACACTGATCACGGCCCTTTTCCCGCGCAGCTATATCGACGCGAACCGCGCCGACGACGATCTCGATCCGGCGATTCTGGCGCGACCCCTGCCGCCGCCGCTGACGCCGCGTCCGGTGACGCGGGTCGGGCTGGTGCGCCGTCACGCCCGACCCGGCATACCGATCTACGACGAAGAAGCTCGACCCCGAGGATATTCTCGCCCGCATCGAGCGGTATCATCGCCCCTATCACCGGGTTCTCGACGACAGCGTGCGACACGCTGCACCGCGCGTTCGGCGCGGTTTGGCATATCAACTGCCACTCGATGCCGTCCTACGGCAACCGGAGCCTCGGGCGGCGCGGCGAACATGGCGACTTTGTCCTCGGCGACCGCGACGGCACGACCTGCGAGCGGGATTTCACCGATTTCGTCGCCCGCTTTCTGCGCGGCCTCGGCTACGACGTCAGGATCAACGAGGGCTATAAGGGGGTCGAGATCGTGCGCCGGCAGGGCCGCCCCGCCGCGGATCGGCACAGTTTGCAGATCGAGGTCGACCGCTCGCTGTACATGGACCAGAAGACGCTCGAAAAACTGCCCGGTTTCGACCAGCTGCGGGCCGATCTCGCCGGATTGGTCGAGGCGGTCGCCGGGTACGTGCGGTCGCGGCTTTAGAGGAGCGGGACTCCGATGGGGATTACGGTACGAGCCGCTGCATCCGCTGTTTGTCGGCGAGGTCGGCGGGGTCGATGCCGGGCGGCCGCTCGATGCCCGGACACGGTGCGGGCGCTGCGACAGGCGATCGACCGCTATGCGGTGCTGGTGCTGCGCGGCCAGGACCTCGACGACGAGCGCCAGATGGCGTTCGCGCGGCATTTCGGCGAATTGGAGCTGCCGCGCAGCGGCCGTGCCGATGTCACGCGGCGGCTGCGGCCCGGAGATGTCGGACATTTCCAACCTCGACGAGCAGAACCGGCCGCGCGGGCGCGACGATCCGCGCCGCTTCGACCAGCTCGGCAACCGGCTGTGGCATACCGACGGCTCGTTTCGCCGCGTGCCGGCGATGCTGTCGATGCTCTACGCGCATCGCGTGCCGGGCCCGAGCCCGCTCGGCGCCGGCGAGACCGAGTTCGCCGATCTGCGCGCCGCCTATGATGCGCTGCCGGATGCGACAAAGGCCGAGATCGCCGATCTGGTCGCGCTGCACGACATCGCCTGGTCGCGGGCGCAGCTCGGGTTCACCGATCTGTTGTTCGGCGAAAAGAACGTGCTGCCGCCGGTGCCGCAGCGCGTCGTGCGCACCCATCCGGGCTCCGGGCGCAAGACGCTCTATATCGCCGCGCATGCCTCGGAGATCGTCGGCTGGCCGTTGCCCGACGGGCGGCTGCTGCTGCGCGAGCTGATCGAGCACGCGACGCGGCGCGAGTTCGTCTACCGCCACGACTGGCGCGAGGGCGACCTCGTGATCTGGGACAACCGCTGCACGATGCATCGCGGGCGGCATTTCGACGAAAGCCGGGTGCGCGATTTGCGCCGGGTCACGGTCCGCGACATCGGCTCGACACTGGACGAGGCCGCCTGAGCATGAGCGCGCGCGATCACCCTCGACATGCTGCGCGCGGCGTCGAGCGAGAATTTCCGGTCATCGATCTCGGGCGGTACATGCGCGGCGAGGCCGGGGCGCTGGCGCAGGTCGCCGGGCAGCTGCGACATGCGCTCGAAAACATCGGGTTTCTGATCGTCGTCAATCACGGGATCGCGCCCGAACTGACCGACGGCATCGTCGAGCAGACGAAGCGATTCCACGCGCTGCCGATGTCGGAGAAGCTGAAGGTCGCGACTTCGCGCGGCCAGGGGAGCGGGTTTACCGGCTATCTGCCGTCGGGCGAATATTCGGTCAAGACTTCCGAGGTCAACGACAACGACCAGCCCGATCTGAACGAAGCCTTTTTCATGGATCGCGAGCGCGCCGCGGACGATCCCGAAATGCTCGCCGGCCGGCTGTTTCGCGAGCCGAACAAATGGCCCGGCAATCTGCCCGGGTTTCGCGACTTCCTGCTCGGCTACTGGGAGGCGATGGAGCGGTTTTCGCAAAAGCTGCTGCCGGTCTTCGCGACGGCGCTCGACCTGCCGCCGGATTATTTCGACGCGGCCTTTGTCGATGCGCAATGCGTGCTGCGTCTGTCGCATTTCCCGCCGACCCGGTATCGCGACAACCAGTTCGGGTTGGCGCCGCACACCGACGCGAATTTTTTCACGGTGTTGCCGCAGGCCAATGTCGAGGGGCTGTACATCCGGCCCCAAGGGCGCTCGACCGGGACGCGGCTGGATCAAGGCGCCGCGCATTCCCGGCTCGTTTGTCATCAATGCCGGCGATATGTGCCGGCGCTGGACCAACGACCGGTTTCTGTCGACGCAGCATCTCGCGATCAACCTGACCGACCGGCACCGCTATTCGACGCCGTTCTTCTATACGCCGCATATCGACTGGCCGATCGCGTGTCTGCCGACCTGCCGCGGCCCCGGCAACCCGCCGAGATATCCGCCGATCACTTATGGCGAATATCGGGTATGGTGGCTCAACACGAATTACGGCGCGAACGATCGATCCGGACAGGTTGCGAGCCACTCCGGCGCAGGCCGCCGAGGGTTAAGGGGAGGGAAGTGATGGCGAAAATTCCAAAAGTGTTGCAGCCGCATATCGACACGGCGTTCCCGGCGAATGTGTGCCTGCTCGGCTCGGTGTTGCCGAACGGGTTCGCGCAGATCACGCCGCGCGGCGGCACGATGGTCTATGACGACGAGCACATCGCGCTGTGGGAGCGCGGCAAGGGCTCGACCAGCGCCAATATGGCGCGACGGCACCAAGCTCACGGTGTATTTCCGCAAGCCGCAGCTGCGCGAGGAGGGCATTCTGCCGAAAGGCGGCATCGCCCGGTTCTACGGCAGCGCGAAGATTTACAAATCCGGCCCGGTCTATGAGGAGGTCTGGCGCCGGCTGGTGCAGCCCGAAAAGGACCGCGACCCGAACAAGGCCGGCTATGCGGTGCTGATCAAGGTCGAGCGCGCCGAGGACCTCGACGGGCCACCGCTGAATTTGGCTTAGAGCCTCTCGCCTCGGCAAAGCGCCCCTCGCCCCGGCGTTCTCCCCACAGGCGGAAAAGAGATAGGCGGTGGCATTCGGGATAAATTTTTGCCTTTAGAATGGCTGGTCCGGCGGGTTCCCGTTCTCCGCTTGCAGGAAGAGGGACCGGGCAGGGGGTTAGCGTCAGCTCAGGAACTGTTCCTTCAAGACGCGTTCCTCGAGGTTGGCTTCGCGGTCGAACAGCACGGTCATCGCGATGTCGCGGTTCTCGTGGATGTCGACCGAAACGACGTCGCGCGCCTCGGTGAAGTCGGCGACCGCGCTGACCGGCCGCTTGTCGGTTTCGAGCGCCTCGATGCGCACCTGCGCGCCGTGCGGCAACAGCGCGCCGCGCCAGCGCCGCGGCCGGAACGCGCTGATCGGGGTCAATGCCAGGATGTCGGCGCCGAGCGGGATGATCGGCCCGTGCGCCGACAAATTGTAGGCGGTGCTGCCGACCGGGGTCGCCAGCAGGATGCCGTCGGCCATCAGCTCCTCGAGCCGAACGATGCCGTCGACGCTGATCGCGCAGTTTCGCCGCCTGCCGGGTTTCGCGCAGCAGCGAGACCTCGTTGAAGGCGATCGCGTTGCAGGCCGTGCCGTGCTCGCAGATCGCGGTCATTTCGAGCGGGTGCAGCTCGACCGGCTGTGCTGCCGCGAGGCGCTCGTGGAGGCCCTCGAGCCGGTACGAGTTCATCAGGAACCCGACGCTGCCGCGATGCATGCCGAAGATCGGCTTGCCGGTGCCGACGAAGCGGTGCAGCGTTTCGAGCATGAAGCCGTCGCCGCCGAGCGGCACGATCATGTCGGCTTGCTCCGGGTCGACCGTCGCCGTAGCGGCTGCGCAGTTCGCGCAGCGCCAGCTGCGCCGCCTCGGCCTCCGAGGCGACAAACGCCACGGCCGGCATTGCCGAGCGAGCCAGGTTCGAGAGCTCGCGGCGGTCACCCGCCGGTGACGCTCATGTGGCGCGACACCGAGGGCCGGTTGTGGCGGCGGTCGATGATGAAATCGTGGCCCTTCGGCTTGCGCGCGATCGCCTCGCGGATCGCCGCCTCGACCGCCTCGTCGCCCTCCGACTGGCGCAGCGGGGTGCGCAGATCGGCGGCGTCCTCCTGCCCCAGGCACATGTACAGCGTGCCGGTGCAGGTCAGCCTGACGCGGTTGCAGCTTTCGCAGAAATTGTGGGTCAGCGGCGTGATGAAGCCGAGCCGCCGCCCGGTCTCGCGCACCGTCACATAGCGCGCCGGCCCGCCGGTGCGGTAGTCGGTTTCCTCGAGGGTCCAGCGCCGCTGCAGGCGGGCCCGCACGACCGACAGCGGCAGGTACTGGTCGAGCCGGTTCTCGCCGCCGATGTCGCCCATCGGCATGACCTCGATGATGACGAGATCGAACCCCTCGTCGCCGCACCACGCGACGAGATCGTCCAGCTCCTCGTCATTGACGCCGCGCAGCGCGACCGTGTTGATCTTGACCGCGAGCCCGGCCCGCTTCGCGGCGGCGAGCCCGTCGAGCACCTGGTCGAGCCGGCCGCGCCGCGTGATCTCGGTGAATTTGGCGGGGTCGAGCGTATCGACCGAGACATTGACCCGGCGCACGCCGCACTCGCGCAATTCGTCGGCATAGCGCGCGAGCTGGCTGCCGTTGGTCGTCAAGGTCAGCTCGTCGAGCGCGCCGGTCTCGAGGTGCCGCCCGAGCGAGCGGAACAAGGTCATGATGTCGCGGCGCACCAGCGGCTCGCCGCCGGTCAGGCGCAGCTTCCGGACCCCGAGCCGCACGAAGGCGCCGCACACGCGGTCGAGCTCCTCGAGCGTCAGCAGCTCCTTTTTCGGCAGGAACGTCATCTCTTCCGCCATGCAGTAGACGCAGCGGAAGTCGCAGCGGTCGGTAACCGATACGCGCAGATAGGTGATGGTGCGTCCGAACGGGTCGATCATGTCGGCAATCGCGTCTCTCAAATCGGACCGGGGTCGCACGCCTCGCCCGGTGCATAGAGCTTATATAGGCCGCGCCGCGCGGCGGTGTCGCCCCCGTTCGCGGTCATGCGTTTGCAGGGCTGTTCGCGGCGGCAGCGCGGGATTCCGGTCGCGGCCAGTGAGTGCAGGCGCGCGGCGACAATCTGCGTCATACTCTTGCGTTCGACGGCTAGCATATCGAAGCATGGCGCCGTTAAAGAAGCCGGCGAGGCGCAGGGAGGGCATGATGCTGGTTTTCCGACAGCTGTTCGATCCGCAATCCTCGACCTACACCTATCTGCTAGGGGACAGGGCGAGCGGCGCGGCGGTGCTGATCGATCCGGTGTTCGAGCAGGTGCGGCGCGATACGGCGCTGCTCGGCGAACTCGGCCTCACGCTGGTCGCGACGCTCGAAACCCATGTTCATGCCGACCATGTGACCGGCGCCTGGCTGCTGAAGCAGCGCACCGGCAGCAAGATCATGCTGGCGAAGGCGAGCGACGCCGAGGGGGCCGACCGCTATCTGGCGCAGGACGACGTCGTCGCGTTCGGCGGACGGCGGCTGCTGGTGCGCGCCACGCCGGGGCATACCAACAGCTGCCTGACCTACGTCCTCGACGACCACAGCATGGCTTTTACCGGCGACTGCCTGCTGATCCGCGGCAGCGGCCGGACCGATTTCCAGCAGGGCGATCCGGCGGCGATGTACCGCTCGGTGCACGAGCAGATCTTCACGCTGCCGGACGATTGTCTGCTGTACCCGGCGCACGATTATCGCGGGCTGACCGCGACCAGCGTCGCCGAGGAGCGCCGCTTCAATCCGCGCATGGGCGGCGAGATCGGTCTCAACGACTTCGCCGGGTATATGCGCAACCTGCGGCTCGCTCACCCGAAGATGATCGATGTCGCGGTGCCGGCGAATTTGCGCTGCGGCCGCCCCGAAGGCGCCGAAGCCGGGGCCGAGCCGGGCGCCGATCCGCTCGCCGAACCGGCCTGGGCGCATCTGCGCTACAGCTTCGCCGGGCTGTGGGAAATCGATCCGCACGGGCTGGAGGAGGCCCGCGCCGAGCACCCGGGACAGGTGCAGATCCTCGATGTCCGCGAGCCCGACGAGTTCACCGGGCCGCTCGGCCATATCAGCGGCGCGGTGCTGATGCCGCTCGGCGAACTGGCCGAACGCGCCGGCGAACTGGCGAAGGACAGGCCGGTCGTCGCGGTGTGCCGGGCCGGCAGCCGCTCGGCGCAGGCGACGACGATCCTGCAGCAGGCCGGGTTCCGGGATGTCGCGAATTTGACCGGTGGCATGCTGCGCTGGCGCGCCGAGGGCCACGCCGTCGAAGGCGGCAGCAGCTAGAGCCCGATCGGCGTGCGCTCGCGCCGATCCCGCTGGGCGCCGGTCAGCCCACCGCGATTTGCACAGGTAAAATGCGATACGATGACCGCGTTGCCGGAACCGGTTTGCTGCCCTTTCTGTTTCTTCGCAAGGACTGTCCTGCAACCATCGCGTTCCGGGGCAGGGCTGTGAACGGAGAACGCAATGCTGTATTGGGCTCTTGTCTTTCTCGTGATCGCGGTCATCGCCGGCCTGTTCGGGTTCGGCGGCATCGCGTCGACCGCGGCGGGTATCGCGCAGGTGCTTTTCTTTATTTTCCTGATCATCTTCGTGGTCGCCCTCGTCATGGGGCTGATGGCCCGGCGCGGGCCGCCTGTGGTCTGACGCGAAACACCACCGATGCGCGCGGAGCCCGTCCTCGGGCCGGCCGAATGCCGGACTCCGGGGCGGGCTTCGTTCGTTTTGGCGAGGAACTGAATGGCTGACGACCCGATCGAGGCGCAGGAGTTGGAGCGCGTCGCGGATTGGCGGCTTCGGAAACTCGGCGCCGACCCGGCGGACGCGCAAAGCGCCGCGGCGGCCGAGCTGTTGCAAAAGCTGGCCGACGATTTGCGCCGGATGGGCGGATCGCCGGCCTATACCGAGTATCTCGCGATCCTGAACTGGCTCGGCGAGTTCGACGTGACGGACGAGTTCGCGGAGCGCGCGAACGCATACCGGTCGCGCATCGGGGTCGAGCATTTCCCGGAAAACGGCGACGCGTATTTGCGGGCGCTGATCGCGATCGCGAAAGACGCCGCGGGGACATAAGTCGCCGTACCGGGCCGACGCCGCGCGGCTCGCCGCGTCAGCCGCTGCGCCTCGAGGCTCTTCGCCACCATTTCGTACGTGTTCGGGCTGAGGCCGGGGGTTGCGAGGATGCGGTCGAGCGCCGCCCGCATCAGCCCCTGGCGCGCGGCGTCATGGCGCCGCCACTGGCCGAGCGGCTGCACCAGCCGGGCCGCCGTCGTCGGATTCGGCTTGTCGAGCGCCAGCACCTCCTCGGCGAGAAAGGCGTAGCCGTCGCCGCTCGCGTCGTGGAAATGCAGCGGGTTGGCCTGCGAGAACGTCCCGACCAGCGCCCTGACGCGGTTCGGGTTGGCGCGCGTGAAGGCGGGATGCGCGGTCAGCGCGCGGACCCGCTCGATCGTGCCGGGCAGCGACGAGCGCGCCTGCAAGGCGAACCATTTGTCGATGACGAGCGGATCGTCGGCCCAGCGCTGGTAGAACGCATCGAGCGCGGCCTCGCGTTCGGGGCAGTCGATATCGGTCAGCACGGAAAGCGCGGCGAGCACGTCGGTCATGTTCGTCGCCGGCGTCGAATTGCGCCTTCGCGAGACGCGCGCCCTCTCTCCGGTCGCCGGCGGCGAGATAGAACAGGCAGACATTGCGCAGCGCCCGGCGGCCGATCGCCTCGCCGTCGATCCGGTAGGGACCGGGCTCGGCAAACCGCTCGTAGGCGTCGCTCAGCGGCCCGGCGAGCGCGGCGGCGATATCGGCGCGGGCGCTCTCGCGCGCCGCATGGATCGCCTCGACGGCGATGACCGGCATCTCTTCGGCCAGGTTCATTTCGCTCGGCAGCGCCAGGGCTTCCGCGGCGAAAGCCGGGTCGCGCGCCGCGTCGGCCAGGGTCTGGCGCATCGCCGCGACGACATCGGGGTCGAGCGGCGGCATCGGCGCACCGCCGCGGCAGGCCTCGACGCGCTCGAGCAGCATCCGGGTCGCGACCTGCTGCCCGGCATCCCAGCGGGCCACCGGGTCGGTATCGTGGACCGCGAGAAACTTCAGCCGGTCGAGCGGCACGCCGCGCAGCTTGACCGGCGCCGAGAAATTGCGCAGCAGCGACGGCACCGGCGGGGCCGGCACGTCGGCAAAGCGGAACACCTGGCGCTCGTCGTCGGCCACCAGCACGCGGGTGCCGGTCTGCGTCTCGCTTTCGCCGTCGAGCCGGGTCGGCAGCTCGTCGCCGTTCGGCCCCAGCAGCCCCATCGCGATCGGGATCGGCATCGGCTGCTTTTCGGGCTGCCCCGGGGTCGGCGGCACGCGCTGCTGGACCGCGAGTTCGTAGGTGCGAGACGTCGGGGTCGTAGCGTCCCTCGGCCGTGATCTCGGGAGTGCCGGCCTGCCGGTACCACAGCGCGAAATCGCCGAGATCGACGCCGCCGCCCGTTGTTGCACCCCTTGCTGCATCGCCGCGAGAAAATCGCCGATCGTCGCGGCGCGGTTGTCGTTGCGCGGCGATATACGCATCCATGCCGCGGCGGAAACCCGTCCGGCCCGAGCAGGGTGTGGATCATGCGGATGATCTCGGCGCCCTTGTTGTAGACCGTCGCCGTGTAGAAATTGTCGATCCGCAGATAGGTGTCGGGCTGCACCGGGTGGGCCAGCGGGCCGGCATCCTCGGGGAATTGCGCGGCGCGCAGCGAGCGTATGTTGCCGATGCGGCACACCGCCGGGCTGCCCTGGTCGGCCGAGAACAGCTGATCGCGAAACACCGTCAGCCCCTCCTTCAGCGACAGCTGGAACCAGTCGCGGCAGGTCACCCGGTTGCCGGTCCAGTTGTGGAAATACTCGTGCGCGATGACCGCCTCGATGTTCTGGTAATCGGTGTCGGTCGCGGTTTCGGGCTTGGCCAGCACATAGCGCGTGTTGAAGACGTTGAGCCCCTTGTTCTCCATCGCCCCCATGTTGAAGTCGCTGACGGCGACGATGTTGAACACGTCGAGATCGTATTCGAGGCCGAACACCTCCTCGTCCCAGCGCATCGATTTTTTCAGCGAGGCCATCGCGTGGCCGCATTTGTCCTCGTCGCCGCGGCGGACCCAGATCGCGAGCCGCACGTCGCGGCCCGAAGCGGTCGTGAAGCTGTCCTCGACCGCGACCAGGTCGCCGGCGACGAGCGCGAACAGGTAGGACGGCTTCGGGTGCGGATCGACCCAGCGCGCCCAATGCCGTGCCGTCCGCAAGCTCGCCGGACTCGACCGGGTTGCCGTTCGACAGCAGCACCGGAAAGCGGGTCTTGTCGGCGCGCATCGTCACGCTGTAGCGCGCCATCACGTCGGGACGATCGGGGAAATAGGTGATCCGGCGAAACCCCTCGGGCTCGCATTGGGTGCAGAAATTGCCGCCGGAAATGTAGAGACCCGACAGCGCGGTATTGCGCTCCGGGACGATCCGGGTCCGGACCTCCAGCGCGAAGCTGTCGGGCACGGCGGGGATGACCAGCGCGCCGTCGGGCTCGATGCGGTAATCGCCGGCGGCGAGCGGTCTGCCGTCGAGCGCGAGCGCGACCAGGTCGAGTTCGTCGCCGTCGAGCCGCAGCGGCGCATCGGGCGCCGCCGCCTCGGGATTGCGGCGCAGGCGCAGGGTCGCGGCGACCCTGGTGTCGGCGGGGTCGAGATCGAACGCCAGATCGACGGTGTCGACGAGAAATTCGGGCGGTCGGTAGTCGGAAAGGCGCGTCGGTTGGGGAGGGGTGTCGACGCGTGTGTCCGGCATCCGAAATTCCTATCGAAAAATGCGCCCGTGCGAGAGGCGGTACAGCAGCGATCCCGGCTCGGAGCAGAGTTGCACCCCGTTAACGAGGAAGGCCAGCCCCAGTATCACGCCGGCGCCCAATATTGCCAGGACCGGCAGA
>CAVWDC010000018.1:0-121513 GCA_963753665.1 uncultured Alphaproteobacteria bacterium
CAGCCCTTTTGGTGCTGCACGCGGCTGAGTGTCGATGGTAAGCAGGAAGAATTTTTTCCTGAATGTGATCTACGTCACACATCTTGGCTGATCCCCGAGCTATTTTATAGCACATTGCTCAAGCTGGCTGCAGCATAGGGGAGAAAGTGCTCGACCTGGGACGGCGGCTGCAGTGTGTGACGGTGGGCGGATAACATCTCGCGTAGATATAATTTGCTATGAAATGGCCACGAGAACACTGGTTCAAGTTGGGAATGATAGTATGCGGGTTATTGGCTATTTTGTTTACAAATAGCTATTATCAACAAAAAAACACACTTTCTGAAGGAAACGCCCTTCGAGATCGGCAGCAAATTGTAGCTCTGCTGCAGCAGCAAAGAGACAAAGTTGACCAAAGCTATGTGTTAGATCAGAAAGATGCTTGTCTTGCGATCTACAAAAAATCATCAGAATGGAAGAATACCAATGGTTGGCGATACGATGCTGATAGTGACACTTGCTACATTCAATACAAAGAAACTCCTAAAAAGACGGAGGCGCAGTGTGATGAGAATTATGAGGAGGATGACGGAAAGGTTTTACAACTATTCGTTAGGGACTGGATTTTGTGCAAAATGGGTTTGTTCGAAAAGCCGTTCTAGCCACTTTATCATAGCATAAAATTTTCGACCTAGTCGAGTGCCATTTGGAGCTTTGGTCATTCAAAATGTTTTTGACTATAGGACGCGAAGATATCCTCTCCGCAGGATGGGCGAAGCCATCTTAACATAAAAACTTCGGCCCTTTTGGGCCGTCCGAAATCTCTTCCGTTAGCTTCTCTGACTATGAAATTCCACGGCGCGGGCGATTGCGCGCGGTCGCCGCGGCCTACTCGCCTGCACCACGCGCCAGAACTTCAGCGCGCGGGCTAGCCGGAACAGCGCCGACACTTCCGAGATTTTATTCGGCGGTTGCCGCGCGCTCTGCGGGGCCGTGGATGCGCGAAGCGGTTGCTGGGGTAGTTGACGGGAGACCGTTCATAATAGGCTTGCCTTTCGGGACCATTCTGAAAGAGGTTATTGAAAGGAGAATCGCCAGGAGCCGCCATGGCCGCCAATTCCATGCGCAAACGCTCGTTTGTGAAAGACGACCAATCCGCCAACGGCGGCGCGCTGCTCGGCTATGCCCGCGTATCCAAGGGCGACGAGCAGAACAATCTTCTGCAGGCCAAGGCGCTCAAAGCCGCCGGCTGCCGGCGCGTGTTCGAGGAGGTGGCCTCAGGCGGCCGTTGGGACCGGCCCGAGCTGCACCGCATGCTGGACCACCTGCGCGAAGGGGACACGGTCGTCGTCTGGAAGCTCGACCGCCTGTCCCGCTCGCTAAAGGACGTGCTGCACATCATGGAGCGGATCGCTCAGGCGGGCGCCGGATTCCTGTCGATCACGGAAAACATCGACACCACCACCCCGGCCGGCCGCATGATGATGCAGATGATCGGCTCGTTTGCGGAGTTCGAGCGCGCGATGATCCGGGAGCGGACCTCAGCCGGCATCGCCGCCGCCCGGGCCGAAGGTCGCGTCGGCGGCCGACGCAAGAAGCTCGACGCCGCCAAGCGGCGCGAAATCGCCGAGAGCGTCATCACCGGCCGGAAATCCGGCGCCGAGATGGCACGCCTCTCCAATATCAGCCAGCCGACCGTGTCACGCATTGTCGCCCAGCATCGGGCGGTCGGCCCATAGTTCGATCTCGGCGATTGCCGCGCGCGATTGCCGGATCAAATCGGCCAAGTGACGGCGGCGGGCGATGGCTTCGGCGGTATACCGGCCGTGCCGCAGGGCGTTTTTGTTGCCAACCGGCGCGCCGCTACCAACAGCGCCGCCATGCATTCGGCAGCGACGCTTACCTTTGACCACGGGCGACCGGCACGGCTTCCCGTTTCGGGTCCGCGCTCCGCACCGGGGGGCCTGGTTCATCGGCGATAGCTGGTGCATGGGGTCGATCCTCCGGTTTTTCGATACCCCCGCCCCCGGGCGGTCCGCCAACATTCACCTGAGCCTGGTGCGCGGCGACGTTGAGGTGCGTCACCGTGACGTGCTGCTGCCCGCCCGAGCGGTACGTCTTCAACGCCGCGAGTTGGCAGGCGAAGGTCCGCGCCAGCTTATTGAACGCCCGATCTGCGCTGTCCTGCTGCGGGATATTGTCGACATGGTTGAGCCGGCGCGCGAGGGTCATGGTCGCGTTGTGGACGGCCGCCATTTGCGCCGCGAGCATCGCCTCGAGCTGATCGCGCGGCTCTATACCCGTCACCATGGCAAGCATGAAATTGAGCCGTCGCTCGTCCACAACCTGTCCTTTCGTCGCCGCATTGGCGAGTTGCAGGAGAAGCCCGTTTGCAAAATCCAGTCGGGTGGTGCCGAGCGCTTCCATGAGCAGAAGGTGTCCGAACGCCTCGCTCGCATGGTCGGGTCGCAGGGACACCTTGTTGTCCTTCATCGAGGCCCTCGCGCGGACCTGAAGCCTCTGCTGCTGCCGACGAGCGCGGTAGGCTTCTAACGCGCGTCGCTCTTCCGCTGTCGGCTCGTGGGGCTTCACGAGCCCGGTCGTTGCAGGCACTGCCTTCGCTTTACGCATGCAGAATTTCCCTCGCGGCTTCAGCGTGCGACTGTCTGTATGGAGGCAACAGGTTCGTATCGATGAACTAGCTGCACCGCCGCACCGGCGCCCCTGAGCGCATTCCTGACCCGATAGAGGCCGCTGACATTACGCGCAACCGCAGTCCCCGAACCCAACGCGGTCGGCTCGTAGCCCGTCACGACGGCAGATCGTCCCGACGCTGCGGCGCCATCGGAACCGCGCTTCCAGCGGCAGCGCGGGGATCCGATACACGTTCATCAGAAATTCCAGCGGGCTTTCGCCGGGCGGCACTGCGGCTGCCGCCGCCCGGAATCCCAGTGTGCGTTTATTCAGCGACCCACGCCTGCGCCCGCCCGTTTTGTATCCCGAAGCCATCTTGCTTAATCTATTTCCTATCTGTTTTAGAGGAATTCGACCAGGGCCAGTGGCTTCCGCCTACCGGGGTGTGCCCCGCTTGTCCATGCTCCAATACAGATTGGCAATGCGCCAATGTGGATCCACAAGCTACTCAGGTCGAGGATCATATATCCTTCTTCCCGATTCTCCTATCCGCTCAAGCAACGCAGTCAGTGAGTTGGAAACATCAACCGTATTACGATTTTCCGTCTCTAACCTATCGCCGTATTTCCTGGGAGCGAGCTTCGATGCAACCCACTTGCGACCGTCCATCCGCACACGAGCACGCGCAGGATCTGTTTCTGTATCTACGATCTCGACAATTTCGTCGGCGTAATGGTCCGCTTGAGCAGCCCTCGCGCGCGCGTACTTGTCGCCAAATCCGGCCCGGTTGTCGGCAATCCACTCATGCACTGCTTGCCGCGTCGGCATGTGGGCATCGCGACAGATCACATTCAGGCTCTCGCCGGCGGCCAGCCGCTCGCAGATTTCTGCAGCGAGTTCGTCCGAATAGATGCTGGGGCGGCCCATCGTTTGATCCTCCCGGCCGAAGTGGCTTCGGCATTGTCCATTCCGCCATTGTAGCGCAAGCGCCTTGCGTTTTGAAATGGCTCCGCCGGGGAATTGCCACCGAAGATAGAGCTTGCGGCGCGTCGACCTACGGCGACCGCGAGCCGGTGCGTTAACCGCGCCTCTCCCCCTAGGAGCTTCCGCGCTGCCGGGAGGAACGGAGGAACCGAAAACGACAGCTGCCGGCTGAGTGGCCCGCCGACCAGTCTCAGCAATCGGATGCGAATGTCCGGAAACCGGCGCAGTCCGGCCCAAACGAGTTGGATCCCCAGGGGCCGAATTGCCCCGAAGCCGACCTGCAATCACCTACGCCGCGGCTATGCTGTTCGAGTGTTGCAGCTTGTTAATCGATCGAGATCAAAGCGTCCGATCAGCCCGGGCAGATGTAGCCGGTACCGCTCGGGCTCTTGAAGCAGCCGACCGACTCCGGCAGCACGTGCTTCGGGATCCACAGCACGACATCCGGAAAGAGAATGCAGAACGCGATCACCGCAAAGAACACGACGTAAAGCGGCAGCGAGCGCACCAGCGCCACCGAGAACCGCACATCGACGAATTTCGAAGCCATCAGCAGAGCAATGCCGTAAGGCGGGGTGATCAGCCCGAAGGCCAGCGTCACAATGATGACGACGCCCATATGCACCGGGTTGATGCCGCCGATCTCGGTCAGCTTGTTGATGATCGGCATGAAGATGATGATCGCTGGGATCGCGTCGACGAAGTCGCCAATGATGACAAAAGCGGCGACCAGCAGGAACATGATCATCCGCGGGTCGGTGCCGGCATGCGCCGTGATCCAATCTGAGACGAGATCCGGCCCGCGCAGATAAGCCAGCATCCAGCCGAAGGCGGACGCTGCGGCCACCGTGATCAGCGGGATCGAGTAGAGCAGCCCGGCCTTGGCGAAGTCGAGCGGCAGTTCGGCTCAGATGGCGCCAGTTCAGTGCCGGGATCGCGACGACGAGGATGTAGACGACCGCGACCAGTCCGGCCTCGGTCGGGGTAAACCAGCCGGTCAGGATGCCGCCCATGATGATGACCGGGATCACCAGCGGGATTGCGGCATTTCGTGCAGCGCCAGCAAACTCGGACAGCGACGCTCGCCGCTTCATCAATCCGGCCGGGCCGAAGAAGTAGCTGTAGACCATCAGCCCGATTCCGACCAGCACGCCCGGCACGATCCCGGCGAGAAAGAGGCCGCCGATCGACACGTTGCCGGTGGCGCCGTAGACCACCGCCATGATGCTGGGCGGGATGAGGTTCGCCATCGTCGAGGCCGAGGCGATCAGCGCCGCGGTGAAGCCGGGATCGTAACCCTCCCGCGCCATCGACGGCCCGAGGGTGCGCGATAGCACCGCGACATCCGCCGAGGAAGAGCCGGAAATGCCGGAGAAGAACATGCTGAACAGCGTCACCACTTGGGCGAGACCGCCGCGCAGATGCCCAATCATCGCCTGCGACAGGTCGATCATCCGGCCGACCACGTTGGCCGAGGTCATCAACTCGCCGACCAACAAGAAAAATGGCACCGCCAGCAGCGCCTCGGAATCGATGCCGTTGAACAGCTGACCGATCATCGAAGGCAGGCTGATCGGCGTCAGCATCGTCGCCACCAGGACGCCCGCGGTCAGGCTGAATGCCACCGGCACGCCGACATAGCCGAGCCCGAGAAACAGCGCCCCCATCAGGATCAGGATCGCGCCGTTGCTCATGCGGTCGAACCGAGCATTACAGGATATGCATCTCTTCCTGCGCCGGCTCGCTCGATCCGAACCCGTGGCGCCAGCCGTTGATCAGCTGCTCGACCGTGAACAGTGCGATCAGTGCTCCGGATAACGGGATCGCTGCATAAAGCGTGGCGATCGGCGTCATTGAGGGCATGCGGAAGCTGCCGAACCCCTGCAGGAAATTGATCCAGCCGAACCACACCATACACAGTGCGACGACGAGCATGACGAGCCGGCTGAAGGTCTCCACCAGCAGGCGGGTGGTGCCGGTCAAGGTCTCGGCGATCGCGGAAAGATACAGGTGGTCGTTGCGGCGGGTTGCGGCGGCGGCGCCGATAAACACGCCATACACGAAAAACGTGCTGGTGACTTCCTGCAGCCAAAGCCAAGGGGAGCCGATCGTGCGGGTCAGTACATCGAGAAAAACCGAGGCGCTGAAGCCGGCGAGGCAGAGGCCGCACGCGACCATTGTCACGAACTCAAGGGGGTCCAGCACCGCCACTTCAACTGCCGGTGGCTCTGCAGGACCAGGCGACCCGGCGGCTGTCCCGGTTCACCGGGCCGGGCGGCGTGCCGCGGTGTGCCCGATCCCGCCGCATCCCCGCCCATCGAGATAGGCCGCGAGCCGGCGAAGCCTGGTCGCGGCTATTTCACCTCGCGGACCAGCTTCAGGAGCTCGACCGCATGCGGACCGAGCGCCGCCGCGGTCTTGTCCTGGATCGGATCGGCAACTTTCTGAAAGCCGGACTTGTCAACATTCTTGACGAATTTGACGCCCATCTTCTCAAGCTTCGCCCCCGATTCATGTTCGAGCTCGAACGCCTTCCCCGGCTCCAGCCGGTTGATCTCGTCGGCTGCCGCCTGCACCCATTTCTTCTCGTCTTCGGAAAAGCCGTTCCATGCCTTGTCGCTGACCCAGACGCAGTTATTGTTGGCCTCGTGCTCCGACATGGACATGATCGGCGCCACTTCGTAATGCTTGTTCGACAGGTAGACGTTGACGCCGTTCTCGGCGACCTGGACAACGCCGGTCTGCAACGAGGTGTACACCTCTCCGAACGGCATATGCACGACCTGGGCGCCGTAGGCGGTGAACAGCGCGTCCTCGGTCGGCGTTGCCTGCACCCTGATCTTGAGCCCCTTCAGCTCGTCGATGTTGTGGATTTCCTTCTTGCTGTAGAAATCGCGGAGCCCCATCGTGCCGATCGTCAGCACATGGGCGCCCTTCACCGTGTCGGCGATCATCTTGCGGAACGCGGCGACCACCTTGGGGTCAACGATCGCCTTCTTCAGGTGATCTTCCCCTTTGAAGATGAAGTGGATCGAGAAGACCCCCGCCTCGGGCGCGACCGTCGCCGCATTGGCGGTCGAAGAGATGATGAAATCGATGTCGCCGGTACGGATCTTCTGCAGCATCTGCGGTTCCTGGCCGAGCTGCGCGCCGGGGAACTGGTCGATGATCATCTGCCCCTTGCTCAATTCTTTGAGCTTGGCGGCAAAGGTGTCGGCGGCAAACCCATAGGCGGTCGTGTGCGGCTGGTCGTAGCCGAAACTGAAGTGACGCTCGGCGGCGCCGGCGGGTGCCGCCGCCAAGGCGAAACCGGCCAACGCGACGATCGCGAACACGCGCAGTGATGTCTTGGCGGGCATCAGCTCCTCCCTGTCGATTGCATTTGCCGCGGTATGGCGGACGCGAACTATCGAGATTTTGGGTGCCGGAGCTTATGGGCCGCCTGCGGGGCTGGCAAGATCGGCCGCGCGACCGCGACGGCGCGTACGCAACCTGACCGGCCGCTTACGGCGCGTCTCGCCCGTTGGCCCGTCATCCGCGAAGGTCCGCTCACCGAGCCGACTGCAGTCCTTTCCGACGGGTGATGACGAAATCAATGCATGCCCCGAAGCCGCTGTCGCCAATCGGAGTTTCTGTTCCCCTGCTACTCGGATCCCGCAATGGCCTCAATAGGAGATTTTAGCCAGTGCTCGAAGCTCCTCCGGGGTAGCGCTGCCGTACCCGAAAAACTCTAAATAGGCGGGGATCTGCTCGAAAAGCATATCGGTCCCGACCTGGTAACGACGTTCTTGCCGGACAATGGCTTGGAGCAGCGGCGTTAGGCCCTCTCGTAAGACCACGTCGCCGACAAACGCATCGGGCTCGACACGCTCCGGATCGAACGGAAGCGGATCGTCGGGCGACAGGCCGAGAGGTGTTGCGTTGACCGCCAGCTGGTAACCCGCCGGGTCATTGTCGCCAAGCACGATCCGCAAGCCCGGGAAGTGCCGGCGGAGGCGATCAGCCAGCGCGTCCGCGACCGCCTGGCGAATGTCGAACAGAGCGAGCGAACCCGGGCGCTCAGCCGCAATGGCCCCGGCGATTGCCGATCCCACCCCGCCCGCGCCTATCACAAGGCACCCCGCTCCGGCGAACTCGAAGCCTTTGCGTTTCGCCCCACGGATGAACCCAACACCATCGAACATGTCGCCGTGAAGGGATCCATCCGTGCGGCGCAGTATCGCGTTGCACGAGCCGGCGATCTGCACGGCGGTGCTGACAGTATCGAGCAGGCCGACCGTCGTTATTTTGTGTGGCATGGTTACCAATGCGCCGCGAATATTACTGAGCCGAAACAGCGGCCGCAGAAAGGCGGCATAGTCCGTGGCCCGCACCCCCATCGGAACGACCACGGCATCGATGCCATGATGCGCAAACCACGGATTGTAGATCATCGGCGCCGTAAAGGTTTCGGTCGGAAAGCCCAGATGCGCAATGATCTCGGTGCGCCCACTGATCATAACGATTAGGCATGCCTGCTGTAGCAGCAGCGCCTATCTACCAGCTGATTACCCATCGATACAGATTATGCGTAGGACTGTCCTGTCGCGGCATGTTCTGCTGAGCCGCAAATGACTGCTCGCGGTGCACTCCCGCCGCTGATGGTCGGGCATCAAGGGGCCGAATTTGCCCCAGAGCGGCCACAGCCGGTTCCAACTTTAAAGCGTGCTCGCCGTCTGGGCCGCGAAGTTCTGCAACAGCACGACGTGTTTGTCGGAGAAGGGGCGTGCCTCCTGTCGATAGATCATAATGATCGTGCCCCCGGGGGTGGTGTAGGAGCGCGGGGATCGCTCCGGGTCTCCGGCAGGTTTGGCCGGTTATGTCAGGCGGCCACGGCGGGCAGCTTGACGAAGGGATCGTCGCTCAACGGAGCCATCGTTTCCAGGGTCATGTAGCGGGCCCGCTGCACGGCCCATTCATCGTGTTGTTCCAACAGGATGGCGCCGACAAGCCGGATCACGGCCTCCTCATTGGGGAAGATGCCGACGACCTCGGTGCGGCGCTTGATCTCGCCGTTGAAGCGCTCGATCGGATTGGTCGAGTGTAACTTCGGCCGGTGCGCCGGCGGGAAGCTCATGTAGGCGAGTACGTCGCTCTCGGCCTCGTCCATCAGACTCGGCGAGCTTCTTGACCCTTGGGCGCAGCTGGTCGGCGATCTGTCGCCACTGGGCTGCTGGCGGCCTCGGCATCGTCCTGGGCGAAGGCGGTGCCGATGAAGGCCGCGACGACGCGGCGGCCCTGCTTGCCGGCATGGGCCAGCACGTTGCGCATGAAGTGGACGCGGCAGCGCTGCCAGGAGGCGTTCAGAACCTTGGCGATGGCGGCCTTCAGCCCCTCATGCGCGTCCGAGACGACCAGCTTGACGCCGCGCAGACCGCGCCGGGCCAGCTTGCGCAGAAAGTCGGTCCAGAAGGTCTCGGCCTCCGACGCGCCGATCGCCAAGCCCAACACCTCGCGCCTGCCGTCGCCGTTGACGCCGACCGCGACGATCACCGCGACCGAGACGACGCGACCGTCGCGGCGCGCCTTCACGTAGGTCGCATCCAGCCAGATATAGGGCCATTCGCCTTCCAGGGGCCGGTCGAGGAAGGCCGCGATCTTGCCGTCGATCTCGCCGCACAGCCGGCTGACCTGGCTCTTCGAGATGCCGGTCATGCCCATCGCCTGGACCAGTTCGTCGACCGAGCGGGTCGAGACCCCTTGCACGTAGGCTTCCTGGATCACCGCCGTCAGCGCCTTCTCGGCCATCCGGCGCGGCTCGAGAAAGCCAGGGAAGTAGCTGCCCTTGCGCAGCTTGGGGATGCGCAGCTCCACCGTTCCGGCGCGGGTCTCCCAATCGCGGTCGCGATACCCGTTGCGGTGGGTGATCCGATCCGCGCTGCGTTCGCCGTGCGCCGCGCCGGTCAGGCTCTCGACTTCCAGCTCCATCAGGCGATGCGCGGCAAAGCCCGATCATCTCGCGCAGCAGATCGGCGTCGGAGCTCTTCTCCAGCAGCGTGCGAAGGCTCATCATCTCGTCGGTCATCGTCGGGTCCTTGGTTCGCGTTGAGGGGTGCGACCAAAACCCTACCGGGACCTGCGATGACCACCGCCGTGGATAAGTAGCCCGCCGCCGCCTGAACTCGTGGCGGTCGCTGCGGCGGGCTACTTACCCACCGCTCCTACACCACTCTCGGGACACGACCATCATAATGGCGCCGACCAGGCTGGCTTCTCGTCGCAAGGCAACAACGAGGGTGCTTCGCGCACCACCAAGCTCATGCCAAGCGCGCCGATTCGGGATGCCGGTTCGGTAGCCTTCACTGTCGAGAATGTCGACGAATTGGATGTAGTCGGCGCCGTCGCGCAGCTGGGCGGTATTGCTGCCCGGCTGATGGAGGAACGGAACGCTTTTGCGGAACTCTGTAAGCGCCGGTGGTACGCCGCGGGTCCCTTCAAGCTGAAAGCGCTCCCCCTCCACCGTAAAAAATTCGCCGAACGCAGCGCCGCACAACCCCATGGCTTTTTCGAGGATCGTTTCGAACACTGGAGAAAGATTTCCGACAACAATGTCGATACCGGCCGCGAGCAGTTTGGCGATGTCGTCCTGTACCGCGCCGGACTCAGCGACCGTCAAGTCGTATTGGTGCCCCCATAGATAATTACTCGACGCGACATCGATTAGCCGCGCATTGATGCGGGTGCCCCTCGCGGTGGCCCGCACACTGCCTTCCAGCATGTAGTTTGCGCCAAATCGTTCCCCGATGCTGCACGCGTCGCTGCTGCCACGGCGGAAGACGCCGGCATCGGCGACGACCTGCAGGGCACGGCTGCGTGACAATTGCGTGATCAGATCATCGGTGAAGATGTCAGCAAATCTCCGGGTCGGGCCATCGTCCGACACGCTACGAAATGGGATGACACCGAGAATTGGCCGATCGCGGCTCGGCTTGGCGGCCGGCGCGGCCGAGCTGAGTAGCCGGTAACCGAACCCGGGCAAGGTGACAAGATGGGCACGGCCCGCGTCGCCCAGAAGCTTGCGTAATCCCGAGATGTGGACGTGCAGATTATTGTCGCCGACATCGCTGCCTGGCCAGATTTCCGCGAGCAGTTCGTCCTTTTCCATTGGCTCGCCGCCGGCCTGGGCGAGCGCGCAAAGAATGTCGAGGGCGCGCCCGCCGAGCACGACGCGCTTGCCGTTCAAGGTCAAGACGCGTCGCGCAAGGTCAAGCCGATACGGCCCGAATGCGACTGCGGCGTCGAGCATCGCCCGTCTCCTCTTGCGCATTCAGAAGATTCAGAACTGTCCCAAGGACCTTAAGGGCACTCCGCGGCACTGTCGACTCGGCACAGTTTTCGACGCCAACCGACGGAGCCTTTTCACGATGAGCAGATTGAACGCGATCGCTGGCTTCTTGCTGCCGATGCTTCTGATGACCTTCCCCGACATCACGCAGGCTGCCGAACGCAAGCCGCCGAAGGAGGCGACCAAGATCGCGAATGCAATGACCGCCGCGCCGATGACGGTCTCGCGCAATGCTTCCGTCGCTGAAATGAACGAGGACGGCAGTATGAAGATGTTGCGCAATGGCAGTAACGACTGGACCTGTGTGCCCGACGATCCGAGCACCCCCGGCGACGACCCGATGTGCCTCGATCCGAATGCGATGGAGTGGCTGCACGCCTACATGACGAAAGCGGCGCCGCCTGACAAGGTGGGGTTTATCTACATGCTCAAGGGCGGCTGGGACTTCAGCAACACCGACCCCTTCGCGACCAAGCCGCAAAACGGCAAGGCGACGATAACCGGCCCGCACGTGATGGTTGTCGGCCCGGCGATGAAATCGGTGCCCGGCTACGACCGCACCGGCGAGGGCGTCAATCCGGCGATCCCTTATGTCATGTGGAAGGACACTCCCTACGAGCACGTAATGTTCCTGTGCGGTGAGTGTTCGATCACACGACCTGGCGTGAATCGGGAAGGAGTCAAAGATGGCTAATGGAATTATCAGCGACGCCGACGTCGCACGCTACCGCGAGGACGGGGTGGTTTGCCTCCGCAATGTGATTTCTGCGGACTGGATCGAACACCTAAGGGAGGCCGTTGACGCAAACATCGCAAATCCCGGGCCGATGAAGCGGGTCAACATGTCCCCCGGCCAGCCAGGAGCTTCGTCTCTGGATTTTCAGCTTTGGCAGCGGCACGAGGATTGTCGCCGCTTTGTTTTCGAGTTGCCGGCAGCGGAGATCGTCGCCCGCCTGATGGGTAGTTACGAGGTGGTGCTGTACCACGACCGCCTTCGGGTCAAGGAGCCCGGGACCCCTGAGGGGTCGGCGTGGCACCACGACCAACCCTATTACCCGATCGATGGTGACCAGCTCGTCTCGTTGTGGCTGCCGCTCGAAGCCGTGTCGGGCTCGACCAACGTCGAATATATCCGCGGATCGCACCGCTGGGGCCGCTGGTTCCAGCCAAGATTGGTGGCCCGGGGCAGCACTGGCGCCTTCGCTGAAGATCCCCGTTTCGAGCCGCTGCCCGATATCGCAGCCGAACGGTCGGCCCACGAGTTCCTATCGTGGGATACGGAGCCCGGCGACGTGGTCGCATTTCATGGCCTTACCCTGCACGGTGCCGCGAGTGCGGCCTGCTGCGATCATCGATGCAGGACTTGGGAAACTCGATGGTGCGGTGACGACGCGCGATATGCGGCCCGCGTTGGTCAGATAACGCCGGCAATTGAGGGACATGGACTTGCGCCTGGCGATCCGATGTCGTGCGCGCTGTTCCCGAAAGTGTTGCCACGGTAAGACCGCCAAAAAACCTCTGGCCACAGACAGCTTTCGGCGCATCTCCGTCGGCGCCCGCGCTCCGGCATGGATCGGCTAACTGAACCGACAGCCGTCGTTCAGCCGTGGCTGGGGGTAGGCGCTTCATGCCCCACAGCTGGCGTCTGCTAAGGCCCGAAAACCGGCTCTCACCGCATCGGCCGGGTCCGCGAGGAGCTTGAGTGCGGCAGTGATGTTTCCTTGGCTGAAAAGTGACCCGCAGCGTATGTCGCTGGCGCGTGCCGTAGTCGGAGGAGGGGAATGGGTCATCGCTGCGCGAGCTGGCTTATCGCCTCGCCGCTGGTGGCGGTTTCCGCGGCGCCGGCGGTGGCGCAGCTGGCAAACCTGCCCGTTGCGGCCCGGACGACGATCGCCGAGATGGGTGCCCGCCTCGATGCGCAGGTGATCCAAGAAAGCTTTGCACTGATGTGGCCCCTGCAGGCTCCGCGCACGGGGCTGGCGGCGAGCAGGGAGATCGCCTACGGGTCGGACCCTCTGCAAACGCTCGACCTCTACCGCCCTCAGCACAGCACCGGCCTGGAGCCGGTCGTCGTGTTTGTTCACGGCGGCGGCTTCACGGTCGGCGACAAGGCCGGTTTTGAGAACATCCCCGCCTATTTCGCCCGTAACGGCATGCTCGGTGTCACGATCGACTACCCGCTCTCGCCTGGGGTGCACTAGCCGGAGCAGTCACTCGATCTCGGTAGAGCCGTCACTTGGTTGAGGGCGAATGCCGCGCACTACGGCGGCGATCCCAACCGGATCGTCGTGGTTGGGCATTCCTCGGGCGGCGCGGTCGTCAACTCCTATGTGTTTGACCGCTCAATCGACACGCCGCGGGACGGTGTCGTCGGCGCCGTCCTCATCAGCGGCCCTTACGGCTACAATCGATCGCCCGCCGGTGCTCGCACTCGCGCGTACTACGGCGGCTCAGCTTAGCGCCGAGAGCCACGATCTCGCCGCGGCGGTCTGCATCAGCGACGGCAAATGTCCGCCCTTTCTATGGCTCAGCGGACACAACCATATGACCGAGGTTCTTGGTATCGACACCGGAGACGACCGGCTCGGTCGCGCTATCGTCGATTTCGTCCGCGCCGTCGCTAAGTAGTTTCGCTTGATCCGTTGGCGCGTGCGGCAGGCTGAGGATCGCCGGCCCGTCGCGGCCAGCGGCAGGGGCGACGCACGAGAAACTTTGGGTTGATCAGAACGCAAGTCTCCACAGCGAGAAGTCCTTGCCGGCGCTGGATGAAGAGGCTATTTCCAAATTGAAACACGTTGTTACCGAGTAGTCTATGCTACCGTAGCGATCTCATGCTTCGCCCCTGCGGCCAGCGGGCGGATAGCGAGATCAACCCTGGTTCGTCTTAAGCCTGAACCTCGCCTTTTCAGTCTCGATCGCGCCAATGGCAGCTATCGTGAAGGGTTTCGGATGCCGGCGGGTGGTGATTTCGGCTGATGGCACCGGTTCTGGGGGCCGGCGTCCGAAAGCCTCCGAGGAAAGAACCCGCGGGCCGCTGGTGGGCGGTCTGGCGACTATGGGGATTTGATCGGCGGCAGCATCAGCGAGGGCTGGCGTGGGCGGCGACGTTGCGCGTGGACGGCCATCGTTGATCGAGAATTGGTCGCCGCCGCTGCACGTGATGGCGCGATTGCTCACCAACTGGCGTCACCGCATCGTCCTTTGCGGGTACTGGGGCAACGCTAGTACGGCGCCGGGGTCGGCCTGCTCCGGCGGGCGGATGTTGCGACAAGGCGGCGAAGGAGGTCATGACAACGTGGTCCCGACCGCGGCATCGGGCGGTGGCGGGCCTCGAGGTGCGCCCTCGCGCTTGAAGATCTCGACTATGATCATGCGGCCGCCGCAACAGGGACATGGCGAGCAATGCTCCACTCCGGGGTCGGGAGTGCCAGCGTCATCGTGCTCTGCCGGCAACTCCATCGACGGTGTCGGCGCGGTGATCAATTCCCTGGCGCGCGCGACGTTGGTCTTGCAGGTGGCGCTGGCGAGCAGCCCGTAATGGCGGATCCGGTGGAACCCCTTTGGTAGCACGTGCAGCAAGAAGCGCCTGATGAACTCATCGGGTGACAGCGTCATCGTACGGAACCGCATCCGTCCGTCGCGGCGGTAATCCTTGTAGCGGAACCTCACGCCGTGCTCGTCGAGGGCGATCAACCGGCTGTTCGAGATGGCGACACGGTGGGTGTAGCGGGCGAGATAGGCGAGCACCGCCTGGGGGCCGGCGAAGGGCGGCTTGGCGTAGACGAACCAGTTCTTCCGTCGCAGCGGCGTAAGATAGGTGGCGAAGGCAGACCGACTGCGCAGCCCGCCGAGTTCGCCGAAGAACGCCAGCCGGCCCGCTGCATGGGTGTCGGCGAGCCCGGCCAGGAAGAGCCGCCGGAACAGGCGCGACAGCACCCGCACTGGCAACAGAAAGCCGGACCTGCAGGGCACCCAGCGCGTGCCGTCGAGCGATATCCCGCCACCCGGCACGATGATGTGGACATGCGGATGGTGGGTCATCGCCGAGCCCCAGCTGTGGAGCACGGCGGTGAAGCCGATGCGGGCGCCGAGGTGCTTGGGATCGGCCGCAATCGTGAGCAGCGTCTCGGCCGCCGCACGGAACAGCAGATCGTAGACCACCGCCTTGTTCTGGTAGGCAATCGGTGCGATCTCGGCCGGCAGCGTGAAGACGAGGTGGAAGTAGCCGACCGGCAGCAGATCGGCCTGGCGGGCGGCAAGCCAGTCCTTCGCCGCCGCGCCCTGGCACTTGGGGCAATGGCGGTTACGACAGGAATTATAAGCGATCTGGCTGTGACCGCAGTCCTGGCAGCGCTTGACATGGCCGCCGAGGGCCGCCGAGCGGCAGTTCTCGATGGCCGACATCACCTGAAGCTGGCCAAGGCTCAGGTGCCCGGCATTGGCCTTGCGCCAGGCGGCGCCATGGTGATGAAAGACGTCCGCGACCTCCAGCCTCGGGCGGCTCACCGCCGCCGGCTAGCCCCCCGGTCTTGGTCCCTCGCCGGCCGGCGGTGTCAGCCGGTCGAGCGGGCTGATCACGGCGCGGATCGTGGTGTTGGCAACGCGGGTATAAAGCGCCGTGGTGTCGAGCTTGGCGTGGCCGAGCAGCACCTGGATGACGCGGATGTCGGTATCCTGCTCCAGCAAATGCGTGGCGAAGCTGTGCCGCAGCGTATGCGGCGACACCCGCTTCTTGATCCCGGCAGCTTCAGCAGCGGCGTGGACGGCGCGGTTGAGCTGGCGGGTCGAGAGCGGCTCGACCGGGTTGCGCCCCGGGAACAGCCAGCCGCGCGGCAGCAACACGCCGAGCCGCCGGCCCTCCCGCCACCAGGCACGCAGCAGTTCGAGCAGCTGCGGCGACAGCATGGCGTGGCGATCCTTGCGCCCCTTGCCGTGCTCGATCCGCAGCAGCATGCGCTCGGAATCGACATCGCCGACCTTGAGCGCGACGACCTCGGAGACGCGCAGCCCGGCGCCGTATGCGGTGGCGAGCGCCGCCTGGTACTTCGGCCCTGGTGCCGCCTGCAGCAAGAGCGTCACCTCCTCGACGCTCAGCACGGCCGGCAGTCGGCGCGGCTGGCGCACGACCGTGAGACGCCGGGCGAGGTCCGGCCGATCGAGCGTCACGGTGAAAAAGAAACGCAAGGCCGAGACCGCGCTGTTGATGCTTGGCGGCTGCATCCCTTTTTGCGTCTGGTGCAGCTGGAAGCGGCGCAGATCCTCCGCCGTCGCGGTAACGGGCGAGCGGTTAATGAAGGCCGCAAACGCCCGCACATTCCGGATGTAGTCGTTGCGCGTCTTCTCGCTGAAGCCGCGCACGCTCATGTCCTCGATCATGCGCGCACGGAGCGCGCTTCCGGGGCGAGGTGAAGAATGAGAGATCATCGGGGGCTCCTCTCTCGAGCTGAAGGTTGCTGGACCCTCGATGCTCGGGATGGGATGCCCCGATCGTCACGCCCTCCTGTTCACTCGCTCACCGCAGAACCGCACCGACCACGACGTTTACCCTCCCGCGAGAGCGGGTTCGTTCATCGGCGCGTTCCTGTCGCCGAGCCGGTCTTGGCGGAAGGACGGGAATTCCATTCCATTGCGGACTCTCGGCCTAAGCACTTTTGAAAGTTGCGAGAGAATGCGCCGGAGATGCCGTACACTGGGGGCCGGCAAGCCAATTCGAGCAATCCGGTGCAGCGTGCGTCGATCGCTGCTTCCGTCGGCATCCTCTGCGAGGGCCGATACCGCCCTAGCTGCGCCCCGATTTCTCTCGCCTGCTGCCAGATCGCCAGGCCGGGCGCGATGATGCTCGCCAGAACCCTCAGCGCGTCGTCTCGCTCGGCGATAAGCGCCGCACGTCGTGCGGAGACGCCACCCCGACGCCCAAGCCCAGCGCCGCGCCAACGCGCCGTTCGGCATTCACGGCAGCGATTTCGACCAGATCGGCCAACGCGTTAACTGCCTCCGGATCGTGCGCGCGGGCGCGGGCGAGCAGAACAGGGAAATCGGGCATCATGGAAGGGCGAGCTGCCACAGCGCCACCGTACCGGGCGGCATCGGCCGGCGGTAGAACCGCTGGCGAGCGGCGGTCACGGTCATGAGGTCCACGCCGTCCGGGTCGATGCCCACCACCTCGGAGCGATCCAGCAGCAGCACCAATCCCATGCAGTCGAACCGGGCAGTAGGCCGATCGGGTTGGCAGCCGAAGACATCGAGATTGGTCCACCCACATCTGATCGCTTCGTGGGCCCAACGGCCGAGGAAGCGATCGGTGGCGTCGATGATCCGATGCCACCTGGGCTGCGAGAACCCTGTCGGTGCCGTCATCGTGCAGAGCAGGGCGTAGGCCTCGGACCATCCACGGGCCGCATCAGCACCCTCCATACCGACAGTGGTGACGGTTTCGGGCGTCTCGGCGGCGACGCTTGTCAACGCCGGAGAGAAGATGCATCGGCGGGCCGGAGTAAAAATGCATCACTGGCGGGCCGGTTCAGCGGCTCACGAAGCTCTGCTTTCCAGTTCGATCAATTGGCCTGCTTTCCCGTCCCGACCTGGCATTCACCAGGCCGCGGCGCGCAGCGTAGGGGATGGGAGGAGCGCAGCCACGCGCACCCCGGACTTGATCCGGGGGAGCATGGCGAGCACCGGACCTTCCCCGCAGCGAGCACCGTGGCAGACTGACTGCCAGTCGGTTACGCTGGGCGCTGTCGTTGCTTGCTCTGCTTGAGGCGATAGCTGTCGCCGTTCATTTCGAGAATGTGGACGTGGTGGGTCAGCCGGTCGAGCAGCGCGCCGGTGAGCCGCTCGGAGCCGAACACGCCGGTCCACTCGTCGAACGGCAGATTGCTGGTGACGAGGGTGGAGCCGCGCTCGTAGCGCTGGCTGAAGACCTCGAACAAGAGCTCGGCGCCGGTCGTCGACAGCGGCACATAACCGAGCTCATCGATAATCAGCAGCTTGTAGGCCGCCAGTTGCCGCTGGAAGCGGAGTAGTCGTTTCTCGTCCCTGGCCTCGATCAGTTCGTGGACCAGGGCGGCGGCGGTGATGAAGCCGACCGACAAGCCCTTCTGGCAGGCGGCCAGCCCCAATCCGAGCGAAATGTGCGTCTTGCCGGTGCCGCTGTTGCCGACCGCGATGACGTTCTCGCGGCGTGCGATGTATTCGCAGCGGACGAGCTCCAGGACCAAGGTCTTGTTGAGCGACGGGATCGCCGTGAAATCGAAACTGTCGAGGCTCTTCACTGTCGGGAACCGTGCCTCCTTGATGCGGCGCTCGATCATGCGGCGCTCCCGTTCGATCAGTTCGAGTTCGGCCAAGCGCAGCAAATAGCGGGGGTGATCGACACCCTCGGCAGCGCACTGCTGGGCAAGCTTGTCGTATTCGCGCAAGAACGTCGGCAGCTTGAGCGCCTTGAGATGATGGGCGAGCAGCAGTTGCGGCGTATCGTTCACGACGTGGCCCCCGCGAGCAGGTCGAGATAGGCCTTGGCCGAGGTCGTCGCGACCTTTGCCTTTGGTAGGTAGGGGTAGACCGTCAGGTCGAGCCGCGGTGGCCGGCGCTCGATCCGGCACAGCACCAGATGTTTGACCGCGTCAAAGCCGATCGCACCGCGGGCGATGGCCTCCCGGATGCCGGCCAGCACGTCCTCGGGGCGGAATACCTCCAGTAGCCGCAGGATCTGGACGAACTCGCGTTTGCCGCGCTTGGCCATGCGAGCCTCGATCAAGCGACGCAGCGTGGCGAATTCCTCGGGCAGATCCCAGCCGACCAACGGTGCTGCCTGGTCGAGAGCGCCGATCTTATGTTCGAGCAACGCCAAGTAATGCAACGGATCGAAGACAAAGTCCTCGCTCTCGTAGGAGCGCGGATGACGGGCGATCACTTCGGCCCCGCAGGAGATCACCACCTCCTCGACATAGCCGCGGATCAGCACCTCGCGATGGCCGTAGGCGGTCGGCACCGAATAGTCGGTGCCGCGATAACGCACCAGCGACAGCGAGCTGACCCGGCCTGACCTCTTCTCGCAGGCCTCGTACGGCGCCGGTGGCAAATCGTGGAACGCCGCCAAATCGCGCACCAGCCGTTCGCCGATCGTTTCGTCGTGGCCGCGCAGCCGATCGCCGAACCGGCGGCGACAACCCTCGAGCAGCTGCTCGTTCAGCGCCACCAGGCTGGCCGCCCGCGGCACCGGTACCAGCAGGTTGCGGCGGACCCAGCCGATCAGTCCTTCAACCTTGCCTTTGTCGTTGCCCTTGCCGGGCCGGCCGAACCGGTCGGCAAACACGTAATGCGACTGCAGCTCGCTGAAGACCCGCGTCCGCTGGCGCACCCCGTCACCCAGGATCCGCGCCACCGCCAGCGTCGTGTTGTCATACAGGATCGAGACCGGCACCTTGCCGAAGAACGCGAACCCGACATTGTGCCCGTCGCAGAACGCTTCGGCGGTCTCCGCCGGATAGGCCCGCACGAAGCAGGCATCGCTGTGCGGCAGGTCCATCGCAAAGAAGTGGATCTTGCATTCGACCCCGGCGATCTCTGCCAGCGCCTCGCCAAAATCCACCTGCGCATGGCCGGGATCGTGACGCAGCGGAACAAATACCTCCCGATGCCGCAGCCGGTGCGCCAGCACGTAGTCCTTAACGATGGTGATCCCGCCGGCGTAGCCGTGCTCGTCGCGCAGCCGTTCGAAGATCCGCTTCGCCGTGTGCCGCTGCTTCTTCGGCCGTCCCTCGTCAGCCGTCAGGATCGCATCGATGATCCCGGTGAACGCGTCGAGCTTCGGTCGCACCGGCGGCCGGCTCCGCCGGTACCCGGGCGGCACCGAAAACGCCAGCATCTTGGCAACCGTTCGCGGGTCGATGCCAAAACGCCGCGCCGCTTCCCGACGGCTCAACCCTTCAATCTGAACCGCAAAACGAACCTGAGCGTATAGCTCCACGCCCTTCATCCCCGGCCCCTGCCGTTCGCCGACAAAGGCCTTCTGCTGCCGGATTTTTACTCCGGCGCCACCGGTCAATCCGGCCGCTTCAGTGAGGGATTTTCCCTCCGGCGCTTACAGCCGTCGCGACGCCCCTGTAATCCTGGTAGTAGGGCGCTTGAAAATGTGTGTTCGGGCGGCGCTGGCTCTCCACTCTTCTCGTCTTTGGTTCCCTCGGCTTGAAGCCAAGGAGCGTCGCTGAGCGCCTCTACAGGAACGCGTTCGGTTGGTAATCCTCCTTGGCTCTTGTCCTTGCCTTCAATTTCAGAATTGCCACGGATTCCCGAGCAGTGTTTTCGCTTCAGATAATCGATATGTTGGTCCGTTATAAACGGCTCTTCAAAGCTGTCACGACCGAACGGGTCATCCGAACAGATCACGCACCGGATAGAGCGGTTGCGGTCGTCTAAATCGATTGTGAGCTTACGCCCGAGACATGATATCGACTTTGGTTGCTCTTGCCCCGGCACACGCCGCAGCATATCGATATTTCCCCTCCGCCATTCGTCCTGAACGGTGCTAATCCAAAAGCTTAAGTAGCGTTCGGAATCCGAGAACCCGGCGTCATCCGGGAGAAGTTCGAACAGCAAGTCTGAGACAAGCTCATATCGCACCACTGGTGCCTCTACTTTACGCGTACCACTCGGTCGGTGTGTGGCGACGCCCGAAACACATTCAGGCATCGCCGCCTGACCGCGCAGCCAAACCACTTTTGCCTTATCTGCTCGCAGTCGAAGGTGCTGCCAACCGGTTAGGGGCGATCCTCTTGTTTCTGGATTCGACAGATAGACATATCGATGATTATGCTTTTGAAGCACGCAGTCGGCGAATTCAATCTCCGGAATAGCTTCTCGGGGCTTTAGCATTCCGAACCCGGGATACAGCGGACCTAGGGCAACGTTACACTTTGCATAGCATGATCTAGCCGTGGTAGGCTGCCTACCGACAGGCCGGCGCAGCTAGGCGCGATCTTTTGGCTTCCTCGGGCGGCGTGTTTTGGGCGTTGGCTTCGGCAGCGGAGATCGCGCCACCTTTTCCAGCACACGATCAAAATCCTCGCCGGGCTGTTCCGCCCCCATCTCGCGGGCGGTTTCGATAAACCTTTTGAACTGATCTGGATTATCTGGCTTCACTGTCTTCATGGTATGAGACTTTAATGCTGGTAGGCCAGACTGTCGGCCATCTTGCGACGAATAGCGATTTCTTCTCCATCCATTGATGCGAGGGCAATATCGCTATTCATCACGCGCGAGAGTGTTCTGGTCTTAATATCGCGCGGCCTAGCGTTCTCCAAAACCAACATCGACCGTACTCCCGTAAGCGCCCGCTGGCGGCATTCAAACTGGAATAGAAGCGCCTCCAAGGCTTTAAGTTCCGATGTCGCGGCAAATATGGCGAGGGTGCGTTCGTCTGGACTTCTAACGATTATGTCAACTATATAATCCTTCATTGCGGATTGAAGCGGTTTATTAATTTCGACGGCAGCGGCCCCAAATTGACGCATCACCATTTCAATCAAGTCGTCCCGAAAAGTGCTTTGTACGCGGTTCCTGGCTAGAAACAGAAGATCGTATACACGCAATAACAAAGCCGTAAATTTGACGCACGCTTGGGCCACTTTCGATTCCGAAAGATAATCCGTATGTATAACGACTTCCTCTTGATCGTAAAACGCGTCATGTTCCCGCAGTAGCTCGGCAAGCGCTTGCATCCTGGTCTCGGTGTCCAAATCGACTCCGCTTGTTTCCAGAAAGCCAATCGTCTGCCCGTCGTCTTCAAGCCGAAACTGTGGCTCTAAGCTGGTTTCGTCCCGCCTCACATATATAGCAACAGGATCGCCATCGGCCCTACGATACGGGGTGCGCACCACGTACCCAATGGGTACGGGTCGCATTGTGATCGTCTGGCAGAACGCTCTACAGATATCGTCGGCGTTCATATCCCGAGGTCCCCAGGTGCCGATACTCGAAACCGCGCCATAGCGATCCCGATGGCATTTGACTGTCTGACGCCAAACTCCGGCCGAGATGGTACGGCATCCTTCCCCGGCCATCGCCGCAGATGGCTGCGTGTCACGCCGCGCGGCAGCATGTCAGCGTCTCGGAAAGTAACGTGGCAATGCCATCCAGGTTCCGACTCATGGTACTCGTGTTGGCAAATAACAACCAAGTCACTTTCTATCTCAACGGCCAAGGTGGCGCGATAAATAATCTTATCATCATTGAACAATATAAGCGTTGCGGGCGATGTATTCATCGGCGACCTCGCGAAAGGTGCGCCCCTTTGCCTCCGCGAGAAGCTGCGCCTGCCGCTCCGCGCGCTTGGCGGCAATCGGGTCGGCACCCTCGCGGCTCTGCGCCCGGTGCGCCGCAGCCTTCTCCCGGGCCCGCGCCAGCGTGACATCGGGGTAGGGGCCGAGCCCCATGTCCCGGCGCTTGCCCTCGATCTGAAACCGGAACACCCAGCTCTTTGCGCCGGTCGGGGCGATCCTCAGATAAAGCCCGCCACCGTCGTGCAGAACGGCCGGCCCCTTCGCCTTCGCAACCTCGACTGCTGACAATTTGCCGATTACCGCCACGCCTGCCCGCCTTCTTCGAAGTGGGGGATGGCTGATCCGTTCCCCCATTCTTTCCCCCACCACGAGCGAGATTATAGGACACGATGGGAGACGAGGAAAGACATCGAAACACCTGATAAGCGCCATGTTCCTGGGGTTTTGCGATATCCTGAGACAGCAGGAAATCGGGGATTGGCGGAGGGGATGGGATTCGAACCCACGATACGGGGTTAACCGTATAACGGTTTAGCAAACCGCCGCCTTCAGCCACTCGGCCACCCCTCCACCGATGAGTGGGTGCACGGCGTATGCCGTGCTATTCCTAGAGATCTGCGCTGGCGGTGTCAATCCGGCTCATCGGTGCAGCGCAAGAAGCCCAGATTGGACTCTACCAGTGGCGCTTGCGGTGGCGGATCTGTAACCAGCGTGGAAGAGTGACCCGGGTTTCTGGGGTGACCGGCGTCGAATAACGGCCGGCCGCTGAACCATTGATTGCGCCCTCCGATCACCCCAGCCCACACCCGCACGACAATGATGCGCTGGCCGAGCCCAAATACAGCAATGCCGCCTTGTAGCCGAGACTGGTGATCGTCTGCCGGATTGGAACGATTATCAGCGCCGAGCCGGCGGTCGCCGAAGCCGGCAGCGGTCACCCCGGCGCACCGGCCGCGCCTGCCAGTAAACCGCTTCAGAGCGTCCTTCGTCCGGGCTGTCGCCGCCTGTCCGATCTATCGCCGATCAATTGGAGGCGGCGTTGCCCGGCAGTATCTCGCGCAGATAAGGGGCAAGCCCCTTCGTCGCGTCCCACTGGCGCGGATAGCCGAGCGATACCTCCTCAAACCTCGTACCATTGCGCCAGTCGGTGCGGCGCACATGCAAATGACCGCTGACCGCCGCGACGGCGCGATAGCGGATATGCCAGTCGGCGGTGCGCCGCGTGCCGCACCATGGCGTGAAGCGCGGGATACGCGGGATCCGGACCAGCTCCTCGCGCAACGGGTAGTGGCCGATCAGTACGGTGCGCGCTCCCGCCGGCAACTCGCGTTCGAGCCGCGCCTCCGTCTCGGCACAGCGGCGGACGCACCATTCGGCGATCCCGAGATCCGGCGTCGGGTCGATCAGGTGTTCGTCCGCGCAGACGTTTTTGATTTCTGCGGCCCACCGCACGACGTCGGCAAGCGCCACGTCATCGGGGCGGAAGCTGTAGTCGTAAAGCGTCATCATCGGTACGAGGATTTCGCCACCGGGCGGCCAGACAGGAAATTCGTCCTCTGGGGTCACGACGTCGAGCCGTCTCGCAATGGCGACAAGGGTGTCGTATTTGCCCTGGCTGCCGCCGATCCCGGCCTCACGATTGGTGAGCCACAGCTCGTGATTGCCTGGCACCCAGATGACGCACGCAAAGCGCCGTGCGAGGAATTCGAGCGCGGCGGCGAACAGCTTGGCGCTTTCGCACATATCGCCGGCAACGATCAGCCAATCCTCGGGACTGGCGGGCAGCGCGGCAAACGCGGCCCGGTTTTGTTGCGCCGCGAGGTGCAGATCGGAAATCGCAAGAAGCCTCATCGCGCCGCATAACGCGTGCGGCCCCGGTTGGCAAGCCTCGCTGCTTCTCTTATTTGCCGCCACAACGGTATTTCTGCGCGATGAGCGATGCACTGCCCGTGCTTGTGTGGACGATGCGCGTCGACGGGCTCGACGAGGCGGCGGCTGCGCCGTGGCACGACTTGCTCGACGACGCCGAACGCCGACGCGCCGCGCGGTTCGTGTTTGCCCGGAACCGGATTGAATTCATTGCGGCGCACGCGCTGCTGCGCGCCGCTCTGGCATCAGCGTTCGGTGCGCGGCCAGGAGCCTGGGATTTCGTGGCCGGAGCGCACGGCAAGCCGGCCGCCTGGGTCGGCAGCGCGCAGGCGCCGCTGTCGTTTAACCTGTCTCACACGACCGGAATGATCGGGCTCGCAGTGGTTGCCGGGTCCGATTCTCAGCTCGGCTTCGATCTCGAAAACCTGGGGCGCACCATCGACCTCAAGGTGGCCGATCGCTATTTCACGCCGCAGGAAGTCGCCTGGCTCGCCGCCTTGCCGGAAGCGGAGCGGCCGCGAGGCTTTCTTCGGCTGTGGACTTTGAAGGAGGCGTTCATCAAAGCGACCGGCAAGGGGCTGACGCAGGATCTTGCCTCGTTCTGGTTCGTGCCGTCTCCGCCGCGGATCCATTTCACGCCAAAGCTCCGGGAGGACGGCGCCGACTGGCGGTTCGAGCAGCGAGTGCTGGACGACGCCTTTATCGCCGCACTCGGGATACGGCATCGCGGGCCGATCGCGGTGAACTGGACCGTGATCGATCCGACCCGGCTCGGCCGCGAAGGCCTCTGCTGCTAAGGCGACCACAGGTCGGCATCAATTCGGAAGTGGTTTTTCGCGCTGCCGGATAAACCGGACTCAATTGCCGTCTGCACCGATGTCTCAAGCTTTACTCCGGGTTTCGGAGGGCTTAAGGCTACCTTCGTAGCCGGGCTTCATGCGGGTGCGGTTTGGGCCATGGATCAGGGTGCAGCCAATCGACACGGAAGCAGACACCGTTGAGCGGTCCATCCAGGAAGCTTACTTTTTCCGATCACCGCTCCGAGGTGCATGATGGCGAACTCGGCGAGGGTCGCCACGGACCCCTCGATGTCCCCGGCGATGCTCGCCACAGGTTCAGGCGAGGGGCATGCCGCGAAAATAAAAAACTCGATGGCTTGAAGGCACGAAGTACAGTGGGGCGTAGCCAAGTGGTAAGGCAGCGGATTTTGATTCCGCCATACGGAGGTTCGAATCCTCCCGCCCCAGCCAACGTTTTTAATATGTTGGACGATCGACGGCGGTTGTGATCGATCACGATGTCGGCCGCATGTCGGCCCAATTCAAAATCTGCCGATACCCAAAATGGGGAATGATCGCGTAATGCCGGCTGACATGTGGTGCCGGCGGAACGGGCCAGTCGAGCTGCACCAGGGCGGATGGTGGCTCAAGATGCTCGGCGCCGCGGCGGGGTTGCTGCTGCTGCTCGCGGCCTGTGCGGCCCCGGTCCAGGTCGATCGGGTGGACCTTCGGTCGGCCTATGACGAACTGAACCGCACCGCTCTGTCCAGCGATCAGCTCAGTGAAGTCACTCGCACCGTCCTCCGGCGCGCGGCCCTGCTCGACTACTTCGATACGTATCCCGACGCGACCATTGCCGCGCTGCGTGCCCAGGCCATCGCCACCGGCATGCCGTGGCCGGATCTCTATGCGCTGTCGGAAATGAGTTACTACGAAGGCCGCCGCACCAAATCGAAGGCGATGCTGCTGGCTTCGGCGCTCTACGCCTACGCCGTGCTATTTCCTGCTGGCGACGCCGCCCGGCCGAGCCCGTACAGCCCACAGTTCTTGCACGCGGCCGACTTCTACAACCTGGCGCTGACTCAGGTGTTGAGCGGAGCCGGCGCCGACGGCGTCGCCAATCTGCAAAGCGGTCGATACGAGGTGCCGTTCGGCGTTGTCGACGTGGCCGTTGTCCCGGCCAACCTGCAGTTTGCCGGCCGCACCCTGACCTCGTTCGTGCCGACGATGAACCTGACGGTGAAGGGGTTCCAGAACGACTACCGCAGCGATGGCATCGGCACGCCGCTGGCGGCCGGTCTAGCGCCGGCGTCGCAACCGGACAAGGGCCTTGTGCTGCCGGCGACCCTGCGCATCCCGACCTCGGCCGTGCTGCGGATGGATAATCCGCGCAGGCAACTGACCGGGTCTCAGGTGACCGCTCGGCTGTCGCTCTACACCATCTATGACACCACCGAAGTCAGTATCGACGGGCGCACCGTACCGCTGGAATACGACCAGACCGCGGTGCGGGCTCTGTTCGCGGTGGAGGGCAGTGGCTGGACCCGCGAACTCTCGGGGCTGCTCAACAACGCGCTGGCCGGACCATCCGGCACCGCCAACGATCATCTGTTTGCGCTGGAGCCCCACCGCCACGGGCGTATACCCGTGGTGCTGGTGCATGGGACTGCCTCCAGCCCGTTCCGCTGGGCCGACATGGTTAACGACCTGCTGGAAGATAAGGAAATCCGTGAGCATTACGAGTTCTGGTTCTTCACATACAATACCGGCAATCCGATCGTGCTGTCCGCCAACGTGCTGCGTCAATCGCTCAAGGACGCTGTCCAATCCGTCGGCGGCGTTCAGGCCGATCCCGCGCTCGGCCGCATGGTGGTGATCGGCCATAGTCAGGGCGGGTTGTTGACCAAGCTGATCTCGATCAACTCCGGCACGAAGCTTTGGGACGCGGTCAGCGATAAGCCGATCGACGAGCTGAACCTGAAGCCGGAAACGGCGGCGATGCTGAAGGAGGCGGTGTTCGTCCACCATCTTCCCTTCGTCCGGACGGTGATCTTCATAGCCACCCCCCATGGTGGCAGCTACCAGGCCAGTCAGACGATTGTCGGCCTGTTCAGCCGGCTGGTGACGCTACCATTGACCGTCGCTAGCGCAACTGCCGACATACTGGCCAACGCCGGGGACACGCTGAAGATCAGGACCTTCAACAGTCTCAGCGGCATGTCGCCCGGCAACCCAGGGATCGAGGCGGTGCGCAAGATCCCGGTCGCGCCGGGCATCCGCGCTCATTCGATCATTCCGACGCTGCAGGACGGCCCGCTGGAGACCCGCAACGACGGCGTGGTGGAATACACGAGCGCCCACATCGATGGCGTGGAGTCCGAGTTTGTTGTCGAACACTCCGGACACTCGACCCAGAGCAACCCGCTGACAGTTCGCGAGGTCCGTCGGATTCTGATCGAAGAACTTGCCCGGGGGACGCCGGCGGCAGCGAGCCGCATCGCGGACGCCGCGCCGGCCCCGGCAGGTCGGCGGTGGCGCTGATGCCAAACCGCCGCCAATGGCGAGGAGCAGCGCCGGCAGCGGAACGTGGACGCGACCGACAATGTTGCGGAGATAACAAGTGAAGCCGTTCGTCTGGCGGCTCGCCCGCTGGACCGGCTTCGCTCTGCTGACAATCGTAATTGTATCGATCGGCGTTTGGTGTTCGATCGCAATCTGGTACCGATGCGGGGTCGGCGACCCAGTGCGCGGCCTTTTGTCGGGAGCAACGCTGGTGTTCGCTCTCGTGGCCGCGGCGTCCCTTGCGACGCCGAGGCGATGGCTCGCGCTCGCGGTCTATGCCGCCGCTTTCGCGCTGTTTCTTGCATGGTGGGCGACGATAACGCCAACCAACGACAGGAATTGGACCCCCGATGTCGCGCGCGCCGTCACCGCGACCATCGACGGCGATCGCCTTGTGGTCGAGAACGTGCGCAATTTCGCTTGGCGCAGCGACACCGATTTCGATCAGCGCTGGGAACAGCGGACTTACAACCTCTCGCACTTGACCGACGTCGACCTGATCATGTCATACTGGGCCGGCGGGGCCATTGCCCACACGATCGTCAGCTTCGGATTTGCCGACGGCGCCAGGCTTGCGTTTTCGATTGAGACCCGCAAGGAAAGCGGTGAGAGCTATTCTCCGGTCGCCGGGTTCTTTAAGCAATATGAACTGGCCCTCATTGCGGCCGACGAGCGCGATGTCGTGCGGGTGCGCAGCAATATCAGGGGCGAGGACGTCCGGATCTATCGTCTAAGGATGACGCCTGCGAATGCGCGGGTGCTGATGCGCGAATATGTGGATACAGCCAACGATCTGGCGCGGACGCCCCGCTTCTACAACACCTTGACCTCCAACTGCACTACTCTGGTCTTCGGCATGGTTCGGGTCATCCATCCTGGTGTGCCTTTGGACGCCCGCGTCCTCCTTTCCGGCTATCTGCCAAACTACGCCTATGATCTCGGCGCCACCGATACAACCATGTCCTTCGAGAGACTGCGCGATCTTTCGAAGATCCGCGACAAGGCGGCGGTGGCCAATCTCGACCCCGACTTCTCTACGAGAATTCGCCAAGGAATTCCGGCGCCTCGCTGAAATCCCTCGCGCCGTTTGCGAATTTTCACGCACAGCTGTTCTGATCTTGTTTTTTCGGCTTGCCCAGCGCCGGCGAGATCGGCTCCTTGTTGGTGAATGACGGCGCGCCGGCGAAAATCGTGCCGCAGGCGATCCGGCGGCGTGAGGCGCTGTTGAAGAAACCCGCGCGGGCGGTCGCATCAATGGTCGACGATACTTTTCAGAAGCGCGCGGCGGTCTGATGCGGAGCGGCTGAGGTGAGGTGAGCGGCGGCCGCGAGCCGTTGAGACGACAGCCCCACTCAACCGGCAGCCGCCGTTAACCAAACTGTCATACCAATCGGCCAATCTGCGTGCGCCGCTTCGAGGGCTTCCCCCAAGCTGGTTCCGTTCCCCCAAGCAGTCCTCGGAACCCTCGCTCGAAGCGGCGTCGCTTTTCAATCGACCTGCGTATCGCGCCGCAGCCACTGCGACCGGCCCAGGCCGCCGGCCTGGAGGCGCCGCTGATCCGCCCTTTTCGCCGTGCGGGCAGGCGATTATTCGGTCGCCACCTTGTGCCCGGCGAGGTGTTCGAGGACCTGCACCAGCCCGGAATGGTCCCAGCCCTTGCCGCCGAGCGCTGCCGCGGCGTTGAACAATTCCTGCGTCGTCGCGGTGTTCGGCAATGACAGGTTCAGCGCCCGCGCGCCGGCCAAGGCGAGGCTCAGATCCTTTTGATGCAATTCGATCCGGAAACCGGGGTCGAAGGTGCGCTTGATCATGCGCTCGCCGTGCACTTCGAGGATGCGCGAGGAGGCGAACCCGCCCATCAGCGCCTGCCGCACCTTGGCCGGATCGGCGCCGGCCTTCGACGCGAACAAGAGCGCCTCGCCGACCGCCTCGATCGTCAGCGCGACGATGATCTGGTTGGCGACCTTGGTCGTCTGGCCGGCACCGACATCGCCGACCAGCGTGATGTTCTTGCCCATCAGCTCGAACAGCGGCTTGACGCGGTTGAACGCCGCGTCCGAGCCGCCGACCATGATCGTCAGGCTGGCCGCCTTGGCGCCGACCTCGCCGCCCGACACCGGCGCATCGACATAGTCGCAGCCCTTCTGCGCGATCTCGGCGGCAAAGACCTTCGTGTCGATCGGCGAGATCGAGCTCATGTCGATCACGGTCTTGCCCGGCGACAGGCCGGCGGCGATGCCGTCCTGCGCTGAACAGCACGTCGCGCACGTCGGGCGTGTCCGGGACCATGATGATGATCACTTCGGCGTGCTCGGCGACCGCCTTCAGGCTGTCGAGCACGGTCGCGCCGTCGCGGATCTCCGGCGGCACGGTGCGCTTGCCGTAGACGAACAGCTTGTGCCCGCCGTTGATCAGGTTCTGGGCCATCGGCCGGCCCATGATCCCGAGGCCGACAAAACCGATCTGCATGGCGTGATCTCCGAAGTGATTGGCGAGGGCGGCGCGAGCAAGCCCGCGCTTGTCAGCAAGCTGTCATTGCGAGCGAAGCGAAGCAATCTCGATCGAAGCGTAATGAATCGAGATTGCTTCGTCGCTGCGTTCCTCGCAATGACGACGAACAGGCGGTGAGCGGGTGAGGATGGAAGCGCCGCCCCGAGGCTACTCTCCGGCGCCAGCGCCGGGCCGCTTCGTCGTCCTCGGCGCGCGCCTCGACCCAGCGTTCGCCGTGCGGCGTCTCCTCGCTCTTCCAGAACGGCGCGTCGGTTTTCAGCCAGTCGATCAGGAAATGGCAGGCAGCGAGCGCCGCCTCCCGGTGCGGCGAGGCCGTCGCGACGAGCACAATGCGGTCGCCCGGTTCGAGCCGGCCATAGCGGTGGATGATCAGAGAGGCGGAAAGCGGCCAGCGCCTGTTCGCCTCGGCCTCGATCTCGGCCAGCTTCTTCTCGGTCATGCCCGGATAGTGTTCGAGGGTCAGCGCCGCGACGCGGTCCGGCCCTCCGATGTCCCGCACCAGCCCGACAAAGCTCGCGACGCCGCCGATCGAATGGTCGCCGGCGGCGAGCCGGTCGAGTTCGCGGCCGATATCGAAATCCTCGCGCTGCACCCGGATCACCAACTTCAACCCCCCGTGACCGGCGGAAAGATCGCGACCTCGTCGCCGTCGCGGATCGGGTGGTCGCGCCCGACATAATCCTGGTTGACCGCGACCCGGACGACCGAGGGGTCGCGCAGCGCCTCGGCATAACGAGGACCGCGGCCGCGCAGCCAATCGAGCAGCCCGGCGACATCGTTCACCTCGGCGCGGCTTCGGCAGATTTTCCTCGGCATGCCCGATGCGGGCGCGCAGCCAGGCGAAATACAGCAGCTTTATTTCGCGCTGGACCGCGGGCGTCGGGTCGGCACCGGGGCGGGCGGGATGCCCGCGGTCCGTCAAACTCATCCGAACACCTCGGTGAAGGGCAGAAACTCGACGATTGTCCCCGGCACGACTTCTGTCAGGTCCTCGTCGAGGATGGCGAACCCCTGCGACTGCACGATCGAGGACAGGATGCCGGCGCCGTCTCGCGGAAATCGCCGGGCGATGGCGGCGCTGCCATGTCCTGGCGCGCTCGATGACTGGCGCGCAGGTATTCGCGCCGTCCCGCCTTCTTGCGGTAGGAGAACCCGGCCTGCACCGGAAGGGTCAGCGGCGGCGTCACGGCCGCGCCGGCGAGGCGCAGGATCAGCGGCCGTGCCAGGATCGCGAAGGTCAGCGCCGCCGCCACCGGATTGCCGGGCAAGCCCGATCAGCGGCACGCCGCGCACTTGACCCGAGCGCGACCGGGCGCCCGGGCTTGATCGCCAATCGCCAGAAATCGAGCCGCCCGAGCCTCTCGATCGCGGCCCGGACATGGTCCTCCTCGCCGGTCGAGACGCCGCCCGAGGTCACGATCAGGTCATGTCCGGCGCTGATCGCTTCGAGCCGGTCCGCCAGGGCATCGGCGCGATCGGGGCAGATGCCGAGATCGCCGACGACCACGCCGAGACCGCGCAGCAGCGCCGCCAGCATCGCCCGGTTCGCGTCGTAGATTTTTCCGGCGCCGAGCGCCGTTCCGGGCTCGCACACCTCGTCGCCGGTCGATAGGAGCGCCGCACGCAACGGCCGAAAAACCGGCAGCGTGTCGTGTCCGAGCGCCGCGGCGAGGCCGAGATCGGCCGGCCCGAGCCGCCGCCCGGCGGGCAGGGCGACGCTGCCCCTCGCGACATCCTCGCCGGCATGGCGGCGGTTGGCGCCCTTCTTGATGCCCGGTTTGAGCGCACACCGCGCCCGTCGGCGAAGACGCAATCCTCCTGCATCATCACCGTGTCGGCGCCGTCCGGCATCGGCGCGCCGGTGAAGATGCGGATCGCTTCCCCCGCGCCATACGGTCGCCCGAGCGGGTGTCCGGCGGCGGCGCGGCCGGTCACCGGCAACACCGTGTCCCGGTCCGGGAGCAGGTCGGCGTGGGCGATCGCGAAGCCGTCGACGGCGCTGTTGGCGTGCGGCGGCACGTCGATGGCGGCGACCAGGTCGCGCGCCAGGATGCGCCCGCAAGCCAGCGGCAAGCGGCACGGTCTCGGCCTCGACGACCGGCGTGACCCGCTCCTCGATCAGCGCGAGCGCCGCGTCCACGCCGAGCAGCGCGCCGCCGAAGGCAAAGCAGTCGTCACTCAGCTGCGCCATATGTCGTCAGGCCCAGATGATCCGAGATGAACGCCGCCACCGCCCCCGGATCGCCGAGCGGCAGCAGCGGTACCGGCGCGGCAAACGGCTCATCGGTCGCGACCGCAACGATCCAGGGGTCGTCAGGATAAAGCAGCTCCTTGCCGAGGCTCGGCCGATGCACTTCGATCTTCGGGTGCTGATGATACTTGAAGCCTTCGACGAGCAGCAGATCCACCGGGGTCATCCGCGCCACCAGTTCGTCGAGGCTCGGCTCCGGGCTGTCGCGCAGCTCGTGCATCAGGGCCCAGCGGCGGGACGAGGCGACCATGACCTCGCGCGCGCCGGCTTGACGATGCCGCCATGAATCCTTGCCGGGCCGGTCGATGTCGAACTCGTGATGGGCATGCTTGATCGTCGACACGGTCAGACCGCGCGCCGTCAGCTCCGGGATGATCCCCGTCAGCAATGTGGTCTTGCCGCTGCCGCTCCACCCGGCAAGCCCCAAGATGTGCATCCCTTTCCCTCGTGCCCGCGTCTCACTTGGGGGGCACCGCCGGCCGCCGCAAGCTCCGTCACGCGCGCCTTCGTTGGCTGCGCGACGGCATCGCCGCTACGTCAAGTGCTGCGGCTTGCCATGCGGCGGCGCCGGCGTGCGGCTCGTTTGTGCCCGGCTCGGCCGGTCATATGCGAAAGCCCGGCGCGCAGGTAGTCGTAGCCGGTCACCAGAGTGAGCAGCCCGGCGGCCCATAGCAGCACCGCGCCGATTTGCTCGACGGGGATGAGAGCCGGCCCGGCGTTTCCGACGATCAGGAACCCGATCGCCGTCATCTGGATCGCCGTCTTCCACTTCGCCAGCCGCGAGACCGGCAGGCCGACCCGCAGTTCGGCCAGGTATTCGCGCAGTCCCGAAACCAGGATTTCGCGGCACAGGATCACCAGAGCCGGCAGCAGCGCGCCGGCCGGCAATCGCTCGAACGCGGTCAGCATCAGCAGGGTCGCGGAAACCAGCAGCTTGTCGGCGATCGGGTCGAGAAAGCGGCCGAGTTCGGATTGCTGGGACCAGCGGCGCGCGACATGCCCGTCGAGCCAATCGGTCAGCGCCGCCGCCGTGAACAGCACGCATCCGAACCAGCGCGCCCAATCGCCCGCCGACATAGAATGTCGCGATGACGACCGGGATGGCCAGGATCCGCGACAGCGTCAACAGATTGGGAAGGCTGGTCAGCGGCACGCTTCCCTCCGGCGCGACATGACCCCCGTCCCCTTGTGCCGCGGAGCCCGCGGAGGGTGGCCTGGAGACGGGAAACCGAGCGGCATCTTAGCTGCCGTCATGGAAATGGTCGTAAACCTTTTTTGCGACGGTTTTGCTAATGCCGGTCACTCGTTCGATCTCGCCAAGGCCGGCGCGGGCGACGGCCCGCGCCGAGCCGAAATGGTGCAGCAGCGCGTGCTTGCGCTTGGCGCCAATTCCCGGGATCTCGTCGAGCGGCGAGCGTCCGATTGCCTTGGCCCGCTTGGCGCGATGCGCGCCGATCGCGAAGCGATGCGCCTCGTCGCGCAGCCGCTGCAGAAAATACAGCACCGGATCGCGCGGCTCCAGCGAGAATGGCGGGCGGCCCGGCACGAAGAACCGTTCGCGGCCGGCGTTGCGTTCGGGTCCCTTGGCGATCGACACGATCGGGAGATCCTCGATGCCGAGTTCGGCGAAAACCTGTTGCGCCACGCGTCAGCTGGCCCTGTCCGCCGTCGATCAGCACGAGGTCGGGCCACAGGCCGAGGGCGCGCTCCGGGTCTTCCTTCAGGGCGCGCCCGAAGCGGCGGCTGAACACTTCGCGCATCATCGCGTAATCGTCGCCGCCGGCGGCTGGTTCCGCGCTATTGGTGAGACCGTGCGTGCGCGCTGCCCCCACCCCGCCCTCCCCCGCCAGCGAGGGAGGGGGAGGAGGACGCATCGTCGGAACTCCCTCCCCCGCTGGCGGGAGAGGGCAGGGGTGGGGGCATCGGGCGGAGCGATGATTGTCGGGACAGCCGGCTTCGGTCCGCGAATCGTGAACTTGCGATAGGCGTTCTTTATCAGCCCCTCGGGGCCGGCGACGATCATCGCGCCGACCGCGTGCGCACCCTGGATATGGCTGTTGTCGTAGACTTCGATGCGGTTCAGCGGGCCGGCCAGCCCGAATGCCGTTGCCACGCCGTCGAGCAGCTGGCGTTGCGAGGCGCTTTCCGCCAGGCGCCGGCCGAGCGCGTCGCGCGCGGTGGCGGCGATGCGATCGACCAGCTTCTTCTTGTCGCCGCGTTTAGGGCACCGCCAGCGTCACCCGCCCGCCGCGCAGCGACAGCGCCTCGGCCACGAGATCCTGCTCGACGAGCGGGTGGCTGAGCAGGATCAGCGGCGGTTTCGGCCGGTTGTCGTAGAACTGGCCGACAAACGCGGTCAGCACCTCCTCCACGCCGAGCTGGCGGTCGTGGCTCGGGAAATAGGCGCGATTGCCCCAATTATGCCCGCCGCGGAAGAAGAAGACCTGCACGCAGGTATGGCCGCCGGCCTGATGCGCGGCGATCACGTCGGCGTCGGTGATGCCGGCGACGTGAATATCCTGGTGTCCCTGCACCAGCGAGAGCGCGCGGATGCGGTCGCGGATCAACGCCGCGGCCTCGAAATCGAGCGCCTCGGCGGCCCGGTCCATCTCGGCCGCGAGCCGCTGCTGGATCTCGCTGCTGCGCCCGGACAGGAACAGCTGGGCCTGTTCGATCAGCCGCGCGTAATCGCCGCCGTCGATCCGGCCGACGCAGGGCGCGCTGCACCGCTTGATCTGGTACAGCAGGCAGGGGCGGGTGCGGTTGTTGAAGACGCTGTCGCTGCACGAGCGCAGCAGAAACGCCTTCTGCAACGCGACCAGGGTGCGGTTGACCGCGCCGGCCGAGGCGAACGGCCCGAAAAACACGCCCGGCCTGTCGCGGGCGCCGCGGAATTTCGTCAGCTGCGGGAAGTCATGGCCGGCGGTCAGATGGATGAACGGAAACGACTTGTCGTCGCGCAGCAGCACGTTGTAGCGCGGCATCAGGCGCTTGATCAGGTTGCATTCGAGCAGCAGCGCCTCGGCTTCGGTCGCCGTGCCGACGACCTCGAACGCCGCCGTCTCGGCGACCATGCGCCGGATGCGGTTCGACAGCCCGGCCGGATGGGTATAGTTCTGCACCCGGCTCTTCAGATTGCGCGCCTTGCCGACATAGAGCGCATCGCCCTTGCGGTCGAGCATGCGGTAGACGCCGGGGGTTGACGGCACATTGCGAAGCGCCGCCCGCAAGATGGTCACCCCGCGCGAGACGCTGCCCTGCGGTTCGCTGGATGGCTCAGCGACTCGGTAGCGGCCTCGGGAGCTTCGGGTTCGAACGCCGCCGGGTGCGCCGGGTCGGCCGGCGGAAGCAGCCCGCTCGCAAGCGCCTCGGGGCTGCGCCGGGGATCGAGCGGAGTTGTGTTGCGCCGGCGCTCGCGCCGCGAGGCGGACGCAACCGGTTGTGTCGTCATCGATCTCTGCGCCTCCCGAATCTAATCCACGGAAGCTGGGGATAAGTTTGTAGAAAACCGAGATCGGCGGCAGCCGATTCCAGCAAACGCTTTGCGGGAGACCCGATTGCCTAGCAATTGGGCAAGTATCTAAGCCGTTGAAATTAGATGTTTTCCGCATGTCAAGTGTGACGAGAGTGTGGCGGATCGCGATCGCCGCGAAGATCGCGGCCACGATGCAGCCCAAACGCCGGCTGTGAAAAAGTCCGAACCGGGAGCCGACACCGGACGCTGCAGAGTTGCGGGCCGGCTGCAAGCAGTTCCGCCGTCTCGGCCGGTGTACGTCTCGCTCATTCCAGTATCGGGGCGTGCCCCGGCCGCCCCCAGCCGAGATGCTCGCCGCCGTCGAGCGCGATCATCTGGCCGGTCATCGCCGGCGCTTCGAGGATGAAGCGCATCGCCGCCGCGATTTCGCGAGGGCTGGCGCCGCGCCGCAGCGGCATGTTGCGACAGCGATCGAGAAATTGGGCCGGGGTCTGGCGCGCATTCGGCAGCGTCGGGCCGGGCCCGATCGCGTTGACGCGGATGCGCGGGGCGAGCGCCAGGGCCATTGTCCGGGTCAGAGTCCACAGCCCCATTTTGCTGACCGTGTAGGAAACGAAATACGGAGTGAGATTCCACACGCGCTCGTCGAGAAGGTTGATGACCACGCCACCGGAATCGGCGGGCTAGCCGCGCCGCGAAATCCTGGATCAGCACGAACGGCGCCCGGAGATTGACGGCCAGATGCGCGTCCCAGCTCTCGCGCGTCGCTGTGGCAACCGTATCGTTCTCGAAGATCGAGGCGTTGTTGACGAGCACGCCGATCGGGCCGAGCGCCGCCGCCGCGTCCGGCAGCAGCTTCTTGACCGCGGACTCGTCCGAAAGATCGGCGGCGAGCGCCACCGCCTTGCCGCCGCGAGCGGCGATCTCGGCGACCAGCGCCTCGGCCGCCGCGTGCGAGGAATGGTGATGCACGGCGACGGCGTAGCCGGCCTCGGCCAAACCGAGGGCGAGCGCGCGGCCGATGCGCCGTGCCGCGCCGGTGACCAGCGCCGCCTTCGGGAATTGGCGGCGTCGGGAAACCGCCGTGCAGCTCGTCCGATTCCGCGGCGTCAGGCGCGGACACGGCGTTGCCTGCCTCGCGCCCTTGCCGCGGGCGCGCACCTTGGCCCGCACCATCTCGCGCGCCGACATGCCGGCCCGCCCCAATGTCGAGCGGCCGCGCGGGCCGCCGGCCGAGTCCGACGCCGAGCCATTCGCCGTGAGGCCGAGATCGGCCTGTTCGAGGCGGCGGATTTCGTCGCGCAGGCGCGCCGCTTCCTCGAATTCGAGATCGCCAGCGGCGGCGCGCATCTGCTTTTCGAGATCGGCGATGACCGCCTTCAGATCCTTGCCCTGATAGTGCGCCGCCTCGCTCTCGCCGAGACCGACCGTGACATGGTCGCGCTCATAGACGCTGTCGAGAATGTCGGCGATGCCGCGCTGGACGCTCTCCGGCGTGATGCCGTGCGCCGCGTTGTAGGCCTGCTGCTTCTCGCGCCGGCGGTTGGTCTCGTCGATCGCCGATTTCAGGCTGTCGGTCATCCGGTCGGCATAGAGGATCGCGCGGCCCTCGATGTGCCGCGCGGCGCGGCCGATCGTCTGGACCAGCGAGGTGCGCGAGCGCAGATAGCCCTCCTTGTCGGCGTCGAGCACCGCGACCAGCGCGCATTCCGGGATGTCGAGCCCCTCGCGCAGCAGGTTGATGCCGATCAGCACGTCGAACACGCCGAGCCGAAGGTCGCGGATGATCTCGATGCGCTCGATCGTATCGACGTCGGAGTGCATATAGCGGACCCTGAGGCCGGCCTCGTGCAGGTATTCGGTCAGCGCCTCGGCCATCTTCTTCGTCAAGGTCGTGACCAGGACCCGCTGGCCCTTGGCGGCCGCGTCGCGGCACTCGGCCATCAGATCATCGACCTGGTTTTCGGTCGGGCGAATGATGCAGGGCGGATCGACGAGCCCGGTCGGCCGCACGATCTGCTCGACGAACACGCCGCCGGCGCGCTCCATCTCCCAGCGGCCCGGCGTGGCCGAGACAAAGATCGTCTGGCCGCGATAGGCGTCCCACTCGGCGAATTTGAGCGGCCGGTTGTCGGTGCAGGACGGCAGCCGGAAGCCGTATTCGGCAAGGCAGGTCTTGCGCGTCCAGTCGCCGCCGAACATGCCGCCCAATTGCGGCACCGTGACATGGCTTTCGTCGACGATGACCAGCGCGTCGCGCGACATGTATTCGAAAAAGGTCGGCGGCGGCTCGCCGGGTTTGCGGCCGGTCAGATAGCGCGAATAGTTCTCGATGCCGGCGCACGACCCGGTCGCCTCGATCATCTCGACATCGTAGTTTGTCCGTTGTTCCAAGCGCTGCGCTTCGAGCAGCCTGCCGCCGCGGTGCAGCTCCTCCAGGCGGATCTTGAGATCGCGTTTGATCTGCTCGATGGCCTGCAGCAGCGTCGGGCGCGGCGTCACGTAATGGCTGTTGGCGTAGACCTTGATCTGCTGCAGCCCGGTTTTCTTCTCGCCGGTCAGCGGATCGAATTCGTGGATCGCCTCGATCTCGTCGCCGAACAACGAGATGCGCCAGGCGCGGTCCTCATAGTGCGCCGGAAACAATTCGATCGTGTCGCCGCGCACCCGGAACGTGCCGCGGACGAAATTGAGGTCGTTGCGGCGGTATTGCAGCTCGACGAATTTCGCCAGCAGCTTCGTCCGGTTGACCCGGCCGCCGACCTCCAGCGACTCGGTCATCTGCGAATAGGCCTCGACCGAGCCGATACCGTAGATGCACGAGACGCTGGCGACGACGACGACATCGCGGCGTTCGAGGATCGCGCGGGTCGCCGAGTGGCGCATCCGGTCGATCTGCTCGTTCAGCGACGATTCCTTTTCGACATAGGTGTCGGTGCGCGGGACGTAGGCCTCGGGCTGGTAATAATCGTAATACGAGACGAAGTACTCGACCGCGTTCTCCGGGAAAAAGCTCTTCATCTCGCCGTAGAGCTGCGCCGCCAGTGTCTTGTTCGGCGCCAGGACGATCGCCGGGCGGCCGGTGCGCGCGATGACATGCGCCATCGTGAAGGTTTTTCCGCTGCCGGTGACCCCGAGCAGCACCTGGTCGCGCTCGCCGCCCGCGATGCCGGCGCACAGCTGCGTCGATCGCCTGCGGCTGGTCGCCGGCCGGCTGGAACTCGGAATGGAGGCGGAACGGCTTCTCGATATCGCCCAGGGGGCGTTCGATCCGGGGGCGTTCGGCGGCGAGCAACGGCTGCATGGCAGGCCTAAAATAGGCCGGCGCGCGCCCTGATGCCAGAAGCGGAATTCAGGGAAGCGGAATTCCCTGGTTCAGGGAAATTTTCCCTAATCCGCGTGTCATCAGCTAGTAAACTGTTGATTTCGTTTGATTTGTGACGCGAGCGGCAGGGAATTTTAGGGGGCCGATCAGGGAGGCACCAGGGAATTGACGGGAATTGGGGGCAGGTGAGGGCGAGCGGATCGTATCGATGGTCCCCCATAACACCAAAGAACGGCGTTATGATGGCGCTGTGGAGGACGCCGATGGCGCAGGAGCGCATCGAACGCCGGCTGGCGGCGATTCTGGCGGCCGATGTCGCCGGGTATTCGCGGCTGATCGGGGAGGACGAGGAGGGGACGCTGGCGGCGCTGCGGGCATTGCGGCGCGAGCTGATCGATCCTGCGCATCGCCGAGCATCGCGGTCGGGTGGTCAAGACGACCGGCGACGGGATGCTGGTCGAGTTCGCCAGCGTGCTCGACGCGCTGCGCGTAGCCGCCGCGGTGCAGCGCGAGATGGCCGCGCGCAACGCGGACGTCGCGGCCGGGCGGCGGATCGAGTTCCGGGTCGGCATCCATCAGGGCGACATCGTCGTCGAGGACGGGGACATATTCGGCGACGGGGTCAATGTCGCGGCGCGGCTCGAAGGGATCGCCGATCCCGGTGGCATCTGCGTCTCGGCGCGGGTGCAGGAGGACGCCGCCGGACGGCTTGATCTCGATTTCGAGGATATCGGCGAGCAGGCGCTGAAGAATATCGCCCGGCCGGTGCGGGTATATCGGGTGACGGCGAGAAGCCGCCACCCCAACCCTCCCCCGCTTGCGGGGGAGGGAGCCGCGACAGCGGGGTCGGTGACCCCTCCCCCGCTTGCGGGGGAGGGCAGGGTGGGGGCCGAGGCCGCGCTGCCCTTGCCTGACAAGCCGTCGATCGCGGTGCTGCCGTTCCAGAATATGAGGGCGATGCCGAAGCAGGAGTATTTCGCCGACGGCATGGTCGAGGACATCATCACCGCGCTGCTCACGGTATCCGTTGGCTGTTCGTGATCGCGCGCAATTCCAGCTTTATCTACAAGGGCCAAGCGGTCGACGTGAAGCAGGTCGGGCGCGAGTTGGGCGTGCGCTATCGTGCTCGAAGGCAGTTTGCGAAAATCCGACAGGCGCATTCGGGTGAACGCGCGGTTGGTCGAAGCCGAAACCGGCAACCATTTATGGGCAGAGCGCTATGACCGCGATCTCGCCGATCTTTTCGCGGTGCAGGACGAGATTACCGAGGCGGTCACGATCGCCATCGCTCCGACGATCGACAATGCCGAGCGGCAACGTGCGATGCGCAAACCACCCGCAAATCTTGATGCCTGGGGCGCATACCAGCGTGGCCTATGGCATTTCGGGAAAGCAAACATCTCGGATTGCCGGCTGGCCGAGCAATACTTTCAGCGAGCCATTGATCTCGACCCGAATTTCTCCGGCGGGTACACATGGCTCGCCAACGTCAAGGGGCATTTGGCTGGCGTATTTCAAATAGGAGGCCTTGCTGCGGCACAGGATACCTGCGAGGCGCTGATCCGACGGGCCGTCGCGCTCGATGGTGCCGATGCGGAGGCGCGCTCATGCCTTGCTGAGATATTGACTGGTCGTGGCGAGTATCACGCGGCGCTCATGGACGCCACGCGAGCGCTGGGGATGACGCCGAATTTGGCGGCGGCTCACGGGGCGCTTGGCGCAGTGCTGATCTTTGCCGGACAACCGAAGGAGGGGCTAATTTCTGTCCAAACCTCCCTGAGGCTCGATCCTCAGGGCCCGCGGACCGCGACCCGTATGAACCACATTGCAATGGCTCAATATCTCTCTGGCGATTATGAGGCGGCAGCAGAGGCGGCCAAACACTCAATTCGAGCTTACCCGGATATGCCACATTCTTATCGCTGGCTGGCCGCCGCATTCGGCCAGCTTGGCCGCACGGCGGACGCCAAGGAGGCGCTCGACAAAGCTATCGCCGTGGCGCCGGCTGCTTTTGATATGTATGTCCGCGATCGGGTGCCGTGGATGCGGCCAGCAGATCACGTCCATATGCTCGAAGGGCTGCGCAACGCCGGGTTGCCAGAGGAATGAATATAACGCGGTCAACGGGAGCAGATGGTGCCTACTGCTTGCGGCTGGCGATGGGCGAGGAGGGGATGGAGCGACGGCCTGAGTGACCGGTACACTTCCGAACGCACAACTCGCCACGATCGAACGGCGGAAAGTGACCGATTATCTGCTGGCCACAAATCATCCTTCGGGTCGTGCCAAGGCAGCGTTCTTCACGCGTTTCGGATTCACGGTCGGGGGTTGGCGGCAGTTGCGGGACGCTCTGCTTCGGCATGCGCGCTCGGCGCCGGTGGTCTCTGCCGCCGATACGCCATTCGGACGCAAGCATCTTCTCGAAGGGCCGCTCGCGTCCATTCGGACGCAAGCATCTTCTCGAAGGGCCGCTCGCGTCGCCGGACGGCCGCAACCCGCACCTCCGATCGGTGTGGTTTATTGAGATCGGTGAAGTCGTGCCAAGATTTGTAACTGCCTATCCGGTGCCCGGAGGTGAGGAATGATCGCGGAATTGGACGCAGTGGTCCTGACCATCGATTTGCCCGAGCACGGATTGCGGGCGGGCGATGTCGGATGGGTCGTAATGGTGCATTCAGCCGGCGCGGGGTAGGACATTGAGTTCGTCACATTGACCGGTGAGACGGTGTCGGTTGTCACGGTACCGGCTGAGAGCGTCCGGCCGGTAGAAGAGAGGGAAATCGCGCACGCGCGCCGGGTCGCGTGACGGCTTCCCGAGCTCAGCTACGCGCTACTCGACCGTAACGCTCTTCGCCAGGTTGCGGGGCTGGTCGACGTCGGTGCCCTTCAGCACCGCGACGTGGTAGGCGAGCAGCTGGATCGGGATCGCGTAGAGCAGCGGCGCGACGAACGGGGCGCAGTTCGGCACCGCGATGCCGAAGGCGCAGCGGTCTTCGAGCCGCGCGATGCCGTCGACGGTCCGAGATCATCACGACGCGGCCGCCGCGCGCCATGACCTCCTCGACATTCGACAGGGTCTTCTCGAACAGATCGTCGGGCGGCGCCAGCACGATGACCGGCACGGCGTCGTCGATCAGCGCGATCGGTCCGTGCTTCATCTCGCCGGCGGCGTAGCCCTCGGCGTGGATGTAGGAAATCTCCTTCAGCTTCAAGGCGCCTTCGAGCGCCAGCGGATAGGACGTGCCGCGCCCGAGATAGAGCACGTCGCGCGCCTGCGCGATCTCCTCGGCGATCTGGCGCAGCCGCTCGTCGTGATGCAGGACCTCGCTGGCGCGCGACGGGATCTCGGCCAACTGGCCGGCGAGCGCCGCCTCGCCGTCTTCGTCGATCGTGCCGCGCGCCCGCGCCATCGCGACGGTGAACGCGGCGAGGACCGCGAGCTGCGTCGTGAACGCCTTGGTCGAGGCGACGCCGATCTCCGGCCCGGCCAGGGTCGGCAGCACGATGTCGGCCTCGCGCGCGATCGTGCTTTCCGGCTGGTTGACGATTGCGATGATCTTCTGCCCGGCCTCGCGGCAATAGCGCAGCGCCGCCAGCGTGTCGGCGGTCTCGCCCGATTGCGAGATCACGAGCGCCGCGCCGTCGCGCGGCATCGCCGGGGCGCGGTAGCGGAACTCGGACGCGATATCGGCCTCGACCGGGATGCGGGCGATGCGTTCGAGCCAGTATTTCGCGATCATGCCGGCGTGATGCGCGGTGCCGCAGGCGATCGTCGTGATCTTGCCGATATCGCCGAGCGCGAACGGCAGCTCCGGCAGATGCACGCTGCGCGTCGCCGGGTTGATCAGCGCGTGCAGCGTGTCGCCGATCACCGACGGCTGCTCGAAAATCTCCTTCTGCATGAAATGGCGGTAATTGCCCTTGCCGATCAGCGCGCCGGACAGCGCCGTCTCGCGCACCGGGCGGGCGACTTTCTCGTTGGCGCGGTCGAAGATCGCGATCTCGCGCGCGGTCACGACGGCCCAATCGCCTTCCTCGAGGTAGGTGATCTGCCGGGTCAGCGGCGCCAGCGCCAGCGAATCGGAGCCGATATACATCTCGCCGTCGCCATAGCCGATCGCCAGCGGGCTGCCGCGCCGGGCGCAGATCAACAGATCGTGCTCGCCGGCAAACAGGAAGACGAGCGCGAACGCGCCTTCGAGCCGCGCCAGGGTGCGCGCGACGGCCTGCGCCGGGCTCATGCCCTGCATCAAATAATGGGTCGTAAGGATCGCTACCGCCTCGGTATCGGTCTGCGTGTGGAAGCGATGGCCTGATGCGGTCAGCTCGCGCTTCAGTTCCTGGAAATTCTCGATGATGCCGTTATGGACGACGGCGACCCGGTCGGTCGCGATCGGATGCGCGTTGTCCTCGGTCGGCAGGCCGTGCGTCGCCCAGCGCGTGTGGCCGATGCCGATCGTGCCGTGCACCGGCTCGCGCTCGAGCCGCTCGGCGAGGTTGGCGAGCTTGCCCTGCGGCGCGGCGGCGTTCGATGCGGCCGTCGATCAAGCGTCGCGATCCCGGCCGAATCATAGCCGCGATATTCGAGACGCCGCAGCCCCTCGATCAGCTCGGCGGCGACCGGCCGCTTGCCGATGATCCCGACAATGCCGCACATCAGCATTTCTCCTGTCGCAGCCGCTCGCGCTCGGCGCGCAGCTTTTCGCGCAGCTCGGCGGCCGCGCCCCGGTTTGTCCACCTGGCGGGCGCGGGCGATCGTCAGAGCGTCGGCCGGCACGTTCGCGGTGACGACGCTGCCGGTCGCGACATAGGCGCCGTCACCGACCGAAACGGGCGCGACCAGCGCCGTGTTCGAGCCGATAAACGCGCGCTCGCCGATTGTCGTCCGCCACTTGTTAAAGCCGTCGTAATTGCAGGTGATCGTGCCGGCGCCGATATTGGTGCCGGCGCCGATGTCGCTGTCGCCGAGATAGGACAGGTGGCTGGCCTTGACGCCGGCGCCGAGCCGGGTGGCCTTGACCTCGACGAAATTGCCGACATGCACGTCGGCTTCGAGCACCGCGCCGGGGCGCAGCCGGGCGAACGGGCCGACGATGGCGCCCGAGGCGATCTCGGCGCCCTCGATATGCGAGAACGAGCGGATCCGCACGTTGTCGGCGACCGTCACGCCGGGGCCGAACACGACATTCGGCTCGACGACGACGTCGCGCCCGAGCCTCGTGTCGGCGCACAGAAACACGGTTTCCGGGGCGACCAATGTCGCGCCTTCCTGCATCGCGCGGCGGCGCAGCCGGTTCTGCATCGCCGCCTCGGCCGCGGCCAGTTCGGCCCGCGTGTTGACGCCGAGCACGTCCTCCTCGGGCGCTTCGATCGACGCGGCATGCGAGACCGCGCCGATTCGCGATCCCGACGATGTCGGTCAGGTAGAATTCGCGCTTGGCGTTGTCGTTGCCGATCTCGTCGATCAGATCGAAGGCGTAGCGGGCGTCGATCGCCATGATCCCGCCATTGCACAACCCGATCGCCAACTCGTCCGGATCCGCGTCCTTCGCCTCGACGATGCGCGCGAGCGTCGCGCCCGTCGCGGTCGAGCACGAGCCGGCCATAGGCGCGCCGGATCGGCCGGCCGAAAGCCGGCGACCGCGACGGCCGCTTCGCGGCGCCCGGCGCCGCGCCTCGATCAGGGCGGCGATCGTCTCGGTGCCGATCAGCGGCGTGTCGCCGTACAGCACGACGAGGTCGGCAATCGTCGCCGTCGCCGGCGAGCCGGTCGGCGAGCACCGGGCACGCCATGCGCACCGCGTCGCCGGTGCCGCGCGGCGGGAATTGGATCGCGGTCGGCAAGGGCGCCACTTCGCGCGCGACCGCATCCATGTCGCGGCCGATGACGACGACCGTTGCGGCCGGTTCGAGCGGCCGCAGCGCCGCGACGACGTGGCGAATCAGCGCCTGTCCGGCGATTTCGTGCAGCACCTTCGGCCGCCCCGATTTGAGGCGGCTGCCCTCGCCGGCCGCGAGAATGACGGCGGCGAAACCGGGCGGGCTCATGGCCGCGGCTCCTTAAATTTCACCGAAAAAGCTTCACGAACGAAACACGATCGAGAGAGGCCAAGCTCGCATTCTTGCTCGCATTTGCCAAGACTCATTCGTGCTTACCGAACGGAAGGTGCGGCAGGTACCAATTCGACGGAACGTGCGGCTCCGCTGTGGCGCGGAGCGTATCGGAACTCGCCGAGGCGGCATCGACCCGAGTGCTACGCCTATCGCTTTGGCCGGCAATTGACAAGCCATCCCGGCGACAGTCTGATCCGGTCATCGGTTGCGCAGGAGGGCAGGGTGGCCAAATTCAGGATCGCGACGCCGGCGGGCGCCAGCTTTACGGTGGCGGGGGGCGGCTACGGCTATGAAATGGAGGCGCTGACGCCGGTCGACGCCGAGATTTTCGAGGTCCCGCCCGGTTCCGAGGACGATTTCGTCGCCGCGGCGCGCGATGCCGACGCGCTCTATGCCAAGGGCCGGCCGATCACCAAGCGCATGATCGACGGGCTCAGCCGCTGCAAGATCATCGCGCTCGGCAGCGTCGGGGTCAATTCGGTCGATGTCGAGGCCGCCACCGCCCGCGGCATCCCGGTCACCAACTGCCCGGACACGTTCATCGAGGAGGTCGCCGACCATGCGATGCGGCTGATCCTCGCGACGCACGGCCGTCTTGTCGAGCAGGACCGTCTCGTGCGCGAGGGCCGCTGGGCCGAGGGAAGGCCGATGCTGCTGAAGATCCCGCGGCTGCGCGGCCTGACCTTGGGGCTGATCGCGTTCGGCCACGTCGCGCGCGCCGTCGCCGAGCGCGCCAAGCCGTTCGGCCTGCACATCATCGCTTACGATCCGTTCATCGAGGAGATCGTAATGGTCGAGCGCGGCATCGAGCCGGTCAGCCTGCCCGACCTCCTGGCGCGCGCCGACATTCTCTCGATGCATTCGCCGGCCACCGCGAGCGCGAATCGGATGATTCGCGAGGAGCACTTCCGGCAGATGAAGAAGACCGCGATCTATGTCAGCACCGGGCGCGGTCCGACGACCGACGAAGCGGCGCTGATCAAGGCGTTGGACGAGGGCATGATCGCCGGCGCCGGTCTCGACGTGCTCGAACAGGAGCCGCCCGGCGGCAACAATCCGCTGTTGAAGATGGATAACGTGATCCTGACCGCGCATGTCGCCTCGGCGACCTCGCGATTCGATCCGGCGCGGCGGCGGCGGGTCGGCCAGGAATTGTCGCTGGTGCTGAGCGGACGATGGCCGATGTCGTGCGTCAACCCGTCGGTCCTGGCGGCGAGCGGCCTCAAGCGGTGGCAGCCCGTCTCGATGGAGCGCGGCCCGAATTCATGAGGATTCGCGCCGGGCGGCTCTGCAAGTTGGGTAGTCTAAGCTGACCGCGTGTCCTTCGGGACGCGGCGCTGTCTGCGCGCTCGCTTCGAGGATCGACGTACCTTCGCAATGCCATCGTAAGCAGGCTTACCTCATGTCTGAGGCGCCTCGCGAGTATCGCCGAGCTCTCGAAGGCCGACCCGTCGAGGCGGGCCGCGAATGACTAGGCTGATCAGACTTGACATTATCCGAATCGGCCAACGGTTGAAAAAGGGTGAGGGTATATGGCAGAAGGAAATCGGGGAAGTTCAGTAGCGGGGGCATGTCGATGATGCCTTTCCGCCCGAGTCGCCGAGCACTGCTCGCGGCGGCTCCGTTGCTGGCGATGCCGCTGGGGGGCGGGATCGCGGCGCCGGCGGGAAGCGACTTCAATCAATTTCTCGCCGGGGTGCGCCGCGACGCGATCGCGCGCGGCATCCGGCCGGCGACGATCGAGGCCGCTTTTCAGCAGATCGCGTTCCTGCCGCGGGTCGTCGAACTCGACCGCAAGCAGCCCGAGCACAAGATGACCTTCGCCGAATATTTTCAGAAGGTCGTCACGCAGCAGCGGATCGACGAGGCGCGCCAGAAGCTCGTCGAGAATCATGGTCTGCTGCAGCAGGTGTGGCAGCGCTACCGCGTTCAGCCGCGGTTTATCGTCACCTTATGGGGCGTCGAAAGCAATTTCGGCCGCATGATGGGCACGTTCAACGTGCCGTCGTCACTGGCGACGCTTGCCTATGAAGGCCGCCGCGGCGCGATGTTCCGAGCCGAACTTCTCGCCGCGCTGAAGATTCTCGACCAGGGCAACATCGCGCCCGCGCAAATGGTCGGGTCGTGGGCCGGCGCGATGGGCCAGTGCCAGTTCATGCCGACGACGTATCTCACCTACGCCGTCGATTTCAACGGCGACGGCAGGCGCGACATCTGGAACTCGACGCCGGACGTGCTCGGGTCGATCGGGAACTTCGTTTCGCGGCTCGGCTGGCGCGGCGACGAAAGCTGGGGGCAGGTGGTGGTCGTGCCCGGCGATTTCGATTCGCGGCTGGCCGGGCTGGACACCCGCCGGCCGGTATCCGAATGGGCCCGGCTCGGGGTTCGCCCGGCGGCGGCGACGGGCTTTTCCGGCGGCGAGCCAGCGGCGTCGCTGGTCCTGCCGGACGGAGTGGGCGGGACGGCGCTGCTCGTCTACGACAATTTCCGCGCCATCAAGAAGTGGAACAACTCGAATTATTTCGCCGCCGCGGTCGGCTACATCGCCGACAGCATAGGCAGCGGCTAGTCGCGGAGCAGGCGTTCCGATGGGGGCGGACGCCAGGATACGCAAATTCGTCGCGCTGATCGCGATCGGTCTGTCTCTTGCCGTCTGTGCCGGCTGTCCGGGCCGCGCGGCTCCGATGCGAGCGGTTTTGGCAGATCGCGGGGCTATTACAAGGTCGGCGCGCCGTATCAGGTCAACGGCGTCTGGTATTATCCCCGGGTGGATTATGCCTATGACGAGACCGGGACCGCGTCGTGGTACGGCGAGGCATTCAACGGCAGACCAACCGCGAACGGCGAGACTTTCGATCTGACGCAGGTCAGCGCGGCGCACAAGACCTTGCAGCTGCCGAGCGTCGTCGAGGTAACGAACCTGCAGAACGGCCGCGCGCTCAAGGTCCGCGTCAACGATCGCGGCCCGTTTGCCGGCGATCGGATCATCGATCTGTCGCGGCGTGCGGCGCAGCTGCTCGGGTTCGAAAGGGCCGGCACCGCCCCGGTCCGCGTCAAGATCATCAAGGAGGAGAGCATCAAAGTGGCCGAGGCGGCGATGCGCGGCGATATCGGGCAAACCCGATTGGCGCAGGAGCCCCGCATCGGTTCGGACCTCGGTAGCCGCCGCGGGGCCGAACCCGGGCGGGGTTCGGGCGGCGCCGCCGGCCTCCGATGCGACCTGCTGGCGGTCGCTGCCGTTGCGGCGGGCTCACCGGGACCGGTCCCGGCCTTGTCGCCACTGCCCGCCGAACCGCCGCAGGTCGCGAGCGAGCGGCTCGCGGAACCGGCCGAGCATGTCGCGGCGCGCCGGTCGACTTGGCCCACGCTGATCGCCTCGGCGCACGCCGCGCCGATGCCCGCTTATTGCCGAGCCGGCAGCGACCGCCCGTTGCCGCGCCATCCGGCCGGATCTTCATCCAGGCCGGGATGTTTGCGGTCGCGGAGAACGCGCAACCGGGTGCGGGCGCGCTTCGCCAGCCACACCGGCACCGAGGTGGTCGCGCGTCAGCGTCAACGGCAGCGCGCTGTACCGGGTGAGGCTGGGGCCGGTGGCGAGCGAGGCGGAGGCGCGGCGTTTGCTTGGAGAGCTTGCGCAGAGCGGAATCCCCGACGCCCGGGTCGTCGACAATTGACGCGACAGGGATCTGCCGGGGAGGATTGGAGAGGAAGCGACGCTGCGAACGCATCAGAAGCGTGAACGTCATCAGAAGGGATCTGAAGCGAAATGATTTTGCGCTGGTTTGGCTCGATCGGAGCGGCGGTCGCGCTCGCCGTGACAGCCTTCGCGACCGCTCCCGATGTCTCTCCCGCTATCGCCGCGCTCGAAGCCGCGTCCCGACAGCAGCGCGACGGCCGGGAAGGCGAAACCGCCGATTCCGCTGGAGGTTGTCGGGCCGATCGACACGCAGGCGCGTTCGGCCCTGGTCATGGAGGTGGAGACCGGTACGGTTCTGCTCGACAAGAACGCCGAGGAACGCATACCGCCCGCGTCGATGTCGAAGCTGATGACGGCGTATCTTGTCTTCGACTACCTGAAACAGGGCCGCGCGAAGCTCGATGACGAGCTGCCGGTCAGCGAAAAGGCATGGCGCACCGGCGGCTCGAAAATGTTCGTTCCGCTCGGCGAACGCGTGAAAATTTCCGACCTGATACGCGGAATGGTCGTCCAGTCCGGCAACGATGCCTGCGTCGTGCTGGCCGAGGGCCTGGCCGGCAGCGAGGAGCGCGTTTGTCGAGGAGATGAACCGAAAGGCGAAAGAAATCGGGCTCCAAGACAGCCATTTCGCCAATGTCGATGGGCTGCCGAACCCGGATCACTGGATGACGGCGCATGATCTCGCGACGGTGGCGATGCGCACGATCAAGGACTTTCCGCAGTTTTACGAGATTTACGGCGAGAAGGAATTCACCTTCAACAAGATCACGCAGGGGAACCGCAATCCGCTCCTCTACAAGGATCTCGGCGCCGACGGATTGAAAACCGGCCACACCGAGGAAGCCGGCTACAGCCTGGTCGGATCCGCCAAGCGCGGCGACCGCCGGGTCCTGGTCGTGCTGAGCGGGCTGCCCTCGTCGAAGGCGCGCGCGCAGGAGAGCGAGCGGCTGATCGAGTGGGCGTTCCGCGAATACAACACCGTCCCGCTGTTCACCGCCGGAGCCACGGTGGACGAGGCCGCGGTGTGGCTCGGCGAACGGCCGAAGGTGCCGCTGACGGTCGCGAAGGACCTCGTCGTGACCGTGCCGCGCAAATCGCGCAAGGACATGAAGGTCACCGTCGCTTACGATCAGCCGGTTGCGGCGCCGATCAAAAAGGGCCAGCCTCTCGGCAAGATCGTGGTCACCATCCCCGAAATGGCGCCGGTCGAAACGCCTGCTTGTCGCCGCAGCCGATGTCGAGCGCCTGGGTCCGCTCGGGCGAATCGCGAGCGTCGCCGGGCACATGATCTGGGGCAGCTGGAACTGACCGGGCAGGGCGCCGTGACGGAAGCCGCCCGCGGCCGCTTCATCACGGTCGAAGGCGGGGAGGGGGCCGGCAAGTCCACCCAGGTCGATGCCCTCGTCGCGACGCTGGAGCGCAGCGGCATCCCGGCGCTGCGCACGCGCGAGCCGGGAGGCTCGGCCGGCGCGGAGGCGATTCGCGAGCTGCTGCTCGCCGGCGCCGACGAACGCTGGGATGCGATGACCGAGGTGCTGCTGCTGAACGCGGCGCGGCGCGACCATGTCGATGCGCCTGATCCGGCCGGCGCTCGAACGCGGTGTGTGGGTCGTGTCCGATCGCTTTGTCGATTCGACGATCGCCTATCAGGGCTATGGCCGCGGTGTCGCGATTGCCGAGCTGATGGCGGCGCATCGTCTTGCGGTCGGCGATTTCCTGCCGGATCTGACCTTGATCCTCGATCTCCCGGTCGCCGAGGGGCTGGCGCGCGCGGCGCGGCGCGGCGCTGGCGGCGTCGAGGGCGACCGCTTCGAGCGATTGGACCACGCATTTCACGAGCGGCTGCGCGCCGGATTTCAGACGATCGCCGCCGAGAATCCCGCGCCGCTGCGTGCTGATCGATGCGGCCGGCGATGTCGGAAGCGTTGGTCGCGCCGATGGTCGCGGCGGTGCGAGAGCGGCTCGCGGTCCGTCTCGTTGATGCTTGAGCATCTGGGATGCCTGAGTACTGGGATGCTGAGACATCCGGAAACGGGGCGCCGCCGCCGCGCGCCAACCCCGAACTGGTCGGGCACGAAAGCGCCGAGGCGGCGCTGCGGCGTCTGTTTCAATCCGGCCGCATGCCGCACGCGGTGCTGATGACCGGGCCGCGCGGCATCGGCAAGGCGACGCTGGCGTACCGGTTTGCCCGTTTCGTCTTGGTGCATGGCGCAAACGGGAGCGAAGCCGGGCGCCGCTGGCCGAGGACGAGGGCACGCTGGCCGTGCCCGCCGCTTCAGGCGTATTTCGCCGGGTGGCCTCCGGCGGGCACGCCGATCTGCTTTCGATCGAGCGCGCCTATGACCCGCGCCGCCGCAGGCTGCGCAGCGAAATCGTCGTTGACGAGACGCGCGAGATCGCCGCTTTCCTGAGGCTGACGGCGGCGGAGGGCGGCTGGCGGGTCGTCATTGTCGACGGCGCCGACGCGATGAACCGCAGCGCCGCCAATGCGCTGCTGAAGATCCTCGAGGAGCCGCCGCGCCGGGCGCTGCTGCTGCTCGTGGCGCACAACCCCGGGCGGCTGCTGCCGACGATCCGGTCCCGCTGCCGGCGCTTTCCGATGACGCCGTTGCCGCCGTCGATCGTCGCGCGGCTGCTCGAAACCTACCGGCCCGACCTGCCGCAGGCGCAGTCCGCCGCTCTGGTCGCCCTGGCGGACGGCAGCATCGGGCGGGCGCTCGAGCTTACCGAAGCCGGCGGGGTCGAGCTGTATCAAGCGATCCTGGCGCTGTTGTCGCGCGAGCCGGGCGTCGATCCCGTCGCGCTGCATGCGTTGGCTGACCGGCTGGCGCGCGGCGAAGCCGACGGCGCCTATCGCGCCGTCGAGGAACTCCTGTCGCATTTGCTGGGCGAGATCGCGGTCTGCGCCGCCGGCGGCATTTCGGGCCGCCGGACCTACCAGGAAGCGGACGCTTTGCTGCGTCGTCTCGGCGCCCGAGCGCCGGCCGCGCGCTGGGTCGAGTTGCGCGAGCAGGTCGCGGCGAGTTTTGCCCGCGGCGACGCCCTCAATCTCGACCGCAAACAGACGATTCTCGGCGCCTTCTTTGCCATCGAGCGGCTGGCGCGCTAGATCTCCCGATACGCCAGCCGCGGCACCTGCCCCGCTGGATCGCGCGCCGCGGAGTTGCTGGACGAGCTCGGCCGCGCTCCCATATCTCTGCGGTGGAGGGCCTCATGACCGCCGACCGGCCGTATTTTCTGACGACGCCGATTTATTACGTCAACGACCTGCCGCATCTCGGCCACGCCTACACGACGGTGGCGTGCGACGTCGCTGGCGCGCTTCATGCGGCTTGACGGGCGCAATGTCCGGTTTCTGACCGGCACCGACGAGCACGGCCAGAAGGTCGAGCGCTCGGCGCAGGCGCGCGGCCAGACGCCGCAGCAGTTCGCCGACGAGATCTCCGGTGCGTTCCGCGACATGGGACGCCTGTCTGAACATCAGCAACGACGATTTCATCCGCACCACCGAGCCGCGCCACATCCGCGGCGTGCAGGCGCTATGGCGCGAACTCGAAAGCCGCGGCGAGATCTATCTCGGGCGGTTTGCCGGCTGGTACTCGGTGCGCGACGAAGCCTTCTATGACGAAAGCGAGCTCGTCGCCGGCCCGAACGGCGCGAAGCTCGCGCCGAGCGGGGCCGAGGTCGAGTGGCTCGAGGAGGAAAACTATTTTTTCCGCCTGTCGGCCTGGCAGGACCGGCTGCTTGCCTGGTATGACGCGCATCCCGACGCGATCGCGCCGCGCAGCCGCCGCAACGAGGTGATCAGCTTCGTGCGCGGCGGGTTGAAGGACCTGTCGATCTCCCGGACCAGTTTCAGCTGGGGCATCCCGGTGCCCGGCAACCCGCGTCACGTCATTTACGTGTGGCTCGACGCGCTCGCGAACTACATCACCGCGCTCGGCTATCCCGAATCGATAACGACGACGATTTTTCAATGTTTTGGCCTGCCGATCTTCACATGGTGGGTAAGGATATCCTGCGCTTTCACACGGTGTACTGGCATGCCTTTCTGATGGCCGCCGGTCTCGAGCCGCCGCGCCGCGTCTTCGCCCACGGCTGGTGGACCGTCGAGGGTCAGAAAATGTCGAAATCGCTGGGCAATTTCATCCCGCCCGGGCAGCTCGTCGACAAATACGGTCTCGATCCGCTGCGCTATTTCATGCTGCGCGAACTGCCGTTCGGCAGCGACGGAGATTTTTCGCATCGCGCCGTGGTCGGCCGATTGAACGGCGACCTGGCGAACGATTTCGGCAATCTGGCGCAGCGCGTCTTGAGCCTGATCAACCGCAATTGCGACGGCAGGATCCCGGCGCCCGGCGCGTTCGCCGAAGCCGACGAGCGGCTTCTTGGCGCGGCGGCGGGTCTTCTGGATCGGGTTCGGCCGCTTGTCGCCGAGCAGGTTTTTCACATCGCGCTCGAGACGATCTGGCGGGTCGTCGCCGAGGCGAACCGGTATGTCGATGAGCAGGCGCCGTGGGCCTTACGGCGCAGTGATCCGAATCGGATGGCGACAGTTCTTTATACATTGGCTGAGGTTCTGCGCCATCTCGGGATTCTCGTGCAGCCGTTTGTGCCCGGCGCTGCCGCCGCGCTGCTCGATCAGCTCGCGGTGCCCGCGCGAGGCGCGCAGCTTCAAACGATTTGGCGCGAGAGTCTGCCGCCGGGACGCGCGGTTCCGGCGCCGCGCGGGATTTTTCCGCGATACGTCGAAAGCGACGCGCCCGGCGATGCGGCCCGGTGAGGGCAGGGGGCATGCTGGTCGACAGCCATTGCCATCTCGATTTTCCGGAGTTGGCCGACGAGCGCGAGGCGGTTCTCGCGCGCGCCCGCGCCGCCGGGGTCGTTACGATGCTGACGATCAGCACGCGGCTCGATCAGTTCGCCGGCGGTGCGCGCGATCGCCGAAGCGGATGACGACATCTGGTGCTCGGTCGGCGCGCATCCGCATGAAGCGGCCGATCACGCCGCGATCACGGCGACGCAGCTAACGGCGCTCGCCGAGCATCCGCGGGTGATCGGCATCGGCGAGACCGGCTTGGACTTTTACTACGACCACAGCCCGCGCGAGGTTCAGGAGCAGGTGTTCCGCGCTCATATCGCGGCATCCAAGGTCAGCGGACTGCCGCTGATCGTGCACGCGCGCGATGCCGACGCCGAGATCGCCAGCATCCTGCGGCAGGAAGACGCCGCGTCGCGGCGTTCTGCATTGCTTCAGCAGCGGCCGGGGCTTGGCCGAAGCGGCCCTCGATCTCGGCTTTTACATATCGATTTCGGGCATCGTCACGTTCCGCAAGGCCGACGAATTGCGCGCGATCGTCCGGGACGTGCCGCTCGATCGGCTGCTGGTCGAGACCGACGCGCCGTATCTCGCGCCGGTTCCGTATCGCGGGAAGCGCAATGAACCGGCCTATGTCGCCGCGACCGCGGCGGTCGTGGCGGAGCTGAAAGGGATTGCGGTCGAGGAACTTGCCGCGGCGACAACCGAGAATTTTTTCCGACTGTTCCAAAAGGCGCGCCGCCCTATGACAGTCTCATGCTATACATGAAGATAACGGTCCTAGGCTGCGGCGCTTCTTGGGGTGTTCCTGCAATCGGGCCGGATTGGGGTCGCTGCGATCCGGCCGACCCGCGCAACCGGCGCCGGCGCTGTTCGCTGCTCGTCGAAAGCCGCGGCGCGGCGCCTGCTGATCGATACGTCACCCGATCTTCGCGAGCAGCTGCTCGACGCCGGCGTTAGCCGGCTCGATGCCGTGCTTTTGACCCACGCGCATGCCGATCATCTTCATGGAATAGATGATATTCGTATCATCAACAAGTTGATTAAAAAGGCATTGCCGTTCCATGCCAGCCCCGAGGCGTTGGCTGAGGTCGAGCGGCGCTTCGGCTATGCGTTGCTGCCGCCGCCGGAGAAGTCCCTGTATCGGCCGGCATTGATCGGGCGGCCGATCGACGGGCCGTTTACTGCCGCGGGAATGCCGATCGTGCCGTTCGCGCAGGACCACGGCTTCTCGATGACCCTCGGATTTCGTATCGGACCGATGGCTTATTCGACCGACGTGACCGAGCTCGACGAGACTGCCTTCGCGGCGCTTTCCGGGATCGAGCTCTGGATCGTCGATTGCATGCGGCGCGAACCGCATCCGACGCACAGCCACCTCGCCAAGACTCTGGCATGGATCGATCGCGTTCGGCCGCGTCGAGCGGTTTTGACCCACATGGACCAGAGCCTCGATTATCGCGAGCTGAGCGCTGAATTGCCCGCCGGGGTCGAACCCGGCTATGACGGGCTGACCATTGAGCTGCCGGATCCATGAGAGCTACGCTAGCGCCAATAGAAGTCCGGTCCCGACGAGGCATATATTTTCCATAATATATCTTATGCGACAACATGCGCCGGTGCGCGCCTCGTCCCTGGCGATCAGCCTTCGCGCGGTCCGTCTCTGGCATGCGGCGATCGACGGCACCGCCGGCTCGATGGATCGCCAGCTGGCGATCATTGCCCGGCTGCGTGATCCGGAGCGCGGCTGTCTGTGGGATGTTCGAGCAAAGTTTCGCGACAATGGCGCCGGGCCTGATCCGACCACGTTCGCGTCGGTGATCGACACGCCGCTTCCAGGATCATTCCGCTGGCCAGCGGTGCACTGACTGCTTCTGCGCGACAAGGCACCCTGGGTCGAGCCGCAGATCGGTCCGGGCGACGAATGCTTCGACGGCTACCCGGCGTTGTCGATCGAGGACTGGCACAAGCGCCGCGGATTATGGATCGTCGGCAGTGAACGGATGCGGCGCATCGACATGACCACCCGCCCGATCGATCGCCTGCTGGCGATCATGGCCCGGCTGCGCGATCCGGAGCGCGGCTGTCCGTGGGACGTGGAGCAGAATTTCGCGACGATCGCGCCGTACACGATCGAGGAAGCCTACGAGGTCGCCGACGCGATCGAGCGCGAGGACATGCGCGGCATTGAAGGACGAACTCGGCGATCTGCTGCTGCAGGTCGTGTTCCACGCCCGCATGGCGGAGGAAGCCGGGCTCTTCGGCTTCGAGGATGTCGCCGCGGCGATCGCGGACAAGATGGAGCGGCGGCATCCGCATGTCTTCGGCGACGCCGAGATCGTTTCGGTTGCGGCGCAGAACGAGGCATGGGAGGCGCACAAGGCGGCCGAGCGCGAGGCGGCCGGCGGCGCCGAAAGCGTGCTCGACGGCGTGGCGCTCGCGCTGCCCGCGCTGCTGCGGGCCGGGAAGATTTCGCGCCGGGCGGCACGGATCGGGTTCGACTGGCCGGATGCGCGGGCGGTCCTGCCGAAGATCGCCGAGGAGATCGCCGAGATCGAGGCCGAACTCGACGGCGCCGCGGGGCCGGCCGCGTTGGAAGAGGAAGTCGGCGATCTGCTCTTCGCCGCCGCCAACCTGGCCCGCAAGCTCGATGTCGAACCCGAGACCGCGCTGCGCCGCGCCACCGCGAAATTCGAGCGCCGCTTCCGCGCGCTCGAGGTACTGGCGAAACAGCGCGGCATCGGCCGCGATCTCGATGCGCTCGAGGCGTTATGGCAGCAGGTGAAGGCGCGCGAACAGCGGTGAGACGGGCACCGGGGCGGCTGAATAAACCTGGCGATTCAAAGTCGGTGCAAGCGGAATCTAATGCAACCGTTGACGATGCCTCAGCCGGCCGAGATCGGCTTCGGTGAGCCGTACCGACAGATGCGCGGCTTCGGCGTCGTCGCGGCGGCCGAGCACCTCGCCATGCTCGTAGATCCAGGCCAGCGTCTTGCCGTCGGAGAGCGGCACGTCGAGCCGCACCGGGCGGGCGCCGTCCTCCAGGCGGCGATCGATCAGCCGGAGCAGCGCGTCGCACCCCTCCCCGGTCGCCGCCGATAACGGAACGGTCTGGCTGTTGCGCTGCGCCTGATTGAGCAGGCTGTCGCGCTCCGCCGGATCCAGCAGGTCGATCTTGTTCAAAACCTCGATCAACCCGTCCTCGGCAAGATGCCCGAGGCCGAGATCGCCCAGCACGGCGAGCACGTCCTCGCGCTGGGCGTCGCTGTCCGGATGATGCGCGTCGCGCACATGCACGACGATATCGGCCTCGGTAACTTCCTCCAGCGTCGCGCGAAACGCCGCGACGAGATGGGTCGGCAGGTCGGAAATGAAGCCGACCGTGTCCGACAGGATCGCTTTCCGGCCGGACGGCAAGTCGAGCCGTCGCATCGTCGGGTCCAGCGTCGCGAAGAGCAGGTCCTCCGCGGCGACCTCGGAGCGCGTCAGGCGATTGAACAGCGTCGATTTCCCGGCATTCGTGTACCCGACCAGCGCGATTACCGGGTACGGCACGCGGCGGCGCGCCTCGCGGTGCAACCCACGGGTTCGCTTGACGTCGTCGAGCTCCCGGCGCAGCCGCGCGATGCGCTCGCCGATCAGCCGGCGGTCGATTTCGAGCTGGCTCTCGCCCGGTCCGCCGAGAAAGCCGAAACCGCCGCGCTGGCGTTCGAGATGGGTCCACGACCGGACCAGCCGCGAGCGCTGGTACGACAATGCCGCGAGCTCGACCTGCAGACGGCCTTCATGCGTGCGGGCGCGGGCGCCGAAAATCTCCAGGATCAGACCGGTGCGGTCGATGACCTTGGCTTGCCAGCGCCGTTCGAGATTGCGCTGCTGCACCGGGGTCAGCGTTGCATCGACGACGACGAGCCCGGCCGCGTTTTCCGCGATGATTCCACGCAGCGTTTCGACATTGCCGGAGCCGAACAGGGTCGCCGGTACGGGGCGCGCCAGCCGGATCGTCTCGGCGCGCACGACCTCCAGATCGATCGCGCGCGCCAAGCCGACCGCCTCGTCGAGCCGGGCGTCGAGCGAGCGTTTTGGCGCTTCCGGGCACGGCCCGGCGGCCGATTTCGTCGCCGGATGGAGGACGAGCGCGCGGCGCGTCGACGGTGTTGTGGCGGATGTCGGTGTTGCTCAGAACTCGTTCGGCTCCTTGCCGCCCTCGAACAGCTGGATCGGCTGTGCCGGCATCACGGTGGAGATCGCGTGCTTGTAGACGAGCTGCGAATGCGCATCTCGCCGCAGCAGGACACAAAAATTATCGAACCAGGTGATGATGCCCTGCAGCTTGACGCCGTTCACGAGGAACACGGTTACCGGCGTCTTGTTCTTTCGGACATGATTCAGGAACACGTCCTGGACGTTCTGCGATTTCTCGCTGGACATGGGAAGTCTCCCATAATTTTTGGAGCCGGGCCAACCGACTCGGGGTAGGCTTCGGTTAAGGAGGAGGTCTTCTTTGCGCCTACGAAGATGGGCGCGGGGCCGCGATGCGCAAGCCCTCCAGCGAGTGAAACAGGCTCGCTTCGTCCGCAAAACACAGCCTGGGCGCAAACCGGGCAAACTCCCGGGCAAATTCCTCGGCGGGCTCCGGATCGCCGAGAAATACCGCGACGCAGCCGCTATTCCCGGCGCATTCCATGTCGACCGCGGTGTCGCCGACAAACCACACTTCATTCCCCGCGGGAACCCCGCTCGGCGCCAGCGCGAGGTGGACCGGCTCGCAGGCCGGTTTGTCGAGCGGCGCGTCGCCGGCCCCGATGACGCTGCCGAACAAGTCCGTCCAGCCGAGCCGCTCGACTTCCCGCCGCAGCAGCTCGCCGGTCTTGTTGCTGACAACGCCAAGGTAGATCCCCTGCCCCGCCAGATTGCGCAACATCGACTCGCGCCCGGGCAGCGGTGTCAGCCGCTCCAGGTGGATCGCGCGGAACCGATCGAGATAGATGTCGCGCGCCTCCTCCCAGCGCTCGCCGAAATGCAGCGGGAACGCCTCGCGCAAGCTGAGCCGGACCTTTTCGCGGGTCTCGGCGAGCGACCATTCCGGCCGGTCCATCGCGCGCATCAGGAAATTGAGCGCCTCGTGGATCGTCGCCCAGGTGTCGACCAGCGTGTTGTCCCAGTCGAACAGGATCGCCCTCGGCGAGCGGAGCTCGGCGAGCGCTTGCACGGCAACGGGCGAAACCGTCATGCCGGCACCGCGACGTGCGCCAGGTACGCCGCGCGCAGCCGGCGAGTGAGCGGACCGGGCTTGCCGTCGCCGATCGGGGCGCCGTCGATGCGGACCACCGGCAGCACGTCGGAGGTCGTGCTGGTCAGAAAGGCTTCGCGCGCCGCCTTCGCTTCCTCGACCGAGAACGGCCGCTCTTCGAACCGGTATCCTTCGCGAGCGATGATGTCGAGCACGGCAAGGCGGGTCACGCCGTTGAGGATCGCGTTGTCGGCGGCGCGGGTCACCACCGCGGCCTCGGTCGGTGACGATCCACGCATTTGTCGAGGTCCCCTCGGTGATCCGCCCATCGCCGTCAACCTGCCAGGCTTCGAAAGCGCCGGCCTCGCGCGCCTGTTGCTTACCTAGGACATTAGGAATAAGCGCTATCGACTTGATATCGCATCGCTGCCATCGGATGTCTGGGATCGTGACCACACCGATCCCGTCTTCCCAGAGGCGGGGATCGGGGCGCCGGCTCTCCCGTGAGGTCACGACGAGACACGGTCTCGCCGATTTCGGGAATGCGTGCTCGCGGGGAGCGATCCCGCGCGTGATCTGGAGATACACGGTCCCGGTCTCGACGCCGTTGCGGCGCACCACCTCGCGCAGGACGATCCTGAGCGCGGCATCGCCGATCGGCGTCGGCGATGCGCAGCTCGTCAAGCGAACGGTGCAGCCGCCTCAGATGCGGTTCCTCGTCCACCAGCTTTCCGCCGCGCACCGCGATGACCTCGTAGACGCCGTCCGCGAACTGATATCCGCGGTCCTCGATATGGACCGCGGCCTGACGGTGCGGGACGTAGGCTCCCGACACATAGGCGATGCGGGACATCGGCGGCTCTCTATCGGGCGCGCGAGGTTCGCGGCCGCTTTGCGGCCGGCGGTCCCGCGTCGCGCTCTCGTATCGGCACCGGTCATCGTCACGTTACGACCTTGAGCGCTCGCTCGCTGCCGAAGACCCCGAGCGACTTGAGCTTGCGATGCAGGGCGGAGCGCTCCATCCCGACAAAGGACGCCGTGCGCGATATGTTGCCGCCGAACCGCGTTACCTGGGCGAGCAGGTACTCCCGCTCGAACACCTCGCGCGCGTCGCGCAGCGGCAGGGTCATGATCTCGCTGGCCTTGTCCCATTTGACGACGCTCGGCGCGATGGCCGTGATCTCGTTCGGCAGCATGTCGGCGCGCACCGGCTCCGCCGTGTCGCCCGGCGCCATGATCAGCAGCCAGTCGATCACGTTGCGCAATTGCCGCACATTGCCGGGCCAGCTATAGGCCTGCAGCGCCGCCAGCGAATCCTCGCCGAACTCGCGCGGCTGGATGCGCGCCGCTTCCGCGCCGCGCTGCATGAAGTGGCGCGCGAGCAGCGGGATGTCCTCGCGCCGCTCGCGCAGCGGCGGCACCCGGATCGGCACGACGTTGAGCCGATAGAACAGATCCTCGCGGAACCGCCCGGCGGCGATTTCGCTCGACAATTCGCGGTTCGAGGAGGCGAGCACGCGGACGTCCACCTCGACGCGACGCGACCCCCCTACCCGCTCGAATGTCTGCTCCTGCAGCGCGCGCACGATCTTGCCCTGCGTTTCGAGCGGCATGTCGGCGACTTCGTCGAGAAACAGCGTGCCGCCATGCGCGCGTTCGAACGTGCCGACCTTGCGCGGCGTGCCGCCATTGCCCCCTTCCGAGCCGAACAGCTCGACCTCCAAGCGGTCGGGATGCATCGTCGCGCAGTTGATCGCGACGAACGGTCCCTCGGATCGGCGCGAGCGGGCGTGCAGCAGCCGGCCGACGACCTCCTTGCCGGAGCCCGGCGCGCCGGTCACGAGAACCCGGCTGCCGGTCGGGGCAACCCGCTCGATCTGCTGCCGCAGCTGGTTGATCGCCGGCGAGGCGCCGACCAGGTCGATTTCGCCGCCGGCGCGCAGCCGCAATTCGGCGTTTTCGCGGCGCAGCTGCGCCGCCTCGATCGCGCGCGCGACGACCAGCAGCAGCCGATCGCTCTTGAACGGCTTCTCGATAAAATCGTAGGCGCCGATCTTGATCGCCTCGACCGCCGTTTCGATCGTGCCGTGGCCGCTGATCATCACGACCGGCACCGACGCCATGTCGGCCTGCATCTGCTGCAGGATCTCGATGCCGTCGAGCTGGCTGTTCTGCAGCCAGATGTCGAGGATCACCAGCGTCGGCTGCCTGGTGTGGATCGCCGCAAGCGCCTCCTCGCTGTCGGCGGCCTCGCGCGTCGCATAGCCTTCGTCGCGCAAGACGCCGGCAATCAGCATCCGGATGTCGGCTTCGTCGTCTACGATCAGGATGTCATGCGCCATGGCCGACCGTACTCAACTCCGCTGCAGCCTCGTGTTCGACAGAACGGGCTGCGGGCTGCACTTCGGCGGCGAACACCAGCTGCACCCGAGCCCCGCCTCCCGCGCGATCCGATAGGACCAGCTCTCCCGAGTGATCTTCCATGATCTTTTTCACGATAGCGAGGCCCAAGCCGGTTCCCTTCGCGCGGGTCGTGACATAAGGCTCGGTGAGGCGTTCGCGGCCGTGCGCCGGCAAGCCTTTGCCGTTGTCTTCCACCGCGATCACGATCTGCGGACCGGCTCGACACGGTCACCACGATATTGCCGGGCGGGTTCGGCTCGCCTTCGGCGATTCGGCCTTCGATCGATTCGACCGCGTTTTTGAGGATATTGATCAACGCCTGTCCGACCAGCCGGGCATCGCAGCGCAGCGGCACCGGCCGCGTCTCGAATCGCGTCTCGAACGCGATCTTGGGATGCGCCGTGCGCTCCAGGAACACCGCCCGCTCGACAATCGTCGCCAAGTCCTCCGGCTTCAGCACCGGCGTCGGCATTCGCGCAAACGACGAGAATTCATCGACCATGCGCCCGATATCCTCGACATGCCGGATGATCGTGTCGGTGCAGATCTGGAACGTCTCGACGTCGTTCTTGATGTCCTTCAGGTATTTGCGTTTGAGCCGCTCGGCCGAAAGCTGGATCGGGGTCAGCGGGTTCTTGATCTCGTGCGCGATGCGGCGCGCGACATCGGCCCAGGCCGCCTTGCGCTGCGCCGACAATAGCTCGGTGATATCGTCGAACGTGACGACGAAGCCGCTGATCTCGTCCTCGTCGCGCTCCGCGGCGATACGGACCAGCAGCGTGCGCGTGCTGTTCTGGCCGGCGATTTGCACCTGGCCTTGCGCCAGCCGCGACGGCCGCAGCGCCGACTGCTCAAGCAGTTCCGCCATTTCCGGCGCGAGTTCGGCGAGATCCTCGCCGATCGCCTCCTCGAGATCGATGCCGAGCAGGGCCGAGGCGGAGCGGTTCGGCAGATAGACGCGCCCGCCGCGATCGAGCCCGATAACGCCTGCCGAAACGCCGGTCAGGACCGTTTCGGTGAATCGCCGCCGTTCGTCGAGTTCCCGGTTGGCCTCGAGCAGCTCGCGCTGCTGGCTCTGGATCTGGTTGGTCATGCGATTGAAGGCGCGGCTCAGCGAGCTCAATTCGTCATCGCGCTCGCCCTCCGGCACGCGCGCCGACAGGTCGCCGGCGCGGATGCGATCGGCGGCGCCCACGAGGCCGCTGATCGGACCGGCCATTTGCGCCGCGAAATGGACCCCCATCAGGATCGCCGCAGCGAGAAACAGCATCGCAACAAGAATATAGATTACCGCGAACGTGATCTGAAACCCGGAGCGCTGCACCTCAAGCCGTTCGTACTGCTCGGCCGCGAGGTGGGTGTTCTCGCGGTGCGCCAGCACCCGCGGCTCGATATAGCGGCCGACATACAGGAACAGGTTGCTGAACTCGTTCAGCCGGACGAGGGCGCGCACCCGCTCCTCGCGATCGTCGGTCATGATGACGATCTCGCCCTGCTGCGCGCGCCGCAGCGCGTCGAGGCTGACATCCTCGAACCCGAGGCCGAACACGAGACCGGTGCGCGCCAGCATCGTTCCGCGGCTGTCGAGGATCGCCGCCTCGGTCAGCCCGCGCATCGCCGCCTGCGCCGTCAGGACCGGGGCGAGATATTGCGGGTTCAGCTGCAACGATGCCGCATAGCGGTCCAAACCGGCCGCCATCGCGAGCGCGTCGGCGCGAATCGCCTGCTGATGTTCCTTCACGTAGGCGTCGGCCACCGCGACCGATTCGGAGATCGCGGTGCGCACCTTGTCGCTGAACCAGGATTCGACGCCGAAATTGAAGAACAGGTACGAAAACACCGCGACGACGATTGTCGGCATCACCGCGATCAAGCTGAACAGCCCGACCAAACGCACCTGCAGTCGTGAACCGGCGAGGCCGCGGCGGCGCTCGAGCCAGACCTCGACGAGCCGCTTGGCGACCAGCGACCCCAACGCGAGCAGCAGAACAAGATCGAGCTGAAGCAGGATCAGGACGGCGCGCGGGTCGGGGCCGAACGGCGGCGCGCCGGTCAGCGACAGATAGGTCGCGATGCCCGAGGCAAGGGCCGCCGCCGCCAGCACGACCGCCATTTTCCGCCACAGGCCGAACCCGCCGGCCCAGGCGCGGATCCGCCGCGCCAGGCTCATCGCCCGATCCCCACACACTCGACGCAGGCACAACCAAACGCCCGCGCCCGCTTTCGCGCGCCGCGGCGCACCGGACGGTGGCGCAGCAATGCCGCTATTTTAAGCCGCGGACGACCGGGATGTCCAACTCGCGGATTTTTTTGCGCAATGTATTGCGGTTCAGTCCCAACAGATGCGCCGCCTTGATCTGATTGCCGCGGGTTGCGCCCAAGGTCGCGACGATCAGCGGGCGCTCGATCTCGCGCAGCACCCGGTCGTACAAACCGGCAGCCGGCAGGGCGCCTCGGTGCGCCGCGAAATAATCGCAGATATGGCGTTCGACCGCCGCCCCGAGCCCCTCCCCGGCGACCGATTCGGCCGGCGGCATGTCGCTCGGCGAGGACTGGCCCAGTTCCGCCTCGATAATGTCGAGCCCGATCACCTCCTGCGAGTACAGCGCGGCCAGGCGGCGCACCAGGTTTTCCAATTCCCGCACGTTTCCGGGCCAGGGATGCCGGCGCAGCCGTTCCATCGCCGCTTCGTCAAGCGTCTTGAGCGGCAGCCCTTCCCGCGTCGCCAGCAATGCAAAATGGCGCACCAGCGCCGGGACATCGGAGCTGCGCTCGCGCAGCGGCGGCAGCCGGATCGGCGCGACATTGAGCCGGTAGAACAAATCCTCGCGAAACAGCCCCTGCCGGATCAGCTGCGAGAGATCGCGATGCGTCGCCGCGACAATGCGCACATCGACCCGGATCGGCGTGCGTCCGCCGACCGCGGTGTATTCGCCTTCCTGCAGCACCCGCAATAGCCGCGTCTGCGCTTCCGGCGGCATGTCGCCGATCTCGTCGAGAAACAGCGTGCCGCCCCTGGCCTGCTCGAAGCGCCCGATGCCGCTGCTGTGCGCTCCGGTGAAGGCGCCTCTCTCGTGTCCGAACAACTCGCTTTCGATCAGCTCGCGCGGGATCGCGGCCATGTTGATCGCGACGAACGGTCCGGAGCGGCGCTTTCCGAAATCATGCAGCGCGCGGGCGACCAGCTCCTTGCCGGTGCCGCTCTCGCCGGTGATCATGACCGTCAGATCGGTGCCCATCAGCCGGGCGATCGCGCGGTAGATCTCCTGCATCGCCGGCGAGCGGCCGATCAGCGGCAGCTGGTCCTCCGGATCGGCCTCCTGGGCTGTCGCCGGCGCGGCCGTCGGCGCGCTCAACGCCCGCTCGACAACGCTGACCAGTTCGCGCAGGTCGAACGGCTTCGGCAGGTATTCGAACGCGCCCCGCTCGGCCGCCTTGACCGCGGTCAACAGCGTCGTCTGCGCGCTCATGACAATGACGCGCAGATCGGGGCGCGCCCGCCTGATGCGCGGGATCAGGTCGAGACCGTTCTCATCGGGCATGACCACATCGGTAATGACGAGATCGCCCTCGCCGTCGGCGACCCACCGCCACAAGGTCGCCGCGTTTCCGGTCATCCGGACATCGTGGCCGAGCCGGGCAAGCGCCTGGTTCAGCACCATGCGAATCGCCCGGTCGTCGTCGGCCACAAGAATTGTCGCACTCATCATCCGCCACCGTCTTGCACACTCCCGGCGGGGACCACGCCGATTGGCGCGACAATTGGCAGAAACACCCGGAACACCGTGCGCCGGGGTTGGCTGTCGAACTCGATCGCGCCGCCGTGATCGCCGATTGCCTTCGCCACCAGTGCAAGACCCAGGCCAGTTCCGTTGCGTTTCGTCGTGACAAACGGGTCGAACAGGTGCGCCTTGATGCCGTCGGGAATACCGGACCCGTTATCGGCGACCGAGACCATCAGCGGCAGCAGCCGCCGCTCGCCGCCCGGCCCGGCGAGCCGCAGGCCGTGCCGATAGGCGGTGGCAAGCACGATCTCGCCGCCGACCGCCGGGACGGCTTCGGCGGCGTTCTTGACGAGATTGAGAAAGACCTGCAGCAGCAGGTCGCGATCGCCATGCACCGGCGGCAGCGACGGGTCGTAATCCTCGCGGATCGCGACATGCCGGGCAAAGCCCGACTGCGCCGCCTTGCGCACCCGATCGAGGATCTCATGGATGTTCACCTCGCCGCGGCTGATCGGGGCGTAGCCGGAAAATGCCTCGACACGGTCGACCAGAGCGACGATGCGATCGGTCTCCTCGCAGATCAGCTGGGTCAGCTCGCGGCCGGCCGGGTCGGCATCCTGTTCGAGCAGCTGCGCGGCGCCGCGAATGCCGGAAAGCGGGTTCTTGACCTCGTGCGCCAGCATCGCCGCCATTGCCGTGACCGAACGGCCGGCGTTCAGATGGGTCAGCTGGCGGTCCATCTTGTCGGCCATCGACCGCTCGTGCAGCATCAGCACCAGCAGGTCGCCCCCCTCCCCCGCCAGCGCGCCTTGCACCGTCGCCGAACACGGCGGAACGCGCGGCCTTTCCACCGGCACATCGTATTCGACGATCGATCCGCCGGTGCGCCATATCGTGTCCGTGAGCGCGAGGATCGGGCTGTGCGGCAGCAGCAGCCTGGCGAACTTGCGGCCGACCAGCGCGGCGGCGCCGGCGCCGAAAAACTGCTCGGCCGCCGGGTTGACGAAGCGCACGATGCCCTGGCGATCGAGCGCGAGCGACCGGGCTCGGCAGGGCGGCCAGCAGAGGCGCGGCGTCGGGCAGCGCCGGCGCGCGGATGCGCGGCGTGGAGCGGATGCGCTTCAGCGGCGTGATCATGAGGCCGCCAACGCCGCCACCCTGCCCTCTCGCGATTGCCGCGGCAGGTGTCGCGCCGGCGCTCCCTCGTCTGCATGCACCGGGCCGAGCTCGCCGCTCCGCTCGATCAGCGGTTCGTAGAACGCGCGCAGCAGCACCTCGACGCGCGCCACCTCGTCGGTCTGGTTCACGGCGGCGCGGAATTCCGCCGAGCCGGGCAGCCCCTTCGAATACCATCCCAGATGCTTGCGCGCGATGCGCACGCCCGGCACGCGGCCATAATGGGTCAGCATGTCGTCGTAATGGCGGCGGACGATCTCGTATTGCGCCGCGAGCGGCGGGTCCGGCCGGCGCCGGCGATCGCGCAGCCAGTCGATCACCTGCGCGATGAACCAGGGCCGGCCATAGCAGCCGCGCCCGACCATCAGCCCGTCGGCGCCGGATTCGGCAAGCGCCCGTCGGCATCGTCGAGCGTCGTGATGTCGCCGTTGGCGATGACCGGGATCGAAACCGCCTCCTTGACCTCGCGGATGAAGCGCCAATCGGCGCTGCCGGCGTAGAACTGGCAGCGGGTGCGGCCGTGCACCGTGACCATGCGGATGCCGCAGGATTCGGCGATCTTCGCCAGACGCGGCGCGTTGCGGCTGTTGTCGTCCCAGCCGGTGCGCATTTTCAGCGTGACCGGCAGATCGACGGCCTTGACCGTCGCTTCGAGGATGCGCGCCGCATGCGACTTCGTCGCGCATCAGCGCCGAGCCGGCATGGCCGTTGACGACTTTTTTCACCGGGCAGCCGAAATTGATGTCGATCAGCCGCGCGCCGCGGTCGGCGTTGAGCTTCGCGGCCTCGGCCATGATTTGCGGCTCGCAGCCGGCGAGCTGCACCGCCATCGGCTGCTCCTCGGCGCAGCTTTGCGCCATCGTCAGCGATTGCCGGGTCTCGCGGATCGCCGCCTGGCTCGCGATCATCTCGGAGACGACAAGCGCGGCGCCGTGCCGCTTGACCAGACGCCGAAACGGCAGATCGGTCACTCCCGACATCGGCGCGAGGATGACGGCGTCTTCGAGCGTGATGGAGCCGAGCGAAATGCTCATGTCTTAGTCAAAACAGCCTAATGCCTAACAAATAGGCGGTATTGTACTCTACTCTTTGCTGCACCGCAATATCGGTCGGCCGCAGCGCTGATAGCGCCCGCCACGGGGTCGGCCAACCGATCGTTTTGCGTAGGGGTGTCGGGCGGACGCGCCCGACGCAGCGACACGCCGCTACGGTTCGTTTGCCTCGCTGCCGTCTTCGGCCGGTTCTTCGGTTTCGACGCGGTAGTTGCCCTTGAGCCAGCGGCCGAGATCGATGTCGGCGCAGCGGCCCGGAGCAGAATGGCTGATGCCGCGGAACCGCGCGCTTGCCGCAGATCGGACACCGGCGCGCGCCGGCCGGCATCGGAATGACGGGATCTGGATCGCCGTGACGGGCCATGCCGTCGATATCGGCTCACACGGCCGCGATGTCAAAAGGGCGCCGTGTCGCGACCGGGCTCGCTCTCCCGCCAATGGCGCGATCGCGACCCGGCGTCCGAGACGGACTTCCAGCGCCGCGAGCGCCGCCGCCGCCGGACCGCGCAGCGCCGCCTCGACGGCCGGGATCGCCGCCAGACGCCAGTTCGCCGCCGGGTTCGCGCGGGCTTCGGCCGCCAGCCGGCGCAGCGCCTCGAAGGCCAGCGTCGCCGGGTTCTTGCGCGGCCCGCGCGCTTCGAGCATCGCTTCCGACAGCGAGCGCAACCGGCGCGGCCGCACGATCTCGAGATGGCCGAGGCGGGTCCAGCCGAGGAGTTGCGGCGCGCCGGGTCGCCGGCGAGCGCGGCGGCGAGCGCCTGCCGCACCCGCTCGCGCTCGCGCGGCGCGTCGAGCGCGGCAAAATCGACGACGATCCCGCCGCCGAGCTGGCGTAGCCGCAGCTGGCGCGCGATCGTCCGGGCCGCCGCGAGATTGGCGCGACGGGCCGAGCGCTCCGCCGAGCCGGTTTCCGGGCTGCCGGTATCGACATCGATCAGCACCGCCGCGCGTCCTTCGTCGATGTGGATCGCGCCGCCCTCCGGCAGCGGTCACGGTCGGCGCGAGCGCGCTCTCGAACAAATCCTCCAAGTCGAGCGGCCAATCCGCCGCCGGAACATGAGCGATGTCGCTATCCGGAAACGCCGCGGCGCAATTCGAGCAGCGCACCGGCGTCATCGACCAGCACCCGGTCCGGGCGCCCCGGCAGCCGCAGCTTCAGCGAACTCGCGAAACCCGGCGCGGGATAAAGCCGTGCCGGCGGGTCGAGCGCGGCGGCTCCGGCGGCAAGCCGCTCGGCCTCCGCGGCTGTCGATGCGCGCCGACAGCAGCGCCCCCTTGCCGCGCTGCGTCTCGCGCCTGACCTGCACGAGAACGCGCGCGCCCTCGTGCGGCGGGTCGCCGCGAATCGGCAGAAATCCGGGCCGCTCCTCGCCGATATCGACCAGCGCCGCGTCGAGACCGGCGGCGAGGCGCACGACCCGGCCGAGATGGAGGCTGCCGGCCGGGTGGATGTCGCCGCGCTCGACATGCAATTCGGCCGGCGACCCGTCTTCGACCCAGGCGGCGCGCCACTCGCCGGGGCCGGCAAGCGATCAGCAGCTCGCGCCGCACCGGACGAGCCGCATGACGATAGCCGCGGCCGGCCAGCAGCTGCGCGGTTTCATAGAGCGGCAGGCCGACGACATTCGAATACGAGCCCGAGATCCACGGCACGAGCGCGGCGGCGCGGCCCTGGATCGCATAGCCGCCGGCCTTGCCGCGCCACTCGCCGGTCGCGAGATAAGCCTCCAGCTCGGGCGCGCTGAGGCGCTTGAATTGCACCTGGCTGACGACCCGGCGGATCGCGATATCGCCGGACGGCGTCACCAGCGCGACGCCGCCATAGACGCGGTGACGCCGGCCGGACAGCAATTCGAGGCAGGAGCGGGCGGTCGCCTCGTCCTCGGCTTTCGGCAGAATACGGCGCCCGCAGGCGACGACCGTATCGGCGGCGAGGATGAAGGCGCCGGGGTGCCGCGCCGCGACCGGCCGCGCCTTGGCCTCGGCGAGCCGGACGACATGCGCCGCCGGCAACTCGCCGCGGTGCGGGCATCTCGTCGATATCGGCCGGATCAACCCGATCCGGCACGATGCCGATCTGGCGCAACAGATCGAGCCGGCGCGGCGAGGCGGACGCAAGCACCAGGGTTGTCATCGCGCGCCGCCGACAGTCCTGCGCGGGCCGCCCTGTCGATCGCCGCCGGCCATCAGTCGCGCTCAGGGCGTCTTCTTGAAAATGGCCCGGTGGCTCTGACCCTGCGGCGTCGTGAGGCGGCCCTCGAGGTCGGCGTAGAGCGGGCGGAACGCGAATTGGCTGCCATCCGAATTCTGAAACCTCAATTCGCCGTCTTGCACGATCCCGGTGCCGTTCAGCACACCGCCCGGCCCGCGCGCGTTGGACCCGATCGGCCCGAACGCATAGACAATCGTCGCGGTCCCGTCCGGCGCGATATTCTCGACCACCAATGCGGCGCAGAGTTGCGGCGTCCAGGCGGCGTCGCTCCAGATGCCGAGAAATCCGCGATAGCGTTCCGGCACCGACGTCGCGATCGGCGAGCCGGACGGTCACCGGCTGCTGGCAGAAGACGCGCGCGGTCGCCTCGGGCTCGGGAAGCGGGGTCAGCGAGCCGGCCGGCCCCGGCGCGGTCTCCGCGTTGGGCATCGGCCCCGGCGAACCGGGCATTCCCGGTCCGGGCAATGGCGCCGATTCGAACGAGCGCGGCGGCGCCGCCGGAAGCAGCGGGATCGGCGCTCCGGTGTCCTGCGCGAACGACGTGGCGGCGTCGAGCAGCAAGGCAATGCCGGCTATCGAGAGGGCGCGGACCATCGAATGCTCCGAAGGTTCTTGCGCGTAATCCCTTCATTGCCAAAATGCCTCGGAGGCGACGCGCTCGGCAACCGCGGAAAACCTGGTCAAATCTCAATGGCTTGATTCGTTTTACAGGTTCGCCTCGGCGCTGCGGCCCGGGAACAGCGTCGCCTTGGTCCAGCCGGTCCAGACGCCGGGCTCGGGCTTGTCGGGATTGCGGTCGCGCCGCCAGCAGAGGGTGGCGCCGTTCGGGACGTCGATTATCTCGAGCTTGTTCCGCGGCATCAGCACTTCGCGGCTGTCGATAAACTCGTCGCCGCGGCTGTCGCAATCGGTGCCGCGCGTGATCACGAACTGCACATTGACCCGATCCCATCTGGGATTGTTGAGCGTCAGCCGCGCGCTGTCGGGCGGCGGGGATGTCCCGCACCCCAGGCAGCCGCCCAGAAGCACCAGCCCCGCCGCCGCGAGCGGCCGCAAGAATCGCATTCGTGCCCGCCGCCCCTACAGCGGGCGGTCCCCCTTGATCTGAGTGCGGTGCATGACCCGCCGTGTCGCCGGGTCGAACGCATCGCGGCGGTGCATGACGCAGCGATTGTCCCACAGGATCAGATCGCCGGCGCGCCATTGCTGATACCAGGTGAATTCCGGCTTTGTGCAATGCGCCCATAGCGCGTCGAGCAGCGCCTCGCTCTCCTCCAGCTTCAGGCCGACGACATAGGCATTGCGACGCCGGCCGAGGAACAACGCCTTTTTGCCGGTGACCGGGTGGGTGCGGACGATCGGGTGCTCGGCCCCGACGGTCTGCGTCGGGTCGGGCGCATCGACAAAGCCGCGCCGCAACTCGCCGGCACTGTTGCGGCTGGCGTCGTGGCGGCAGCGGCGGCCCTCGACCTGTCGCCGCAATTCGGCCGGCAGCGTATCGTAGGCGAGATACATGTTGCAGAAGCCGGTATCGCCGCCCGACGGGGGCACCTCCAGCGAATACAGGGCCGAGGCGCTCGGCGGCTCGTCGATATACGACATGTCGGTGTGCCAGATCGCCTCGTAGGCGCCGAGCTGGCCGATCGGCTTGCCCTCTTCGATCACGTTCGAGATCACCATCACGTATTGCCGGCCCTCCGGCGCATCCCCCACGGCGGCGATCGGCGCCCAATCGAGTTCGCCGAAATGGCGGCTGAAGCGCATCAGATCGTCATCCGAGAGTGTCTGGCCCCGGAAACGCAGCACGAGGTGCTCGCCCCAAGCCCGCTTGATCGCGGCGAGCGTCCCGGCGTCCAGCGTCTCGGACAGGTCAACCCCTTCGATATCGGCCGCAAGCGCCGCCCCGGTCGGCCGCGCCCGCACCCGATCGCGTTCGATCACCGTCGCCATGCCGGACCTCCCATCTCGCTCTGCTGCGCCTGACATGCACCGAATTTGCCGCGTCCCGCTGCGATACGCAAATCCGCAGACGAGCCAACCACGACGCCGTCGCCGGCTTCCCGAAATTCAGACGCCTCCGCACCCGCGCCGACCGAAGTACCGTCATTGCGAGCAACGCGAAGCAATCCCGTCGAAACTCCGGAGCGGGTCCGGAAAAGCGCGACCTCAAACAGCCGCGCCGGACCGAAAGCTTTCCTTGGGTCCGCCTGGACGACTGGTTATCGTGACGCAGGGCCGATGCCGGCGCCCGCTTGAATCAATCGGCGAGCATAGGCCGCTGGGGGAAGATCATGAACCACCGTCGCCGAGCATGCTCGATGATCTCGTTGGCGCGGCCGGGAATAGCCGCGTTGGCGGCGATCGCCACAAGCTTCTTGGCCTCGATCGTGCTTTTCAACGCGTGCTGGGCGGCATCCGACGTCGCCCGTCAGCTCCACTATCGAGCAAGGCATTCGGTCTTCGGCGATATCGGAACATATACCAACACGATCCAGCCGGTCGGCGATACGACGACGATTCGGACGAAGGTACATCTGAATGTCAGCGCCCTCGGCGTCGTCCTGCACCGCGAGGATGCCGAGCGCCTCGAACGCTGGCGCGGCGATATGCTTCGTGAATTTCATGGAACCACGACAGTAAACGGAGTGGCTACGACGGTTGAAGGAAAGGCCGAGGGCAATTTCTTCGTCATCGTTTCGCCGCTTGGAAAGGTCACGGCGCCGCCGACGATTCGTCCGTCGAATCCGTGGTCGTCAGACATTCTGCATTCTACGACGATGATGCTGACCGACACCGGAAAGGTAGAGCCGGTGCGGGTCAGCGGCGGCGACGCGACACTCATCAATATCGAGGGCAGCGACATATGGACGCAAAGATACCTGATAGATGGGTCGCTGCGATACAAGGTTTGGATCGATCGAGATAACATACCCGTTGCATTCGCGGTCGATGACGCAAGTGGCGAAATATTCTTTTACCTCGTACGCTGACCCGCGCCTTGTCATTTCCATTTACGAAGTGGGGTTGCGGGGAATTGGCGGCGAATTCGATTGCGACGGCCGATCCGATCTGGATATAAGCCGGCGGGACATTGTTCGTTCAGGGCCGCTTCGGCCGGGGCTGCCCGATGAACGGGCATCCCTTATGGGAAACCGATGCATCACGCCGAACTTGGCCGTTACACGTCACCAGGGTCTCTCGCTGCGGCCGTCGTCGGCCGACTTGGCGCGGTCGCGGAACAACGTCCGATCGCGACCCGTCTCAACCTGCTTCTCGTGTGCGTCGCGGCGGGCGGTACCATTTTCCAGCTTTACGGCATGCCGCTTGCGCTGAACGCGTTTGGCGCCGGGTCAATCTGCCTGATCTTGCCGATCATGCTGCTCCAGCCGCTTCATTGGGGATTGGTTCACGAGGGGATCCATGCTCGTTTGTTTCCCAACCGCCGCACCAATGAGTTCTGGGCACGGACGCTGTCGCTCCTGATGGGACTGCCGTTCGACTGCACGCGATTCGGCCACCTGGTTCATCACCGGTTCCCCCGCCATGCTTTCGATCGCCCCGATGTTTACGCCGGCGGCGGCTCGTACACGGTTGCCTGGATTGGTTACCGGGTACGGCTGTTTGGCGGCGTGTACCTGTATGAACTGGTTTCGCCGCTGATCGCATATATACCGCGATCGCTTGGCGTGCGATTCATGGAACGGGCGATCCCGATATTAGAACAGGGCGATCAGCAGATTCGCCGTCTCTATGTATCGCTGGTCCTGAATATCGGCAAGCGCCGCCGCACGCGCCGCGCCTTCGCGATGACGTTGGTGCTGTACGGCGCGAGCGCCTGGGCCTACGGCGCATGGTGGCCGGTATTGCTCGGAACGTTATGGGCGCGCGGGTTGTGGCATTCATTGGCAGATAACGTCCCGCACCACGATGTGGGTCTCGACAAGCCGGCGCGCGCCCGCAATTACCAGGTTCCAAGGATGGCGCGGCTGTTGTTGATGAATCACCATCTCCATCTCACGCATCACCTTTATCCCAGGGTGCCGTGGACAGCGCTGGGCGCGATGAACCCGAGCGAGAATGAAATGCCGGCGGGGAATTATTTTCGTGCCGTGCTGGCGCAGGCGAAACGGGTATTTCCGGTGCGTTCGTCGCGCGATATGTGAGATGAAGCGCAAAATATGCATAGTCACCGGCGCGACCTCGGGCATCGGCAAGGCTACGGCGCTGGCTCTCGCAAGCAGAGGGGCAATCGTCGTTCTGATTTGCCGCAACCCGCCGAAGGCAGAAGCGGCCGCCCGCGAAATACGAACGCTGGCCCGGAACGCCGCGGTTGATATATTGATCGCGGATCTCTCATCGCAGCGCCAGATTCGGGCGGCTGCCACTGCATTCATCAACAAATATCAACGATTGGATGTGTTGATCAATAACGCCGGCGCGATGTTTTTCAATCGGCTCGAAAGCGACGATGGAATCGAGATGACGTTGGCGGTTAACCACCTCGCGCCATTCCTGCTGACCAATCTATTGATTGAGCCGATGAAATCGGCCGGTGCGGCTCGCGTCGTCAATGTCAACTCCGATGCCCACGAAAACGGAGACATCGATTTTGGCGATCTCCAGATGCGGCGGCGCGGCTACAGCTGGGGTATCGGGATGCGTGCCTATGGTAATGCGAAACTGGCGAATCTGCTGACGGTCTATGAGCTTGCCCGACGCCTGAGTGACACACGAATAACCGTCAACGCGCTGCACCCGGGATACGTGGCGACCGACATTTTGCGGTTTCAGGCCGCGACCAGTCCCGTGCGCCTTTTTCAACCGCTCTGGATCGTCGCAAAGCAGTTTATTCGCTCTCCCGAAAGCGGCGCCGTGACTTCGCTTCACCTCGCGTCGTCGCCGCAAGTCGCATCCGAAACCGGAAAATATTTCGAGAAATGCGTCTCTGTTGCGTCGAGCCGCAAGTCGTATGACAGAAACCTGCAGAGACGCATGTGGGAGGCCAGCGAGGAACTGACGAGTGGTGCGATAGTTGCGTAAAGCGCTCTGGTCTTGATCCGTCTTCGGGCAATCGGCGGTAGCGAACGCGGGTTTCGCTCAGCCGGACACGGGCGGCGGCGATTGGCGGGGCGATTGATCGTCGGCGGGGAGGCGGCTACGGTGCCGCAACCCAGGATCCAGGAGATCGGCCATGCCCGACGACGTTCGCCATCCGGTCATCGACAAATCGCGGCTGCCGAGCCGGCACGTCACGGTCGGCCCGGAGCGCGCGCCGCACCGCGCCTTTCTCTATTCGATGGGGCTGACGCGCGAGCAGATCGAGGATCAGCCGCTGGTCGGCGTCGCGACGACCTGGAACGAGGCGGCGCCGTGCAACATCGCGCTGTCGCGCCAGGCGCAGGCGGCCAAGAAGGGCGTCGCCGCCGCCGGCGGCACGCCGCGCGAGTTCACCACGATCACCGTCACCGACGGCATCGCGATGGGCCACGAGGGCATGAAATCCTCGCTGATCAGCCGCGAGATCATCGCCGACTCGGTCGAATTGACGATGCGCGGCCATTGCTACGACGCGCTGGTCGGCCTCGCCGGCTGCGACAAGTCGCTGCCCGGCATGATGATGGCGATCGTGCGGCTCAACGTGCCGGCCGTCTTCATGTATGGCGGCTCGATCCTGCCCGGCCGCTTCAAGGGCAAGGACGTGACGATCGGCGACGTGTTCGAGGGGGTCGGCGCGCACAATGTCGGCAAGCTGACCGACGAGGAGCTGCACGAGCTGGAATGCGTCGCCTGCCCGTCGGCCGGCTCGTGCGGCGGCCTGTTCACCGCCAACACGATGGCCTGCGTCTCCGAGGCGATCGGGCTGGCGCTGCCCGGCTCGGCCGGCGCGCCGGCGCCCTACGATTCGCGCGACGCCTATGCCGAGGCCTCGGGCCAGGCCGTGATGGAGCTGCTGCGCCGCAATCTGCGGCCGCGCGATATCGTGACCCTGAAGGCGCTCGAAAACGCCGCGACCGTGGTCGCCGCGGCCGGCGGCTCGACCAATGCCGGGCTGCACCTGCCGGCGATCGCCAACGAGATCGGGATCGATTTCGACCTGCACGATGTCGGCGAGATCTTCAAGCGCACCCCGTATATCGGCGATCTGAAGCCGGGCGGGCGCTACGTGATGAAGGATTTGCACGATATCGGCGGCGTGCCGGTGCTGATGAAGGCGCTGCTCGACGGCGGCTATCTGCACGGCGACTGCATGACCGTCACCGGCAAGACGATCGCCGAGAATCTCGCCAGCGTGCGCTTCCCGACCGATCAGGATGTCGTGCGGCCGGTGTCGAACGCGATGTCGCCGACCGGCGGCGTCGTCGTGCTGAAGGGCAACCTCGCGCCGGAGGGCGCCATCGTGAAGGTCGCCGGCATGAAGACGGTGCGCTTCGACCGGGCACGGCGCTGTGCTTCGATTGCGAGGAGGACGCGTTCGCCGCGGTCGAGCAGCGGCGCTACAAGGAAGGCGACATCATCGTCATCCGCTACGAGGGGCCGAAGGGCGGTCCCGGCATGCGCGAGATGCTGTCGACGACCGCGGCGCTCTACGGGCAGGGCATGGGCGAGAAGGTCGCGCTGATCACCGACGGGCGCTTCTCGGGCGCGACGCACGGGTTCTGCATCGGCCATGTCGGGCCCGAGGCGGCGGTCGGCGGACCGATCGCGCTGCTTGCGCGACGGCGACCGGATCACGATCGACGCGGTTTCCGGCACGATCGACGTCGCGCTGAGCGAGGCCGAGCTGGCCGAGCGCCGCCGCGCCTGGACGCCGCGCAAGAACGACTACCAGTCGGGCACGCTGTGGAAATACGCGCAGACCGTCGGCACCGCCGAGAACGGCGCCGTCACCCACCCCGGCGGCAAGGCGGAAGTGCGCGCCTACGCGGACATATAAGCGGACATATAAAAGGCACTCGCCGACGCGTTCCCGTAAAACCATCGTCTCCATCGAGGCGGAAGAGGACCGGTCTGTGCCGGGATGAGCCTTCGATGGCGGCGCCGGCGGCACGACCCGACGGCGGGGCTCGGCGATCTCGAAGCCGCGCTGGCCGGCGAGAACTGCCCGGTCTGTACCAGAACCGCCGGGGCCGACGAGCGCTGGCTCGACCGTTTCCTCGACGACGGCTATCTCGAGCGCGACGTGATGCGCCGCATCGCGGCAGGCGGCGGGTTCTGCGCGTTCCATGCTGTCCGGATGGCGGCGATCGGTCAGAGCGCGACGGTCGCGCTGATTTATCTCAGCCTGATCGAGGACTGCCTGCCGCGCCTCGCGGCTCGGCGGGACCGCCGGGGCGGCCCGGTTCCGCTGTTCGCCGCGCCGGATGCGTGCGAAGCGTGCGCCCACCAGCGGGAAGTCGAGCGCCGCGAGTGCTTTTTTCTCGCGCTGCTGATCCGGGCGCGCGGCCTTCGCTGCTACGGCGCTCCGGCGCTGGTCTGCCTGCGGCATCTGCCGCCCCTCCTCGGCTAGCTCGACGAGCGCGACATCGCCGGCACAATCGCGATTCACCGCGACGCCGCGGCAGCGCTCGCGCCCGAGGACGAGGCCGATCCGATTATCCGCAGGCTTCTCGGCCCGCCGCGTCCTTATCCCGCAGCCCTCCTGCCCCGCCGCCGTGCCCCGATGGCACCGACATCCCCGATCCCGTTCGCCGGATGCGTCGCCGCTTGCGCGATCTCCCCTCTTGCGCGATCTGCGCCGAAATCGCGGATGCCGTCGCCGAGTGGCTGGGGTGGCTCGCACGCGCGGCCGAAACGGGCGGCGACGGGGCCAGGATATGGGATGTGTTGCCGCTGTGCCGCGACCACGTCTGGCAGGCCCGTGAGGTTGCCGGCCCGGCCCTCGCGCCGGCGCTCGCCGCAATCGTTCTGGGCGAGGCCGAACAGCGCCTCGCCTTTGCCGCCGATGCCGCGGCGGCGTACGCGGATCGCGGCGCCTGCTCGACCGGCTCGGACGCGCCTTCGGGGCCGCCCCGGCGCGCCGCGCCGTCCTCGCATCACTGCGCCGCGGTCGCGAGTGCCCGCTCTGCGCGCGCGCCCGCGAGGCCGGCGAGCGCGCATTGTCGCTGCTGGCGGCGCTGGTCGAAAGCGCCGACGGCCGCCGCGCCTTCGAGAGCGGCTACGGTTTGTGCGTCCGCCATGCGGCGCGGGCGATGGCGATGCCGGTCCGCTCGACCTTCGGCGACATCGTCGCGCGGACCACCCACGCCCGGCTGGCGCTGCTGCGCTGGGAGCTTGAGGAACAGCTTCGGCGCGGCGCGTGGCAAGCGAGGCCGCAGCGTCGCGGCGTTGAATCGGCCGCCTGGCTCAGGGCCGGCCCGCGCTTTGCCGGCACTGCCCGGTATGTCTGTATCGAAGCGGGTGAGCGCGTCGGCGCAGTCGACTGGCGGCTTTGACCGCCAGCCGGGCACGCGGTGCGCGATTTACTGTTGCTCAAGCCACCCAGAGGGACAATCTTGCCTCACCACGACCCGGAATCCGGGGAATGTCGGTTCGGATGAAATCGAAAACCGCGATCGTCCTTGCCACGGCTGCGGTCCGAACGGCTTGGGTCGTGACGATTATTGTCGCCCTTTGCGCTTCGGGGGTAGCGCCGGCGCGAGCGGAACCTCCCGACAATCTTGAGGCACTTCGGCAGCGGGCGCTTGAACTGGTGAACCAGGCACGAGCCGCGCATGGCCTGTCCCGCCTCGAACCCGGAGGCAACCTCAACGAGGCAGCGCAAGCGCACGCGCAGGACATGCTGCAGCGCGATTACTTTTCGCATACCTCCCCGGAGGGCAGGAATGTTCAGGACCGTTATGTCGCCGCCGGCGGCAGCCTGTGGGAGCTGGTCGCGGAAAACATCTCCAAGTGCGACGGGTGCGCGCCGCCGGTAACGGATGCCACGGTCGAATGGCTGCAGGAGGGCTGGATGAACAGCCCGGAGCATCGTGAAAACATTCTGCGGCCGGGGCTGACCCGGTTCGGGTTTGGCGCCGCCGTCGAGAAAGGTAAAGGGCTCTACGCCGTACAGACTTTCGCCGGGCCGGGCGCACCGCCTGGCACCGGCGAAAACGAGGTGCATGCAGCGGCGCTGACCCGGGAGGAAATCGCGGCGCGCGCGACGGAACTGGTTAACGAGACGCGCCGGCAGACCAAGCTTGGCGACCTCCGCGCCAGACCGGCGCTCACCGAGGCGGCACGCAACCTCCTTCCGGACCCGAACGCGGATGGAGCGTCGCTTGATATCGGCGGCAATTTGTTCCAGGCGCTGCCGCAAGGCGAGCGCGGCAGGTGGCTCTCGCTATCAGTACTTGCCGGCGCGTGCGGCGGTTGTGGCGCCTATCCGACGGAGGCTGACATCCGTTCCTTCCGCGACCAGTGGCTTGACAACCCGCAATACAAGCAGCGCCTTCTCGATTCGAAAGCCACGTCGATGGGGTTCGCGATGCAGGCCAACGGCGCCGGTCGCAAGACAGCCGTGCTCGTCCTCGGCACGGCGCGATGAGCGAGGGCGCACATGCCCTGGATTCCGTTGCATCAGCGAGTGTTTTTTCAGAACCGGCAGGCCCGAACGGCATCTTTGAAATGCGCTCTGTTGCACCCGACCGTTCCGGCCCGCTGCACGTCGTCGGCGCGATCTATGGCACTGCCCCCCCTGTCGGCGCGACATCTTCTCGCCGACATTGTGGGGATGGAGTTCCCCGTAACCGCCCGCCAGGGCTGATGACTCCCACCACGACGGCGGCGGGAGTGCGCGCAGAACCCGCTGCCCGGCGGGTTTTTTGTTGCCTGGCGCGGGTTGGGGGAGGGCTTTGTTCTGGTCCTATCTCTGGATAGCCATCGGCAGCGCGATCGGCGGCTTGCTGCGGTTCGTGTGTTCCGGGCTGATCGCGGAGGGGATCGGCGAGACATTCCCGTGGGGGACCCTCGCCGTAAACGTCGCGGGCTCCGTGGTCATCGGCTTCTTCTTCACGCTGAGCGAGCCGGACGGGCGTTTGCTTGTCGGTACGACGGCGCGGCAGTTCGTGATGATCGGAATCTGCGGCGGCTTTACGACATTTTCGTCGTTCAGCCTGCAGACACTTACACTGGCGCGCGACGGCGATTGGCTGCGCGCGTCGGCGAATATCGTCCTCTCCGTCGTGCTGTGCCTTGTCGCGGTGTGGCTCGGTCATATCGCCGCCGCCGCCTTCAACCGCTGAAAGGCTGCCATTTCAGAGGTGTCCCGATGCAGATACCGAAACAGGCGACGCTGCTGCGCATCTTTATTGGCGAGGACGACCGCCACGGCCATCAGCCGCTTTATCAGGCTATCGTCCTGAAGGCGCGCGAGATGCATCTGGCCGGCGCCACGGTGCTGCGCGGGCCGGTGGGCTACGGCCATTCGAGCCGGCTGCATACCACGAAGATTTTGCGCCTGTCGGAGGACCTGCCGATAATCGTCGAGATCGTCGACAGCGAAGACCGGATCAATGAATTTCTGCCGCTGCTGGACGCGATGATGACAAGCGGCCTGATAACCCTGGAGCGCGTCGCGGTGCTGCAATATGGCACCGAGCGGGCCGGCGCGGGAGGAGATGCCTGAGATGGGGTTGAACCGCATCCCGATCGGCCACGAGCCGCCGAAAGGGCGCTCCGGTGCGAACAAGCTGTGCAACGCGCTATGGACCTGCCGGTATTTCGCCCTATTTTACCGCTGGGCAACCTGTCGCAGGGACCTCCCCGGTATGCGACAAACGCCGCGACAGGGAGGATGACGGTAGCCGCAAGTCCGGGTATAAGGCGCCGCCGCGTCGCGAGACACCCAATCGCGAAGGCGCTGGCCGATCGCGAAGGAACTGGCCGCCAGTTCGATTGCGGGGCAGGAGAAGCCTATTGCAGCCTACCGACATCAGTAATCCCGACTATTTTCATAAGGTTGTCGATTGCCAGTGGGCATGTCCGGCGCACACGCCAGTGCCGGAATACATCAGGCTGATCGCCGCCCGCCGGTTCGGCGAGGCCTGGGCGATCAACTGGCAGTCGAATGTCTTTCCCGGCATTCTCGGGCGCACCTGCGACCGCCCGTGCGAGCCGGCTTGTCGCCGCGTCCGGGTCGAGAACGAGCCGGTCGCGATCTGCCGGCTGAAACGCGTCGCGGCCGACAACAAGGGCGATATCAGCCGCTATCTGCCGCCTCCCGCGGCACAGAAGAACGGCAAGCGCATCGCGCTGGTCGGCGCCGGTCCGGCCTCGCTCACCGTCGCGCGCGACCTCGTCCCGCTCGGCTATCGCTGCGTGATCTTCGACGGCGACGCCAAGGGCGGCGGCATGATGCGCACCCAGATCCCGCGCTTCCGCCTGCCCGAATCGGTGACCGACGAGGAGGTTGACCGGATCGTCGATCTCGGCGTCGAAACCCGCTACGGCCATTTCGTCGGCAGCATGAGAGAGCTGCTGGCCGAGGGATGGGACGCGGTGTTTGTCGGCTCCGGCGCGCCGCGCGGCCGCGAACTCGACATTCCCGGCCGCCAGGAAGCCGCCGCCAATATCCATATCGGCATCGACTGGTTGTCGTCGGTATCGTTCGGCCACATCGACCGCATCGGCCGGCGCGTCGTCGTGCTGGGCGGCGGCAACACGGCGATGGATTGCTGCCGCTCGTCTCGCCGGCTCGGCGGCGAGGAGGTCACGGTCGTCGTCCGCTCCGGCTTCGAGGAAATGAAGGCGTCCACCTGGGAGAAGGAGGACGCGATGCACGAGGGCATCCCGATCCTCAATTTCCTCGTGCCGGTCGAGTTCACCCACGACAACGGCAAGCTGACCGGCATCTTGTTCGAGAAGGTCAAAGCCGAGTACGACGCACGCGGTCGGCGCAATCTGGTGCCGACCGGCGAGCCGCATACGCACGTCCCGTGCGACGACGTTCTGGTCGCGATCGGCCAGGAGAATTCCTTCCCGTGGATCGAGCGCGATATCGGCATCGAGTTCGACCGCTGGGACATGCCGAAGGTCGATCCGAAGACGATGCAATCGAGTTTGCCGAACGTGTTTTTCGGCGGCGACGCGGCGTTCGGCCCGAAAAACATCATCTGGGCCGTCGCGCACGGCCATGACGCGGCGATCTCGATCGACAAGTATTGCCAGGCCGAGGATGTCAACGAGCGGCCCGCTCCCGGCGTGACGCTGATCAGCCAGAAGATGGGCATCCACGAGTGGAGCTACGACAACGACATCTCGAACGACCAGCGCTACCGGGTGCCGCTGCGCGATTTGCAGGTCGCGCTGCACGACATCAGGGCCGAGGTCGAACTCGGGTATGACGACAAGCTCGCCTATCTCGAAGCCGAGCGCTGCCTGAACTGCGATATTCAAACGGTGTTCAACGGCAAGCTGTGCATCGAGTGCGACGCCTGCGTCGATATCTGCCCGATGGACTGCATCACCTTCACCGAGGACGGTGACGAGGAGGACCTGCGCGGGCGGCTCAGCGCGCCGGCGCTCAATCTCGAACAGGACCTCTACATCGGCAACTCGCTCAAGACCGGGCGCATCATGGTCAAGGACGAGGATGTCTGCCTGCATTGCGGCCTGTGCGCCGAGCGCTGTCCGACCGGCGCATGGGACATGAGCAAATTCGATATCGACATCACACAGGCCGGGCCCGCATGCCGCTCACTGCGATGACTTTCCCCGTCATCCCCGCGAAAGCGGGGATCCAGAGCAACCGCTCCACGGCTTGCCCCCGGATTCCCGCTTTCGCGGGAATGACGGATTTACCGGGAGAGCGCTGAACCCATGGTGGCACAGAACGTGGCTCCCGCCGCGATCCGCAGCGTCAACGACTTCGTCGTCAAATTCGCCAACGTCAACGGCTCCGGCTCGGCCAGCGCCAACGCGCTGTTCGCCAAGTCGGTGCTGCGGATGGGCATTCCGGCGAGTTCGCGCAACATCTTTCCGTCGAACATCCAGGGCCTGCCGACCTGGTTCGAGGTGCGGATCAGCGAAGACGGCCATCTCGGCCGGCGCGGCGGCGTCGACATGATGGTCGCGATGAACCCGCAGACCTGGAACCAGGACATCGCCGAAATCGAGCCCGGCGGCTATCTGCTGTACGATTCGACAAAGCCGATGCCGGCCTCGCGGTTCCGCGACGACATCAACGTGATCGGCGCGCCCTGACCGAGATCTGCAACCGCACCTACGACGACGCGCGGCAGCGGCAGCTGTTCAAGAACATCATCTATCTCGGCGTGCTGTCGGCGCTGCTCGACATGGACGTGCCGGCGATCGAGAACGCTGATCGGCGAGCAGTTCCGCGGCAAGGACGCGCTGATCAAGCCGAACCTGCACGCGCTGCATCTCGGGCGCGACTGGGCGACACGGGCGCACTCGATTGCCCGCTCGGGCTCCGGCTCGAAACGCCGCGACAAGGTCGGCGACCGGATCTTCGTCAGCGGCAACGACGCGGCGGCGCTCGGCGCGGTCTATGGCGGTGCGACGGTGTGCGCCTGGTATCCGATCACCCCGTCCTCGTCGCTCGCCGAGGCCTTCGCGGCGCATTGCTATCGGCTGCGCCGCGACCCGGAGACGAAAAAGAATCGCTACGCGATCATTCAGGCCGAGGACGAACTGGCCTCGATCGGCATGGTGATCGGCGCCGCCTGGAACGGCGCCCGCGCGTTCACCGCGACCTCCGGCCCCGGCATCTCGCTGATGCAGGAATTTATCGGCCTCGCGTATTTCGCCGAGATCCCGGCGGTCATTTTCGACATCCAGCGCGGCAGCCCGTCGACCGGCATGCCGACCCGCACGCAGCAGGCCGACATCCTGTCGGCCGCTTACGCCTCGCACGGCGACACCAAGCACGTGCTGCTGTTCCCGCAGGACCCGAACGAATCGTTCACCTTCGCCGCCGACGCCCTCGACCTCGCCGACCGGCTGCAGACCCCGGTCTTCGTGATGATGGACCTCGACATCGGCATGAACGACTGGCTCGTGCCGCCGCTCAAATGGGACCCCGACCGCCAGCTACGACCGCGGCAAGGTCATGACGCTTCGACGATCTCGAAGCCGGCAAGGAATTCGGCCGCTATCTCGATGTCGACGGCGACGGCATCCCGTACCGCACCTATCCCGGCACGCATCCGACGCGCGGCGCCTTCTTCACGCGCGGCACGACAAAGGACCGCTACGCCCGCTACACCGAGGAGGGCGGGCCGTATGTCGACAACATGCAGCGCCTGTTGCGCAAGTTCGAGACCGCGAAGCGCTACGTGCCGCGTCCGATCAAGCGCGACGCGAAGGAGCCGACCAAATTCGGCGCGATCTATTTCGGCTCGTCGTCGCTGGCGATGGAAGAGGCGCTCGATGCCCTCGAGGCGCGCGGCATCCATCTCGACACGCTGCGCATCCGCGCCTTCCCGTTCCATGACGACGTGTTCGACTTCATCGGCAATCACGAGCGCGTCTTTGTCGTCGAGCAGAACCGCGACAAGCAGATGCGCACGCTGCTGACGACCGAACTGGAGATCGACCCGGCCCGGCTCGTGCCGATCCTGCACTATGACGGGACGCCGATCACCGCGCGCTTCATCGTCAAGGCGATCGCCGACATGCTGTCGGTCGTCACCCTGGCGCCGCTGCGCAAGGCATTGCCGTAACCTGATCCGGACCGCGGGCCTCTGGCCCGCACGCGGGCTCAACGCTTGCGTTCCAGGAGTAATCGCATGACCTATATCGCCAAACCCCGGCTGCACCACCCGAAACTGCCGACCAACGCTCTCGGCTATACGCACCGCGATTACGAAGGCTCGGTCTCGACGTTGTGCGCCGGCTGCGGCCACGATTCGATCAGCGCCGCGATCATCCAGGCCTGCTTCGAATTGTCATTGCCGCCGCACCGGATCGCCAAGCTCTCCGGCATCGGCTGCTCGTCGAAGACGCCGACCTATTTCCTCGGCCAGTCGCACGGCTTCAACAGCGTCCACGGCCGCATGCCGAGCGTGTTGACCGGCGCCAATCTCGCCAACCGCGACCTGATCTATCTCGGCGTCTCGGGCGACGGCGACTTCGGCCTCGATCGGCCTCGGCCAGTTCGCGCATTGCATCCGGCGCGGCGTCGACATGGTCTATATCGTCGAGAACAACGGCGTGTACGGGCTGACCAAGGGGCAGTTCTCGGCGACCGCCGACAAGGGCTCGAAGGCCAAGCGCGGCGCCGTCAACTCCGATTCGCCGATCGACCTCGTCGCGATGGCGCTGCAGCTCGGCGCCTCGTTCGTCGCGCGCAGCTTCTCGGGCGACAAATCGCAGCTGGTGCCGCTGGTCAAGGCGGCGATCCAGCACAAGGGCGCCGCCTTTATCGACGTGATCTCGCCCTGCGTCGCGTTCAACAACCACCCCGGCTCGACCAAGAGCTTCGATTACGTGCGCGCCCATAACGAGGCGGTGAACCAGCTCGACTACATGGTCGAGCGCGCCGCGATCACCGCCGATTACGCTCCCGGCACGGTCGAAACCGTCGTGCAGCATGACGGATCGGTGCTGCGGCTGCGCAAGCTCGCGACCGATTACGATCCGCACGACCGGATTTCGGCGCTGACCTATCTGCAGCAGCGCCATGCGGCCGGCGAAGTCGTCACCGGCCTGTTGTTCGTCGAGGCCGATCACGGCGATCTTGCACGCCTTTCTCGACACAGTCGATGAGCCGCTCAACGCGCTCGAGCGAGGCGGAGCTTTGCCCGCCGATCAACGCGCTCGACCGCTACAACGCCGCGCACCGCTGAGCCGGTGTGCCGGTGTCTGTGCGGACTGCGGGCATCCTGCCCGCGAGGCGGCCGGGCCGGCCGCGGTCCAATCGCGAGTGCTCGGCGATGAACGAGTATTTCGCAAGCCTCCGAAGCGGTTCGCGCCAAACCCGCGATCGTGCGGCCGCGCGACTGCGGCCTCGCTGATCCTGCTGCGCGGCAACGGGCCGCGATCTTGAGCTTCTCGCCGGCCGCCGTCCGGGTCATGTCAAGTTCATGCCGGGCGTCTGGGTATTTCCCGGCGGCGCGATCGATCCCGAGGACAAAAAGCCGTGGCGCGTCGAGACCGGCGGCGCGCATCTTCCGCCGCGCCTCGCACGCTCCGCCCGCGCCGCGCTGCGCGAAACCTGGGAGGAGGTCGGCGTGCTGGTCGGCCGGCGCACCGTGTCGCCGTCACACGCGGCCGAAGACCGGCACCGCCTCAGCCCGATCGAGGCGGCCTATGCCGGGCGCGGCGTCAGCGCGGCGATCGACGTCTTGACCTATGTCGGACGGGCGATCACCCCCACCCCGGTCTTCCGCCGCTTCAACACGCGTTTTTTCCTGGCCGACGGCGATTCCGTGTTCGGCGACCCGGCATCGAGCGACGAACTCGAGGATGTCGGCTGGCATCCGATCGGCCACAAGGAGCTCGTGCCGTTTCGCGACGTGACGCAATTCATGCTGGCGCGCGCGGTGGCGGTGCGCAACGGCACGGCGCCGCCCGAGGTGCCGCTGTTCTGCACCGTGCGCACAAGCGGCGCATCCTGGTCTGCCGCGAAGCCGTGCCGGATATTTAGGCCGGGCGCCGAGAGCTCAGAAATTCTCCAGGCTCAGCACTTCGTCGTCGTAGTCGTAGGCGAAGATTTCGGCGTGCCGGCCCCAGTCGATCACGGTGGCGAGCACCCGCTCGGCCTCCTCCTCCGACAGATGGTCTTCGAGTTCGCGCAGGAAGCGGGCGGCGGGAGCGCGATGGCCGGGCCGCTCGTCGAGCACCCGCCTGATATGCGCCGCCAGCGGGATGTTCTTCAACAAGGCGGCGGCGAACAGCCGCTTGCGCTCGAGCATGTCCGCTTCCGCGTAGGCGCGCCCCGCCGGGGTCAGCTCGATATCGCCGCGGCTGACATTCGCGAAGCCGAGCAGCTGCAGCGCCTCGATCATCGGAAACAGCTCGTCCATGTCGAGGTTTTCCTCGTCGGCGAGCTTCGGCAGATCGGCGCGGCCGTTATAGGCCGGCTCGGTCAATCGCTCGATCAGACCCGAGAATTGCTGCTCGGCCGCGTCGGGCAGGCGGTGGCCGATCCCGATCGGTTCCGGCTTGGCGCCGCGCCGCCCGTCGCGGCCGGGAACCGTCGTCAGCAGCGTATAGACCTGATCGACGATATACCGGAACGCCGGGCTTTCCCAATCGCGCGGCCGCGGCAGCGGAACGCGCACCTCGCCCGTGATGCGGCCGGGGTCGCTGCCGAAGATCAGAATGCGGTCGGCCATCTCGACCGCCTCTTCGATATTGTGCGAGACAAGGATGATTCCCTTGGTCGGGATGCGCCGCTGCGCCCACAGTTCGGTCAAATCGTTGCGCAGCGTTTCGGCGGTCAGCACGTCGAGCTGCGAGAACGGCTCGTCGAGCAGCAGGATGTCCGGTTCGACGACGAGCGCCCGCGCGAACCCGACGCGCTGCCGCATGCCGCCGGACAGCTCCTTCGGATAGGCGTTCTCGAAGCCGTCGAGCCCGATCTGGTCGATCGCCGCGACCGCGCGGCGGCGGCGCTCGGCGGATGGAACGCCCTGCGCCTCGAGGCCCAATTCGACATTGCCGAGCACCGTCAGCCAGGGAAACAGCGCGAAGCTCTGGAACACCATCGCGACGCCGCGCACCGGCCCGTCGACCGGCACGCCGCGATGTTCGACGCGGCCTTCGCTCGGCTCGATCGATCCCGGCGAGGATCCGCAGAAATGTCGATTTTCCGGCGCCGGACCGGCCGAGGATCGCGACGATCTCACCCTGCCGCAGCGTGAAATCGACGCGTTCCAGGACCAGCCGGCCGATATGGTCGGGCGTGCGGTAGGTCTTGCTGATGCCGACTGCGCGCAGCAACGGCGCCGCGGCACTGCTCGGCCGCGCCGCGTCGCGCTGCGCTCAGAACATCGACCATTCAGCCTGCCCTCAGTCGAGCCGCAGCCGCTCGCCGCGATCGTCGTACAAGCCGGTGCCACAGCAGGCGGTTCAGCGTCAGCACATAGAGGCACAACACGGCGATTCCCAGCGAAATGCGGGCCGCATCGCCGGCGACCGTGTACTGCGGCGATGTAGGCGCCGATCCCGGTCGCGCGCAAGGTCGTGTCGCCCCATTGCACGACTTCGGAGACAATGCTGGCGTTCCAGCAGCCGCCGGCGGCGGTGACGGCGCCGGTGACATAAGCCGGAAAGATCGCCGGCAGCATGACGCGCCGCCACCATAGCCGGTCCGCGCACCCCGAGCGTCGTCGCGGCGAGCTGCAGCTCGCGCGACAGACCGGTCGCTGCCGGCGATGACGTTGAACAGGATGTACCATTGCGTCCCGAGAATCATCAGCAGGCTGAGCCAGATATCGGGGTTGAGCCGAAATCTGAGGATCAGCACGACGGCCGCCGGAAAGAACAAATTTGCCGGAAACGCCGCGAGAAACTGCACGATCGGCTGCGCCTTGTCGGCGAGGCGCGGGATGCAGGCCGATCCACACCCCGATCGGCACCCAGAAAAGCGAGGCCAGCACGATCAGCACGAAGACCCGGATCGCCGTGATGAGGCCAAGGACGAACACCCACCCGATCTCGGCGACGGGCACGCTGGCGCCGATGAACAGAAAAATCCACAGCCGTGCCGGCGAGCCGCCAGCGCCAGACAGCACGAGATCGAAGTGCGCGCTCGAACCGCGGCGGATGTCCCCGGCCGCGTCCGCCTGACCGGCAGTCCAGCGCGCCACCGCGCGCAGGGCGCGGTCGATGGCGCGGCTGGCCGCCCGCGCGACCAGCAGCACGAGGTCGAAGATGCGGGCGCGCTGCAAAACGAGTCAGAAACCAGGGGCGGACATAATCATCGTCGCGCGGACTGGTCCCCGGCGAATTTGCGCGACCACGCCAGGAGCGGCCGGAACAGCAGCTGGTCGTAGAGCAGGATGACGACCAGCATGATGACGAGCGCGTAGCCGATCGCGCCGAGATCGCGCTCGGTGATCGCCATCGCGATATACGAGCCGACGCCCGGCAGCAGGATCGTCTGGTTTGCGACCGTAATCGCTTCGGAGGCGACGACGAAAAACCAGCCGCCCGAAACCGACATCATCATGTTCCAGACGAGGTTCGGAACCGCGTGCGGCACTTCGAGGCGCCAGAAGCGCTGCCATGTCGAGAGCTGATAGACGCGCGCCGCGTCGATCAGCTCGGCCGGCAGCGTGCGCAGCGACTGGTACACGCTGAACGCCATGTTCCACGCTTGCGAGGTAAAGATCGCGAAGATCGCGGCGAACTCGACGCCGAGCCAGCCGGCCCGGAAACAGCGCGATGAAACCGGTGACGGTGGCCGACGAGAAACCCGAGGATCGGCACCGATTGCAAGCATGTCGAGCGCCGGGATCATGATCTTCTCGGCCTGCCGGCTCTTCGCCGCGAGCGCGCCATAGGCGAGGCTGAAGATCAGCGAGGCGATCAGCGCCGCCACCATGCGCAGCACGGTGCGCAGCGCGTATTCCGGCAGGCGCCACGGGTCGAGGCTGATCGGCAGCGCGTCGCCGAATTCGTAGCGCGCTCCCATCGCGAAGCCGCCCCACGCGACGAGAGCCAAAGCCCCCAGCACCAGCGGCAGCGCCACGAGGTCCCAGGCGTTCGGGCGCAGCCGCGACGGCCAGGCGATCAGCGGCAGACCCCAGCGCTTCTCCATCCTGCCTCACACCTGGCTCGCCGGTTGCAGCCGCGACGCGGTATTCGCCTCGTAGCGGAAGGGCGCGGGGATGGCGAGCGCTATTCGGCTCGGCATGGCGCCGCATCGGCCGGCTCATCGCGTTCACGGCCTCCCGCCTGGCGCTTTACGTCGGCCGGCGAGCGTCTTCATATTCGCGACATGGCTCTGCTGAAGATCGCCCGCATGGGACATCCGGTGCTGCGCGCTCCGGCCAAGCCGGTCCCGGACCCGACCGCCCCCTGGGTGCGCCGCCTCGTCGACGACATGATCGAGACGATGGAGGATGCCGGCGGTACCGGTATCGCCGCGCCGCAAGTGCATATGCCGTGGCGCATCGTCGTCTTCCGCGTCGGCGGCGAGCGGCTGACCGATCTGCCCGGCGACGGCGAGCAGGACCTGACCGTATTGATCAACCCGGTCATCGAGCCGGTCGGCGACGAGGTCGCGTTCGGCTGGGAGGGTTGCCTGTCGGTGCCCGGGTTGCGCGGGGTCGTGCCTCGCCATCTGCGGATCCGCTACACGGCGACCGGGCTGGACGGGAGCGCGATCGAACGCGAGGCCGCCGGGTTTCACGCCCGCGTCGTGCAGCACGAATGCGATCACCTCGACGGCATTCTCTATCCGCAACGCATCACCGACCACCGCCTCATCGGCTTTGTCGAGGAATTGCAGCGTCACCCGCTCGATGTCGCGGCGCTGCTCGGCGCGGAGCAGCCGGCATGAGAAGCCCGTTCGCCGAAGCCGAACGCGAGCGGCTGATCGAGGCGATCCTGCCGGACGTGCCGTTCGACGGCTGGTCGCGGCGCGCGCTGCGCGGGGCGGCGCGGCGAGCCGGCATCCCGTTCGAGGAGGCGACGGCGTTGTTCCCGCGCGGCGCGCCCGACATGGTCGCCGCGATGAGCCATTGGGCCGACCGCCAGATGCTGCGGCGGCTCGAAACGGCGCTGCTGCAACCGCCCGGCGCCGAGCCGCTCGGCCTGTCGCGGCGCGTCGCGCTGGCGATTCACATCAGGTTCGAGGTCGTGCTGCCGTGGCGCGAGGCGCTCAGGCGCGGCCTGTCGGTGCTGGCGCTGCCGCACAACCTGCCGCTCGGGCTGCGGCTGCTGTACGACAGCGTCGACGCGATCTGGGAAGGGGTCGGCGATCACCCGACCGACTTCAGCTATTACACGAAGCGCGCCAGCCTCGCCGCGATCCTGGCCGCCGCGACGCTGTACTGGCTCGACGACCGCTCGCCGAATTTCGAGGACACGGACGCGTTCGTCGAGCGCCGCCTCGCCGATTTGTACCGGTTGACCGGCATCCGCCGGCGCTTCGGCGCCGCCTCCGACGCTCTGCCGAACCCGTTCCGGCTGTTCCGCCCGTCGCGCTGAACCGGGGCAACCGGCGCGGCAGGCTCGCCGGCGAAATCCGCGTGACACGGTCGTGGTAAACGCGCGAGGCTGCGCCGCCTCAAATCGCTCCAGCGAGGATTCGCGCGATGCTCGAAAAGGACGTTATCGTCACGACCAAATACGGCGGGATGCCGACCTTCGCGGTCTGTCCCGACGCGCCGGGCCAGTATCCCGGGATCATCTTCTACATGGACGCGCCGGGGATTCGCGAGGAGCTGCGCAATATGGCGCGGCGCATCGCAAGGGCCGGCTATTTCTGCCTGCTGCCGGACATGTATTACCGGCTCGGCCATCTCCGCTTCGACGTTCCCCGCCGCGACGACGCGTATGGCGGCCAGTGCTTCCTCGGCGCGATGAGACAGCCTGACGAATGCGATGGTGATGGACGACACCGGCGGGCTGCTCGGCTTTCTCGACGCGCAGGACAAGGCCAAGCCCGGCCCGGTCGGCTGCGTCGGCTATTGCATGAGCGGCCAGCACATCACCAACGCCGCGGCGTTCTTCCCGCACCGCATCGCCTCGGCCGCCTCGCTCTACGGCGTCGGCATCATCACCGACAAGGAAGATTCGCCGCATTTGTTCCTCGACCGGATCAAGGGCGAACTGTATTACGCCTTCGCCGAAACCGACCGCAGCGTGCCGCCGCATATCCCGGGCGAGCTGAAGGGCCTGTTGGAAAAGCACGGCATCAAGCACGAAATCAAGGTATTCCCCGGCACCGAGCACGGTTTCGCGTTTCCCGAGCGGGCGATCTACAACACGCTCGCGGCCGAGGAGACCTGGGACAAGATGTTCGCGATGTGGGACCGCACGCTGAAATAACCGACCCCAGCGGCTCGGCTTTGGTTGCGAGTTCGGCGAGATCGGACTTCGCGAGTCTCGCAAAAGACAGCCGTAACGGTCTCGGCCTGCGGCTCGGTGAACCCGGCCTGCCGCAGCCGCTTGGAAATTTCGAGCGTGTCGAGCGACGCAGCCAATGGTGTCACGCAGCCGATGAGCCGGTACGATAGCTAAGAAAAGCGTTCCGGTCAGTGCACAATTCATCCCCGGTCATCCCCGGCGCCGGCCCGTCAGGATCGCGACCGAAGCGGAGACGACCGCGTCCGCCGTCAGATCGCGCAGATCGGCCGCGGCGAGCACGTCGACGAGCCGGCCGCGCGGCGCGCAACGCGCCGGATCGGTGCCGCTGGAAAACAGCACCACCACCGCGCACCCGGCCGCTGCGGCGAGGTGGCAAACCCCGGTATCGTTGCCGACGGTCAGCGCCGCGCTCTGCGCTAGCGCGCCGAGGCTGCCGAGATCGGTTTGCCCGGTCAGATCGACAGCTTCCGGGCAATCCTCGCGAATGCGGGCCGCGAGTTGCGCTTCCGCCGCGGTTCCGACGATCGCGGCGCGATAACCGGCCGCGACGACCGCCCGCGCCAGCGCGCCGAAGCGTTCGGCCGGCCAGCGCTTCTCGGGATGGGCCGGCGACGCCCCCGGAACCAGCAGCACGAAATTCCGGTCCTCAGCCCAATCCGGCAGCGTTCGATGCAGCCGTGGAAGCGCTGGCGCCGGGGTCGGATATATCCCGGCCATCAAAAGCTGCTCGGCCTGCTTGTCGAGCGTGTGCTGCGCGTCGCGATCAAGGTTGGCGTGCGGATGCGAGCAGCGCCACACAATGCCCGACCATTCCGGCAAATGCGGCCGCAACAGCCATGCATAGGCCGCCGAGCGGTGCGAGGTCTGCAGATCGTAAACCCGGTCAAAGTAGCCCTCCCGCAGCCGCCGGCGCAGGCGCAGCCAGCCCCGAAGCGCCAGCGCGCCCGGCCGCTCGTCCACGATTACCTGGTCGAAATAGCCGAGCTCCTCGGCGAAGCCGGCTAGCGGCTGTGTCGTCAGAAGGCTCACACGGTCGCCGGCGTGATGGCGGCGGATCGCCGTGACCGGCCCCAAAGCCTGAACGAAATCGCCGAGCGCGCTGAGCCGGATCACCAGAATGCGCCGCCGGCCCTCGCATGACCGCCCCGAAGTACACTCAAAAGCGGCGAACACCGCCGCATGGGCCGCTAAATCGGCGCTGTCCATCGCGGCCCGCAGCGCCCGGGCGACCGGCCCCGGCAACGATTCCGGTCTCCGCGAAAGCGAATAGCGGCGATCCCGCCGCCACCACGGGACGGCCTCGTTCCACGCGAAGAAGTGGTGGAGCGGAGAACCGGGCGGAAAGTCGCGCGCCGCAGGCCTCATCCTGGCGAACCGCCCATCACGCGCAGCAGTATCGCTTCGAGTTCACGCGACTGCGACACGGCGCCGAACCGCTCGGCCGCGACCTCCCGCGCCCGCTTTCCGAGAGACCGTCGCAAATCCGGGTCCTGGATCAGCCGGTGCAGCGCCGCGGCCAGCGCCTCCGGGTCGCCGGGCGGCACCAGCAAGCCGGTCTCTTCGTGCATCACCGCCTCGGGGATGCCGGCATGCATCGAGGCAACGACCGGGACGCCTTCCGCCATCGCCTCCAGCACGACATTCGGCAGCCCCTCGGCGTCGCCGTCCGCCGCCGCGAGGCTCGGCACACAAACAGCCAGCGCCCCCCGCATGCGTCGCCGCAAGACCTCATTCGACAACCAGCCGACGAATTCAATATTGCCGAATGGCGCCGCAATTCGTTTCAGCGCGTCACCCATCGGACCTTCCCCAGCCAGCACGACAGGCGGGCGGATTGTGGGCTCGAGCCGCCGCATCGCCTCAAGCAGCACGGCCGCTCCCTTTTTCTCGACAAAGCGTCCGGCGAACAGAACCGGACCCCCCTCCCCTGCTCTCTCGCCGCCGCGATCCTCGGGACCGGGTTCGACGCCGTAACGATGCACGAGCAATTTGTCCGGCGGGAAACCGCGTTCCAAAAGGCTGTCGCGGATATGTTCCGACACGCATACAAACAGCGCCGCCTCGCGCTGCAAACCGGCGAGACGGCGCTGAAACACGGTCGACGGCATGCGTCGTCGGTAATGCTGTTCCTTTGTCGCGTCGGCGCCGTGGAACGTGACCACCAGCGGCACCCGGAGCGCCCGCGCGATCGGCAACGCCAGCGCGCCGCCGCGGCCGAAATGCGCGTGGACAAGACCCGGCCGCAACGCGGTGAGGTCAGGCATCGCCGGCATCACGCCAAAGTGCTTGAACAGACCCCGATCGAGAACGCCGCGCATGCCGCTGCCGCCGAGTATCAGCGGTTCGGCCCCGAGATCGCCGAGCCCGTCGCCGCGATGCCGTCCGACCCAGACCGGCGACAGATGCTCGAAACCGACATAGAGCCGCCGCAGGAAGTGCACCTCGGACCGCGGTACGACGCGGTCGCGGTATACCAGGATCGTTTGCCGGCCGGGATCGGCGCGCCTCGACGGCAGCTCAGGCAATCAGCGCCTCGTAGCGGGACGCGACCTCGTCCCAGCTCAGCCCGCGCTGCCGCGCCAGCGCAGCCCGGTGGAAGCGCCGCCATGTCGCGTCGTCGCGCAGCAGGCGGATGGCCGCCGCCGCGAACGCGGCGTCATCAGCCGCCACCATCCCGGTAATCCCATCGACAACGCGTTCGGCAACCATTCCGACCGGCTGCACGACGACCGGGAGCCCGATCGATTGCGCCTCGGCCAGCGCCGTGCAGAAAGCCTCGCCCGGATCGCCGCGGTACAGCATGACCCGCGACCCGGCCAGCACGGGCGCCAACTCGTCGTGCCGGACCGGCGGATGGCGCCGCACGCCGCTGTCGTACAGCGCGACAACACGCGCCAGTACCGCCTCCATCCTGTGCGCCTTGTCGCCGTCGGCCCCGTACACCGCCGGGCCGCAATAGACATGCAGCTCCGCTCCGGGTACCTCCGGCGCGATCCGCGATGACCAGAGATCGAGCAGCCAATCGAGGCCGCGCAGCGGGTTCGACGTGAACACCGCCCGCGGCGGCGGCGGCTCGCGCGGCTCGGCCTCGCGGAACGGCGCCAGCAGCCCATAGGGCATGATCGCCTCGCCGCCACGCGGCAGCCAGCGCGGCACCGTGCCGGCATGGTGCCGGCCGCACAGCACCAGCGTCGGACGGTACCGCGCGAGCCGCCACAAATTGCGCGGCTTTTTCAGATAGCGCGCCGGATTGTGCAGCCAGAACAGCCGCCGTCCCGGCCGCGGCACCAGCCCGAGCAGCCGAGCGCCGCGATTGGCGATCAACAAATCGCAGCTCTCCGGCGCACCGTTCGCCAGCGGCGCCCAGGCGACGCCGTTATGCGCGACCGGGGCGCCGCACTTGCTTCGCGCCTCGACACGGTGGCCGCGCGCCGCCAACGCCTCTGCGAGCGCGACGAACGCCGTTTCGGCGCCGCCGAGCGGTCCCGTCTCGACGCTGGTGCCGTCGAACGCGATACCGTCATCGGCCATTACGATATGCGCCATCAGCCCGGGCCTGTCATTCGCGTTCGAGCCGCGCCTTCAGATACGACAGCATCGGATACAGCGCCGCGCACAGCGCGATCAGAAACCCCCATTCGCCTTCGCGATAACCGCGGCGGGCGACATAGCATTTCCAGAACCGCGAGAAAATCCGGCGCAGATTATGCCCGAAACTGCCGATATCGCCGCTGTCGCGCAAATCCCGCGCCCGTGCGCTGGTATAGCGATCGAGGCGGCGCAGCATGTCCGAGATGTTGCGATCGACGTAGTGCGCCAGCGGCGCGCCGAGCGTCGGACCCTGGCTGCCCGATAGCGCTATCGCCGGATGTACGCGCCCCGCGCCCCACCGCTTGGCGCCGCGCCGAAACAGCCCGGCATGCGCCGAACGGCCGAACGACGCCCCCCAACCCCAGCGCACGAGACGCTCGCCGATATAGTTGTCGATGCGGATCAGGTGCCAGTCCGCCGCCGAATGCGCGACGGCGTCGCCGATCTCCGCGGCGAGTTCCGGGCCGACCCGCTCGTCGGCGTCGATTTCGAGGATCCATTCGCCGCTACACGCCGCGATGCCGGCGTTGCGCCGCTCCCCTTCGCGCTCCCACGCGTCCTCGAGGACCCGATCGGTGAATCGCCGGGCGATGTCATCTAAATCATCCTCACAGCGGTCGAGCACGACGACGATCTCGTCGGCAAAGCCGAGGCAAGACAGGCAATCCGCGAGCTGGCCCGCCTCGTTGCGCGCCACGACCAGCGCGGAAAGATGCGGGCGCGCGACCGGCTCACGCGCCGAAATGGCGGCCTTCGCTATGGCAATCCCGGAGCTGCTCATGCCGCTTCGCTGGCCGCGCGCCGCCACAGCCGGACGACCGCGGCATCGACCGCCTCGACCGACAGACTGTCCATCAGCGTGTCGGTCGTGCGGTGGTGGTAATCCGGACCGAATAGTTCTTCGCGCGGCGTCGCGGTCTGCACCACGGCAGTGTAGCGGCCCCACGGGGCGTATTGTTCGACCGGGCTCGGCCCGAACAGTCCGAGCGTCGGCGCACCGGAAGCGGCGGCGACATGCATTAGCCCGGTGTCGTTGCCAATAAACAGCAGGGACCGCCGCAGCACCGCGGCGGCAGTCAACAGGTCGGTGCGGCCAACCAGGTCGATCATCTGCCGGGGCGGCAACGACGCGAGCAGCGGGGCAGCCTGCGCGCATTCGTGCGCCGCCGCCATCACCAGGACCCGGGCGCCGGGAAACGGACCGTCACCCGCTGTCAGCCGCCGCGCCAATTCGGCGAACCGCTCGCTGCGCCACTGCTTGCCGCGCCAGTTCGCGGCCGGCCCGATCGCCAGCACCGGCGGACCCGGCGGCACCAGCACCGCGGCGGCGCGCTGATGCTCCGGCCCTATCCACAGACGCGGCGATGGCGGCGGGTCCAGGTCAAACAGGCGGGCGAGCTGGCGGACGCGATGCTCGCGCGGGTCGCCCTTGGCCATCACCCGGCGCTCGCCGGCGCGCAGCATCCAGGCAAGCGCCGAGCCGCGCAGATCGACAACCAGATCCCAGCGCCGCCCGCCAACCCGCGCCAGCAGCGGCAGCCAGTGCACCGACCCCCGCCGCTTCGTCACGGCAATCACGCGTTCGAGCCCGGGGACGGCGCCAAACAGTGGCGCCGCCGGCGGTCCCGCCGCGATCGTGAAACGCGCGCCCGGATAACGCTCGACGAGATGCGACAGCAGCCCGGTCGACAATACGGCGTCCCCGATCCGGGTGGCGGTGACGAAAAGAATCTTCATCGGTGGTACGAAAAGCGGCACGAATGCACGTTTCTACCGGCGCCCCGCCGCATTGACCAGCCCATCGTCATCTCTCACCAGACCGGCTTGGCGCCGGGTCGGACCACCGGCGGTGCACCCAGAACCACTGCTCCGGCCGCTCGCGAATCCACCGCTCGAGCGTCCCGTTGACTGCCGCCATGATCGCCGCGACATCGGCCGCGCGGTTGCCGGTATCGGACAGCTTCAGCGGCGGCTCGATCTTCAGCCGGAACCGCACGCCGCCAACCCGTTCGACACGCACCGGCAGCACGTCGCAGTCGTAGCGCAGCGCCAGCAGCGCCACGGTCGGCGCCGTCATCGCCGGCCGGCCGAAAAACGGCACCGGAATGCCTTCGTTCAGTTTCTGGTCCACGAGAATCGACAGATGCGCGCCGCGCCGCAATGCGGTCATCGCACGGCGCCCGACCGCCTCCTTCGGGATGACCTCGCCCAGCTCGCCGCGCCACCGCATTACCATCCGATCGACAAACGGATTGTTGGCGGTGCGATAGATTTGGGCGCTGTCGAGCCCGTATTGCGCGGCCGCCAGCGGCAAGATCTCCCAATTCGCCAGATGTCCCGAGAACAGGATCATGCGCCGCCCGCCGGCGAGGGCGCGCTCGACATGATCGAGGCCGCAAACCTCCACTCTTCCGCCGCTCGGGAACACGCGAATTCGCCGCAGATGCGGGTACTCGGCGGCGACCCGGCCGAGATTGTCCCACATGCCGCGAATGATGCGCTCAATTCTATCGGCCGGCAGATTGGGGAAAGCGGCGGCGATGTTGGCGCGGGCTTGCGCCGTGACGCCGAGATGGGGTCCGATCCGCCGCCCGAGCCACCCGCCAAACCACGACGCCAGGTCGAGCGGCAATATCCGGCAAAGACCGAAGAACACCGCCACGAAAACGGCCTCGACGCGGTACCAGGATTGCCTCGACGAAGGCAGTCGCCGGGGTTCGGACAGGGTGACCATCGCGGCTTCATAGCCCAGCTCGGCCGTCCGCGTCATCCACCCACCCCCCGCGCCGCCTCCGCGACTGGCAACCCCCCGCTCGCCGACACCATATCGTGATGCACATGCCTCAACGCGCAACGGAGCCGAGCCGATGAGCACCGCCACTATCGCCCTGTTGCCGGAGCGCGGCATTCTCGCCGTGTCGGGTCCCGACCGCCGCGTCTTCCTGCAGGGCCTCGTCTCGAACGACACGGAAAAGCTCGCCGCTGGGCGCGCAATCTATGCCGCGCTGCTGACCCCGCAGGGCAAATACCTGCACGATTTCATTATGGTCGAACACGACGAGACGATCTGGCTCGACGCCGAATCGGCCCGGCTCGCGGATTTGCGGCGGCGCCTCTCGATGTACCGGCTGCGCGCCAAGGTCGAGATCGCCGAGCTTCCGGACCTCGGCGTGGCGGCGGTGTTCGGCGACGGTGCGCTCCCCGCCCTCGGTTTGTCCGACGATCCCGGCGCGGTCCGGCCGTTCGAGGACGGGGTCATGCTCGTCGATCCCCGCACCGCCGAGCTGGGGGCGCGGCTCATTCTGGACCGCCTGCATCTTGCCCGCCTTGTCGAGGGCCGACACGTTGCGGCAGGAGTCGCCGAGGCTGACTTCGCCGCCTGGGACCGCCACCGGCTCGCGCTCGGCGTTCCCGACGGCAGCCGCGATCTCGTGCCGGAAAAATCGATCCTGCTCGAAGCGGGCTTCGACGAGCTGAACGGCGTCGATTGGCAAAAGGGCTGCTATGTCGGCCAGGAGCTGACCGCCCGCACCAAGTATCGCGGCCTCATCAAAAAACGGCTGTTCCCGGTCCACCTCGACGGCCCGACCCCGGAACCGGGCGCCCTCATCATGCAGGACGGCAAGGAAGCCGGCGAAATGCGCTCCGCCCGCGACAATCTCGGCCTCGCCCTGTTGCGCCTGGAAGCGGTAGCCGAAAATCGCCCGCTCTCCACCGACCTATGCAAAATCATCCCGCTTCAACGGGTGGCCTGAACTCACGGTGCGCTGCCGCGTATCGATTTCAGCCGTTCGCTGGGACAATCCCGCACATTCGATGGTTCAATCTCTCGTTGCAATAGCGTATAATAAAACCGACATCTCCTGGACACCGATAATCCGGCAGCCGCAGGCGAGGTGGGCGGAACTTTGAACATTGCATTGGGGCCTACAAGTGCTGGATGTAACGCGTGACCATTTCTTAAGAGCTGCGTATGAGATAGGCCAAAACGGCGAGAACGATACTTTGCCTTATGATATCGATGCCGCATTCATTCGCGATAAGGCAGAGAGCCTATCTCAAATCTCCTTTGATTTATTTCAGACGATCGACGCAAAGTCGGTCAAAGACGCAGCTGGATTTATAAACGGACTAGCAATTGGCTCAGAACGCCTCTTAACTCCTTCGGGGTCACACGGCTTTCGAATAACGACGAAAATACATCCTTTCTGGAACCTGTATCTGAACGGACTTGGTCTAGCGATTGCCGAAGCGAATGAAGCAAATCGGAGCCCGCGTGTCCATTCCTACCGGTTAGGTGATTGCGGTCCATCTTTTTTTGACAGATCGAAATCATGGCGAACATACAAAGAAACGACCCTGGAAGAAGAAGCACCGAAACTCGAAGGCTCCGTGGTCATTCAGACTGATATTTCGAGTTTTTACGAACACATATATCATCACCGACTAGAAAACGTCGTTAATGACCTCGCGGCAGGTAAATCTACGGTCGCTGCACAAGTTGATCGTATTCTGAACAAGCTATCTGCGGGGCGGTCGTTCGGTTTACCAGTAGGCGGGCAATGTGCGCGTGTTCTCGCCGAAGTTCTGATGACGCCTATTGACCGGTCGCTTTCGGATGCGGGGCTTATCTGGTATCGCTACGTCGACGACTTCACGTTGATCTGTAAGTCTCAACAAGACGCCTATGCTGCGCTCTCGACGCTGTCTCACTCACTAGCGGACTACGGATTGTCACTCAATCGTAGTAAAACCACAACTCTCAGCGCAAAGCACTACGCAGATTATATCGCAGCTCAGCTGGGGCATGGGGAGGACCCAAGTATAGCTCTAAAAGAATTAGATTTGCATTTCGACCCGTACTCAGACGCCGCACAGGAGGAGTACGAAAGATTGAAGGAGTCCTTCGAAAAGATCGACATTCAGTTTCTGCTCGATCTAGAAAAGGAGAAATCTCAGCCGGATGGTTTTGTCTTAGCACAGATTGGGCGAGCCTTGAGATTTCAGGAACCGAATGTCGCAGCTCAAATGTGCTCCACTTTGTTAGACTCAAAAAATCTAGATTCATTCAGGTCTTCATGGTCAAAAATAATGCGCGGTATTTATTCTGTGCGCGCAAGCCCTCAATTTCAGGCCGTCTATCAACACATAGACGACCTGCTGGATCGGGCCGCTGATGTGACTGCCCACCTTTTGATTCCTGAAGCAAACGTTTTGCACTACTTGCGAGCGATACGATTTCTTAGAACTGACATTCGCGGCCGCTTGGTGAGGCGCATTTACGACACAACTTTGTCGCAGGCGGTTAAGCGCGCTTGCATCGACTGTTGGCAACACTGGGGTGACCGCGCGAGCTTTACGCGCCTTAGAAACCAATGGCCGAATCTTGGTCCCGATGAACAACGGATGGTTTGGCTTGCTGCGGGGAGATTCGGGGATGATGGCAGGCATATGAGGTCCCAGTTGCAAACATCGCTGACCCAAGTTTGGCGACTTGGCTTTGAGACGAACAGCAGTATCACATTCGTGTCCTGCTATGAGGATTGGGCGAACGATGGTCCTTAGACGGCTTCCGTTCCGCGATCCAAGAACTGTAGCGCGCGACATACCCGGCGTTCTCGATGTTCTATTTCCACGTTTAAGCGGTGGCCTAGTAGCATCGTTAAACCGGAAGATGTTTTCGTTCCCTGAGATCGTTCCGATTGCGGACGAGCTTGTAGAACAAAGCCATTTGCAAAGGTCAATGGTATTCGAGTTAGCTATCGCCCGAGCCGAAATCATACTGGGTGCCGAACCGGAGCCAAGCTGGGATGATTGCCTGCGAGTTGCTGCCGATCGCCAACGACGATACTACGATGCGAGAATTCCAACTCGACTTGAGCCGTGCGATCTGGATGTGGCATTTCACGCCGCAAATAACCTTATCACGATGTTAACGAGCGTACAGCGGCAACACCCCGATATGCATTTGGAACGAAATCCGGTGATTCCGGGGCTGGGGTGGATTGCTTCTGGTAATGGAGATTTTTCACTTGGTCAAATCCTCGTGGAGGTCAAACATACCGATAGGAATTTTGTAGCGGGGGACTTTAGGCAGGTCTTGATGTATTGGTTGTTGAAATATGCCGCATCCATTGAGAGAAACGATCTCATCTGGTCAGATTGCCTTCTGTTAAATCCACGACGTAATTCTGGGTTACTGATTAACTTTGATTATCTATTGCAATCTGCATCTCCGAGTGCGAGCCGAGTGGAGTTATTTGAGCTTCTGCGCTTTATCGTAGGTCAGGAGTACGATCGTCATTAGAAGAACGCAGCCGTGAAAACTGTCAGCTTGGAATAGCCCTGCGATGTTCTCGATATTCGCCTCCGGCTAAAACTGCGGTTGGGTGGCCGGGACCGCGCCAACTCAGATCGGCGGCAAAAACGACACAATCGCGTGCAAGCATCGCATCGGTGCATACGCGTTCGGAGGTGAGCGCATGCTGTAATCTCTGCTGTCGCTGCTCTTTTGCTGCAAAATCGGGGCGGGCGGGAACAGCGAACCGGCGCATAGCTGGCGGAAATCTTGGGCTTTCGCGGCCCGGCACAACCGGGGCGCGCGGGGTTTGCTGCTGATCTCCTGCAGATGCAGCAAACGGCTAAACCGTCGGTTGATTCCGGCGCGGCGACGCCAGCGATCACAAGGCTTTGCGGTCCAGCGGTAAATCGGTCAATCTGCGGCGGGTCCGCTGCTGGAGTGAACCGATGGAAACGCGCGCCGCTGTTGCCCACCAGGCCGGAACGCCGCTGTCGATCGAGACCGTGCGGCTCGACGGGCCGCGAGCAGGGCGAGGTGCTGGTCGAAGTGAAGGCGACCGGGATCTGTCATACCGACGCCTATACGCTGTCCGGGGCCGATCCCGAGGGGCTGTTCCCGGCGATCCTCGGCCACGAGGGCGCCGGCATCGTCGTCGATGTCGGTCCCGGGGTGACCAGCGTCAAAAAGGGCGACCACGTCATCCCGCTCTACACCCCGGAATGCCGCCAGTGCCCGTCATGCCTGTCGCGCAAGACCAATCTCTGCACCGCGATCCGCGCGACGCAGGGCCAGGGCGTCATGCCCGACGGCACCAGCCGCTTCTCGCTCGTCTCTGGCGGCAGCGAGAAGCTGTTCCACTACATGGGCACCTCGACCTTCGCGAATTTCACGGTACTGCCCGAGATCGCCGTCGCGAAAATCCGCGAGGACGCGCCGTTCGACAAGGTCTGCTACATCGGCTGCGGCGTGACGACCGGCATCGGCGCGGTCATCAACACCGCGAAAGTCGAGCCGGGCGCGCGCGTCGTCGTGTTCGGCCTCGGCGGCATCGGCCTCAACGTCGTGCAGGGCTGCCGCATGGTCGGGGCCGACATGATCGTCGGCGTCGATCTCAACCCGCGCCGCCGCGACCTCGCCGAGAAATTCGGCATGACGCATTTCGTCAACCCGACCGAGGTCGCGGGCGACCTCGTGCCGTATCTGGTCGATCTGACGAAAGGCGGCGCCGATTACAGCTTCGAATGCATCGGCAATGTGAACACGATGCGGCAGGCTTTGGAATGCTGCCATCGCGGCTGGGGGGTCTCGACGATCATCGGCGTCGCCGCCTCGGGCCAGGAGATCTCGACGCGGCCGTTTCAGCTGGTCACCGGCCGGGTCTGGCAGGGCACCGCGTTCGGCGGCGCGCGCGGCCGCACCGACGTGCCGAAGATCGTCGACTGGTACATGGAGAAGAAGATCAACATCGACGATCTGATCACCCACACGATGCCGCTCGCCGACATCAACCAGGGCTTCGACCTGATGCACGCCGGCAAGTCGATCCGCAGCGTCGTGGTCTATTGAGAGCTTCGTGACGGCGGGCAAGCGGACGGCGGGCCGCGGATCAAGCGCCGCGGCGGCGACGCGTGATCGCGGCGCCAAGGCCGAGTCAGCGCAGTGCCGAGCAGCGCCAGCGAGGCCGGCTCCGGAACGGTCGGAATGTAGTTTGTCCAGGATCAGTTCGCCGGCGGTGCGCAGCAGTTGCCGTATGACAGCTGGAACGCGTAATCCCCGGTCGCCGGGGCAATCACATCGAATACAGTTCGGCAGCCGGCGCCGTGGGACAGGCTCATCGACGACCAGACCGATACCGGTCGATAAACAGCTGCACCCCGTCGTCATGCCCGAGGACGGAACCTGTTATCGCCGGCCTGCAGCGCGACGGTCCCGGTCAGCAACATGACGACGCTGTACAGGTCGTGGCCCGCAACACTCGGATCGCTGAAAATCGGATGGCAGGAAGCGGGCCGACGGTAAAAATCGCTGACCGTACTGTTGAAATCGATTGCATTCGTCGTGAACGTCGCGTCAGGCGCACCGAGCGCGGCGACATTTCGAGGGTCGGGTTCGCGGGCCACGGCCGGCTGGTCGAGCCACAATTCTCCGGCGATCGCGGCCGCACGGCTGGCGTGGGCGCCCAACAAAATGAAGGCTGCCAGCGCTATCGCGCCAAGCCTGAACGTTCGCATCAATCTGTCTCGTCCAACAGCTGGATATCGATATTCGGCAACTCCCGTCCAAACAGCGCAATCAACAAGCCATCCTGCCGAAATCGCCGATTCTGGAGCAAGTTATGGCCAATCGTGCTGGCATCTTATGCTTGATCTCCGCTTTTGCAACCGACGTTTTGTAAAGAATCCGACATACTTCTTGCCGCCGAGAAGCCGGCATTCTACTTCTACCAGATACGAATCCAACAACTTAGCGAGCAGCGCGATGCAGGCCGAGGTGGTGTCGGCATGGTTTACAACCCGCCCTTCAGCACCGTTTCAGGCGACCATTTGACCGCGCCGTTCGTTCGGTCGTACGAGCCGCTTCCGCGGCGCTCGCCGGCGGCGTCCGGAGAGGACACACCGAGGGTCGGGAGTTGCCTGATCAACCTGCGCGGGAGCGCCAGATTTCCTGCTGGCGATCGACCAGGGCACGACCAGCACGCGCGCGATCCTGTTCGATGCCGCGGCGGCATCCATCACACGGCGCGGGTCGCGCTGCGCCAGATATATCCCCGGCCGGGCTGGGTCGAGCACGATCCGGAGGAAATCTGGCATTCCGTCGTCGCGACCTGCCGCGAGGCGATCGCCGCCGCGCGAGGGCCGTCCGATCGCCGCGATCGGCATCACCAACCAGCGCGAAACCACGGTGCTGTGGGAACGGAGCACCGGCCGCCCGGTGCATAACGCGATCGTCTGGCAGGACCGGCGCACCGCCAGCCTGTGCGAAACCTGGCGCGAGGCCGGGCTGGCCGATTTCGTCGCAAGCCGCACCGGTCTCGTCATCGACCCGTATTTCTCGGCGTCGAAGATTCGCTGGCTGCTCGATGCGGTGCCCGGTCTGCGCGAGCGCGCCGTTGCCGGCGAGATCGCGTTCGGCACGATCGACAGCTTTCTATTGTGGCGGCTTACCGGCGGCGGGCTGCACGCGACCGACGCGACCAATGCCTCGCGCACGATGCTGTTCGATCTCCACAATCTCGCCTGGGACGACGAGCTGCTGCGGGCATTCGATATCCCGCGCGCGCTGCTGCCCGAAATCCGCGACACCGACGCCGATTTCGGAACCACGGCGGCCGGCCTGTTCGGCGATGCGATCCCGATCGCCGGGGTAGCCGGCGACCAGCACGCGGCGCTGATCGGGCAGGCGTGCTTTCGTCCGGGAATGGTCAAATCGACCTACGGCACCGGCGCCTTCGCGCTGCTGCATACCGGCGCGCGGCCGGCCCCGTCGCATAACCGGCTGCTGACGACGCTCGCCTATCGGCTCGGTGGCGAGACGGCCTATGCGCTCGAAGGCAGCATTTTTGTCGCGGGCGCCGCGGTTCAATGGCTGCGCGACCGTCTCGGGGCGGTCGGCGCGGCGGCCGAGACGGGCGACCTCGCGGCACGGGCCGATCCGCGCCAGCGCGTCTATTTCGTGCCGGCCTTTGCCGGGCTCGGCGCGCCGTATTGGGAAGCCGGCGCGCGCGGCGCGCTGAGCGGGTTGACCGCCGAATGCGGTCTGCCTGAGATCGCGCGCGCGACCCTCGAATCGGTCGGGTTCCAGACGCGCGACCTGATCGCGGCGATGAGCGCCGATTGCGGCCTGGCGATCGAGGCGTTGCGCGTAGATGGCGGGCTTGCCGCCAGCGACTGGGCGATGCAGTTCATCGCCGACATCCTGCCGGCTGTCGGTCGAGCGGCCGCATTCGCTGGAAACGACCGCATGGGGAGCCGCTTATGTCGCCGGCCTGTCGCGCGGGTTGTGCCCGGCGCCGGATGAAATGATGGCGCGCTGGTCAGCGGCGGAGCAATTCGCGCCGGCGATGGACGCCGAAGAGCGCGAGGAGCGCTATGCCGGATGGCGGCGTGCCGTCGCCGGGGTGCTCGCCGCTGCGTCGCTATGATGGGCGGGCGATGACAGCGACCGCAAATCTGCTGCGCGATCTGCCGGATGCGCGCGGCGGCGAAGTCACCGAAACGCTGCTCACCGCGCCGGGAATGCGGGTCGAGCGCATCGTCTCGTTCGGCCAGGCGAGCCCGCCCGGCTTCTGGTACGATCAGGATCAGGCGGAATGGGTGCTGCTGCTGGCGGGCGCGGCACGGCTGCGGTTCGCCGACGAGCCCGAGGACCGGCTGCTCGGCCCCGGCGATCATGTGCATATCGCGCCGCGCCGGCGGCACCGGGTCGAATGGACCGATCCCGCTCTGCCGACCGTATGGCTCGCGGTCTTTCACCGCCCGTGACGGCACCCGGCCATCATGCTGCCGTCATTTGGCAAAGCGCCTGACTCGCCTCACCTTGCCCTGGACACTGCACCCCGCCGCGCCCATCGTATTTTCATGGCCGATGATGCCGAACTGGTGATCGCCGGGGCCGGGTTGAACGGGATGCTGCTCGCCGTTGCCTGCGCCGGCGCGGGCCTCTCGGTCGCGGTCGTCGATCCGCAAGACCCCGCGGCGATGCTCGACCGCGTCTTCGACGGGCGCACCTCGGCGATCGCCTACGGCTCGCGGCTGGTGCTCGACGGGCTCGGGCTGTGGCCCGATATCGCCGCCGCCGCCGAGCCGATCCGCGAGATCCGCATCGCCGACGACGAGTCGCCGCTGTTTCTGCATTACGATTGCCGCGAGCTGGTCCCGCAACATGGCGGAAAATGGGCGATGCCGCTCGGCTACATCGTCGAGAACCGGGTCCTGCGCCGCGTCCTCTTCGACCGGGCGCGCGCGTTGCCGAGCCTTACCCTGATCGACGGGCGCCGCGTCACCGGTAGGCGCGCGACCGAAACCGGCGTCGAAATCGCGCTCGACGACGGCACGCGCCTGCGCGCCCGGCTGGTCGCAGCGGCCGACGGCGAGGAATCGCCGCTGCGCCGCTCCGCCGGGATCCGCGCCGCTCGAGTGGCGCTATCGCCAGATCGGCATCGTCACGACCGTGGCCCACGAGCGGCCGCATGCCGGCATCGCCGTCGAGCATTTCCTGCCTTCCGGCCCGTTCGCAATCCTGCCGATGACCGACGAACCGCCCCGCCCGGGCCATGCCCCGGGCCACCCCCCGCGCGGCCGCTCGTCGATCGTGTGGACCGAGCACGCCGATCTCGCGCCGCGGCTGTTGGCGCTGCCGGAAGCCGATTTCGCCGCCGAATTGCGTGCCCGTTTCGGCGGCTTTCTCGGCGACATCGAACCCGTCGGGCCGCGCTGGAGCTATAAGCTGTCGCTGATGCAGGCCGAGTGCTATGTCGCGCGGCGGCTGGCGCTCGTCGGCGAGGCGGCGCATGTGATCCACCCGATCGCCGGCCAGGGTCTCAATATCGGCATCCGCGATGTCGCCGCGCTGGCCGAGCTGATCGTCGACCGCCGCCGCCTCGGGCTCGACATCGGCGACGAGGAACTGCTGGAGCGCTATCAGCGCTGGCGCCGCGCCGACGCGCTGCTGCTCGCCGCCGTCACCGACGGCCTCAATCGCCTGTTCTCGAACACGATCGCGCCGCTGCGCCTGGCCCGCGATGTCGGTCTCGCGGTCGTCAACCGATGCCGCCGCTGAGGCGAATTCTGATGCAGCAGGCGATGGGCCTCCTCGGCGACCGCCCCCGCCTCGCTCGAGGGATGAAGCTGTAACCCGAAGCATCACCCGGGCGAGGTGGCGATCGTTCCCGACTGATTTTCATCCCCAGGCAGTACCACCTGCCTGCCCGCCCGCCAGCAACAGCGCGATTTCCGCGCGCACCCCCTGTTTGCCAAAGCTTACTCGAACCAACCGTCCCGATCTGCTCCGTGAGCCCGATTTCGATCAACCCCCGGCCGTAATCGGCGCCGTCCGGTGCTTTCGCCTCCGGTCCTCCGAATTCGCGCCAGCGGATCACCAGCCGGCGGTCAGCCCCCTCGGCAGCCCCCCGTCAGCTCCCGCGGCAACCCCTTCGGCCGGTTCGATCGCCCAGTCGAGATCGCACCCGGCCTTGCGGCACCGACAGGGCACCTTCCGCCGCCGCCTTCGCCGCCAGTTCGTGCAGCGCCATCGCGAGACTGATCGCGGCGTGCGCCCGCAGCAGCACCGGCGGCCCGTCCGCTGCGACCCGCGCCTCCTGCCCGATACCGAGATCGGCCAGCTTCCAGCCTCGCCAGCTCGGCCAGCGGCACGGCTTTCCAGTCCGCGTCCGACACCAACCGGCACGCGTCGGACAGTGCCCGCAGGCGATCTCGCAACGGAACGGCACCCGACTCGTCTAGCCACGCTGCGTTCGGCGATGTCGAGCACGGTCCGCAGCATCGCGTCGATCCGCTGCCGCAGCTCCTCCTGATAGCGCTTCGGCCTCGGCGATACGGGTCACATCGGTGAAACTGACGAGCACGCCGTCGACCGGCCGCTCGGCGGTGCGGTACGGCACGATGCGCATCAGGTAATGCGCCTTGCCGTCGCGCGTCGCGACGCGGCGCTCTCGGCTCTGCGCCGGTAGCCAGCACCGGTTCGATCTCCTGCCGCAGATCGAGATCGACGATGCCGCTGACAATGTCAGTCAGCGGGCGGCCGCGATCGACGTCCATCAGCTTGAAGATGCGCCTGGTCGCCGGCGTAAAGCTGCGGACCAGCAGGTCGCGATCGAGGATAACCGTCGCGATCTCGGTAACATCGAACAAATTGCGCAGATTGTCGTTGGCCTGGTCGAGTTCCTCGACCTTGCGCTCCAATTCGTTGTTGACCGTCTGCAGTTCCTCGTCGACCGATTGCGCCTCCTCGCGCGAGGTTTCGAGTTCCTCGTTTGTCGATTGCAGCTCCTCGTTGATCGAGACCAGCTCCTCGTTCGCCGATTTCAGTTCCTCGAGCGCGGTCTCGTATTCCTCGACAAGCGATTGCAGCCGATCGCGGGCTTCGCGCAGCTCGCGTTCAAGGTTCTCTTTCGCGGCCGTCTGCTCGTCGACCACCACGGGCAGGCGCCGCTCGGCAGTGAGCAGCGCTCCGAAATCCGCAAACACGACCAGGAACAGCGGCTCGGTGTCGTGATCGGCCAGCGTCTCGATCGTTAGGTCGAGAAACTGGACGCTATCGTCGATCTCGACATGCAATCCGTGGCGCACGACGCGGCGGTGCTCCTCGACCGCCTCGGTCAGCGCGGTCCGCAGCTCGACCCGCAACCCGCGCCGCGCCATCGCGACAATGTTGCGCGTCGGCACGCCGGGCGCGTTCTCGAGATATTTGCCGGTTCGCGTCGAGAAATGGACGATCTCGCCGTCGCGCGTCACGACGACATGCGCCGGCGCGAACTGCTCGATGATCCGGCTTTCGATGATGTGCCGCAGCGGCGACCCGCTATAGCTCGGGAGAGCGGTTTTGTACTCGACAAGCGTTGGCCGCCGGGTTGACAGCGCCAGCGGCGGCAGCCTCGGATGGACGCCCGGCAGATCGCGACGCCGGAAGATTCGGGTCTTCTTGTCGGCCGGCGTGAACAGGTCGGCGTGCTGGCTCAGCGTCTCCGAAGAACCGAGAAACAGAAACCCGCCGGGCCGCAACGCGTAGTGGAATACCGGCACGATCTGGTTCTGCAGATCCTTGTCGAGATAGATCAGCAGGTTGCGGCATGAGATCAGATCGATGCGCGAAAACGGCGGGTCGCGGATAACGCTGTGCGAGGAAAGGATACACAGATCGCGCACCTGCTTGGTCACCGTGTAGCTGATGCCGTCGCCGGTGAAATAGCGGTCGATCCGCTCCGGGCTGACATCGTGCAGCATCGCCGCCGGATAATGCGCGAGACGCGCGATCGCGATCGCCGGCTCGTCGATGTCGGTAGCGAAGACGACCGCCTTCGGGCGCGCCGTCAGCGTCGCGAGGTGTTCGAGCAGCAGGATCGCGACCGAATACGCCTCCTCGCCGGTCGAACAGCCCGGCACCCAAACGCGCACCGTGTCCTTCGGCCCCCTGCCCTCGAACAACCCGGGAATAACCGTCTCCGCCAGCGCGTTGAACGAATCGCTATCGCGGAAGAACGCGGTGACGCCGATCAGGAGGTCCTGGAAGAGAAGCGCGACCTCCTGTCGGTCGGTGCGCAGCAGCTCGGCGTAGGCGTCCAAATCGTCGACATCGAGCACCTGCATACGGCGCTCGATCCGGCGCAGAAACGTACGCTCCTTGTACCCGCTGAAATCGTGCCCGGTCTGATCGTGCAGGATTGTGCAGATCGCGCGGCGTCCGTCGATAAGCCGGGCGCGTTGGCCGCGCCGCTGTCTGTCAGGGTCGAGCTTGCCGAGACCGCGGGCGTATTCGATCAGCCTGCCGGCCATGTCCTCGGCGGGAAGCCGCAGGTCGATCGCGCCGGAGGCGATCGCATGCGCTGCCATTTGCGGATACTGCGGGGCCGTGTGATCGCCGATCTGCGCGATTGTGAACCCGCCGCCCTCCTTTATCGCCTTGGCTCCGAGCGTGCCGTCACGCCCGACGCCGGACAGGATCACCCCGACCGCGTCTTCTCCGCGGTCTTCGGCGAGCGAGGCGAAAAACACATCGATCCTGTTGTGCTCGCGCCCTCCGGCGGGCTGCGGCGTGAGCCGAAGTCGGCCCCGGTCCAGTGTCGCGATCGCGTCGGAGGCCAGCACATAGGCGTGATTTGCCTCGATCGACGCGCCGTCTTCGATTGGCTCGATCGGCAGTGTTGTTAAGCGCGCGAGGATGTGCGGCAGCGCGCTCTCCTGTCCCGCCGCGATATGCGTCACGACGATGAACGCCATTCCCGGATCGGCCGGCATCGCCCCAAAGAAGGCCTGCAACGCGTCAACCCCGCCGGCCGAGGCGCCGATGCCCACAACCAAAAACCTGATTTCCGGGCAACCGCCGCTCCTCCGCATCCGCCCGACGCGTCAATTCCACACGTTGCGGCACCGCGTCGCTGCGCGCAACAGCCTCAGACCCGCCAGGGTAGCGCTGCTGCCCGCTTGTCACCACATCGTAATTGCGATTTGCCGAATTATCGTGCAATAGCAATGCCCTCTTAAATCCCTGACAACCCGAATGGCGTCCCTGATCCGGTTCCGGAAAATCCCTGCTCGCGATCGCGCGGTTCGCTACAAAACTCAAGCCGCGCAATGGATTACGGCGATTGTGACGCGCCGAGCCCGATTTCTCCCTGAACATCAGGGAATATCAGGCTAGATCCAGTACAGTCGGCTCGCCACCCGGTTCAGGCTCGGCCGGCGGCGGCCGGCTCTCCAGGAAACGCGCCAGGACGGCGAGCTGCTCGTCGGCTTCGCCTTCCAGCCGCTCCCAATGCCTGACTCCCAGGTCGCGCCCGGCGGTACGCGCGCTCTCCTTCATCTGCCGGCACAGCTCGGCCCGCTCGTTGAGCATCCGCACCGCGACGACGAGCGCCTCTTCGAGCGCCGAGCCTTGCCCGTCGGCGATCTCGGTCGCGCCGAACCGGTGTCCCGTATGGCAGCGGAATTCCGGCGGTAGACCGCCGGTCCGGCGCAGCGCACCGCCGCATTCGGGGCAGGTCAGCGCGACCGGCCGTTCAAATTGCCCCATGATCGTGCTCGCTTTCCCGGCTGTCGCGGCTTCCGAAATGGGCACCATCTGCGACGACAGGCGCAGCAAGAGGCCCGTCAGTTCCTCTTTGCCGACGACGTGCCCCGCGACACCATCGGCCAGCACCGAAGCGATGGCGTTGCGCGGCATCTCCGGATAAAGCGCGGCGCCCGGCTCCTGGATAATCGCCACCCCGCCGGCCCGCCGGATCTCCCGCAATCCTCTCGCGCCGTCGCTGCCGGTACCGCTCAGCACGACGCCGACGACGCGTGGCCCGAATGCACGCGACAGCGACAGGAACAGCGGGTCGATTGCCGGCCGCGTATAGTGTTGACGGGGACCGCGCGACAGCCGGATCACATCCCGCGACACCAGCATGTGCCGGTCGGGCGGCGCGATATAGATGATCCCGGGGCGGATCGGCTCGCCGTCCTCGGCGTGCCTCGCGGGCAGCGGTCCCGCGCGCGACAGCACCTCCGGCAGATAGCTGCGATGCGAGCCGACATGCGACACGACAAATACGCTGCCGCTGAAATCGGGTGGCAGGCCGGCGACCGCCGCCAGCATCGCATCGAGCGACCCCGCCGAGCCGCCGATCGCGATCACGTCGCGTCGCGCCGCGCCGCCCTTCCGGTCGCTGCTCAGTCCCGAATAATCTTCCCGCAGGTCGTCCAATCGGCCCAACCTTAAACCGGGGCGTAGCGTTTTACCGCACCCGTCTTTCTCCCGAACGGCACTACCATCGGGCCGTTCCTGGACAACGCAATCCGGCCCCCTTTTATTTTGCGATCACGCTGGGGACGCAACATCGTGGGTTTTCAAGGCAAGGGAGGCAGCGTGGCCGGAGTACTCGACGGTATCCGCGTTCTTGATTTCGGCCGCTATATCGCCGGGCCGTTCTGCGCCGCGCTATTGGGCGATCTCGGCGCCGAGGTGATCCGCATCGAGCGCATCGGCGGCGGCGAGGACCGCTCGTTCATCCCGGTCGGGGCCGGTTCTGACGGTGGCGGCGCGATGTTCCTTGCGATGAACCGCAATAAGCTCGGCATGACCTTGGACCCGGTCGCGCCGAAGGGCCGCGAGATCGTCCGAAAACTCGTCGCCACTGCCGATATCGTGGTCGCCAACCTGCCGCCCGCGGTGCTGCGTTCGCTCGAACTCGACCTCGACAGCCTGCGCCGTAACAAGCCCGAGATCATCCTGACCACCGTGACCGGATTCGGCGCCGGAGGCCCCTTGAGCCACAAGCACGGGTTTGACGGCATCGGCCAGGCGATGAGCGGCGCCGTCTACCTCTCGGGTATGCCGGAGCAGCCGATCGCGCTCAAGGTGCCGTGGGTCGATTTCGGCACCGCCTGTCTGTCGGCCTTCGGTACGTTGGCGGCGCTTTACGAACGCGGCAAGACCGGCAGCGGCCAGAAGGTCGAGGGGGCGCTGCTGCGCACCGCTGTCGCTTTCGCCAATTCATTGCTAATCGAGCAGGCGCTGACGCAGGCGAACCGGGTCGCGACCGTTAACCGCGGCTTCAACTCGGCGCCGGCGGATTATTTCCGCACCAAGGACGGGTGGATCGTTACGACGGTGATCGGCCAGCCGATGTTCCGGCGCTGGTGCCGCATGATCGGCGAGGAGCATTGGCTCGCCGACCCGCGCTTCGCCGACGACCAGGCCCGCGCCGATCACGGCGAGATCGTCTCGGCCCGGATGGCGGCATGGTGCGCCGAACGGACCTGCGAGGAGGCGCTCGCCGCACTCGAAAATTCCAGCATCGTCGCCGGGCAGGTCTATTCGCCGCAGCAGGCGCTCGACGACGCCCATATCCGCGCCGCGCACCTCATCGAGGAGCGCGACTATCCGGGTCTCGACCAGACCGTGCCGCTCGCGCCGACCCCGATCGAACTATCCGAGACCCCCGGCACCTATCGCCGCCCGGCGCCGCTGCTCGGCGAGCACACCGACCAAATCCTTGGCGCGCTGGGCTATTCCCCGGATGAGATCGCCGCGCTGCATGCGGAAGGGGTCGTCTGATGAGCAAGGCCTTCGTCAAGGAAAGCGACGGCGACGCTGCCGACCCGCCCGATGACACACCTTCGATACCGAATGGCGTTAAGAATTACATGACGCCGGCCGGCTGCCAGCGCCTGCGGGACGAGCTGCGCCGCCTTCTCGGTGAAGAGCGACCCAAAACGGTCGAGATCGTGTCGTGGGCCGCCGGCAACGGCGATCGCTCGGAAAACGGCGATTATCTTTACGGCAAGAAGAGATTGCGCGAGATCGACCGGCGCATCCGCTTTTTGACAAAGCGGCTGGAGAGCGCCGAAATCGTCGATCCCGCCCGTCAGACACGACGCGACCAGGTGTTTTTCGGCGCGACGGTGACCTACGCCGGAAGCGACGGCGCCGAGCGGACGGTGACGATCGTCGGCATCGACGAGGTCGATCCCGACCGCGGCCTGGTCAGCTGGATTTCCCCGATCGCCCGCGCCCTCCTGAAGGCGCACGAGGGCGAAATCGTCGAGCTGCGCACCCCCTCGGGGATCGAACCGATCGAAATCGTCGAGATCCGCTATGATACGGCCGCACCCGACGCCTAGCCGCCACTCTATCCGCTAAGCCATTAACCGGGGTCCGCTAAGCCATTAACCGGGCGGCCTAACCTCGACCACGTCCTGCGCGAAGACCATTTCCTCCTGGCCAACGAGGGCCGGATCGCGGGGAGATTCGAGATAGCGGGCGAACAGCCACACGCCGTCCGCCGGGTTCGAGACGATCTCGGCGACGGCGCCGTCGGCCAGCATGATGCGGGTGCCCGGAGCGAGGGTACGGATGTTGATCGGGTCGCCCATGCGTTGCCTTGCCTCCGAATCGCTCCCTCGCCACATCGGGGGAGAGGGCCGGGGTGAGGGAACGAGCCCCAAACCCGGCCCGGCCCGACCCACCTCACCCTCCCTTCGCTTGCGCGATGGGCCCCTCCCTCTCTCCCCCTGAGGGGCGGAGAGGGTCATGGCGTCCGTCACTCGCCCAGCCCTGCATCGAGCGGCCAGCGCGGGCGCACCGGCGCGTCGAGTCCGTCGCCGAGACCGAGGCGCAGCCGTTCGAGCCCGGCCCAAGCCACCATCGCGCCGTTGTCGGTGCACAACGCCGGCGGCGGCGCCACGAAATCGAGCCCCGCCGCAGCGGCCAGTTCGTCCAACCGGCGGCGCAACGCCGTATTGGCGGCGACCCCGCCGGCCGCGACCAGCGCTTGCCCTCGCGGATACTCGCGGCGGAACCAGGCGATCGCGTTGGCGGTGCGGTCGGCGAGCGTGTCGCAGATCGCCGCCTCGACCGAAGCGGCAAGATCGCAGACATCCTGCGGGCCGATCGGGCCGGCGCGCGCGTCCATGTCGGCTACGATGTGCCGCACCGCGGTCTTCAGCCCGGAAAACGAGAACTCGCAGCCCTCGCGGCCCTTGAGCGGACGCGGCAGCGCGAACCGTCGCGGGTCGCCGTCGCGCGCCGCAAGCTCGATCGCCGGGCCTCCCGGATAGCCGAGGCCCAGCAGCTTCGCGGTCTTGTCGAAGGCTTCGCCGGCCGCGTCGTCCCGGCTGGTGCCGAGCTGGCGGTAGCGTCCCACTCCGACGCAGGCGAGAAGCTGCGTGTGCCCCCCGGAGACCAGCAGCAGCAGGTACGGAAATTCGACGCCCGGCGCTAGCCGCGCCGCCAGCGCATGCGCTTCGAGATGATTGACCGCGACAAACGGCTTCCTCGCGGCCCATGCCAGGCCCTTCGCCGCCATCGCGCCGACGATCAGCCCGCCGATCAGACCGGGGCCCGACGCGGCGGCGATCCCGTCGAGGCCGTCGAAACCGATTTCCGCTTCCGCCATCGCCCGTCGCACCAAGCCTTCGATGATGGACAAGATGCGCCCGCGCCGCGATCTCGGGCACCACGCCGCCATAGGGCGCATGCTCGGCGATTTGCGAATGGATCAGATTTGCCCGGATCGCCGGACGCGGCGTGTCGCAGACGATCGCGACCGCGGTTTCGTCGCAGCTTGTCTCGATGCCAAGGACCGTCAGACCGCCAGCCATAAGCGCCAGATAGCGGCCCCCCTCGCATCCCCGCAAGAGAGTCCGTCGGCATCACAGCGCGCGCTGCTCGACGACGCTGCCCAGAGCCGCCGCCATGGCGCACCCGCCGGACGGCGGAAATCAAAATCGGCCCGAGCCCGTGCGGCCGTTCGCGACGATGCCGGGCCGGCAATCAGGCGGAGATCGAATTTGCGGTTACTTGGTGCGACCATGTGGCGCGCCACTGCCGGTCGGCGTTGTTCTTGACTTAACTCGGTATTGCCCGGGAACTGCCGCCTGGCTCACAACACGCGATACCGGTCCGAGCGAACCAGCGATGCGGCAGCCACCTGAAGCCGCCGAACCTGCAGCCCCATCCCGCAACACGTTCGGCCTCCAGCCGAGGCCGACACGCCGCGAAGGGATCGGGCGCTATCGCGCGCCTGGCGCGGGTGCGGTGGTCGACCCGACGGCATCTGACGGCTCTCGTCGCGGCCGTTCTCCTTCCGGTGCTCGTCTTTGCCGGGGTGCTGCTGTGGCAGGTGGCGCAGACCCAGCGCCAGGAGCTTCAGCGAGAAGCTGTCCGCTTCGCCGATACGCTGGCCGCAAGAGTCGACCGGCAACTTCTGAGCTTCGTCTCCGCGTTGCAGGTGCTTGCGTCTTCGCCGGCTTTCGACCGGGGCGACATCGACGGGCTATATCGTCACGCCGTGGAGATGAAGCGCATTCTGGGTTCCGATATCTTCGTAAAGAACGCGTCGGGACAGGAACTCGTCAACACGCAGATCGGTTTGTCCGGCCCGCTTCCGGTCTCGCTGTCCGAGGGCGACCGAGAGGCGATCGCGACCAGGCAGCCGGTCGTGTCGGACCTGTTTACCGGCCCGCCGCACAGCGGCCGGTCGTCAGCGTCACCGTGCCGGTAATTCGCGACGGCAACGTCGTCGGCCTGGTCAGTGCGCAGATCGACCCGGCGCGCCTCGCCGCAGTGCTGGGCCAAATCGAGCTGCCGCAGGATTGGCTCGGCGGCGATCGTCGATGGCGCGGACCGGATCATCGCCCGAACCCGCAAGCAGGAGGAATTCGTCGGCAAGCTCGCGACCCCGGACCTTCGGCAGAACGCTACCGGATTGCGAGGCTTGTGGATCGGCAGCACGGCGGAAGGGCTGCCGGTGCTTGGGGCCTATGCGCGATCGGCGATCGCGGACTGGCGGATAGCGGTCGGCGTGCCGGTCGCGGTGATCGAGCAGCCTCTCTATCGCTCGATCGCGTGGCTGCTCGGCATGGGCGCCACCGCGCTCATCGCCTCGGCGCTGCTTGCCGGATTTTTCGCGCAGAAGCTGGCCGCGCCGCTCCGCGCCCTCGCGGTGCAGGCCGAGCGTCTCGGACGCGGCGAAACCGTGCAGCCGACCGCGTCGGCAATCGCCGAGGTGTCGAACGTGTCCGGCGCGCTCGAGCAAGCCTCGACCGAACTGCGCCAGCGCGAGGCGGAGCGGCAGCAGGCGGAAGCCGAGTTGCGCAGCAGCCGGGCCCGGCTGGAACGCGTCCTGGATACCTCGCCGGTCGGCATCGTCGAGATAAACCGGCGCGGCGAGTTCCTCTATGTCAACACGACGGCGGAGCAGATATTGCGGTCGGGCGCGGCCGAACTCGAAGGGCGGCGGTACCAGGACATGCCATGGGTGCTGAAAAGCCCGGACGGAGAAACGCTGTCCGCCAACGCAATTGCCTGGCGCTCGAGCCTCTGCCGGCGAGCTGGTGATCGGAACCGAACTCGAAATATTCACCCCGGCCGACAACCGCAGCGTCATGCTGTCGGTCAACGCCGCCCCGCTGATCGAAAACGGGCGGGTGCAGAGCGTCCTGATCGCGTTTAGCGACATCACCGAGCGATACCGGACGGAACGGGCGCTCCGAGCCGCCGAGAGCAAGCTGCGGGCGATGAACGAAAACCTCGAACAGCGCGTCGCCGACGAAATGGCGAGCCGGCAGACACATCGAGGAGGCGTTGCGCCAATCGCAGAAGATGGAGGCGATCGGCCAGCTGACCGGCGGCGTCGCGCACGATTTCAACAACCTGCTGACGATCATCCTCGGCAACCTGGAAAACCTCGAGCATCGCCTGCCGCCCGAGACGGCCGCTGCAGCGCCATGTCGCGGCGGCATCGCGCGGCGCCTCCGCGCCGCCGCGCTGACCAATCGCCTGCTCGCCTTCTCGCGGCGCCAGCCGCTGGCGCCAAGTGTCATCGACGTGAATGAGCTGGTGGCGGGAATGTCCGATCTGCTTCGCAGCACGCTCGGCGAGGGCGTCAACGGTCGAGACGGTGCCTCGCCGAAGAGCTGTGGCCGGCCTTCGTCGACGCCAGCCAGCTCGAAAACGCGTTGATAAACCTTGCCGTCAATGCTCGCGACGCGATGCCGTCGGGCGGCAAGCTGACGATCGAGACGGAAAATTGCGAGATCGACCCGGCCGAGGCCGCGACCAGGAGGATTTGCAGCCAGGCCAATATGTCTGCATTTCCGTCGGCGATACCGGCTGCGGCATGTCGGAGGAGGTTCTGGCAAAGGCGTTCGAGCCGTTTTTCACGACCAAGGATATCGGTCAGGGCACCGGGCTTGGGCCTATCGCAGGTCTATGGGTTCATCAAGCAATCGGGCGGGCACGTCAGGATCCGTACTGGCATTGGCGAGGGCACGACCGTGAGGCTGTACCTGCCGCGCCGCCTGGAGCCGCGTGAAACCCGGGCGAGGCGCCGCTCCGCCGCCGCCGCGAGGGCGGATCGAGGAAACCGTGCTGGTCGTCGAGGACGATCCCGACGTGCGCGCCTATACCGAGGGCATGGTCGGTGAACTCGGCTATCGGGTTCTGGCCGCCGCCGACGGCGCCGCCGCGCTCAAGGTGCTCGACGCCCATCCGGAGGTGGATTTGCTGTTCACCGATGTCGGTCTGCCCGGCGGGCGCAACGGGCGCCAGCTCGCCGACGAGGCAAGGCAGCGTCACCCGCGCTTGAAGGTGCTGTTCACGACCGGCTACGCGCGCGACGCCATCGTGCATGGCGGCCGGCTCGATCGCGGGGTCGAGGTCGTGTTCAAGCCGTTCCGATATTCGGAGCTGGCGCTAAGATCAGGCAGGTGCTGGACGCCTGAGGACGCCCGGCCCGCGTCCCCATCGTCTCTAGAAGAACACAGTCAGGTTCTTCGCCAGGAGCACGTTCTGGTCGAGCAGGATCTCGCGCCGGGCAAGCAGCCAGCTTCCATTGTCGCGGCGCAGCAGGTCGTTGCGGCGGCCGGCGAACAGGTAGGTCTCGGTCTCGACCCGGTTCTGGTAGACGATGAAGCGGCTGCCGACCTCGACCTCGCTCGCCGTCGCGACCGTCGGGCCGGGCGGCGGCAAGCCGGATATTGGTCACGAAATGGCAGACCCGCGACAGCGGCTCCTCGGCCCAGTGGATGCCGGTCATGATCTGATCGACGCGCTTCGACAGCGTCCACTTGTCCTCGTCGAACCAGCTGATGTCGTGACCGGCGCGGGTGTTCTCTTGCTCGGCGTGGGTCCCGAACGCCACGTTGCGCCGCATCGGCATGAAATAGTGCAGATCCTCGGCAAGCCGGTCGAGCCACTCGCCGAACCGGCGCTGGTCCAGCAGATCGGCTTCCTCGTAGAGGAAATCCTCGATTTCCTCCTTCAGCCGGAAATACGCCAGATCGTGTTCCATTCATGCTCTCCGGATACGAAGCGCCGCAATACATGCGCGCCGCCACGGACCGGTTTTAGCGCGATTCAGCGGCTCGGCACGCCCTTTGTCGTCGAGTACTCGAAATGCAGCGCCTGGCCCGGATGCACCAGCGGATGGATCGCGTGCGCCGCGAGCGCGGCCTCGGCGAAACCCGACAGGATCAGCTTGAGCTTGCCCGGATAAGTCGCGATGTCGCCGATCGCGAAGATGCCCGGGCCGCGAGGTCGCGCAGGTCGCCGGATCGACGCGGATATGGTGGTGCTCGATGTCGAGCCCCCACGCCGGCGAGCGGGCCGAGATCGGTCGCGAGGCCGAAGAACGGCAGCAGGCAGTCGGCGTCGAGACGGCGCGTGTTGCCGGCCAGGTCGGCGACGATCACCGCCGAGAGCTGCCCGCCGGAGCCTTCGAGCGCGTGCAGCTGGTAGGGGATGACCAGATCGATCCGGCCCTCGTCGGCGAGGCGCTGCAGCCGCGCGGCCGATTGCGGCGCGGCGCGGAACTTCGGGCCGGCGATGCACGACGAGGACCCGCTCGGCGATCTCGGCCAGCGACAGCGCCCAATCGACCGCCGAATCGCCGCCGCCGGCGATGACGACCCGCTTGCCGCGAAACTCCTCGCGCCGCCGCACCAGATAGAACACGCTCTTCTCCTCGAACTCGGCGATGCCGGCGAGCGGCGGCCGGTTCGGGCCGAACGCGCCGGCCCCGGCCGCGATGACGACGGCGCGGGCGGCAACCCGCGTCCCGGCGGCGGTCTCGACCGCGAACCCGCCATCGCCGGCCGCGGCGAGGCCCGACACGGCATGCGCCGAGATGGAATGCCGGCGCAAACGGCGCGGCCTGCTCCATCAGCCGATCGATCAGCTCGGCGGCGTCGATTCGCGGGTAGCCCGGAATGTCGTAGATCGGCTTTTCCGGATAGAGCGCGGCGCATTGTCCGCCGGGCGCGGGCAGCGCGTCGAAGACATGGCAGCCCATGTCGAGCATGCCGCACTCGAAGACCGCGAAAAGCCCGACCGGTCCGGCGCCGATGATCGCGACGTCGCAGCTCTCGGCATCGTTGCGCATGTCGCCCCCTGTCATGCGCTCCGCGCGCCCGCGCCGCGCCGCGCGCAAGCAGATGTTGCGGGCTCTCGCTTCAGGGATATACAACGCCTGCGCGATGATCGTTACCGAGCTGCCCGACGAAGAAGCCACCGCGGCGCTCGCGGCGCGCATCGCCGCGCTCGCTCGGCCCGGCGACGTGATCGCGCTCGAGCGGCGAACTCGGGGCCGGCAAAACAACGTTCGCGCGCGCCTTCATCCGGGCCCGCGGCGATGCCGAGGCGGTGCCGAGCCCAACCTTCACGCTGGTCCAGGTCTACGAGGTCGGCGACGTCCCGATCTGGCATTTCGACGCTTACCGGCTGCGCGACCCCGACGAGGCCTGGGAACTCGGCATCGAGGACGCGTTCCGCGACGGCATTTCGCTGATCGAATGGCCGGAGCGGCTCGGGACGCTGCTGCCGGCCCGGCGGCTTCGGATAACGCTGTCCGATTGCGGCCTCGCCGAACGCCCGCCGCGCCGCGCTCGACCCCGGCGGCGACTGGGCCGAACGGCTCGCCGGCCTCGCGATGGAGCGCTGAGAAATGGGCGTGGCGGCGGATGCGGCGACACGGCCGAGGCTGCGGCAGAGCGGCGCTGGACGGGTTTCTCGCGGCCGCGGGCTGGGCCGGCGTCGCGCCGGTCATGCTCGCCGGCGACGCGTCGTTCCGGCGCTACTACCGGCTGACCGCCGCCGGAAGGCGGGCCGTGCTGATGGACGCGCCGCCGCCGATGGAGGATGTCGGGCCGTACATCGCCGTCGCCGAGATGCTGCGCGATCTCGGGCTCAGCGCGCCGGAGATCTACGCCGAAGACCGCGCAGCGCGGGTTTCTGCTGATCGAGGATTTCGGCGACGACGTCTATACGCGCCTGCTGGCGCGCGGCGCCGACGAAGCCGCGCTTTATGCGCTCGCGATCGACACGCTGGCGGCGCTGCACCGCGCCGTCGCCGAGCGGGGCCGGCCGGCGCTGCCGCCCTACGACGAGGCGCGTCTGCTCGACGAGGCCGCGCTGCTGGCGGACTGGTACGCGCCGAGCGTGCTCGGCGCGGCGCTGCCGGACGCGGCGCGCGACGAATATCTCGCGCGCTGGCGGCAGATCCTGCCGCTCGCCGAACTGCCCGAAGCCGACGCTGGTGCTGCGCGACTATCATGTCGACAATCTGATGCTGCTGCCCGGCAGACCGGGGGTGCGCGCCTGCGGGCTGCTCGATTTCCAGGACGCCGTGTGCGGGCCGGCGAGCTACGACCTCGTCTCGCTGCTCGAGGATGCCCGCCGCGACGTGCCGGAAGCTCTGCGCGCCGCGATGACCGAGCGCTATCTCGCCGCCTTTCCCGAACTCGACCGCGCCGCCTTCGCGCGCTCCGCCGCGATCCTGGCCGCGCAGCGCAACTGCAAGATCATCGGCATCTTCACGCGGCTGTGGCGGCGCGACGGCAAGCCCGCCTATCTCGCCCATATCCCGCGCGTCTGGCGGCTGCTCGAAGGCGATGTCGGGCGCGAGCCGGCGCTGCGCCCGATCGCGGACTGGCTCGACCGCCACCTGCCGCGCAGACCTCCGGCAGCGCCCCGCAGAACGGCGCCGTCGCAGGCGGGAGTCGCATGACCGGCGTGCC